>JAGTRI010000001.1 GCA_018397065.1 Candidatus Bathyarchaeota archaeon
CTCATCTTTTGAGAGACTAAGCTTTGCAGCCTTTTCTTTTTCCAAATAGTTAATGATGGCTGAAAAGTCAAAATCTGTTGGTTCAAGTTTTTCGTTTAACCCTAAGGCTTCGCAAAAATCGCTGAAAAAATTGTTTACAAAAACCTTATCGTTAACATACTCGGTTCCGAGTTTCTTGACCCAAGCAACAGCCATCTCTTCCTGGTGCGGCGTAAGCTGAACTTCTTTGCCTCTTATCTTTATGCTGAGCTTCTTCCACTCATATTTTGGGACAACTATGCCGTTGTGTGATAGATGCTGCAATAGACATCTCTCTCGCTTCCGATTGAATCTTACAAAGACATTTTTAAAGTTTCCTTATACTCTCGCCGTGAAATTCTGCCCTAAAGTAATTAGAATTTCGTTACTATATTCGGACTCAAGACATAATACGAAATTATAAATCCATAGAGTTTATGAAAACTCTGAGCCTGCTCTTCTGTCAAACCAGCCCCTTTCAGTTGAGCCATCCTTTGATCCCTTTTATGTTGAGGAATGTAAACTTGAGTTATGTAAGCACCAGCAATTCCAGCACCCATGAGCCCAATCAGACCAGCAGTAACAGCCTTCTTGTGTCTCTTGAACCAGCTTTCCTTTTTCTCATCGTCTGTTTCACTTAATTTAACTTCTTGTTTAGGCATTTCTATATCAGGCAGTCCACCAAGCATTTGGCTGTAAACATACTCTGCATCTACATATGCATCCGCAAACTTCAAATGTTTGTCAGGATTATTTTCAAAGAATTCTTCCTTTTTTCCTGGCCTTCTATGTAAGGCACGCCTATAGCTTTGAAGGCAACACGCTCAATAACTTCCCCGTTTTTAATTTCGCATCATCCGTTTCAGAAATAATCTTGCCAATCTCCATAAATCTCTCTTTAGGAATTCTTCTCCAAACCAAACCACCTAATTCAAACTCTTGTCTTTTTCTCAATATAGAATCAAGCTTGTACTTCAAAGGATCGAATAAGTCAACGTCTTACATTTCTTCCAGTTCTGTGGAGAAATCTCGTGAGAAGAACGTGCTCGCAAGAGAGTTCAACGGGTTTGGTGCCAGCTTACTCATTCAACCACTAAATAAAAAGATAAACGGTTAAACTTTAAGAAACTATTGCCTGGTTGCATCTATGGTAGATTGTATTTTCTCCTCAGATAGTCTGAAAGCCTATAAAATTCGCACCAGTCAGACTGAACCTTTCCCAAATCAACGATAACCAAATCTTCAACATACGGATGCGTGAAATCGTCAATCTTCTTCTTCATAATACCAGGTCTTCCCTGAGATTCTATTTCGTATATTACGAAAGTGTCTAAATCAATGATGTCACACTGCTTTCCATTTATCAACTGCTCAGTCTTGAACCTATGTCCAGCCTTGAACAGACTGTGGCATACAAGAAGCTTTCCAACCCTGTGCTTAAGCGGCTCTCTAGAATTGAACCTTAGGCTATTAACTCCTCTTAGATCAATACCCAATCCTCACAAGATTCCTTCTTTTCCTTCTCAAGGTATACGGAAAAATTCTCTTCATAGCCTTCTTAAAACCTAAGACAATCGTTTGGCCCTTAATGCAAGAGGCAGAGTCACTTATAAAGCGAATAAATAAGATAATATAGAACCAAATTTTATTCTACACTAGCTTTATTCTATACTAGCGTTTTCTTCAGTGCTGTTTTATCATCCCTCTAGCCTAAAGATCTAAGAAACATTTTAATTAAACCATACGTAGTAATTGTGTTACGTATATTAAATTCATGACGGTGTTGAATTGTAATGAGCGAAGGCACAACTCTTCCACCTGCTGTTCAGGAAAGGCTTCTAAGGCTGCAACAACTACAGCAGACCCTTCAGAACGTTTTGACACAAAAACAACAAGTTGAACTTGAGCTTCTCGAGGTTGACCAGGCCCTAAGCGAACTTGAGAAAACTGCTGACGACGGCGTGATTTACAAATCAGTTGGTTCGCTCCTTATAAAAACTGAAAAACAAAAGGTCGCCGATGAACTCAAGGAAAAGAAGGAACTGTCGAACATGAGGGTTTCGGTTCTTGGAAAACAAGAAGAGCGGCTTCGAGCACAGATTAAGGAACTTAACGAGAAACTGCAAAAAGATCTTCGGCCGCTTTCTTCAGGTTGATGGTGGAATTATTGGAGGAAACAAACAAGTTATCGTTATCCGATGATCAAATTGAGGAATTATGCATATTAGCTGATGAAGCTGCAAGAAAATATGTGACCTCAAAAATTTCGAAAAACGAGATAACGGACCTAGTAGTCTCAGTGAACCTTGAAGACACGCAAGAGCTGGTAGTTCAAATAGAGGTCGAACTGTCTCTCTCAGATATGTACACCAAAGAAGACGCCAAAAAATTGGCGGGCGAAGCAGTCAAATCAGCCTTCCGGGCGATTGATGAATACGTGAAGGAAGTTAGATGTCAGCCAAAGACCTAAGATCTGTTTTTGAAAGGGTTAACCCAAAGTACGTTCTTTTGTTGTGCCATCAAAACGCAGATCCAGATGCTATCTGTTCAGCCTTCGCCTTTTCGAGGCTAATAAAAAGGCTAAACCAAAACACAAAGGTTGACATCGCCTGTCCCGAGGGAATAAGTAAACTTTCAAAAGTCTTGAGCAAATATCTTCCCATCGAGATAATGACAGAAGAGCCCCTTTTTGAAGATGCAGACATCATAATCATGCTTGACACGAACACAATCCAACAGCTTGGAAAATGGAGCGAAAAGGTGAAAGGCTCTTCCGCCTATCTTATTTTGATTGATCACCACGCAAGTCACCCAGAAACTGAAAAGATTGTTTCTCTTTGTATTTCAGATGAAAAATCATCATCCACATGCGAGATTGTGTATGGCTTTTATGGAGAGCTTGGCATAAAATTCTCAAAAGAAGAGGCTGAAGCGCTTTTTCTTGGAATAGCTTTTGATACGAAACACTTTATTTTGGCAAACTCAACCACCTTCAAAATCATAGCTGATCTGGTAAACGTCGGAGTGAACGCTCAGGAATCTTTGTCGCGTTTGTCTCTTCCGATTGACCTTTCTGAACGCATAGCTCGCCTTAAAGCCAGTAGGAGAATGAAGCTTTTAAGAATCAACAACTGGTTAATCGCATTTTCTCACGTAAGGTCTTTCCAAGCTTCAGCTGCAAGGGCAATAGTCGAAATGGGCGCGCATCTAGCTGTTGTCGGAGGACAAAAAGACGATCAGCTGCAAATAAGCATCAGGTCAGACCAGGAATTTTATGCGCAAACAGGATTTCACGTGGGAAAAGATTTAGCTAAACCTTTAGGCGAGTTTCTTCACGGAATGGGAGGAGGACACTCAACAGCGGCAGGAATAAACGGAACAGGGGACTTTGAGTCTGCTGTTAAGCGGGCAATAAAAATTTTGAGAACGGGTCTCGTGAAAAACCAAAATTCGAAAAAGTGATTACCTTTCTTTAGATACCTTTTTCACAAATGATATGCATTTTGCCTTAAATGTTTCGTAGCTGCTTGAAAACTCGTCCATTGTCTTTACGACCGCCCCAAATTTTGGCCATTGCGAAGGTAAGATTCCCTTGGAACCATACTGTTCAACATCGGGTATTTTGGCTTTTTTTAGAATTTCAGATTGGGCCTCTGTTATTTCATAGAATTTTGTTACTTCGTTCTTTAAATCGTTGGTGTCCCCAATTAATCTTTGAAGAATTGCGGAATCAAGAGGCTTAAAGATAGATTCAAGGCAGTTTTCAATTTTGAAGCTTGGCTCTGAACATGCTGACAAAACTGCTGTTTGGTGGTTAGGAAATTCAGTGTGCGTCACGTTTGTTCCTGCTAAGGTAAGAAGCGTTTCTTTTATATGTCTCTTGGAAGCCGGAAGAATGTCGATTCCGAAAAGCACTTTCTTAGCCTGCTCTTCAGTTAAGTCATACTTAGTTTGCAAATATGATATCCATCTTGGCTTGTTTTGAGGACTAAAGAAAATTTCGTACACTCTTTTAGTTACAAGTATACCGCAGTATCCGATATCGTTCTCCAGCGTTTCCAGATAGGCTTTAACTCTCTCTTCTGAGTTGCATGGCACACCATGTTTTGCAAGGAACCGAACCATCTGCTCCTTATTTAATGGACGAAGATACTTTCGGCTGCTAACAACTGTTATTTTTTCAGCCAGAGTTTTTTTCTGAGAAACTTCTTCCCATGCTCCAAGCTCCTCAGCAAAGTTTTTCAGCGCGAAATCTTTGTCAGATGCTTCTTCTATCGCTTTCTTCACAAGCGCCTCAGCCTGAACCTCTCTTACATGGTCATCAAGTCTTCCACCCATGTTTGTCTCGTACACGGTTGTTAAAGGAATGCCCTTCTTAACTGCCTCGGCTCTTCCCTCTATCTTTGCAAGTATTAATTCAACCATCTGTGAAACAGTAAAAGTAACCGTATTGTTTGTTCCAATCCCTAGACTTTCAAGTTTTCTTGTGATATCAATTGAAGCTGGGGAGCTTCCTGCAACTTTAAAAACTATGTTTGGTCTTCCCCTCTCCACATTTTCTGAGTATCCCCACAACAGCCAAGCGTCATAAAGTCTAAGAAACTCTTGAGCGTCCAAGTAAAATTTTAGGGCGTAGTTCACGCTTTCTTCGTAGTTGTCAGCAATAAACGGATTAAGCTGAAGGCTTATCATTCCGTGAACCATGTTCGAGGCGACGGCGATAGGTCGAAAGACTGTTAGATTCCGCCAGATGCTGACTTCGGTTGCGTAAGCAGTTATTTCGTCTCCGAATTTCTCAGGATCCTTTAAGAGTTCTGGATGTTGCTTGATTATGACTTTAAAATCGGGACATAGATCTTCGCCGTTATAGCCTTCCCACATTGAGGGGTCATCCTCATAGGCTACTGCAGCTAAAGATGGATTAGTTGTTACTTGAACAAAGCCCACGTGACGTAAGAATCTAAGTCCCAAAGCATAGTCGTTTCCAAACTTACATGCTCCCATCATGCTAAGTTTATGATATATGTTGCTTTGAATCTCTTGCTCAGACAACCTTAAAAAGGACCCAAGAATATCCTCTTTGTTAAGATTTTTTTCAATTTTTTCTGCAATGTGTGCAACCATGGCTCCTGGATGCCTGTATACAACCTTCATTACGGTTTTCATTTCTGTTAAGGTTCTTTCTACCACTGCCTTGGCAATTGACGCCTCATTTTGATCATCATTGCGGGCTTTGCCTCTTTCAAGTGCCTCCAAATCCTTTAAGGCCGTTGTCAATAAAGTAAGAGAATTTTTTACCTCGCTTTCGGAAAACCCTATAATCTTTCTTTCAAACCCAATAAGGTTTAGAGCCATGTTTAACAAGGTGTCGTAAATTCTTGCGCATTGAACAATTTTTTCCTCGTACCTCTTGTTGAGAATAGCCTCATTGAATACGAGGTTAAGTTTACGAATTGCGTTGCCTAATGTCTCTTCTAAGTGTCCCCTCATTTCAGGATGAAGGATGTGATCTGCTGCAAGTTTACAATACCCTTTCAAGGTTAATCTGGTAATATGATCTGCATGATCTAGGCTCAGAGGAAAGTTTTCCAGTTCATCTGGTTTTGTTTGCATTAATATATCTGAAACTTTTTTCAATGTGGATCATCCGCTTTTTCTTAAATTGCCATGTATTGCCTATTGTTAAGGCAAACTTTACTACATAAATTTATCGTGCAGACGACCCAAAGGTCTAAAAAGATTACTTATTAACTTTTTGTTGTGCTCCTACCTTTTTTAAGTCGCGATATTTCTTCACTTGTGAGTATTTCTTTCGGATGAATGAAGGTTACGCCTATCTGAGCTACTCTTAGGTCTCTTGTCGTTATCCACTCCTTTCCGTGCGCCAATGATGAGTGAGGATGAAGCTGAACATCCTCTGGAAACACGTCCTCAGCTATTCTATACAGAAATCCTGACCTTTTTCCGTCATGTTTAATTGTTCCTTCATCTGAAACGCTGACAATCGTTGGTGCGTGGGAAAACACTCTTGCCAATTCCTCGTCCTGGGTAATAGTAGATCCTTTTTTGAGGAGGCCCAATCTTAGAGGAGAGCCGTGGAACCATGGTCTGGAATAGTCTATTGACGGCGTAAATTCTTCTTCTTTTTGCTTAATAGCCTTCAAGTCAAGAGACTTCAGCCAGTCCACAGTTTCTTTAATAACTTCGGCTGTGTGCTCTTTTAATGTGAAAACGTGGTCTCCGCCTTTAACTATGTGAAGTTTGTTTTTATCATTTAGGCCTTTAATTATTTCATAGCCTCGCAATGCAACCTTCAAAGGAACTGTTTGGTCAGAATCACCATGCACAATTAGAACGGGTGCCTTAATCTTGTCCATGACGTCGTAGGGGACCGTTTCATCCAATGTGTCAAAGAAAGGCTTCTTGAGATACCAACCATTATTGAGCGAAACACTTTCGCCTCTCTTAAGCAGCTCAAGTTTTTCACTTCTGACCATGCCTTCGAACATCTGTTTTAATGGAGCCAACGCTGCGGAATACAATACAACGTATTTTACGCGGTTATCCTTAGAGGCAAGAATCGAAGCGACCCTTCCACCCATGCTCAATCCAATCACGCCAATCAACTTGTCATCGACTTCTGGAAGGCTGGACAAAAACGTAAGCGCCTGTTCAGCGTCGCTTACCTCTCCGGGAACAGTCATGTCCTCAAAGTCGCCGTCGCTGTCCCCAGAGCCTCTAAAATCGAAACGTAGAACAACAAAGCCAGCCTTGCATAGGGCTCTCGCAATTTGGACAAAAAACCTGTGGGCCTCAGACTTGTGTCCTGTAAACCCGTGGAACATTGCGATAGCTGGAGCTTTCTGATCTGGGAAAAGATTGTCGGGCACGTGCAAGATGCCAACCAGCTGCTGCCCGTGGTTAGTGAATGATACCGGCTTTATCATTTTCACTCACCTTAGTTTAGGTACTATGGCCGGCTTCATTTAAGAGCTCCTTGAATTTGGTTTTTACGTTTTTCTGACTTAAGGCTTGTGGGTATAAGGTCAACTGGATAAGACCTGATTCCGAGTTTTTGCTCAATAAAATGTGAAAGGGTGTCATCAAACCTGTTTCCATGACAGGTTAGCACAGTTTTTGGTCGGCATTCCTCAACGAATCTGATTAGCCTTGGGAAATCAGCGTGGTCGCTTAGTGGAAAAGCGGTTTTCTTCGCCCACATCGCCCATCCTGAAACCAGTGCGGGAACAAATTCGGGATGGTCTTGAAGGTCCAGCTGCTTGGGTGTGATGTATACAGTGTTGCCTGACTCGATGACCTCTTGAGCTTCCTCGGATTTCGCATCCACGTACTCAAGCTTGTAACCGTGAGTCTCATAAATTTGGTTGATTCTTGAAACTTTCCAGTGTGTAACAACTGGAATGCCTGCCTCGTTGAAGATGCTGATTATTTCCTGCGCGTTACCTAACGGGTCAGTTTGAAACGTTGGGATTTTACCTGTCTTTAAAATCTTCTTTGCCCAAACAATCATTTCCTTCCCTACCTCGTCTTCGGACGGAAAGGTAAAGCTCGGAGAACCGAATGTTGCTTCCAGAACAAGCACATCGCACTGCACAGGCTCTGCGGGTTTCATAGTCTTGGTGTATTCGGTGTTAAAATCTCCTGTGAAGAGAATGTTTCCTTCAGGCGTTCTAACCTCGAACTCGCAGGAGCCTAAAACGTGACCAGAATTGTGGGAAACAACCTCGACGTCTTCAAAGGTGACTTTTGAACCAACATCAAGAGGCCGCCAGTTTTCTGGTTGTATCCCGTAACTAGCAATAAGGTCGCAGGTTGGCTGAGTGGAATACTTCTGCAACCCATTTATTCTGAATGCGGTTGAATGGTCAAAGTGACCGTGACTCACAAAAACCAAACAGTGGCTAAGACAGTTATTTTGAGGGTCAAACATAACCTGTATACCTTCGCTCTCAATGATGAGTCCGCTTTTCCACCTAACCCTCAAAACCCAACCGCCAACCAAAAATATCACACACCATAAATTAGAGTTTTTATCTAAAAAATTTGACAATACGGTGTTTAAACCCAAAAACTAGAAAGCCAAAAAATAAAACTTTCCCAATTAGTTTCTTGTTCAAATGTTTCAAAAAAATATAGCGAGGCGTAGGGACCAAAGTCTGTAAGAAAGGATAATAAGGTTTTCTAGCTAACGAGATCTAGGTTTCCTCTGATAGTATTCTGTCCACAACTAGTTGCCTTAGGTTTTTCGATAGGCTTGCGAAGTACGCGCTGAATCCTGTTACGCGCACGATGAGGTTTGGGTACTTCGAAGGGTCTTGATGGGCCTCAAGAATCTGCTTCTTGTCAATAACATTCATGTTAATCATGGTTCCGCCCAGTTCAAAGTGCCCTTTTATCAAGGCCTCAACCTTCGCCAACCCTTCCTCGCCTCGAGCTAATCCAGGATCCATATCGAGCTGCAAAGGCGCAGTATTGCCGTATCCACATTGTACGGATGCAACAGCCACAGCCATCGCGGTGGGCGCACTTCCGCCTCTAAGAAAACCAGGGTCTGGACTAGCACCGTGAGAAATCGGAGCGTGTGCATGCCGACCGTTAGGCGTTGCCCCAACCGTTTGACCCATCGAGATCATTGATGCCCACGAGAAAAGACCAGGAATTACGTTGAATCCTGCTGGCGTAGGTTTCTCTTTTACGAACTTGGTGAAAGCTTGAACGATGCGGATCGCCCATTGGTCTGCCCTTGTGCCACCACGACCGTACCGTGGAACACTGGACAGCATTAGCCGAACGTTTTCTGCGTCTTTGAAGTCGTTTTTCAAGTGTTCAGCTAACTGCTGCCACGTTAACAGGCCCTCTTTTTCGACACGTTGCTCTACAGCAGCAAATGAGTCAGCGACCGTGGCGAGGCCAGAGCCGTCTATGCATAGGTTGTAATATTCTACGCCGCCGTTGGATGCGTCTAGGCCTTTTTCAATTGTTCCGTAACATAATAGGTCTAGAACAAGTTCTGGGAAAACCTTGTGCATGTTTTTCATGTGAAAGTCAAGTCCTTCCTTAGTGACTTCCACGGCTCGATGCAGTTGTTTCTCAAAACGGCTCCACAACTCATCTACGCTTGGCTTAATCTCAGAATCGTTCATCATGTCCCAAAATGCAACCTCAAAAACCTTCGCAAAGTTGATTTTGACACAGTCGTTCAACGTGTACTCTCGACCTGGAATTGCAAACCAGTGGCAACCCGAGTAGACCCGCTGACGGGCAAGCTTCACGGAGTAACCGTTTTTTACGAAGCCTTCAACCAGCCCCTTGTCGCCGAGAAATTTGGGAAAGCCGGTTTTGTCTTCAAACATGATTTCGACTCCTCTACGTAGAAGTTCAGGGTTAAGACCGTCGAAAACTCGGATGCCGATGTTGGCGGGGACCTTCAGTCTGTGAACAGCTTCCAAAACAAGGAACGACACCTTATTAGTTGTGTCTTTGCCTTCACCGTCAGGTCCTCCAAGCTGATAATACTGCGTATCGTTAAGCAGCAAACATGCAAGGTGAAAGATTGCCTCCTCGTCGGTCAATGTGCCAGCTGCTGATTCACGTTCATAATAGGGCTTAAGCCACACGTCAATTTGGCCCATTGACCCGCTTCCATTATACATACGGGCAATCATCTGATACCAAACTGTCCACTGGCAAGCCTCACGGAAGGTTCTAGGAGGCTTAGAGATAAGCCACTCGTTAATTTCAGCAATCTCCTCCAAGTTGCGACGTAAGGTTGGGTTCTTTTCTTTTTTAGCCATCTCACGGGCGACTTCAACGTGGCGGCGAATCCAGTCTTGAACGCCGAGTACAACTTGCTCTAAACCATCGTAAAAGTCAGACCTTTCAGGATTAAGTTTTCTATAACGACGTATCTTTCTAAGCAACCCTCCCCAGCCGAGCCTAAAGCCGATTGTCATGTCCTGACAGAAATGTTGAGTAGCCCCAATTCCAGGATATACGCCATATTTTCTCTGCTCATCTTCCAAGTTTGAGGCAAGCTCAGGAGGCCAGCTCGGGTTTCTGTAACCCATAAAATAGGCCATGTATCCTCCTGCCAGTGAACTCATGGGATTAATGTAAACTGGATGAGCTTTGAGAAAAAGATTGAAGTTTTCGCCACAAGCCTTCGCGCCGAAAAATCCTCCGCTTGGGTGATTGCTTTTCGGCTTAAAGTTATTCATTTTTACGTCTCTCACCATCTCGCCAGAGGGTCCCATATATTCAGTAATCTCCCTTAACTCGGGAGGTGGCAAAATTCTACCATGGTCATCTTGATCCATTACGAGGAGGACTTCCTGCTTTTCCCTAGTTTGCTGCATCTTGGTTTTGCATAAAGCCTCTAGCCTTTGCTCGTAAGTTAGCTCTAAAAATTCTTTAGCCAACCTTTATCACGTCCAACGGAAGGTTTTTTGCTTCTCTATGAATAGCATAAAAGAGAAAGAAGTGTCTTAATTCAGTTTCGATTAAAAGTTTAGGGCCTAGTTCTCGCGAACTTTTATTCCCAGCTTTTTCGCTGCCTCCGACAGTTCTCTCATTTTCTCTTTTGTCGGAACTGCCAAGTTACTTGCAGAGTACTCAAGCCCAAGAGCTTTGTATTTGCCTTCTCCTAACCGATGAAAAGGCAATAATTCCAAGTATTCAAGATTAGAAAATTCTTTTACGAACTCTGCGATGGCCTCAACCTCGCTTTTTGTGTCGTTAAAGCCAGGAATAATGGGTACACGTATAATGAGTGGTTTTCTGGTCTTCGACAATCTCTTGGCGTTGTCCAGAATTACCTTATTCGAAACTCCCGTTGCATTTCTATGTTTCTCAGAGTCAATGTGCTTAATATCCATCATAACTAGGTCAAGCATAGGAAGCAGCCGTGCTAAGATGTTCCACGGACAATTAGCAGCAGTCTCGATTGCGGTGTGTAAACCGACCTTTTTGCACTTTTTTAGCAGAGCCCAAGAAAAACCATGTTGCACAATCGGGTCGCCTCCTGAAAGTGTTACTCCACCACCGGAGGTTTCATAAAAAACTTTGTCTCTTAAGACCTCGTTCATGACCTCGTCGACTGTCATTTCCCGTCCGACGAGAACAAGTGTGCCCGCATAACAAGTTTGTGTACATTTCCCACACGCATTACACTTCTCTCTAAGAAAGATGTGGGCACCGTCCTTTACAACGTGAGCCTTGTTTGGGCAAGATAGAAGGCAGTTTCCGCAGGAGATGCATCGATCAGGATAGAACATGACTTCAGGTTTAAGATGGATGCCTTCTGGGTTTTGACACCAGAAACAGCGAAGAGTGCAGCCTTTAAGAAAAATTGTTGTACGTATACCTGGGCCGTCATGAACAGAAAATCGCTGTATGTCAAAGACCGTTCCTTTTAATGTTTGCTGGGTCAATGTTTTTCGAGTACAATTGTTGCGTTTCAATAATAAATCTTCTCTTATAGGCATGCCTCAAGATGAAAATTATGGTTAGTGGCTTTACTAGTAGCATGTTTGTTTTAGAGTAGTGTTAATAAAAAGAAAACAACGTAGCCTACTATGACGCTTCCAATGTAAGTAATAATCGTTATTATGTATTCTCTTGTCTCTTTACACATTCTGATTTTCCACACTTCTGATACCTCCTTTTTGGTTTACTTCATATTATATATGATCACAAGAGTTTAGAATTGTGCAAAAATGTGGTCAACAACGTGGTCATGTGCACTCCAAAACCAATATTAACCATACAAGTTACTATATGCTTTAGTTTTTTAGGCAATGTGATTATATGCTGTATTTTTTGGGAAAAAGACTGACTTTTAGTGGGTTTCCTATTAGTTTCTTGTTTGAGGTTCACAGTGAACGCTTACCTGGTTTACTCGGTAATCAATTGACCTAATCTTTTCTTCTATCTTTGTCGCTATTTCATGAGCCCTTGTTAAGGTTATTGATCTATCTATCTCGCAATGTACGGTTACATTGAACTTTCCGTCACGTACTAAAATTTCAAGTTCATGCAACGAGTGTATCTCTGGCATACTTAATGAGATTTTTTGAATTTCATTTTCCAGAAAAGCTGTTGATTTGTGGCTGTATTCTATTCCAGAAATTTCAGAAGACGGCTCAAGGTGGCTAACAATTGTTGATACGTTTGGCAATTTTCCCTTAAGAAGCTGCTCTAGCCTATCCGCGATTTCGTGGGCTGAAGCGATCGTAATTTTTGGATCAAGTTCAATGTGATAGGAAATGAACAGTTTTCCGTCAATAGTTCTCACCGATATTCCGTGAATGTCTCTTATTTCAGAAACATCAGAGGCAACTGCCCTTATTGTCGTTACGATGTCTTTTCCAGAATAGGGTTCGGTGTGAATCAAAATGTCAGAGTTAGGAAGAATCTTTAATATTCGTTCTTCTATAGTTGACGTTATTGAGTGCGCCTGATAAAGCGTCATACCACCAGACAAGGTAACATGCGCGTCGACAAAATTTTTTTGACCTGCTCTCCTAATTCTCAGATAATGACAATCTTTGACTCCGTCAACTGTGAGAATTTTGTTTCTCACTTTTTCCGATATTCCAGGCGGAGCAGCATCTATAAGAGTCGCATACGATATTCGCAACATTCTAATTCCTGAAAACAAGATGTACACTACGATACAAAGTGCGGCTATGGAGTCTGCAATCCAAACTCCAAAATTATAGAAAACTAAACCAATTATGACAATAATGGCTATTAAAAGGTCGTTAAGAAAATGCAGAGCTCCAGCCTCAACCGCCTCACTCTTTTGTTTTTTAGTTGACGACTTAAGCTTTGCATAAGCAAACAAGTCAATTGCTATTGATACAAAATTCGTGAAAAACGCCACCCAAAAAAACTCGATTGTATGTTGGTTCGTCATGATTCTAAGAAAGGCATTATAGACTACCCAGGAACATGTTAAAAAAAGAAGTAGAATTTCGGAGATTGCAGCAATAGACTCGACTTTTTCGTGACCATACATGTGGACTTCATCTGGAGGCTTGCTGCTTTCTCGAACAGCAAAGAACATGATGATTGAGGCGAGAAAATCCATTAAAGTGTTAAATGAGCTCGATAAAAGACTGAGGCTTCCAGAAATAAAACCTCCTGTAACCTCAATAACGGTTAATGTGGCGCCAGCTAATACTCCTTTTTTGGAAGCAGACTCGTTGGACGTTGAACTTGACATATTAAACACGCAAAAATAATCTTTTTAACTTAAAAGTTTATTTTAATAGGCCATCAGCGATGTTGTGAAATAGACTATTATTTTTAGGTATTCCCGTGCATCATTTTATGGAACAGCTTTTCCACATTTTGTGCAGAACTTGGCGTTTTGTGCCAGTTCTGAGCCGCAATTAGAGCAAAATCTAGCTTGTTTTTCGTAATAAGGCGAAACTCTGTAGTACGGTCTTTTTTCTTCTCTGATCAACAAATATATAATGAGACCTAACACGTTAGCGATTAGAACAATTAAGACCCATAGAGCGCCATCCATTCCTCTCGATTTGGCATCATGGTAAACCCATATGCAAATCAGAATGCCAGCTACAAACCATAAGACGCCGAAAATTAAAATGAAGAAGAACGGAATAAAGAAAAACTGTTGTATCATTTGAAGTATAGACTCTGACAACTTCTCATTACTCATAATTTTCAGTTATACCGTTGCTTATAAGGATTCTACTTACCACCATATAGTTGGTTTCCCCTCAAAATGAGAGTTAAGAACCCCACTCTTTGCTTGAGTTTAAATTAATTGAACAATATGTATTTGCACGTATTATGAAAAAATAAATAGCTTCCAATTCTCTCTTTTCAAAAAAGATAAGGGGCTAATATCATGGAGACAACCGACCAGAAGCTTAAGGAAATGAGAAAGACTTTGTCTTCTCTTCAAGAACACAGCAAAATACGTCAAGATTTCAGCAAAATCCTTGAACAATACGCAAAGGAAACAAGAACTCTGAAACCTTTAATTGGTAAATCAGGAGAATCAAGTCTTAAGGATTCGTGGCTAGTAAGAGCAGGTTTAGCCCTAATTGCTTTTCCAGATCCAACCATCAGCGACATTGTTGGCTCAATGTTGGTTGCAGCGGGCATCGTCAAACATAAGACTAGAAAATTGACAGCTGCGGACGCTTGCTATGAATTTCAGAGTACGATAAAAAACATCCAGGAACTTGCAAAAGACATCAGACAAAAATGACCAGACTTAATTGAGAACATATTTTGAGACTTTCATGTTTTATATTCGAGTCCAATTATTTTATCATGGTGTCTCTTTTTGACTGCGAACCCTTCTAAAGTGGCTATAATTAGAGGCGACGAACCAATTGAAATGGTCATTAAAGCATTGGCCCTTGTTGGCGCTGAAAAAGCCTTCAAAGTTGAAGAAAAGCTTCTGATAAAGCCTAATTACATTAACGCAAGCCACCCATCTATGGGCAACACGACAGATGCAAGAGCCATAGAGGGAATCGTGAAGTACTTTAAAGAAAAAGGGTACAACAATATTGCAGTGGGAGAAGGAAGCGGATTTGCAGACACAATGAAAGCCTATGAAGTTGCTGGAGTCGACAAGGTTGCACGACAATGGCAAATCAAGTTGCTAGATCTAAATAAGGACAAGTACGAAGCGGTCGATGCCCAAGAAAATCCTGTTCTAAGTTCTGTGAAAATATCAAAAACAGCCCTTAACAGCGCTGTTATTAGTGTGCCAAAACTTAAACTGCACAGAATAACGGGCGTAACTTTAAGCCTGAAAAACATGATGGGCGTAGTTCAGCCAAAGGGTAAAATGCATTTTCACCTTAACGAAAAAATAGCCAACTTAGCATCAATTGTTAAGCCTAGGCTAGCTGTGGTTGACGGCATAATTGGCGGAGAAGGGCATGAAACAGCTGGGAGACCGGTGCCTATGAACCTTGTGATAGCAGGGTTAGACCCCGTTGCGGTTGACACCGTAGGAGCCGCCGTAATGGGCGTGGACGTAAACAATGTCAAGCACGTAAAACTGGCATCTAAAAAAGGGCTTGGTGTCTGTGACCTGAATCTAATTAGGATTTTAGGAGAACCAATTGAAGATGTGAAAAAAACGTTTAAGCCTTCTTTCTCTTCTTACTTTATGTCAAGATTTGCTTAAATTGGAGAAGATTACTGCCATTTTTCTTGGCATAGAATAATAACACTATGACTGCTAATAGTCTTAGCGACTGCTAATAGTCTTAGCAGCGATTTCCCCTAGCAAGATTTGGTATTTTATGATATACCAAAATGATTCATTGCCAGTCACAAAAATTCAACGATGGCTAGATTTCTCTTCTCCAATGATATCAACGAGATAGAAAGCAGAAATGCCCTTTTTTCCATTCAACGAATATGCATCTACATTTGTGTTAACAAAATTTCTTAACATCTTATATTATCTAGATGTAATGTTTCCGCATCTCGTCATGTTGCGGTAGAAACAAAACTTCCTCTAGAAGACTTTTCGCTTGTTCCTCTGACTTTGTCCAAGGATCCATCAAAACAAGATCAAGAAGTCGTTCCTTGCTTCCTTTCTCGTACGCCTCTAGTTCAATCTCAACAGGAGCAACCCTATCCCTAAGAAGATAGGTAGTAACTGCCTTTGGCAGTCCCCTAGTTTTTTCGCCTTTTACGCCATTGCCGTCAACGACGGCTGGGACTTCCACCTCGAAGTTTTCTGGTACACCTGGAACAAGGTTTTCAGTGTTCATGATGTTGACTTGAAAGACTCTTGGTATGTCGCATGCAAGTGACTCTATTATGTTGATTATACTTTCATGTGATTTTTTAGGTGGAAAAACGCCTGTAACCTTAACAGAAGGGTCATATGCAGTTTTAATCAGTCTGGAAACAGTGTCTTCTTTAGAGGGATTAAGCACCCAACTCCACCAACTCTTGGGGTCTTCCTTCCATTTTTTCTCCGTCTCATCGTCTGTGTGGTACCACCAAGGCCACGAACCGCCACCTGGCGTGCAAGTGTCACCGATTGGAAAGGCACCGAATCTCTTGTAAAGATCTATGGCTTTAGGGCCAACATCGCTGCTTGCCCCACATTTCCTAAAGTATTTCTTAGACTTTTTCTCTATCCACTCGTTCAAAATGGGAAAGGCGTCCTCGCCGTCGTGTTTGAAGTCTGTCAACCAGATAAAGTGGTTTACGCCTGGAATTTTGTACTCGATTTTTTCCGCATTGAGTCCAAGCACTGAGGCTAGGTGGAAGACGCCGAGGTAGCCGTGGCATAGTCCCATGAACTTTAGCTTCTTGTATTTTCTGCCCAGATAAGTGGTGGCTGCTAGCACTGGGTTTGCAAGTTTAAGGTACCAAGCATCAGGGCAGATTTCCAGAATATCGTTCACGATTGACTCGAAAAGCCTAAATTGATAAAAATTTATCCAGAACCCTTCGTCATGCATTATGTGATAGCTTCCCCCAAAACGATACCCATGCTTGAAACCTATGTTCCAGCCAGCTTTGTATCCACTATAACCAACAACTAGGGCTGTGTTAATAACATAATTTGCGTTCTCAAGCGATTTTTTTCTATCCGTGGTTTTTTCCAGTTTTAATTTTGTTTTGGTTTCTTCAGCGTATCTTTTACATAGCGTGTAGACTGCGTCTAACCTTTCTTTGTTTATATCCATGAAGCTAACTGTGCTGCCGGAAAGATTGGGCGTAAGGCAAAGATCCTTAATAAGCGACAAAGAGAACGTCGCGCTTCCAGCCCCAATTATGCTTATTTTAACATCAGCCATTTCTATCAGCTCTGATGAAAATTAATCAGATCTTAAACATATATAACTTGAAGTAGAGATAGAGCAAGCAAAAAATAATTAGACTATAAGCATATGGAGAAAAACCGCCATGGAAGTCAACTTGATTAATTATACAAAAAACGGGATAGAAACAATTGCAAACGCAGTTAGAACAACAGGACCCTTTTTTAACCAAATGGATGACAGGAAACTGGTAAGATATATGGTGGAACATGATTATGGTTCAACACTAGAACATGTCTACTTCACTTTTGAGCTAAAAGACATCTCAATTGCCTTAACTAGAGAACTATTGGAACACAGAATTGCCTCTCACACCGCAAGATCAACTAGATACGTAAGTCAAGCAGACGAGATGCCCGTGTATATTCCCCCCGACATTAAGGGTTCTTTGAGAGAGAATGTAATGAAGCACATGGAGAAAACGCATGAATTATACAAGCAAATAGAAAAGGAAGTATCGAGAGAATCAGCCCGCTACGTTCTACCATTAGCTTTAAAATGCACGTATATATGGACAATCAACTGCCGCTCTTTACTTAATTTCTTGAGGTTAAGATTATGCAAAAACGCTGCTCCAGAAATCAGGTTAATGGCAACGAAAATAAAAGAAGAAGTCACCAAAATCTATCCTGAAATATTCGAAACAGTAGGATGCAGAGGTAGCCAATGGGGAATATGCCCAGAACCTAAAAACAGAAGCTGCGGAAAATACCCGACGAAAAAAGATATAATGCAACTTTATAATAAAAAAAGTAATGTATAATATTAGTATACATTTTTTTCATCAATTTTTTGTAATATTCCAAAAAACAGACAGAAAGCCATCACCATCCGAATTAATACTCTATTACTAGTTACGTTAATGGAATTTCAATTCTCAAATACGCAATATGGCGGGCCCGGAGGGATTTGAACCCCCGCCCTCAGGCTTTCTCCACCTAAGCTGGCTCCGAAGGCTTGCGCGATTTTTCTCTGCGCCATATCCAGCTAGGCTACGGGCCCAACATCTTTTGTTTTTTTAGAGGTTTTGGAAACATGGTTTTGGACATAAAAATGTGTTTGATTGGACGTTATTTGTTTTTTATTTTTTTGAGGTCACCATCGTATGAGGCTTTAAGAATGCTTTTCATGTACTTGTCTATGTCTCCTTTGTCTACATCTAATGGCGTCGGCATGTTCTGCAATTTCATTTTGAGCTGAGGATCTTTTGCTGCTTCAAGCATCCTTTTGATATGCGATGTTGTTGCTCCTGCTTCTTTAAGGGTTGTTGGAAAGCCAAGTGACTTGTTAAAATCAATCATCGCCTTTGCTACGATTTCACCTAGATTTCTACCTTCGAACCCTTCAAGATCAAGATTTTTTTCAATAAATCCTGCCTCTTGGAATATTGCGCCAAGGATCTTAAGTTGTTCTTGAATATTTGATGAAAAGAACACCGTATAATACGGGTTAAGCACTGCGCATGCTCTGCCATGAGAAAGAACGTCCACAAGCGAGAAACTTCCGAGATGAGGACCGCTTGTGCCACCTATCATTATCGAATAGCCACCTAAGTCAGTTCCAAGTCCAAGTGCAACTCTTGCTTCAATGTCGTCTTTAAGTGCAGCCCTAAGATTTTTTACAATTAACCTTATTCCAAGCGATGCCACGGTCTTTGATTTTTCAAAGTAATCTTTGCCAGTAGCGCCCATAAAAACCTCCCAACAATGTGCGATTCCGTCCATGGCTCCATCAAGAGTCAAGTTTTCTGGTGAACCAACCGTTACACCATAGTCAAATAGTGCCTTTTTAGGTGTAATTGCGTCGTCCACAATTAACTTCTTCTGACCCAACACGGGATCAGTTATGTTAGAGTATTTTGTCAAGTGCGCAGCAGAGCTTGAGGCAGCTTGAACCGCAATGACTGGTATAATGTCTTTGTTTGTGGCAGTTTTCATTTTAGTAACATTTCCCGTCCCGAAAAAGGGATCAACCGAACATGCGACACTCCAATCGACATTTAGTACCTTAGAAATTTCCGACGGCTCAAAAACAGCCAAGAAGCTTGCAGCCTTGGCAGCATCAATTGTGCTTCCTCCTCCAAAAGCCACAATGCTGTCCGGTTTAAATCTGGCAACCTGAAATGTTATCCTATATAAGTCTTCACGTGGACAGTTTGGTCTTGCGCCTAAGACAGTGTTAAAGGATATGCCTGTTTTCTTTAGAGACTCTGAAATTTTTTGCATATGGCTCTGCGCCCATTTCGAACTGCTTCCCACCAAAAGTGCATTGTCACCAAAGGTTTTCGCCATCTCTCCAACTTCGTCGAGGATTTCTAATCCAAAGACGTAAGACTCTTTTTTCCATTCTCTCAGCAATTTTTTGGCTTCAACTTTTTCGTCCATATTTTAAGAGTCCCTCCATGAGTATAATATCGTTTACTAAATCTTTCAGCATGCAAATTCTTGATGTTCAACACTTATTTTTTCTATGCTTTTATCTATTTCCTTTTGTTTCAAACCCATTGATTTAGTCGAAAACTTAAAAACCAACTTTCTACATCATAGGTGAATTAAAATTGTAAATGACTGGTGAAATCTTTGAACTTAACAAGCCGTAAGAAAATTTACGTGACAAGAGAACTACTTCCAGAAGCAATGGAAATTCTTAAATCCAAATTCAAGATTGAGGTTTGGCATGGAGAAACGCCACCTCCAAAAAGCCTTTTGCTCGAAAAGGTAAAGGAAGTCGACGGCATCATATGCGTTTTAACAGAAAAGTTTGATAAGGAAGTTATTGAGGCTGCAGGCCCACAGCTTCGCGGAATTTGCCAAGTTGCTGTTGGCTTTGATAACATCGATGTTGAAGCTGCAACGAAAAAGGGTATCTATGTCACAAATACACCTGGGGTTTTAACTGAAACGACAGCTGACTTTGCTTTTGCCTTGCTTATGGCGACAGCTCGACGGGTGGCAGAAGCTGACAAGTATGTTAAGTCTGGGCAGTGGAACGTTCCTTGGGGGCTTACGATGCTTCTTGGACAGGACGTTTATGGCAAAACAATTGGCATAATAGGCATCGGCAGAATTGGCTCAGCTGTTGCGAGACGAGCTAAAGGCTTCAACATGAGAATTCTGTATTATGACGTTTTCCGTAATGAACAGATAGAGAAAGAATTGGGTGCCGAGTTTACGTCTTTAGAAAATCTTCTTAAAGAGTCTGACTTTGTGACAATTCACGTGCCGTTGATGCCTGAAACCTATCACCTAATGAACGAAGAAAGACTAAGGTTGATGAAGAGAACAGCCTGTCTCATTAACACGTCAAGAGGACCGGTTGTTGACGAAAAAGCCCTTTACAAAGCACTTAAAGAAAAATGGATCTGGGCTGCTGGATTAGATGTGTGGGAAAAAGAGCCAGTTGACCCCGATAATCCTTTGCTTAAACTGGATAACGTCACGGCAGCACCTCACATCGCAAGCGGAAGCATAGCTACAAGAACAAAAATGTCAGTGATGGCAGCAGAGAACATGATCGCCATCTTAGAAGGACGCGTGCCTCCGAATCTTGTGAATAAGGAAGTTTTGAAGGTCAGGCCTCCGACGAAATAAAAATTTACTTTCATCTTTTTTAATTACTTCACGTTAAACTGAAGATTTCTGAGACGGTTATTACTATTTAGGAAGGTTTTTTCTTATTTCATCAAGTTTCACGTCAACATCTTGCAGTCCAAGCCTTCTAAGCTCAGTAGATAGTGGAACTCCATTTTCGTCCCAGCCTATGGCTTCGTAGTATTCCTTACGGTCTCTGTTAAGCCTCTCACGGTCAACTGCTTTACCCTTGTATGGACCAGCTCCCAGAGGTGTATACCACCGCAATGGCACATCGTCGTCTTTCAGTGGTACCCATTGCAGATCAGGTCCTCCTAACAGAAGAAGAGCCCTTTGAATGTGCAATATTCTTCGACCAACCGTTTCAATCCATTGTTTTTCCGTAATTCTCCAACCGGTAACAGCTTCTATGAAGGGCCAAAGCAAATCTTGTGCTTCTTTTTCGAAGAAGTTAAACCAACAGAACACTCCTGTATCATAAAGTAAAGATCTGAGTTCGCTGTTTCCGTGGTCCAAGGGAAATCTAGCCACAGACGTGTGGTCTCCAGCCTGCACTGAACAGGCGTATGATTCATATCCTGGATAGTCTTCTTCGCTTCGAATGCCATGCGCGCCGATTGCTACTCCTTTCTCGGTAACGTCATAGAGTGAAACATCAACACCTTTCAGCTTACTTATTATAAGTGCTGCCCTATGGGTTCCCTCGGCTAGTATGTCGCCAATACCCTTTCGGTCAGCTATCATCTGAGCCAAGGTGGAAAAAGCCTTTGTGTTACCCCATTTCAGCTCAATGCCTTCAAAATCTTGTTTAGTTAAGATGCCTTTTTCGTAAAGCTCAGCTGCAAACCCGAGAACGTTCCCTGCTTGTATGCCACATAACCCAAGTTCGTCTATAAGCGCAGTTAAGTAGATGTTTTCCTCAGCACTAAAAATGCCCAAGTTTGTTCCAAGGTACGCTTGGTTTTCATAATCAGGGTTATCCGTAATAGAACCTTCAAAAGGACCTGACCTAATGACCGCAAGTTTCAAGCAAGATGTGGGACAACCAAAATCTGCCCAGTACCGTTTTACCCAGTATTTCTCAAATTCGTATGAACCGTAGCTTTCTTCATTGTGCCATTCTTCTTGCCAGTTTCTTACTGGTTCCGAACTTGTACGGGAGCCAACATCGTGACCTAAATTGCCTGTGCCCCAACGCCTAAAAACTATATTTCTAAAGTTGATTTCCAGAATCTTGTTAATCAGCATCAAAACCTTTTCCATGTATACAACGTCAGGTAAGGGTTCAGTTCCCTTCACCACGACCGCCTTCAAGTTTTTTGACCCCATAACCCCTCCGTAGCCGCCATAGCCAGCTGCATGAGCCCATTTCGCTGCGACAACTGCTATTCTACTTCGTTTTTCACCTGCTGGCCCAATATACATGATTTGAGGTTCCTTCCATAAGCCGCGTCTTGGAAAACGACTTGAAAGTTCTTCTCTGCATTCTTTCACGAGTGTCTTAAGCGTTTCCTGACTTCCTTTTCCCCAAATGTGGTTTGCGGGTTTCAACTCCACTTCAGAGTCCTTTATGAAAAGGTAAACAGGTTTCTCGGCCTTTCCATAGAAAATGATTCCGTCGTAACCTGCGCATTTCAGCTCCACGGCGAATTCGCCTCCAACAGTTGAGCCTACTACTCCGTTGGATTGAGGAGACTTCCCTGAAACACAAAGCCTTGCGCCCGGAACGTAGCCAGTTAATGGTCCAGATAGCATAAGAAGCAAGTTTTCTGGTCCTAAAGGATCAGTTTGTTCCCAGTTTTTTCCAAGTTTGTCCCAGAGAATTTTTGTGGCTAATCCTCTTCCGCCAATGTATTGGCTAAGAATATCTTCGTTAAATCTTGTTTCTTTTATATTTTTGCTTGAAAGATCGACTTCAAGAAACTTTCCAGCGTACCCTTTCATTTAAACGGATTCCCTCCATTTTTTGCCATAAATTTGTGAAGCAACATCTCTGGTAATGATTTCAGGTGTCTTAGCATATAGCTTGAAGGTATGTGTTTCAGATTTTTTAATTATCTCCAAAGCATTCCATCTTCCGGCAGCGCAGGCTTCGACGCATTTTGGTTTCCCATTGCACAAGTCACAAATTACAACATAATTATCAGTTGGGTGAATGTACGGAATCTTGCCGGGACAAGCATCGATACATTTCCCGCAGGCTATACATGTTTCTTTGTCAACGATAACGGCTTCGGTTTGTTTGTTGATTGATAATGCTTTTGTTGGGCAGGCCTCCACGCAGGGATAATCGTGGCATTGCACGCAAAGGTGTGGGATCTCTACGCCTGGAAGAAGCATGAAAACCCTTATCCGTGAAGCCTCAGGCCATATTTTGCCTTCGTGGCTAAGTGAACAGACTATTTCGCATCTTCGGCAACCGCTGCATCTAAGATAGTCTCTAGCTATCCAAACACGTTCATTCTCTGACAACCCTTTCACCTGATATTTTTCTCACCGTTAAAACAATTTTTAATAATGTATTTAATTTAAATTATTTATATTTTATACATATTTTTCGTTTTATTATAAAGATGCAATGTCAGCTTTTTCGAGCCATATTCAAAATTTACGATATAAGGGTATTCGATTATTAGAAAATCTTGTTAAAGGGCGACACTATAGGGGTACATGACATAAGTCCATAATTTCGTTCTCAACAATTAAACGTTAGAGATGAGAGGAGAATGTCTATATTTATATGGCATCTCAACTATTGTATGTCTGTTCTTATCTTTCGAATATTAATATATGCGAATTACAGGTTGATGTTTAAGTATGAATCTTAGGACAAAAATCTTGGGTTTAGAAGCTGGCGGAAAATTTATTGTCGTCCTTAACCGTGAGGACGCTGAGGACCTAAGTGTTTCCAGCCTAGAAAGAGTGAGGGTTCGAGGCCACGACAACGAAGTAATCGCAATTGTGAACATAGCGTCTATGCTCATCGTGAAGGGAACAGTCGGAATCTACGAGGAAGTTAAAAACAGTTTAGGCCTTAACGAAGGCGACGAAGTTGATGTTGAAATTGCGCCTTTGCCTTCATCTGTCTATTTTATACGTAATAAGCTGAACCGAAGAAAACTTACCTACAACGAAATCAACGAGATAATACAAGATGTTATTAAGGGTAAACTCAGCGAGATTGAAATAGCATCATTTGTCACTGCGCTTCATGTTTTTGGGCTGGATTTGGATGAAGCAACAAGCCTTTCGATGGCGATGGTTAAAACTGGTAATATTTTAAAAATTAACAAACCCGTTATTGTCGACAAACATTCGATTGGTGGAGTTCCAGGAGACAAAACAACATTACTCGTTGTTCCAATTGTTGCAGCTGCTGGCTTAACAATACCCAAGTCTTCATCAAGAGCCATAACATCAGCTGCTGGCACAGCAGACAGAGTAGAAGTTTTAATGCCCGTAAACCTTGAACTTAAAGAGATGCAAAGGGTCGTTGAAAAAACGAACGGCTGCATGGTTTGGGGAGGAACCTTGAACCTTGCACCAGCAGACGATATATTTATAAGGGTTGAAAATCCGCTTTCGATTGATCCTCTTTTGTTGCCTTCAATAATGAGTAAGAAAAAAGCTGTGGGCGCTAACCTGATGGTTCTGGACATTCCTACAGGAAGAGGAACAAAAGTCAAAACCATTGGCGAAGCTGATCTTTTGGCAAAGGATTTTATGGAGCTAGGTCGACGCTTAGACATCAAAGTGCAATGCGCGGTGACATACGGCGAACAGCCAATTGGACACACAATTGGACCTGCATTGGAAGCTAGGGAAGCTTTAGCAGTTCTAACAGGCGAGGTTAAAGCTCCAGACTTAATTGACAAAGCAACCAACATAGCTGGCATACTGTTGGAAATGAGTGGAAAGAAAAATGGAAAAGAAACAGCCATGGAGATCTTGAGATCAGGCAAAGCAGAGAGAAAGATGCGTGAAATAATAGAAGCCCAAGGCGGAAATCCAAACATCAAAACCAAAGATATACCTGTTGGAGACCAGACATATACGGTTCGTTCAGCGAAGGAAGGATACATACTCTGGATAAATAATGCGTCACTCGCTGAGGCTGCTAGGCTGGCTGGTGCACCCAAGGACAAGGGGGCTGGTATTTACCTTCATAAGAAAATCGGTGACAGAGTCAAAAAAGGCGACCCGCTACTTACAATTCACGCGGAGAGAGACCTTAAACTGCAAAGAGCCTTAGATGGTCTTGAAAAGGCTGACGTTCTTGGCATAGGTGAACGCATGGATATGCTTATACATGAGGTAAGGGAACTTCCAGTTTCAAAAACCACATTTATGATCGAACGATGATTGCGGGCAAGTGCGAGATTTGATTCGAGCGGTAACCTTTGACCTTTGGAACACGTTAATCGAAAACCGTGACTATACAATTCAGAGAACCAATTTTCTTTTGACAGCACTAAGGAAGATGGGGTACTCACTTACAAAAGATGATTTAACTGAAGCCTTTGTCTCGTCATTAGATTACGTCTACAGGGTTTGGGAAACTGAAAATCACCGTTTTGTACCAAACACGGAAAGACTGGAATACATTCTTCAAAAGCTGCAAGCTAAGTTACCTGAAGATCAAAAAAAGGAGGTAATCACGTATTTTGAAGAAGTAGCATTGAAAAATCCTCCGCCTTTAGTCAAAGAGGTAAAAGTAGTACTTGAGTCTCTAAGGCCAAGGTACCAAATGGCAATTATCAGCGACAGCGGATTTACGCCAGCGAGAATCCTCAGAAACATATTGCAAAAAAACGGTGTTTTAGATTTTTTTGTTACAACCGTTTTTTCCGATGAGGTTGGGTTTAACAAGCCTCATAAACTAATGTTTGAAAGAGTTTTTTTAAAGTTACCCGTTAAACCGTCAGAGGCTCTTCACATTGGTGACTTGCTACACACGGATGTTGCAGGAGCCAAAGCGTTTGGGATGAAGACTGTTTGGCTGAGAAGAGAAAAAGAAAGGGAAGTTGCAGAAGCCTTCAAGCCTGATTTCACTATTGAAAAAATAAGTGAAATCAACCAAATTCTTAACAATATTGGACAATAAGAAAAATCTATCTAAACAAACTGTTTAAAACGCAAAATCGGCGAGAAACTTGAGGTAAGGATTGTTCCATTTGTAGAAGTTTGTGAAAAACCTTCTTGCAGAATAATATATTGAAGTCTCGACGGTAACAGAGTTACCACAAAGGCTACAGCCCTTCGAAAGTTCAGTGAACTGTTTAAGAGGCTTTGAATTCAGAATTTCGCCTAGGCTCTGTTTTCGTAGATCACCTAAGGGACTGTTAGTTTTTTGGCACCAGAAAGGCGTGACTTTTCCATCTTCTGTTACAACTAAGTAGATTGATGGTTGAGCGCAGGAATATTTTGTATGGTTTATAATGTGCTGTAGATATTCAGAAGAGTTCAACACGTATCTTTCATAGCTTTTGGTTTCCTGAATTTTTTGGAACGCTCCTGTTTTTTCGTCAGTTGTCAATGCAAGTTCCTCATTGTAACCAGCGAATACTTCCATCTGGTCAAACGCAATTTTTACTCCAAGCAAACAAGCAAGTTCAACCATTTTCATCGCAGAGTCCTGATTCATCTTGCTTAAGACGCAATTAATCGCAACTCTTCCCCCAGCGTTCCTCAGTTTAATGATGCCCTTTACAGCTTTTTTGAAGGTTCCTTTTTGACCTCGCATTACATCGTGGTACTCCGAGTAATGATCAAGGGAAACAAAGGTGAGATCCACAAGTTCTGCAAGTCTTTCAGCATTTTCTGGAAGAAGAATTCCATTAGTGATTAGGCTTGTATAAAAGTCGTTTTTACGAGCGTGCTGAAGAATTTCGAAAACATCTGGTCTCATGAGAGGTTCTCCGCCCCAAACCAAATAAGCAGCAAAGTTAAGGTCTTTGGCTTCATCAAGCATACGGAAAACCTCACTTTTATTCATCTCATTATTATTCAACGGTTTCATCCACAGATTACACATCTTGCAACGGCAGTTGCACCTTGAGGTTACAGAATGCGTCAAAATGACTGGTTTATGTGTCCAAAACCGTGAAAGCATGTATTTTAAGGCAATTCCCAGATACCGCTTCATCCAACCATTTCCTTTAAAAAACAAGATGGATATAAAAGTGCTATATTAAACTTAAGAATAATCAATCAACCTTTTCAGAAAATTCAATCAATCATAAATGGACGTTAAAAAAAGGATTCGACAAAGAACCTCCAAAAAATGTTAACTAATATAATACGTGTCAAAAAGACAAAAACATAAAAACCAATTGCGCGTTAAAACACCCTTTGAAACATGCATTCCAATAATATCAATACTTGAACACAAGTCAAACCTAGCTATAATCTGTGTACTTTCCTTTTGTGCTCATAAACATCTCTAAATCAAAGAGGCCCAAAGCTAAAGAGAGAAGGGCAACACAACTGTTTGGCGCCCTGGCCGGGATTTGAACCCGGGTCGGGCGGGCGACAGCCGCCTATACTAGGCCGGACTATACTACCAGGGCGCGAATTATACTACTTTCTTTTCCGATATATAGCCATTCCGTCTTTTTCGCTGTACCGGGCAAACTAATTCTGGCTTCTATTAGCTTTTTTCCTTCAAGGTTCATGGTGCAAGCGACGTGGTACTCTTCTTTTTCGAAGCCGATTAGGTGAGTGTACACTTCAATGTTTTTGAGTTGCTTGTGGCCTAATAAATTTTTTACGGTATAGTATGTTTTTGGTTTTGTAGTACTCCGTTGTTGCCTTCCAATGTCGAAATGTGTGAAGGTGAATTTGCCTTATTCTTGGGTTCTGTAGTTTCTGCGCTATTCGATTTCGTTGTTTTTGAGAGTTTTGTCGTATCGTGTGAGCTTTTGGGTTGAACATGTATTCTTCGGTCTTCGGCAAGCCGTTCAGCATTGCTACGAGTTTAGGTGTAATCTTGAAGATTCTGGCGGCGCCGACCTCTAATAGGGCTGTTTATTCGAACTGTTAAGGCTTCGGCTTCGGCGTCTATCCATCTGATTCTTGCAGCTTCTGAGGTCCGTGCTCAGGTCTCTTTCAGAACTTGTAGGAATGTAGCTGTTTTTCTGCCATATCCTGCTATTACCTGATCTATTTCTTCTTCATGTGGAATGAAGGGCAGTTTATCTGCTACTTGAACTGTAGGCGGTTCCCATTCCAACCGTTTGTACTTAGCGTACGCTTTGTATGTGGTGATAAACAACTTTTTGTCTGCTGCTGAACTTTCTCCCTGAGCTAGCACGGTTGAAACGCTGTCTGGAACGTTTAAATCGGCTCCGCGCTTGATGAGTCTCTTAAACCTGTAGATACGTTGTCTTATAGTTTCTTCTGAAAGCCCTCTCTATAAGTCCTTTTGCGGGTCTCAGTTTCACTCCGTATTAGATTTCGTCCTTAACAAAAACAATAGAATATGACGCAGAATAAGCTTTCCTGAGAATGTTTGTTGACTCGTTGTTCTCCACCCCAAGTTCAACATAGATCCCGCCTTTCAGAAAACTTTTCTTTCAAATAAGCACGGTTGGCTGCCAAGTTACTTTAGAAGTCATCGTTGAGGCGCGTCCACTGCTTCTAAAGTTCCAGCACTGTCTCTTCTAATTATTATGCAAGGATCCGCGTTCACATCGTAAGTTGTCCCTTTTGTTGTCGCCACTTTTTCTCTGCCTCCTTAACGTAGTCTATGAACTCGTAGTTTGCCTTCACATCATACTGGATTCCGAGCTTGGCGTAAAGCCTTCTAACGATAAGGGTTTCAAGAAGCGACGCACCTTCTCCGAAGATTCTTTCAAGTGCCTCAGCGAAGAATTCTATGCCAGCGGAGAGGCTGGCGCCGCCAACGTGGCGGAGAACAATAGCGGAAGACACGTCTCCAAGAACCTCGCTTAACACTTCGTCTATGCAGGCGCGGAGAACCCGGTCAAACGCTTCATTCGAACAGCCACCGCCTTCACGTTCATTCAAACTGCCCCCCCCACATGTTAAATCATTCACAGTTTTAGCCTTCTATTCTATTGGTTTAAGCCTAGTAATCGGATAGCCTTTTGTAACGTCCATCTCAACAAAGTTCAGATTCGTCCTCGGTTTAAGCCCGTAAACCAGCAGCGCCCCATGCTCCCTAACAACTTTCAAATGCACATCTACAATTGAGTTTAAGATGGGCACAGCATTTTTAAAGCCTGGTTTAAGGATGAAAATAGCCAAGCTTCTGCGCTGCCTAACCATTGAAACCGCCAGATTCAAAATCCTTAATGTGGCTTCAAATCCATAATGGGTTGCCATTTTGTCTACTCCAATAACGTGTATTACTGGTTGCCCCGTCCTTGTGCGGATCTCATCGACAGTATCAAGATACTTTTCAATGTCTACTTCGGTATCTCTGCCCTCCATCTCAACCAAGCATGGATGTTTATTGAGCACGATCCCTTTGAACTCGAATAACCTTAACAGACGTTCAAGCTTCTCGTCTGCGAATCCGGCGTCACGCGCCCGATTTAAGATTAAGTCTAAGTCTACTCCGACTGATGGAATCACAAAGAGTGGTCTATCTTGTGCAAGGAAGTTAAAGGCAGAAGCGAGAAATAGGTGATACTGTAGGGTTGACACGTTTAAGTCAATTTCAAGTAGCACGGTTGAGCCTTTAGGGTATCCTCCGCCAAGCAGACTGTCCAGGTCTGGTATGCCTGTTGAAAACCTGTCGGTGCCGTCTGGAATTGGCTGAAAAACTCCGCCCTTCAAAGGCTTATCTCGGAACATTGTAAAAGCCTTAAATCCGTCGTATATTGTGAAGGCTAACGTGCTTTCCGTAATTCTTGTTCCACGCATCTTCTTGATTTCCAAGTCTCTGAATAGGCGGCCGTCAATCTCGCTCGCTCTAAGCAACAGAACGCCGTCAGCCACAAACTCCTCCATTCCTGTGCCTATTCTTTCACTTCCGTAAGGAACCTCGCTGATCAACAATGACGTGCAGCCAACCTGCCTTATGATCTTACTCAGCAAAGTGTGGGCCACTATCCTCGAGTCGAAAGGCCTCTCGAAGGCCTGAGCCAAGACAGAGTACGAGTCAAGCACAAGCCGTTTTGCCTTAACAGCCTCCACCGCCTCAACAATCATATTCAAGACCGTGGATACACCTGCCTCCCTAACGGTTAACAGGTCGAGATAGCGAAACTTACCCGTCTTCTCAAGAGCTTCAAAATCGAAGCCGAACCCCATCATGTTACCGTAGAATGTTTCTTTGTTCTCAGCGAAGCTAACATAGACGCCAGGCTCATTATGATCAACTGCGCCCCGGTACAAAAACTGGGCGGAAAAAACAGTCTTTCCAGTGCCTGGATTACCAGCCAAAACTATAAGGCTACCTCTTGGAAAACCGCCGTCTAAAACTTCATCTAGTCCCCTATCCCCGCTAGAAACACGGCAACTCAACAAGATTACGCTCCAAATAGTATGTAACGTTCCTACTCCTATATTACAATTATCTAAATAATAAACTATTTTTCGGATAATTAACGCTTTCCATTATTTGCTACAACTCTCCATGTGGCTCTCGCAAAAATAAAAATCGATTCAACACAACATTTAATATATACTTAAGAATGTATGAAGAGTTGTTATTCTAAGAGTGTTCTGCAATGCTTCGTAAAGATGTCATTCATAATAACTGTCTTATCTCTTTCTTGAAATCATAGGCCAATTTATGTAATGTATTTTTGTTTGGGTGCCAATGTTTGTTAAAGTTGATTTGAATTATATCTTCTTGAAATGTTATAGTTACCAGACGCTTCTCTTTTTTCTTATCCAGTCAATGTATGCTTTTAAACGAATCAGCGAGTAGTAAGGTCGGTAAAACAGAACTACAACAGGAAAAAGGTATACTTTTTTGAGGTCATTTTTACGCGGCGATAAGACGCCTGCAGTGATTATAGTTACGAATTCACATATCATATACAATATGATACTGAAAGCAAAAATATAGATGAAAACGTTACGGAACATAAAAAGAATATAACCTATCCATATAAATCGAACAAAGAGAAGAATGATGTCGGTAAACAGCATGTCAAAGACGGCTATGACGAACCTCGAGTCAAACCCTTTTTTTAGAAAAACGTTTCTATGTTTCCAAAGCGTCTCCGCTTGACCTTTAGTCCATCTTAATCTTTGACGCCTCCAGTCTTTCCATGTCTCTGGAACAAAAGTCCATGAAACTGCCTTGTCTGCAAAGTATAATCTTTTGCCCAGTTTTCTCATCTTGAAAGTGATGTCGAAATCCTCTGTTATAGTATCCTTATCATATTCACCTAAAGAACACACATTTTCTTTCCAGAAAGCTCCAAAAGCACCTGAAATTATAAGCAGTGTTTTCATTATGGAACTGAATCTACGCCCCAATTCAAGGGAAATGAGGTACTCGTAGGACTGAAGCTTTACCAGAAGGTTATTTGAGCCATGCTCGCCTCTTAAGATGCGAACGTTTCCAGAGACAGCGCTAATATCAGAGTTGCTGAGAGGCCTCACAATCTCCCTCAACGAGTTTCGCTCAAGAAGCGTATCCGCATCAACTACGGACACTACATCTCCAGATGCAAAAACAAGACCATAGTTTAATGCCGTCGCCTTGGAGCCGCTTGCAACATCCCTGTGAAGGAGCTTGATTAGTCCTCTTTGATAATACGGGTACGCTAACTGATACGTTTTATCCTTTGACCCATCATCTATGACTATTATTTCCTTGTTTGGATAGTCGGTTTCCAGCGCCGACTCAATAGCATTCACTATTATTTTCTCCTCATTATGAGCTGGGATAAGAAGCGACAATTTTGGAAGAAAACCGTCCTTAAACCGTATTGGACGAATTTTTCGGTAAACCGCATAGGAAAGCAGAAATATGGATTTCCCAACTGAACGAGCAAAGTCCACAGCTAACAGTGGCCAATATATAAGTGTAAATTCTGAGATTGTTAGGTTGCTCAACCACTCTAAAAATTCTTGCAACGAGACGAAAGCAATTAGAAGAGCGGAAAGGCACAACATTAAATATTTATTTGAGAAAAACACAAATAAAAATCTACCAGTTAGAAAAAGGTATCTTCTTAAACAAACATTAAATATATTATTACTTATCTTAAATGATTTGGTATCTGATGGGTGACAAATTCTTAACAATCAAGAAACTATCACAGCCTGAACAGATGGATGGTGAGGGAAGAAAATGGGACAAGAATCAGATAAGACTCATGAAAATAATCTGCTTGAAGAAACAGCGAGAAAATTTCGCGAGATGAATTTACTTCAAATTTTGATGGATAACATTCCTGACACAATATATTTTAAAGACATTAAATCCCGCTTTATACTCATTAACAAAGCCCAATGCCAAACAATAGGAGTTAAGAGCTCAGAAGAGGCCTTTGGCAAGACTGACTTCGATTTTTTCACACCCGAACATGCTAAAGCTGCTTATGAGGATGAACAAAAAATCGTGGCAACAGGGGTCCCAGTCATAGGCAAAGTCGAACGCATCAGGACAGCTGACGGTAAATTTCGCTGGGTTACATGCACTAAAGTACCAATTAGAGACAAAAACGACCGAATAATTGGGATAGTTGGAATCTCAAGAGACATTACTGAACTGAAGGAGATGGAAGAATCCCTCAGAAAATCAGAGGAAAGATTACAAGAAGTCAATATGTCTCTACAACTAAGATGTGAGGAGCTAGCGAGGTTGAAAGAAGAGGTTGATCTAGCAAACAAGGCGCTTCTGCAATCCAATGTTGATTTAGAAAATTACACGTATGTGGTGTCTCACGACTTGAAGGCGCCTCTCCGAGCAATAAAGGCGTTCACCACGTTTCTTGCGGAGGATTATAAAGACAAACTTGACGAGAACGCCCAGGAGTATATTAACAGAATTGTCAAAGCAGTTTCTAACATGGAGCACATGATTGAGGATCTACTTATACTATCAAGAGTTGGACGGAAATACATAAACGTGGAAGAGGTAGACCTGAATAAACTCATGGAGGAAATTATTTTTGATCTTGACCCAGTTATCAAGAAACGTAATGGACTTGTGAAATACAAAGATCTACCTAAGATTCGCATCCAACGTGTTTGGATAAAACAGTTATTCATGAATCTAATCGACAATGGCTTAAAATTCAACAAATCAGAAAAACCCACGGTTGAAGTTTCATGCGAAGAAAAAGACAACGAGTTCGTGTTCAAGGTTGCGGATAACGGTATAGGGATCGACAAAAAATACTACGACCGACTATTCAAAATTTTTGAAAGGTTGCACACTGAAGAAGAATATGAAGGAACTGGCGCGGGACTTGCAATCTGCAAGAGAATTGCTGATCATTTTCAAGGAAGAATATGGGTTGAAAGTGAAGTAGGCAAAGGAAGCACTTTTTATCTTACATTACCGAAAACCGTAAATGTTCAGAACACTGATAAAGTTAAGGAGAACAACAAAAAATGAGCAGGCTTATTGCAAGTCCAGATTATCCATTTTTGTTGGTTGAGGATAATCCAGACGACGTATTGATTACGAAACGGGCTTTCGCAATGGGGCGAATATACAACAAGCTTTACGTGGTACAGGATGGAGAGGAAGCCATAGACTTTGTCCGGAAAAGAGGGAAATACAAGGATGCTCCAACGCCAGCCTTAATTTTATTGGATCTAAAACTGCCTAAAGTCAATGGGTTTGAAGTCTTAAAAGAAATTAAGAGCGATGAAAATCTCAAAAGTATTCCCGTTATCGTTCTAACGTCGTCTGAAAGAGACAAAGATATTGAAGAAGCGTACAAAATGGGATGCAACAACTACATCGTAAAACCTGTAAGCTTTGAAAACTTCATTAAGACTGTGGTGGAAATAAGGGAATATTGGCTCATAATATCAAGGATTCCAACAAGATGAAAAACAATAATAATCAGAGTGGAAATATTTGCAACTAAACCTTCTCTACATCGAAGATAATCCCGAAGATCATTTTATCATGGAGCGTTCTCTAAAGAAAAATCTGCCTGTACCTTTTAAACTGGTGATAGCCAAAACCGGTCAAGAAGGAATAGAGAACATAAAAAAGAACTCTTTCGATATAGTCTTTCTGGACTACAGACTTCCAGACATGACTGGGCTAGACCTTCTACGAGAACTGCGAAGGCAATCCATAAGTAAACCAATAGTTTTCGTCACAGGCAAGGGTAATGAAGAAATCGCTGTAGAAGCAATGAAACTTGGCGCAAAAGACTACATAACAAAAGATAACATACTAACAAGACGTATGACAGAATGCATAAACGAAATTCTTCTCGAATCATCTTTGCCTGAAGGAGTAGACCTAGAAGCTGCAAAAGAGATATACAGGATTCTTAAAGAAAACTCAAGTATAAAAATAGAAGTTTCAGCAACACCGCACTCTATTCCAGACAGCCAAATACCAATCTCGATTCTGTTATCCTCATTGATGAGGATGGCTGAAAAAGGCTTGCTTAAAAAAGAACCTGCACATTCATCCATATCTTGCCCCTCATGCAGTTCTCTGTCCATGTCAGTTAACGTGAGGTGCCCAGACTGCGGAAGTAGGCTAATAGAAAGCGGAGAAGCACTTGAACACATGACCTGCGGGCACGTTGCGTTCAGATCAGAGTTCGAAAAAAGCATCACTGCCTTAATCTGCCCAAAATGTAACAAGGAACTTAGAATGATCGGCGTGGACTACCGAAGAATCGGCAACTGGTATAAATGCTCGTATGGGCACTCTTTCGTCGCTCCATCAATCATTTTTACGTGCAAAAAATGTAACAAAGAATTCTCCCTAGACCAAGCGTCTCTCAAACCACTATATGAGTTTCAACTTAGCGAAAAAGGAAAGGAAACATTTAGACTAAGCATTCTCTCAAGCGAAATAGCACGCACACTTTAGAATCACTTCATCGCCCTAACATCTACAAGCTACCTTCTGTTCTGAATGCTGAACAAATAGTTCAACATGGGCATTATTAGAATTCTCACATAATGTTCTATATGATCTACCCTGAGGGTTCCCAGTTTTTCTTGAGACACAAGTCTCTTACATCGTTTTTCCTTCTTACGCACTTTAAGCTACAATGTCACCTCACAATTTTGTCCTCTCTGTATTCCTGCCAGATCTTTTCAAACTAACCTTCAGAAGTCGGGATTGGCTTAACTTTCATCCATTCGGTTCTAACATTCATTTTCTCGTCAAGCCATACCTCGCAGATTCTACCAATTAATGAATCGTCGTAAGGCTTGAAGCACCATTCTGGCTCTAGTTTTTCCAATGGACAGGCGCCTTTTGAATCTAGAACTGTGTACGAGCCTCCTAAGCTATCAAATTTGAAAACTTCAGGATACCCACCATTTAACAAATAATCCTGCAAAATAAGCAAGAAAGAATTTAAGCTGGTTTTTATTTAAAATGTTGTATAAAATAGACCTATGGGAGGATTTGTTCCTGTTTTTGTTAGGAAGGTGAGAGAATGATAACATTTATTAACATCGTTTATCGTTTACTCATTAGCTTTCAAAAATCGTGAAAGCAATCTTGAACTCCCACTTGGGCTGGGTGGTTACCGGTCCGTTGGAGGAAAAAACTCTGAAAAATCGAATATGTAAACATTTAGTGTGTTCAAACCTTGAAGGGGGATTATTTTCAGTTTGATTAATGTTGATGATGCATTTTTAGTACAGAAGGCTCTCTTTGAAGAAAAAGGATTAGTCAGGCAGCATCTTGACTCCTACAACGAGTTCGTCGAGCGCGGTCTTCAACAGGTGATAGACGAGGTTGGCGAAATCGAGATAGAGGTTCCTGAAGGACCGTACAAAATAAAATTTGGAAGAATCTTCATTGTCCGCGAAATCGAAAACGACGTAATTTACGGTCCATACATAACTGAGGTGGACGGAACCCGGCACGAAATTTACCCCATGGAGACAAGGCTTAGAAATCTTACTTACGCGATGCCTCTTTCCGTGGAGATGACGCCCATAATCGACGATAAAGAAATGGAAAAAGAGCTTGTTTACATCGGTGACTTGCCAACTATGCTTAAGTCAAAATACTGTCTTCTCTCGGAGCTCAAAGATGAGGAACTTATCAGGCAAGGCGAAGACCCCCTTGATCCAGGTGGCTACTTCATCATAAATGGGTCTGAACGAGTTATCGTGGCCATTGAAGACTTGGCTCCTAACCGCATCTTAGTAGACGTTGACACGAGAGGCGTCAATCCAGTTTACGAAGCAAAAGTTTTCTCTACAACCGTGGGTTTCAGAGCCCGAATAGAGCTTAGGCTTAAGTCCAATGGCACAATCCATATTTCAGTTCCAGGAGTGCCGTCTGAAATTCCATTCATAGTAATGATGAGGGCTTTGGGTCTACAATCAGACCGAGAAATTGCTGAGGCAGTTTCCGCTGATAAAACGATCCAAAGCGAACTTGAGCCGTCATTCGAGGCGGCTGCGGATGTCGAAACTACAGAGGACGCTCTTCTCTTCATCGGCAATAGAGTAGCTCACGGGCAAGTAAAAAGCTACAGACTTATGAAGACTGAAACAATTATTGACAGAAACTTTCTACCGCATGTCGGAAGAACAAAAGAAAGCAGGAAAGACAAGGCTTACTTCCTCGGTGAAATGGCTTCCAGAGTCATCGAGCTAAAACTTGGAAGACGAAAACCCGATGATAAAGACCACTTTAAAAACAAGAGGCTTAAGCTTGCAGGACCTCTTCTCGCAGACCTGTTCAGAGTAGCCTTCAGAAACCTGTGCCGCGACATTAAGTACCAGCTTGAAAGAATGGGACTTAAAAGAAGAATGATAAGTGTCTCGATTGCTGTAAGACCTGGAATCATTTCAGACAAGCTTCAACACTCATTAGCAACAGGAAACTGGGGCAGGGGAAAAGTAGGAATCACGCAGCTGCTTGACAGAACAAACATGATATCTGCCCACAGTCACCTGAGAAGGCTGCAATCCCCACTTAGCCGCAGCCAACCAAACTTTGAGGCAAGAGATCTTCACGCCACTCATTGGGGAAGACTTTGCCCCAACGAAACTCCTGAGGGCGCAAATTGTGGACTCGTGAAAAACCTTGCATTGTCAGCATCAATATCTGTTGGAATGGACCAAGAAAAGGTAAAGCAGATACTTTACAGAAGAGGCGTTGTTCCATTAACTGAAGCCAACGAGACTCTGCGTGCTTCAGGCGCAAAGGTCTTTGTCGACGGCTGCCCCATTGGCTATCACATTTCTCCAATAGAATTTGTTAATAGGCTAAAAGAGGACAGAAGAAAAGGTGCTATTTCATCTGAAATAAATGTCGCATATTTCTCTAAGGCTCACGGCGTAAATGAAGAAGTTTACGTTAACTGTGACGAAGGCCGAGTTCGCCGGGGTCTTATAATTGTTGAAAACGGCAAACCTAGGCTTGGCGACGAGGAAATAGCAAAGATACGGCATAAGGAATGGAACTGGGAAGATCTCATTAAACGTGGTATTATCGAATACTTGGATGCTGAGGAGGAAGAAAACGCTTTAGTGGCCTTAACTCCAGAAGACATAACGATTAAGCATACTCATCTTGAAATTACGCCTTATTCGATTTTGGGAACTTGCGCTTCTTTAATTCCCTATGCTGAGCATAATCAGTCGCCTCGAAACTCTTATGAGTCCGCAATGTCTAAGCAAGCGTTAGGCATCTACGCTGTGAATTTTCCGTTAAGAGTAGATTCGAGGTCTCACATACTTCATTATCCACAAACTCCTGTTGTTCAAACAAAGCCGTTAGACGTTATCGGATACAATCTTAGGCCTTCTGGACAAAATTGTATTGTGGCTGTTCTTTCGTATGAAGGCTACAACATGGAAGATGCCTTAATTTTCAATAAAGCATCCATTGAAAGAGGCTTGGCCCGTTCGACGTTCTACAGAATTTACGATGCTGAATGCCGCCAATATTTAGGAGGCTTAAGAGACCGCTTAGTTATACCTGAGCCGGGTACTCGTGGATACCGTGGAGAACAATATTACCGTTTCGTGGAAGAAGACGGCGTTGTAAGTGTCGAGGCTGACGTCTCAGGCGGTGATGTTCTAATTGGCAGAATAAGCCCGCCACGTTTCCTCGAGGAATACAAAGAGTTTGAAATCAAGGGGCCAACTATGAGGGATTCTTCGGTTGACATGAGACCCTCTGAAAAAGGAACGGTTGATGCAGTCTTCATCTCTGAGACAAATGAAGGAAGCAAACTCGTAAAAGTCAGAGTACGTGATGAACGAATTCCGGAGCTAGGAGACAAATTTGCCTCTCGCCACGGGCAAAAGGGCGTTATTGGAATGATTGTACCACAAGAAGATATGCCCTTCAGCGTTGACGGCATTGTACCAGACATCATTATTAATCCACACGCGTTCCCCTCGAGAATGACTATTGGACAGTTTTTGGAATCGCTTGCTGGGAAGGTGGCATCTGCAAAAGGGGAATTTATTGATGGAACGCCGTTCATTAATAAAAAAGGTGATGAGCTTAAGCAAATGCTTATAGAATATGGCTTTAGCCACACTGGACGTGAAGTTCTTTATGATGGAATAACGGGTGAAAAATACGTTACAGACATCTTCATGGGCGTAATCTATTATCAGAAGCTGCACCACATGGTTGCTGACAAGATCCACGCAAGAGCAAGAGGACAAGTTCAAATGCTCACAAGACAGCCAACTGAGGGAAGAGCAAGAGGTGGCGGACTGCGGTTCGGTGAAATGGAAAGAGACTGCTTGATCGGACACGGCGCGTCTATGCTGCTTCGTGACAGACTTCTTGAAGAATCAGACAAATACGTTCTTTACGTCTGCGAAAACTGTGGTCTAATCGCATATTACGACATCAAACAGAGAAAGTACATTTGCCAAATCTGCGGAGAACAATCGCGTGTTTCGCCAGTTCAAATTTCATACGCATTCAAGCTATTATTACAGGAGCTTATGAGTTTATGTGTTACACCTCGGTTGAGGCTTAAGGAGAGGACTTAAGATGGCGGTTGAAGAAATTTACGACAAGATAATTGAAGAGATTCGTTTCGGCGTTATTTCCCCTCAAGATATTCGTAAACTGTCTGTTGTCGAGATTAAGACAGCAGACACATATGACGAGGATGGCGCCGTAATACCTTCAGGCCTCATGGACAGCAGACTCGGTGTTCTTGAACCAGGGCAAAGATGTAGAACTTGCGGTAACACAGCTGCAAGATGCCCAGGACATTTTGGTCATATTGAGCTTGCAGTACCAATTGTCCACGTCGAATTTACCAAAAAAATTCATGATTTGCTTCAGGCATTTTGCAGAAATTGTGGACACATCTTGTTGTCTGAAACAACAACTAAAAGGCTTAAACGACGTGTTATGCGTATCAAAAAGATGATGGGTTCGGTGCCCGACCATTTTTACGACACTGTTCTTGAACGGACAAAGAAAAACAAGGAATGCCCTTACTGCGGTGCAAGGCAATACAAAATCGAGTTTGTTAAGCCAACTGTATTCTACGAACACATTGAAGAAGGCCCTCAAAGATTAACTGCTAGTATGATACGTGAAAGATTTGAAAGAATACCTGACGAAGACCTTGAAATACTAGGATACGACCCTAAAAGCGCACGTCCAGAATGGATGATTCTTCAAGTTCTACCTGTTCCACCCGTTTATGTTCGGCCATCAATTACACTTGAGTCAGGAATTAGGTCTGAAGACGACTTAACGCACAAGCTAGTTGATATTATCCGAATTAATGAGCGCCTCAAAGAAAACATTGAAGCAGGCGCTCCCACGCTTATTATTCAGGATCTTTCAGAACTTCTGGAATACCATGTTACCACATATTTTAACAATGAATCCTCAGGAATCCCGCCAGCGAGACATCGGTCAGGAAGAGCCCTAAAAACATTGTCTCAACGACTTAAAGGTAAAGAAGGACGGTTTAGAAGCAACCTTTCTGGGAAAAGAGTTGACTTTTCAGCTCGTACAGTAATTAGTCCAGATCCTAATCTTGATATAAGCGAGGTTGGGGTGCCAATAACTATTGCAACAAAGCTTTCTGTTCCAGAGAAAGTTACAAGTTGGAACCTACAAGAGATGCAGCGCTTAGTGAGCAATGGACCGGACAAATATCCTGGCGCTTTGTACATCGTTAGGCCTGATGGAAAACGTGTAAGATTAGAGTTCGTTTTAGATAGAGAAAAAATCGCTGAAGGCGTAGAACCTGGATACATCGTTGAACGGCACATTAGAGATGGAGACGTAGTGATCTTCAACAGGCAACCTTCGCTTCATAGGATGTCCATAATGGCTCACTACGTGAAGGTTTTACCCTATAAGACGTTCCGCCTGCATCTATGTGTGTGCCCACCCTACAACGCGGACTTCGATGGGGATGAAATGAACCTTCACGTTCCACAAAGCGAAGAAGCTCAGACTGAAGCCCGAATTTTGATGCAAGTACAAGACCACATCCTTTCACCAAGATTTGGCGGTCCAATTATAGGTGCCATTCGAGATTTCATAAGTGGAGCATATTTACTGACTCGAAGTAAACCAGAACCTACTTACCTAAACAAAAAAGAAGTCTGTGAACTTTTGTTTGCAACAAGATATGATGGGCCATTACCGGAACCAGAAAAGAAGAAGCCTCAGCCGTTATGGACTGGTAAACAAATATTTAGCCTCTTTTTGCCAAAGGATCTTAACTACGCTTTAAAGGCAAGTATTTGTCAAAACTGTAAGGAATGTTTACGCGAGAAATGTCCGCATGACGCTTATGTTGTCATAAAAAACGGTATTCTTGTAAACGGGGCAATAGACAGAAACTCTATAGGCGCAGAAAAGTCGGAAAGCCTCCTTCACAGAATAATAAAAGATTACGGAACTGATGCTGGAAGAGAATTTCTGAATAAGATCAGCTGTTTATTAGCCAAATTTGTTTCAATGCGCGGTCTCTCATACTCTTTCAGTGAACTGGAACTTTCACAAAACGCTAAGCAGAAAATACAACGTCGAATCAAGGAGGCGGAAAAGAACGTCGAAAGGCTAACTCAGCAGCTACTTAATAGAGAACTAGAAAGATTACCTGGGCAAAGCCTCGAAGAATCGTTTGAGATTTACGTTATGGATGAGCTGTCGAAAGCCAGAGAAAAAGCAGGTGAAGTTGCTGATCTAGATTTCAGCATGGACAACGCAGGAGTGATAATGACAAGAAGCGGAGCTAGAGGTTCAACTATGAACATAGGTCAAATGGCGGCATGCCTTGGCCAACAATCTGTTCGAGGAAAAAGAATTATGCGTGGATACTTAGATAGGGCTCTCCCTCATTTCGAGCCCGGTGATCCTTCTCCAAAAGCAAGAGGCTTCATTTACTCTTCATATCGTGACGGGTTAAATCCCATCGAGTTTTTCTTCCACGCTATGGGTGGCCGTGAAGGCCTCGTGGACACCGCCGTTCGAACACAACAAAGCGGTTACATGCAAAGACGGCTGATCAACGCAATGGAACACCTTCGTGTCGAATACGATGGAACTGTTAGGAACTCTGTGGGCGACATCATACAATTCAAGTATGGCGAAGACGGTGTAGACCCAGCTCGCAGCGACCATGGTAAAGCCGTAAACGTCAGCAGACTTGTCGAACAAATCGAGCTTGCAATGGAAAAGGGTACTGCAGCATCAGAAAAGTTTATTGATGAACGCCTAGAACAAGTGAAAGATCAGCTTACTCCTCTTTTGATGAAAGAGTTAAAGGAAAATCTTACAAGAGCAAATTTAACAGAAAAGGGTGTAGACTTGGCTGTTAATCTTACAGTTGAACGATATAGGAAGTCGCTCGTTGAGCCTGGAGAGGCAATAGGTATAGTTGCCGCCCAATCGATCGGTGAACCAGGTACTCAGATGACTTTACGAACCTTCCATTATGCAGGTGTTAAAGAGCAAAACGTTACAATTGGTCTTCCTCGCCTCATCGAAATAGTGGATGCAAGAAGAGAACCTTCCACTCCAACCATGACTATTTACTTGGATAAGGAAAACAGCAAAAACTTAGAAAAAGCTAAAAAGGTTGCGCAAAGTATCCTTTGCACTACAATTCAAGACGTAGCTGAGGCTCTTTACATTAACCACGAAGCTGAAGGAATCGTGATCGAGCTTAACCCAGAGAAAATGAAGGAAAGAGGGATCACGACAGAAATGATTGTTGAGTCCCTTAACGTTCCAAAGTACTCAGTAAATTTCGAAGATAACAAAATTTTCATCGACTCCAAAAAGCAAGTTCCCGCAAGAAGGCTTCTAGACCAAATATCTTCCCATCATCTGCATGGTGTGCCTGAAATCAAAAGAGTCCTAGTTATAGATGAAGAAGGCGAATGGGTTATAAGAACCGATGGGTCGAACCTGACAAAGGTTCTTGAGGTTCCAGGGGTTGATCCTACGAGGACCACCACGAACAACATTCACGAAATATCAAAGACTTTAGGTGTTGAAGCTGCTCGAAATGCGTTAATTGCAGAGGCAGTGGGTGTGCTTGAGGAACAAGGCATGGACGTAGACATAAGACACATTATGCTCGTTGCCGACATCATGGCAGCCACAGGCAACATTAGGCAAATTGGTCGGCATGGCGTGAGCGGAGGAAAAGCCAGTGTTCTGGCAAGAGCGGCTTTCGAGATCACAGTTCCAAACATCGTTGATGCTGCTGTTAAAGGCGAGAAAGATTTGTTGAAGGGAGTTACTGAAAACGTCATAGTTGGACAATCAATACCGATTGGAACAGGACTCGTTGACATTTACATGTCTGCAGTATCGCCTGAAAAGACGGAGGAGAAATGAGTTGGCTGATTTGGACACATCGCTTACGATCGCAATAAAAACTGGTAAAGTTTTATTTGGCTCAAACTCCGCCTTAAACAGTGCTATGAGTGGAAAAGTTCAACTGGTTATCGCTGCCTCTAACTGTCCAAACAAAGTACGCGTAAATCTTGAACGTTACTGCAAAATTTCAAAGATCCCATTTCTTGTATACCCAAAAACAGGTTTGGAGCTTGGAAGGCTTTGCGGTAAGCCCTTTGTTGTTTCTGCTTTGGCAATAAGAGATCCTGGAGACTCAGACATAGTGAAAAGAGTGGAGGAAAGTAATGTCTAAAGGCATAAAGTTTACCAATCGCGAAATGCGGTACATCGCCCTTTTCGAAAGTATAACAGGCGCAACGGTGAGAGACTGCATTGTAGATGAAGACTTCGACAGAGTTATCTTCGTGATAAAAGAAGGCGATGTAGGTATGGCTATAGGTAAACATGGAAAAAACATCTCGATGCTTGAGAAAATGACTGGAAAAAAACATGAAATCATCGAGTTCTCAGAGGATCCGTCTCAATTTATCAAAAACGCCTTGAAACCCGCTAAGATCAGGGAAATACGCATTACAGAGAAGCCTGATGGGAAAACAATAGCTGTTGTTTCAGTCGAGCCGAGAGACAAAGGAATCGCGATTGGAAAGAACGGGAAAAATGCTGAAAGGATCCGTTTTTTGGCAAAACGATACTTTAACATAAACAACGTCTCAATTATGTAATTTTTTGTCATTTTTTAAATAATAGATGCCTACGAATAAATAGAAATGTTTAAAAAAAGGATTGACATTTCGCAATAATGAAAAATACAACATAAGGGCAAATCGTAAATGTAAAGGTGAAAAAATGGGAAAGTCACCTAAAGGTATGTTCGCGGCGCGGAAGCTGCAGTTAAAACGTAAGAAGCTTCGTTGGAGTAAAATAGACTATAAACGTCGCATGCTTAGATTGGACATTAAATCTGACCCACTTGAAGGAGCGCCCATGGCAAGGGGGATTGTTCTTGAAAAGGTCGGTCGCGAAAGCAAGCAGCCTAACAGCGCCATCAGAAAATGTGTTCGCACACAGCTTATCAAGAACGGCAAAGTCATCACCGCCTTCCTTCCTGGAGACGGAGCCTTAAATTGCGTGGATGAACACGACGAAGTAATTGTTGAGGGCATCGGAGGCTCAAAAGGCGGAGCGTTAGGAGACATCCCGGGAATCAGATGGAAAGTAAGCACAGTAAACGGTGTCTCCCTGAAAGAGCTTGTATTAGGCAAGAAAGAGAAACCTTTACGTTAAAAAACCTGTGTAAAGGCCTTTTTTCTTTTTGTAATTTTGTTTTAGGGTGAGGCAGGTGTCCATGTCATCAGCGAGATCTTTTCGATGATTCTCGCTTTTTCACGTGTGTTTGCGTATTCTATGGGAAAATGTTTCTTAACAGGCACGATTATTAGGTGCAGTATCTTGTTGGTTGCGTCATCCCAAATCTCAATCATGTCCTTCTTGATTTGAAGCGTTGACCGAGCTTTTATTACGCTGTATAGCTCATCGAAGTTTGGGCCTGTTCTGGAAAGAAGGATGCGGTCCTCAAGTTTTAACGCGTAGATGTCCATGTTTTCAACTTGGATGAACCGAACTACGAGGTCGTAGATGTAGTTCATGTCGGTTTTAATGTCGGTGATAGCGCCATAGTTGCTGTCTGATCTAAGGAAACTTTTAACCAGCGTCCTAACGAGGTTAGAGACGTCCATAGTCTGTTCTGGGAATTCACCTTCAATTTTCTTTTTGAGAGACGAGTTACCCTCAGCTGACATCTGAGGCCCACTTCGAAATTTTTAACCTTATATAGACAGTGATTGTTTTTAAATAAAACATTTGCCATAACTGAATCTCGATCTGTTTAAATTTGAGTAAAATTCATAAAGGTGTAGGCTTTTGGTTTTGAAATCTCCGTTTATAGGCAAAGCAGGAGGGGTTTCATCTGAACATCCGTTGGCTTCTGTGGCAGGTTTAAAAATTTTGTTAGAGGGTGGGAACGCTTGCGACGCTGCTGTTGCTACTAGCCTCATGCTTTCTGTAACTCAACCACATCTCGGAGCACTTGGCAGCGACCTTTTTGCCTTGATTCTTGACTCGGCAAGTGGCAGGGTTCATTGCATAAACGCAAGTGGTTGGGCTCCGAGAAAATTGAACCTTGAATTACTGAGGGAATGTGGTTTTTTCGAGATGTCCGCTGAGTGCCCTCACTCCGTTGTTGTTCCAGGTTTGATTGACGGATTGAACAAGATTCACGAAAAATTTTGCATATGCGAGTTTAAAAAACTTGCAGAAGACTCCATTCACGTTGCTGAAAACGGGTTTCCCATTTCCTATGGTCTCAGTGGAGCGATTAAACATAACGAGCGTAGACTGATGGAGCCGATGGCAAAAAAACTTTTCTTTAAAGACGGAAACCCTCTCTGTTATAGTGAAATATTGACCCAAAAAGCCTTAGCTGAGACACTTAGGGAAGTTGCTTCTGACCCGCGTGTTTTTTACGAAGGCTTTATTGCGGAAAAAATCTGTGATTATCTTCGGTCTAAAGATGGGGTTTTTGAAATTGACGATTTTTCAGATTATGAGGCTGAGTGGGTTGATCCCTTAATGGTTACTTACGGCGACTATAACGTTTATGAGGTTCCGCCGAACAGCCAAGGTGCGACAACTCTTGTTATGCTCAACATTCTTGATTACTTCAACGTTAAACAGTTAGGTGCATTTCACAGTGAAAGAGTTCATTTGTTTGTTGAGGCTGCCAAAAAAGCATACCTCGATAAGAACTTATATCTTGCTGATCCTAAGTTTGCCTCAGTTCCAATAAAGATGATGCTTGAGAAAAGACACGCGCGAAAACTTGCGAAAGACATTAATGTTAATAATGCGTCCGAAGGAACGACTTTGCACCCTGAAGACACCACGAACTTTGTTGTTTTTGATAAATGGGGAAACGTCGTCTCAGCAATTCAAAGCCTCTACTACAGTTTCGGGTCAGGCCTTATGGATCCAAAGACCGGTGTAATCTTGAACTGTAGAGGAGTACACTTCACAAAAACTGGGGCAAACAGGCTTGAGCCTAGAAAAAGGCCCTTGCACACCTTGTCTTCAGTAATTGCGACATCTGATAAAGACGAAGTTTATGCGTTCGGAGCTAGCGGAGGCGATTTTAGACCTCAACAGCACGTTTTGCTTTTAACAAACTGTGTAGACTATGGCATGACCCTTCAAGAAGCCGTTGAAGCGCCAAGGTTCCTGTGGAACGGTGGCAAACAAATAATCATTGAAAAAGGTTTCAATGAGCTTGAGAGTTTGGAAAAAAGAGGGCACGCTGTGACTCATCAAAAATATCCAGGTGGAACAGGTGTTGCCCACTGCGGTGTAAGAAAGGGAAAAGTTACAACGCTTTGCGCTGATATCAGGGGAGATGGGCTTCCTTTAGGACCTATTTGAAATAATATCTTAGATTTGGAATAACGTTTTTAACATACCTTGCATTTAGTTGCAGCGGGTGAAAAAATGCACATAGCTATTTGTGGAGAATTAGGTGCTGGATGTACCGAGGTTGGGCATCTACTTTCTGAGATGCTTGGAATAAGGGTCATCAACTCAGCTGCCATCATAAAGAGCATAGTAACTGATCTTAAAGGAGTTTACCCTGACGAGTCGTTTGGCAAGTTCAAAGACCAAGTGCTCTCAGGCGAAGTGGATTTGGACAAAATGATTTCTGGCGAAATTCAGGACTTTTTGGAGCAGGGTGACACTATTGTGGAAGGCCGCTCAGCTTTTATGCTTCTCAATAGAAGTGACGTCTTTAAGGTTTTATTAGTTTGTCCGCTTGAAAAAAGGGCCAAGCATATTGCTAAAAGAAGACAGATTTCCATTGATGAGGCTAAGGAAGACATTCGCGTCAGTGACAGCGAAAGACAACACATGGTTGAAAAAATGTTTAAGGCATACTGGCTTGATCCTCATTACTATGACATTATAATAAACACTGGTTTGTACAGCTTTGAAGAAACTGCAAAACAAATACAGGACCTCGTTCAAAAGAAGATGAAAAAATCCTGAATGACGTGTTTATGTCCCGTGCGTGTCATACGCGCAGTGTAATATGCTCATCTTGTTGATCCAGTATGGTTTATTATGTCGCATATATACCACCTCACAATCTTGATGCCCGATTGGAAATAGAGAATCAACTTAAAACTCTGGGCTGCAAGCGGATTCGCGGATCTTTCTGGGTAATTGGCAAAAAAAGCTTGGCAATGTCAGGAAGGATATTGCAGGGTTTTTCGCCTACCCTTTTAAAAAGAACACGGGAGGTCAGGAAGCCTGTTTCGCCGAAGGATGGAGAGCAAAGGGAGCTTGGAAGCCTCATCATAATTGCGTATCAAAGCCCTGATGGTTTGACTCGGGTGAAGGTTCGAAATTGGATGAGGAGGGCTCCATGCATACGTCTTTGCCCAAATGTGTGTGCTTTTCCGCATAAACACTTCCATGACGAAACAGGGAGACTTATTAACGCAGGAATCTTCTGGGAGCACGTTCGAGAGTTTGATGAGAACGCTGTAATTATTCCTCGATTAGTTGTTGTTAACAGTAAGGCTGTTGATAGATTGCTGGCTGCAACTGAACATCGCGTAATAAAAGAGGTTGAAAGCATAATTAAGGGATACAAGTCTTTGATTCAAAAAATTGAACAAGACGAAATAGACAAGGTTCGCTCAGTTAAGATTGTTCGCAGCCTAAAGAGAAGGTTCATACTTGTGAAAAAAGTTTCTGCGTTCTATGACGAATGGCTGAAATTAAACCTTTCAACTACCGTTATGAAGCCTTATCCGACGATAAGAAAAGCCCGTTACTTGTTTGAGGAAAAATACGGCTCAGCAAGCTGGTAAAGGTTTATTTTTTACAAAAACTTAGTGGCTGCTCAGAGTAGCACTTTTCTTATATATTATTATAGAATTCTTTAGGTTTTAGTTCCTTAAATTCACTGGTTTGTTCAACTATGTGTTTTCTTATGTCTAAGCACAAATGGCACTTTGAAATGTAGCCGTCATTAAGTTCTCTATAGCCATATTCGTCGACGCTGAACTGTAACAGTTTTCCAATGCCTTTGTCTGATGCAAGCATGGCAACGACGGGATAATCATCAAGTTCAATTCCTTGACATATTTGGTCAAGGTTTCTTGCGTCACCTAATGAGATGCCTCCGCAGTATCCTGTTATGTAGTTACAGTAGTTGTCAACGTGAACGTGCCAAGGCCTAGTTAACTCTTCGAGACAGGATTCGTTAACAAAGGCTTCAGCTGGCCTTTTCACAAAAAGATGCCTAAGCTTGTAGCATGCTCTGCCCATGGGAATGAGTTCTACAAACCCTAAGCTTCGAGTTCCTGCTTTTTGCAAGTAATCCTGAAATGACAGGGTTCCTTTGATTTTCAGGCTTCTGAATTGATGATAGAAAAAATCTTGATAAACCATTATGTTTCCGCTGAAAACCTTTTCGCCTATGTTGATTGTTCTAAGCGTCTTTTCAAACGGAACATACTCGAGAATAAAAGGATTAACGCTAACTAACATGCCGTGGAGCCCAGCTGTTTTCAGCTGAACGAGTTTTTCTTCGGTCTCTTCATCATCATGGCTCCAAAAACAGTTGGTCTCAACAAAAGTCGACGAAAAACCAATCTTGTGAGCTATCTTGACAAGGTTCAGAAGGAGCCCAAAATTGAGAAATGGCTCTCCCCCAGTAAAGTGAAGCCCATAGTTCAACCCTAATCTTGAGGTTCGCGCTGGGTAGCTCTGTTCAAAAGCTGCGTGAAGTTGGGTTAGAACCTTCTCTGCGTCGACAAGGCTTATCCAGTTAGCTCGGCATTTCGGTGAACAAGCATACATGCAATGTTTGCACTCACTGTTGCACTTGTAAGAAAGCAAAAGGCCACCTGAAATGGGCTTGGGAACAAGCAGTTTTGGCATGATATTTCACTAATGTTTGTTCAGCTTGAAAAGTGTTAACATCTGCCTAAAAGTTTGAGCATCCCTTAATTGTTTCAATTTTTCAGAAATTAACCATCGTATTTGGTGTAGTTGGGCTTACTTTTATGATTTAAATAGTTTTTTAGAAAAGTGTAAATAATACACTAATCATCAAATCGATGAAAAATCTTGAGGTCAATTGAGCCTTGAAACAATACGATGTTATTGTGGTAGGCGCAGGAACAGGAGGCTCCATGACGGCGAAAACAGTTGCCTCAAAAGGATTCTCCGTCTGCCTCATTGACAGAAAAGACAGAAATGCAATCGGGCAGAAGGTTTGTGGAGACGCCATTGGCAAACATCACTTTGACAATCTAGGTCTAAAGTATCCATCTGGACAAGAAAAGGAAGGAGACATTTCTGGAATTAACGTTCACTCGCCTGACTTGCAAACAGTCTTTCGAATTGTGGGCGAAGGATTAACGGGATTCATGATTAACCGTTACCTTTTTGGACAAAGGCTTTTGAAAGACGCTTTAGACGCGGGAGCTGAGCTTTTCGATTCAACGCACGTTTTGGAGCCGATAATTGAGAGCGGAAAAGTAAAAGGAATAGAGGCAAGGCATCTAACAAAAGAAACGAAAACAAGATTTTTGGGAGACGTTGTTGTTGATGCCAGCGGAGTCTCAGCCATTGTTCGCAATCATCTACCCCTAGAAATCGGCTTGGAAACAAACGTTCGAAGCGAAGACACCGTGGTCTGTTATAGAGAGATACGAGAACTAAAGGATCAAGTTGATGAACCTACGTTTTGCGAAATCTATTTAGACCTAGAAAAGGCAGAGGGCGGGTATTACTGGATTTTTCCCGAGGGCAAAACAAAGGTCAATGTTGGACTCGGCGTCGCAGCAATCAAAGGTCACCCGAACCCTAAGGACATGTTGTACAAGCATGTTCTAACAATGCCAATGTTTAGAGACTCCAAGATCATCCACGGCGGTGGAGGTATCGTCCCAACTAGAAGACCCTTAGACTCGCTTGTTGGAAATGGCGTAGTAGTCGTTGGCGACGCTGGGTGCCAAGTGAACCCAATTCATGGTGGAGGAATCGGCCCTTCCATGATGGGTGGCGCAATAGCTGGCTCAGTGATCACAGAAGCTTTAGAAAAGGGGCAACCAACTATTGAAAACTTGTGGCCCATCAACGTTTGTTTCATGAAAAGCTACGGAGCTAAACAAGCAGGATTAGATGTTTTCCGCATGTTTCTACAAAACTTGTCCAATGACGATCTGAACTATGGAATGAAGTACCGCCTAATCAAAGAAGAAGACATTCTCAAGGCAAGTCTAGGAGAAGAAATACGGTTAAACGTGACAGACGCAAGCCGCCGAGTGTTCAAAGGATTAGGAAGACTGCCATTCTTGAAGTCTCTGTATAGGATGGCGAAAACCGTTAAAAAAGTCAAAACCTTGTATAACAAATATCCTAATTCGCCTCAGGAACTGAATGCTTGGAAAAATCAGGTTGAAGAAATATTCGCGTACATAGGAAGAACCTTATAGAGAACCTTAGCACTTCTTTCATTTGAGAATGATTCAAGATGGACGTCGCTGCTCTTGTCAGTGGAGGAAAGGACTCTGCACTCGCGCTTTACAAAGTTTTACGGCAAGGGCACAACGTAAAATACCTCATAACAATGGTTCCTCAAAGACCGGACAGCTGGATGTTTCATTACCCAAACATTCAATTAACAAGCCTTTTCGCCGAAGCATCAGGCATTCAGCTCATAAAAGCCGAAACGAGGGGCGAAAAGGAAACGGAGCTAGTTGACCTCGAAAACCTTCTTCGAAATGTTGATGTTGAAGGCGTAGTTTCAGGTGCAATCTCGTCAATGTACCAAAAAACTAGAATAGACAAAATCTGTGAGAAACTCGGCCTCAAGTCTATAACGCCTCTTTGGCAGGCTGATCCCCTAAAACTGTTAAACGAGATCGTAGTCCTCCAATTTCACGTTATAATAACAGGTGTTTACGCACACGGTTTTGACCAAAAGTGGCTGGGAAGAACAATAGACGAAATAGCCATAGAAGACCTCAAAGAATTAAACGCTAAGTTTCAAACCTCAATTGTCGGAGAAGGCGGAGAATACGAAACCCTGGTCTTAGACACCCCCTTTTTCAGAAAGAAAATCCAGATTACCAAAGCTAGAATAGTGTGGCAAGGCAGTTCAGGCTATCTTCTTGTTGAAGACGCTGAACTACGTAAAAAACCTCTCTAAGTTGCCTTTTTTCGAAAAAATAATTTTAAGATGGCTTTTACCAAGTTTTTTGGCTTTTTATTCTGGAAACTTCATATTCTCATTCGAAAGGGAGACTTCGTCGTCAGGCTCATTTGGCGTAACGAACACTAGCATTACAAGAGGAACCTTGCCTGACGATTTCATGTCGTGAACGGTACCTTTTTCTGCAAACAATATGCTTCCAGGGCTGGCGACAATCTTTTCGCCGCCGTTAAAGGAGACGGTAAGTTCGCCTTCGATGACATACCAAATTTCATCCGCTCTGGGGTGATAGTGCCCAGGATGCCCAAACCCAGATGGCCAGCAGTGGACAAGCATTCTGAATCTTGGAGTAGCTAGCACCTTTTCTCTCCACGGCGGAGAGCCTTTTCGAGCCTTTATTTCGCGTAACGTCTCTATTAACTTGTTGTTTGCTTCTTCAGGCGGAACATAAGGCATTGACAACACCTAACCTTTTTTTTCTTAGCAAGAGATTGTTTAGTTTTATAAACTTTCGTAAAACATCGTTAATAAAATTATGGCAAAGAATAAGGCAGCGCGCTTTTAAGTTATGGGATTTCAGAACGTTTTATCCTGCATTCTCCTTAGTTTAAGGAGAAACGAATCCTCATTTAATTCAACATCTTCATAGGTTAATATGCCGTCCGGAGGAATCCTCTTGACCACTTTTATGTTTTCAGCAAGCCCCAAGGGAAGGCAGTTCTCTTTTTTGGCAACTTCAGCTCTTTCTGCAACGCCGTAAAGCGTGTAGCCTCCGCCTCCGTCAAGCGTGTCTCCCGGGTTCAGCGTCTTCTTGGCAGCTGCTAAAACTTCCGCGGATGGCTTAGATGGTAACGGGGCTCCTGTTGGCTCCTTGTATAGGGCTGCGTGGATCAGCGAAGTTGTTGCCTCAAGTCCTGCCCAGTGGTATGGTCTGTAGACAAGGGCGTTTTTGCCTCTTCCGCCTCTTGGAGCTTCGTAGGTCTTGAATAGGCCTTTTACGTCTCTGCTTTCGCTTGTGACCACCACGAAAATTCCCCACCTAATGTCGTTCCTAATCCGCTTTCCATTCAGCTTAACGCGGGTTATAACGTCTACGATTCCCTCGTTGTCCAGTATGCCGCCGTCCTTTTTTAAGCTTAAAAGCCTTGGCACGTCTTTCACTGAACCAAGCGGAAAGTGCATGCCTCGAACATCAGGCTTCAGACCAGTTGCGTTGCAAACCGCGACCATTTCAACTGCACATTTCGTTGTGTCAATAAACGAGTTATACATCTTAGGGTTCAGCTTTAACCGAACAATTTCTTCTTGAGAAAAGCCGAACCTTTGCAAAGCGTCTGCGGGGGTTCCGTGTCTCCATTCCAGTCGAGCTGCGGTTCCCTCACCTGCTGCTACAACCCTGAATCCGTTGGTGACAGCCCAGTCGTAAAGTTCGCAGATAAGCGCAGGCTGGTCTCCGTAAGCTTGGCTGTACACGACGCCTTTTTCCTTAGCCATCTTTGAAAGGAGGGGTCCAACCACGCATTCAGCTTCCACCGTTGCCATCACAATGTTTTTTGAGTTGTTTATCGCGTTATACGCATGTTTTGCTGCAATCTCTGGATTTCCTGTGGACTCAAGAATTACGTCGACGTTGCTTTGTATCAAGACTTCGCTGTTAGTTGTTATCACCGGCGCACCTTTCTCGATGTAGTGGTTCGCTGTGTCGGCGTCTTTAACTTCCACTATTTCACGAGGCTTTCGGCGTGCAAACTTAACGAATCCTCGAACAGCTTTTTCCCTAGAAATATCAGCAATCATAGAAATTCTAATGCCCGATGTTCTAGATGCCTGCCCAATCGTTGAGCAACCGAAGAATCCAGCGCCAATTACGCCCGCTTTGATTGGTGTACCATTTTTTTCCAGTTCGTTAAGACGGTGCCTTGTAACCGTGTTCATCCAGAAAATTCACCTTACAAAATGCTATAATAGCCCAAAGGGATATTTATCGTTAATATTTTCTTGTAAAAAACAGTGTCCACATCAATGTTCTAGTGGCTCGTTGCCCTTGCCCATATTCTGCAGGTTCCCTCGTTGCTGACCATGCATGCTCCTACAGGTTTTTGAGGAGTGCATTTCTTCATAAATAACGGGCACTGTGTGGGCTTAATTTTTCCAATAATCACAAGGTCACATTTGCATCCGTGTTGCAGGTCTGCGCCGTGTTCAATTTTCACATTGTACTTTACATGGGCATCAAAATCTGTGTAATTTGGGAGTAAAGTGAACTTTGACGAAGGAATCGTGCCTATTCCACGCCAGCTACCATCGGCAACTTTGAAGGCTTTTTCCATCACTTTCTTCGCCTTAACGTTGCCCTCTGGTTTGACAACCCGCGAATACTCGTTTTCCAACCTCGGCTTGTTTTCAGAAATCTGTTTCAAAATCAGGTATACACCGAAAAGAACGTCCAGAGGCTCAAACCCAGCTATGACCGTCGGAATTCCGTAGTCTTGAGGAAAAACCTTGTATGGTTCAAGCCCAATGACTGTGCTGACGTGGCCAGGTGCAATGAAGCCGTTTAGATTCATGTCCTTCATTTCTGCAAGAACCTTCATTGCAGGTGGAATTAGGCGGTGGGACACCAGAAAACTAAGGTTTTCAGGAACTCCGTTCAGTATTTCTATGGCTGTTGATGGCGCAGTGGTCTCAAAGCCCACTGCAAAGAAGACGAATTTTTTTCTTTTTTCCTTTTTAGCCATGTCCACGGCGTCTTTTACGCTGTAAACGACTTTAACCTCTGCTCCCTCTGCTCTTGCGTCTAGTAACGACATTCGTGAACCTGGAACACGGAGAACATCTCCGAAACAAGTTATGACAACGCCTTCTAGGGCTAACGCGACGGCTTCATCTACTTCAGAAGCGGGTACAATGCAGACGGGGCAACCTGGACCTGCGATTACCTCAATGTTTGACGGGAGTAGTTCTCTTAGGCCATAGTGGGTTATGGTCCACTCGTGGGTTCCGCACACGTGGCAGATTTTGACGATGCCTTTTTTGGGCATCAGTTTACGTATCTTGTCTGCTAGTTGTCGGGCTGTGGCTGCGTCTCTGAATTTCGAGGTGACCATGGTACTATGTTACATTCTCAGATATTTATTGTCTTTACCGTTTTCCATAAATGAATAATGTTTGCGTTCATACGTATCAATTAACTGAGATCATATTTTTCGGAAGCCTTATCATCACGAAAAGAGTACTTCAATTTTATCTGTATTTTTCAAGTTTTTTCAACAAAAAAAAGAAAAATTAAGCCTTTACATAATAAAAGGCCATAAAAACTATTCTTTTTAAATTTTGTCTTCATTTTTTTCCTGAGAGTTTAGGAAAAACGTGATTTTTAGCATCATAACCGTTAGTCAAGGTTTATCTGATTACTGTTATTCGGGATAATTTGCGAGGTGTAAAAAATGGCTTTAAAGAAAGAACCGTTTGAGAAGAAAGACGAAGAAGAAGACGAAGATTTGGAAGAAGACTGGGAAGACGAGGAAGACTGGGAAGACGAGGAAGACTGGGAAGACGAGGAAGACTGGGAAGAGGAAGACTCAGACGACTGGTAGACAACTATCCCAAACTCCCCAACTATTTTTGTAAAAAATCTTTTTTGCTCTGTTTTTCTTTCACCTATTAGGTTATCAATACACAGTTATACATGTTCGAATTTGCTGTGTTTTCTTTCATTCTGTTCTCAGAATTTCGTTCCAAAGGCGTAAAGTTTCCTCAGCTTCCTTTTGATCTAAAACTTGAATTGCGTAGCCAGCGTGCACGAGAACGTAGTCTCCTGCCTTTGCCTCAACCAGCATAACGTTAACTTCACGTAAGACGCCGTTGCCAAAGTCAACTTGAGCCAAGTTGCCATCAGTTTCCAAAACCTTCGCTGGTATTGCGAGGCACAATTCAGTTTCACTTGAAAAAGAAACTTGATGGGCAAGATAAAATCGTTACGGTTAAAGATTTTCAAAACCCGCGACTACAGCTTGACCTAAAGAAGTGCCTCCGTCTCCTGGAGGAATAGCTTTGTGAACAAGAAGCCTAAAACCTGAATCCTCCACAATTCTTCGAATTTTAGAAGTGATAATCTCATTGCACGCTACTCCCCCTGAGAATCCAATGTGTTTCACTCCTTTTTTTTGTGCTTGTTCAATTGCCAAAGTAGCTAAGCCTTCAGCCAAGTACTCATGCGCTGCTCGCGCGAGATTTTTCGTCGCAGTTTTTTCTCTGTTAACGAATATTTCCTTAACTAAAAAGGAGGTGTTCAGTGTTTTTCCTTCAAATAGTGGCTTAATATTTAAGGTGTTTTTGCCTTTTGCTGCCAGAGATTCAAGTTTCATCGCTGGTTCTCCCTCGTAGGTGCGTTCGTAACAGACGCCTAAAACAGCTGCAACTGCGTCTAGAACTCTGCCACAGCTGCTTGTCCAATGTATGTTCTTTTTGCTTTTAAGCTGGTTGAGGATGATTTCGACCTCTTTTTCTTTGTGTGGAAGAGATTCTCGCTGGGTCCACAACCATTTTTCTATGTTTATTTCGTGACGTAAGATTCCAGCAGCCATCCGCACAGGAAAATAGGTTGCTAAGTCTCCGCCGATTAAAGGTTGCTTCTGAAGGTGCGCTAGCCTTTCGAATTTTTGCTCTTGTTTGCAGTAAAGAATTTCGCCTCCCCACGCTTCTCCGTCTAAGCCATATCCGTAGCCGTCGCAGCAGATTCCAATAACCTCTTGGATGTTGTGTTCAGCCATTAAAGCCGCAATATGTGCATGGTGGTGTTGAACCTGAACTAGTTGCCAACCGTTTTCTTGAGCAAGTTCACGGGCAAGCATCGTCGTTGTAAACTTTGGATGCAAATCGCAGCCTATAGCCTCAGCCTTGCAATTCGTAAGGCGGACAAGATGCAAGACTGATTCCTTTAAAAAGTTCTTTGTTTCTAGGTTTTCCACGTCACCTACGTGTTGAGAGACGAACGCCTTATCAGCTAAAAGAATGCAAGCGGTATTGTTCAATTCACCTCCTAACCCAATTGTGCAGTGTTTACTTTTGCGTCTCAAAACTATCGGCGAAGGAGCGTACCCTCTAGACCTTCTAAGGAAGACTCTTCTTTTGCCATGAACTCGCAAAACAGAATCATCGCAGCGAAACGCAACTTGCCTGTCATGGAAAAGAAAATAGTCCACAATTTCAGCGAGCTGCTGTAAAGCCTCTTGGTCGTCCTTAATTATCGGCTGGTTGGGAGGATTGGCGCTTGTCATAACAAAAGCAGGCTCATCCACATGGTCGAATAGTAAGTAGTGAAGCCCAGTGTAAGGTAACATCACACCAACATTATGCAAGCCTGGAGCAACAAGGTTTGAGAGAAAATAGTTTCTCGACTTTTCCAGAAGAACAATTGGCCGCATGTGCGAAGTCAGCAGTTCCTTCTCTGTTCTGCTTACTTCAGCAAACCCTTCTATAGCCTCGATGCTTGGCGCCATTATTGCGAAAGGTTTCTGTCTTCTGTGCTTGGCGTTTCTAAGTCGAATTAAGGGTTCATCCATAACTGTTGAGGCTGCAACATGGAAGCCGCCGTACCCTTTTATTGCAACAATAAAGCCTTCTGAAAGCAGTTTCCCAGCTTCACGAATTGGATCCTTAACACCTATGAGGTCTCCGTTGTTCGCAGTGAGATAAACTTTGGGTCCGCATTTACGGCATGCAATTGTTTGGGCGTGAAAACGTCTGTTAGTCGGGTCTGTGTACTCCTTTTTGCAGGCTTCGCACATTGGGAAACTGTGCATAGTCGTCCTTTCTCGGTCGTAGGGAAGACTTTGGATAATTGTGTATCGTGGACCGCAATCGGTACACGTTATGAAAAAATATTCGAACCGCCTATTCCTTGGATCACGAAGTTCCTTAAGGCACTTATCACAAATCGCAATGTCCGGCGGAATAACTGATCCTGAAAGCTCTGCCTCGCTTGAGCTTTGAATAATCAAGAATTTCTCGTACTGGTTGCCTCCAGTTAAGTTTTCCGCGATAACATCGTAAATTCGCGATTGTGGCGGCTTATTCTTTTTAAGGTCTACCAAAAAAGAATCGACGTTTTGTTTCAAGCCTTCAACCAAGATTTCTACTCCAGCGTCGCCTCTGTTTCGAACATAACCTGTTAGCTGATTCTTTTCCGCTATGCGGTAGACAAACGGCCTAAACCCCACGCCTTGAACTATACCTTTAACCCTAATTTTGACACGCAAAGTAAAACATCTCTTTCCTACGGACACACAAACTAAGATTCAATCTAAGCCTAAAAACACAGCAACAAATGTAAATTTCTACTTTATCTCTTTTGCTACCTCCAAGATTGTTCCAGCAACTTCTTTAACTGCCTTTTGAACTTCAGGCGACATGTTCTCGGTGAAGCTTGTGTCGCCTGGCTGTATTCCAAGAAACACTATTTTCGCCTTAACCTCTTCCGCAAGCACTCCAGCCAGTATAGACAACGGAATGGTGTGAGTTGAAATTGCTGTATTCAACATTTTCTCCAGAGAAAGAAGTTGAACCTCACCAGGTTCTGTGTTCATTTCAGCAGCGTCGACGATGAGCACATGCGTAGGCTTGTAGGCCTCAATTTCTGGCAAAAAATTTTCCGGCGTCATTTCGCAATCGATAATTTTTGTCCACTCAGGAACTTTTCCAAACAGCCTCTTAACCACCTCCACTCCAGCAGCATCATCTCCACGCATCGGGTTCCCAACACCTAAAACTACGAGACGATTGCAACCTCGAATCCAGCTGGACAATTGCTTCTTCAGTGAGACTTTTTTGTTCAAACCCACCACGCTGAAAGTATGCAACAAAAATCATACGTAATGATGCTTTATACATCTTAAGAGTTACGCATCAAGAAGATGTTGAATTTCCAAAAAATAGTAGTCTTACACGTAAAAACCATTATCACTTGAATTCACTAGCCAGCAACCCACAAAAACGAAAACCTGCAGTAAACATAGACAATCAGCTAATACAAAAAAAGAAGTTTTCAGCAAAATTCACGGAATCCCCAAGCCCCTATAAGGAAAAAATCTCCAAGTGCAAGAAATAGAGACAAACAGGTACTTACGTCTGGAGATATTGAAAGATGGCAAAGAAAGCTGACCCGACTATACATACCCCCTCCTCCCTCAACAACACAATAACAACAAAATCTGTAAACACATAAACAGCTCAATTTTCTATTAAAAAAATTGGGGTATAATTCTGAGTAACAAATATATTTGAGACTTCACTCTTGTTTTTTCGGTGATTCAATGAACGCAGCTAAATTACATATTTCAATGATAGGAACTTTAGCTGCGATAATTGGACTTTCCACGCTATTCCTGACAATCATCCTATCACTGTTTGACGCCTTAAGCCTGACCACCCTATTGTTAGCAATCGTTTCCCTCAATGTCATCCAATGGCTAATTGCACCCTACCTAATCGACATGATGTACAGAGTTAGAAAGGTCTCCAGAACAGAAGAGCCAGAACTATACAATATGATTGACAGAATAAGCCAAAAAAGCCGCATGAAAACACCCGAACTTGTGATTGCCCGAATCCCTATACCTAACGCCTTTGCCTACGGCTCACCGCTCACAGGAAACCGCATCGCAGTGACAAGTGGCCTACTGAACACCCTTGACGCTGAAGAAGTCGAAGCCGTAATCGGCCACGAGCTTGGGCACCTGAAAAACCGCGATGTCCAAGTGATGATGTTTGTATCCATCCTTCCAGCAATCTTCTACTACATCGGATACTCAATGATGTGGTCTTCAATGTACAGCAGAAGAAACGAAAGAGAACAAGGAAGCGCTCTTGCAATAATCGGCTTCCTAAGCATAATGCTTTACTGGGTGCTAACGTTCTTCTCGCTTTACCTAAGCCGCCTAAGAGAATACTATGCAGACAGACACAGTGCAACAACAGTTGACGATGGCGCCAGAAAGTTGTCAGAAGGCCTAGTTAAAATAACAGAATGGACTGAACGAACACGAAGACAATACCCAGCAACGTACAACATGAGTTCCCTGAAAACCCTTTTCATATCCGACCCAGACAACGCAGGGAGAGACCTAAGAGAAGTTTATCACACCAAGATCTGGAGAAGCGACCAAGACCTAGTTACAAAATACCTAAACCGAAAAGTGACCGCAGCAGAACAGTTCGCAGAACTTTTCTCAACACATCCGAACCTCGTGAAAAGACTTAGGGCACTACAAGAACTGCAGTAGCCACACAAAAAGGCAAAACAGCCTTCATCCCATTTTCTCATTACAAAAACTAAAGCAAAGACTTAAGACTAAAATGCACAAGACTTATGACAAAGAGGAAACAGCATTGAGCCTAGACATCACATTCGAGGTTCCAACATGGGACAAAATCTACGGCATGCTGCTGAACCTAGCTGAAAAAATAACGGACGACAAATTCAAACCAGAAATTATCGTCGGCATATCTCGAGGAGGATGGCCACCAGCAAGGGTTATGCTGGACCTATTAGGCAACGCAAAACTCGCAAACGTCTCAGTTGAATTCTACAAAGGAATCGCGGATGCAACAGACGAGCCAATTCTCACTCAGCCCGTTTCAATTCCCGTTGAAGGCTGCAACGTTTTACTGTTCGACGACGTTGCTGACACAGGAAAAAGCCTAAGACTGGCAAAAAACCATCTTGAATCGAAGCGTGCGCGAACGGTTAAGACAGCAACCATCTACTATAAGCCTTGGAGCATACTTAAACCAGACTACTACGAAGAAAAGACGAGAAACTGGATTGTCTTTCCATGGGAACGCAAAGAAACCATCAGATGCCTAATAGAAAACTGCAGAAAAGAAGGGATTCCCATCGAGAAAGCTAAGAACAGGCTTGCCGACGGGGGAATGGACAAACACCTCATCGACCGCTTCATTAACGAAATATTAAAGGAAGAACAGGGATGAGAAAACTAACAATTAACGGAAAATACCTCATCCTCGAAGGTTTCAAAAACGTAAAAATCAAAAATCTACAAACAATATTCAGTTTTCTAAAAACCCCAAAAAAAGACTGCTGCATCCAGCTGTTTAACGCAGAGGTAATCGCCGGCTTTGACCATCTGTATTTTGCATGTCTAAACGCCCTAAAAGCTTTCGAGCAAGGAAAAAACATCTCAAAAGATTTAGCTGTCGAAACACTTCTATACGCATCAGGGCAACATCAAATAAACAAGGCTATTCAAATGTTAGGCGTAACACAAGAAACCAAAGACATTGCTGTGTTAATCGTCTCGGAGAAACCTGAAACCTCTTTGGAAGCTCTAGAAAAAACTGCGCATCTACTCAGAGGCGAACAGTGCGACCGAATACTCTGCGTGACAAAAAAGAAGATGCAAAACATAAAATCCACGTTAAACATCAAAGAAACCGAACTAAGGGCAGCCATGAGAGACTCAGAAGAACAAGCATTAACAAACCTCCTAATTGAACGTGCCGCCCTCTTAGCCGCACAAACATAGTCAAACCTTTTCCTTCACAATCGAGAGGACATCTTCAGGCTTAATGACGGAAACTCCTGTTAACCCGCCGACAACCTCAATTAAGACAATCCTGTCTGGCTTAACTAAATCTACTTTCCTGTTTATCCCCTCTGCCACAGCCTCAATAATTTCCTTTGAAGAAAAACTTGAATGCCTTTTTTCAACAGTAACCCTGAACGTTTCGCTCTCACCAATACGCGCAGAAAGCTCAAGACTTGTTTTCCTAATGAGCTCAAGCCTTGTTGGCACTACAACCTCGATGGGAACAACTCGAAGAATATACCGAAATTCCTGAGGCTGTTCCCTAAGCAACCTCCTTAATTCGGCAATTACTTTAAATGGTTCAAGATTAGTTTTAGCAACAAGCAGTCCGCTAACTTCGGACTTTTCAACTACAATCTCACGGTCGCCAATTTTGCTTAATAAGAACCAGACTTCTGTGCATGCATCGCTTTCACGCATCCGCGGACATGAAACAAGCAAATTGAAGTCTCTAATCACTAATCTTGACCCTCAATTAAATAATACTGTAAACATGTCTTTATCAATTTATATCGTTCCGAAAAGTCTAAAAATCCGTTAAACGTCTCTGACTCTCAGGCTTTTTGCTGAATCCAGAAACCTTAACCCCGGCTCTTCTAATCTCCAAATTTGTCTCACCAATTAACCTCTGAAAAAGTTCCTAAACAGTTTTCATAAAAAAGTCCAAATGCAAAATTGGACTTTCAAAAGTCCTGGAGCGGGAATGAAGGCTCATGTCTTTCAACACCACAATTACTGAGACGGTTTTGAACTCTAACCCCCTTTGTTTTAAATTTGTAAAAATATTTTCACACAGGGCTTCAACGCTGCTCATTACGACTGAAATGTCCCGTGTGTCTTCTTTCAAAGTGGAAATCCTACTTACTGGCTGAGCCTTACCCTTTTCCGAAACAGGAGAATCATCCACTCCAAGTGCGTCGTAATGAAAATAGGTGCCTAAAGTTTTCCCAAAAGAGGCAACCAATTTTTGAACATCGAACCTTGAGAGGTCGCCTAGCGTCCTTATCCCTAAAGTTTCCATCTTCTCACTTGTCTTTTTTCCAACGCCAAGCAAGCGGTCAACTGGAAGAGGAGCGAGAAAACTTTGAGTCTGTTGAGGCGTGACCACTGTTAACCCGGTTGGTTTCCTAAAATCTGCTGCGATCTTGGCAACCAATTTATTTGGTGCGACGCCAATTGAAACAGTTATTTTCTCGCGGAATTTGACCTCATCCACGATTCTTTGGGCAAGTCTTCCAGCCTCTTCAAAGCTTCCATTTACTTTTTTGGTGACATCCAAATAGGCCTCGTCGATTCCGACCTGCTCAAAAGAGTCGGCATACTGTCTTAAAATCGACATAATATTGGTTGAGACTTCTTCGTAAAACATTCGATCCACAGGAGGAAAGACACCGTCATCCTCAGCGATTTTCCTTTTAGCCAAAAAATGGGCATTCCAGATTTTACACTATATTTACGAGCAACATAATTTGTTGTGCTTACAGCTCCACTTTCCTCGGTGCGCCCTGAATAGACGCATACGACAACAGGCCGATCTTTAAGTGACGGATTTCTTCTCTCTTCGCATTGGGCGAAAAAGTAGTCGAAATCAACCAACATTACTATTCTTGACCGCAAACCTTTTACTCCAAAGGCCGCATCTGAAATAATTTTCCGCGATCCTTCTTAAGAGTTTATTACAGATACAATTGCTTGTTAGAAAATGAAGGATAAGTGGTCAGTGATGAACTACGTGTCACAGCCTAAGCTCCACGCCGTCGCCACACATCATCCCAAATAACCTACTATTCAAGGATTATTTATTTGTTCTCTAGCTCTAATTGAGAACTAAATAAATTTATTAGTCTGCAACCCTCATTCTAAAAGAGCTTTTAGAGGCGAACAGAAATCAGAGTTGCCGTAATCGACTTGGCACGATGCAAATCGAAACGTTGCAGTAAAGAATGCTATCGATTTTGTCCACAAGTAAGAAGCAACGTCGAAGCAGTACGATTCGAAGGAAACACGCCTATCATTTCAGAAATTCTATGCGTCGGCTGTGGAATTTGCGTCAAGAAATGTCCATACAAAGCAATATCAATCGTCAACGTTCCAGATGAACTTCAAAAAGACTGCAGCCACAGATTTGGACCGAACACCTTCAAACTCTTCAGGGTACCAGTTCCATCCGCTGGAAACGTTCTTGGGCTAATAGGAAAAAACGGTATCGGAAAATCAACCGCACTAAAGATTTTGGCAGGCGAAATCAAGCCTAACCTCGGCGAGTTTTCGAACCCACCAGATTGGCCTGAAATAATAAAGTTCTTCCGAGGTTCAACACTCCAGACATACTTTCAAAAGATGAGCGAAGGAAAACTTAGGGTTGTTCATAAACCACAGTACGTTGACAAAATCCCGAAAGTAGCAAGCGGCAAAGTCTGCGACTTACTTGAAAAAGTCGACGAAAGAGGAAAACTCGCTGAAATCACAAAAGCCCTTCAGCTCGAAACATTCTTAGACCGCGAGATAAACATTCTCAGCGGAGGCGAACTGCAAAGGGTTGCCATTGCAGCCACGATGTGTCGAGAGGCTGATGTATATCTTTTTGACGAACCGTCAAGCTACCTAGATGTAAAACAAAGAATTGAGGTTGCTAAGGCAATAAGAAGCTTAAAGCAGGAAGAAAAAATGATTGTCTTGGCTGAACATGACCTCGCAGTTCTTGACTACCTCTCAGACTACATCTGTGTCCTATACGGCGAACCAGGTGTCTATGGGATTGTCTCCCACGTTCACGGAGTCAGAACCGGAATTAACCTTTACCTTGAAGGCTACATACCTGACGAAAACATGAGATTCAGAAAGGAACCCATAATATTCCATGTTAAACCTCCTCCAACAGGCTTCTCTACATCGGAACCGCTGCTCAGATGGGGCAGCATAACAAAAAACTATGAAGGATTCTCGTTGAAAGCTGAACCAGGCGAGGCTAGACAAGGCGAAGTTGTTGGAATAGTTGGTTCCAACGGGATTGGAAAAACAACCTTTGTAAAGATCTTGGCTGGAATGGAAAAGCCAGATTCAGGAGGCCAGCCAACAACACGTCTATTAGAAGTTAGCTACAAACCGCAATACATCTCTTCAGATTTCGATGGAACAGTGGAAGACTTGTTAGAGGCTGTTGCAAAACAAGAATACTCCTCCGGATGGTATCAAAGCGAAATCATGGCACCTCTAAATTTGACTCCCCTTTTGGACCGACAAGTAAAGGAGCTCAGCGGTGGAGAACTTCAAAGAGTAGCTATCGCAGCGTGCCTTTCAAAAAAGGCTGACGTTTACCTGCTGGATGAACCAAGCGCTTATCTCGACGTTGAAGAGAGATTAATTGTTGCACGGACAATTAGGCGAATTGTTGATGGAAGAAACGTAACAGCGTTTGTTGTAGAACACGATGTTGTGGCGCAAGACTTCATTGCAGATAGACTAATGGTTTTCACAGGTGAACCGGGAAAAAGAGGCTTAGCGAAAGCGCCTACAAACCTTTTAGATGGAATGAATATGTTTCTAAAAGAAATGGGAATAACCTTCAGAAGAGATCCTGATACAAAAAGACCAAGAGTTAATAAAGAAGGCTCGCAACTTGACATACTCCAGAAAGAAACAAACCAATACTACTACATAAAATAGAATTCCCTAGACATTATTTTAGAAAAACAAAAAAGGCAGTAAACCCCTATTAGGGTCTAAGTCTCAAGCAGAAATTTGATGAATGGAAGTGTTTAAGTTGAATAACATAAAAACTCCGATTGTAATCGTGAACTTTAAAACTTATCTTGAGGGCACAGGTAAAAAAGCCCTTGAACTCGCAAAGTCAGCTGAAAAGGTTAACCGCGAAACAGGAGTGTGCTTCGCTGTTGCCCCCCAGTTTGTCGACATTTCAGCGATAGTCAACTCGGTGGACGTTCCTGTCTTTGCCCAACACATTGACCCTTATAAGCCTGGAAGCTACACAGGCCATGTTCTTCCGGAAGCTATAAAAGAAGTGGGAGCCTCAGGAACATTAATTAACCATTCTGAAAGGCGTCTAAAACTTGCTGACATAGACGAAGCGATTACAAGGGCACGTGAAGTTAAATTAACCACTGTTGTCTGTACAAACAACACGTCTGTTAGCGCAGCAGCAGCAGCCTTGCAACCCGACATGATCGCAGTTGAACCTCCCGAGCTTATCGGCACAGGCATTCCAGTTTCAAAGTCAAAGCCAGAGGTCGTCACAGGCACAGTTGAATCCGTGAAAAAAGTTAACCGAGATGTTATTGTCCTTTGCGGGGCGGGAATAACGAACGGCGAAGACGTTGCTGCAGCAATAAGGCTAGGCACAGAAGGTGTCTTAGTTGCAAGCGGTATTGTTAAGGCGAAAGACCCGTACGAGGTCATGTTGGAATTCGCACAAGCAATGGCAGAACACTAAATTTCTCATTTAATTACAAGAAGATTCATTTAACAGAAAAAATTTATGGTTATTTAGCGTTTAAAAATTTGATAATTTTGAAGCCCATTATTGCGTGTTGCGGATTAACTTGTTCTCTTTGTGAAGCCTATTTGGCAACTCAGAACAACGACAATGAAGAACGGAAAAAGATTGCTGAAAAATGGTCCAAAGTTCTTAATACTCAAATCAAACCTGAGCAAATTGACTGCGATGGCTGCATTTCGAACGGAAGGTTGTTCTTGTATTGCCAAACTTGTGAAAAGAGAAAGTGTTGCATGGAAAGAAATCTAGAGAATTGCGCCTACTGCGATGATTATCCCTGCTATAAACTTGAGGGCGTGTTTAAGAATGCTCCGTACGTCAAAACTACGCTTGATGAAATAAGAGCTAAATTGACTCAGAAATGAACAACATAAAATCAAAACAGAATCTACAAAAGTTATTATCAACAAGCAAGTCATTAATAATTTATACAAAGGGCAGATTGATTTGCTAACAAAGTTAAAAAAAACCGTTGAATCACTGTTGAAAGCAGAAGCGGCAGCAGCTCATAGAGCCGGTCTTACGCCAAACATGATTAGCGGAATAGGCGTTGTTCTTGGACTGGCTTCAGGAATATTCTACTGGCAAGCTGGTCAGTTCATGGAAAATCAAGAAAGATACTTGTACTATATTGTTTCAGCAATTGTTCTGCTTCTCGCATCTGGATACTGCGACGCCTTAGATGGCACACTTGCACGGTTATATGGCAAAACAACAGTTGCGGGAGGCTTTATTGACTCGCTGCTTGACCGATACGTTGAAGCTGCGGTTTATTGCGGTCTAATAATTGGAGGATTATGCAACGTTTTTTGGGGGCTACTAGCCCTAATCGGTTCTTTGCTTACAAGTTATGCTCGAGCAAGGTCTGAGGCGGCAAACGTCCCAATGGAAACTATAGGCATTGTTGAAAGAGCTGAAAGGCTAATTATAATTATCTTAGCCAGCATTCTAAGCGTAGTCCGGCTTGAAATTTTACAGTTGGCCATAGTTCTTCTGGCCATCATAACAAACCTAACAGTTGCTCAAAGAGCCTACTATTTCATAAGAAGGGTCAAATCCTAGAACGAATTAATTTTGCAGTTCATGGTGTTAGAAACGGTGTTTTCTCGTTTCTCTTGCCCTGACTTTAACTATGCCACGATGTACTGCGCATGAGACACAATAATATTGAGTATCAATATGAGTTGGAAGGTATGCTCCTTTTTGACGAAGTTCCTTTGATAAAGCTGGATCGACAAGTGAGATTCTGCGAGTAGATTTCTTGGCCTTGTCTCTTGGAACAAGTTCACCGCAGCTACTACATTGAACAAGACTACTGCGGCCTTTTTCTCCTTTCGAGCGACCTCTGCTTTTTCGTTTAAACGGCATATTATACACAATCCTATTTCTTAGTTGAAGTTACGTAGATTAAACGTGTGTGTATGGCGTTCTTATACCTTACGTTTTTGGTTTATTTTTTCTTGAAACATCTATATTACAGCGTTCTGTTTTATTATATTTTGAGTGGACATTGAAACATATAATATGCCATACGAGGACTATCGCATGGACGATTTTGACATCGTAACGGTTGGTCATTTCTCAATCGACCTCATAAAACTTCCAAATCGGAATAATACTAAACCCACTCTTGGTGGGTCTACAACGTATGTTTCGCTATCTGCAAGTAAACTTGACGCCAAGGTTTCAGTTATCTCAAGAGTTGGAAAAGATTTTTCTGAAAAATACGTTAGATTTCTCAAAAATAAAGGAGTAGATTTAACTGGCTTGAAGATAGACAAAAATACGTTTACAACAAGCTTTTTTCTGAATTACGACTTAAGTGGAGAACGCGAGCTTTATTTAAAGCACAAGGCCCACCCGATAGAGGGCAACGATCTGCCAAGTACACTAAAATCTAAAGCAGTTCATATTGCACCCATTGCAAACGAAATCTCAACTGAAACAATAAACAGGTTAAAGACTTATGACTTAACGTTGTCATTGGATCCACAAGGACTAATTCGAAGATTCAATAAGGACGGAAAAACGTTTCTCAGTTCTCCTGAAGAAACAGATTTTTTGAGAGGTATCGATGTCGTCAAGGCTTCTTACAACGAAGCAAAAACTCTTACAGCCCAATCTGACCCAATTAAGATGGCTAAATACATTCATCAAAAAGGCGTAAAAATAATTCTGATAACCAGAGGAGCAGAACCCACATTATTGTCCACAGAAAACAAGATGTACTTTGTTCCGTCTGCAAAACCTAAAACTGTGGTTGACACGACAGGTGCAGGTGACGTATTCATCGGAGCTTTTCTAACAATGTATGTACGGGACGAAGACCCATTATGGTGCGCCTGTATTGGTTCAGCTGCGTCCTCCTTTGTTGTTGAAAAGTATGGTCCAGCTGGGTTTGGTTCAATGAAACACGTTAAGACCAGAGCCTCTCAAGTTTACAATGACGCCTATATTGTTGCGTAGATTTTCCTTTTGGTTTTTTAACAATTCGAAGATTACAAGTTTATTTAATATTTTTCATCGGTTCAGTCTTCTACTTCGAACATGTGGCATAATATGTCGTAAAGTTCCTGTCCGCCTTCGATTTTCTGGAACAATTCTTTTTCAGCTTTCAATATTTCTTTGGCTGTGCTGCGTGTTTTGTGCCAATCCATCTCTTTCCACATTACCTTGTAGTTCTTAAATTCAATCCATGCTCGAAATATTAAGACAATAAACATGGCAACGGTTATTACGAGGTTAAGAAGATATATTTCCAGTAGTTCCACTCGACACGTCACCTCCAAATCTTTCAATGACAATATTTATTTTTCTCATCATATAAGAAAGATTGCATCAATCTTAAGAAAACATAATACCCAAAACATTTTTAGACAAAACAACCGATATGATTCGAAGGCGTTCAATATGGGTAGAGTATCAAAAGGCGTTAAATGCAGCGTCCAAGCATGTGGAAAAGACGCGATCCGTTCGTTGCCAATTGACGAGGTAACTTCTGCAGGTTTGGAGGTTCAAGGAATTAATCGCGTGTACCTGTGCAAAGATCATTACAAACAATTTAAGAAAGCTACCAAAAAAGTTAAGATGGTCGAGAAGTGGCGTTATGGCGGGCGAATAACATAGAAATAGGCATTTCCAGAAACGCGCAATTGCAAAAGAATGTAATTGTTTTCATTTTTAAGGATCCCCCCTCCCCTCTCTTTCACAGACTTCTTTAATATTCTTATGTGAATATTGAAGGCTGATTCAAAGAATGTATAGAATCTTGGAGGTTCAAAATTATGGAGTTTATGGTTATCACCTCGCAATTAAAGCAACCTGAACGTGAACAGATTATTATGCAAGCTGTTATTGAGGCTGCTGAAACAATAGGAATTGAACGGATTACAAAAAGGAAAGGCAATGTCTACTGTACAGGAGTATATTTCGGCGATGGTGAGACAAAATCTCTGCTCTACAATGATTGGGGGAAAAATTGGGACAAGAAGAAGATCTATAATTGCATAGTGTCCTCAATTCAGAATCAGCCTATATCGAAAAAAGAAGAACTTATTCTAACAATTGCCAAATAATCCTGAACGTTTTTAGCCAAATTCATGTTACTAACATTTTTATAAAACTGTAACGTGTTTCTTCGAATCCTTGTAAAAATCTTTATCTTACAAGACACATTAGAACTTAGACGATGCAATAAACGAGGCCTACGAACGTGAAAATACTGCAGTTACACTCAAATTATATCGAATACCGCCCAATTGAAAAGGAAATTCCATCAGCTGAGGAATGCGAACAAAAGAAGTATCGAGTTGAAGATCTCGTTGTACTGTTCACGTGCGTTGAAAAAGAAGACACAGTTGAAGTAGCACATAAGGCACTTGACGATCTAAAAGGATACCTAGACACAGTAAAGAGCAACCGAATTTTGATTTATCCCTACGCTCACCTTAGCAGCAACCTTGCCAGCTCAAATGATGCACTTAGAATTCTTAAGGAGATGGAGAGCTACGCGAAGACTTTGGGAATAGAGGTTTCCCGTGCGCCTTTTGGCTGGTGCAAGGAATTCTCAATTTCTATTAAAGGCCATCCGTTAGCTGAGCAATTCAGAACTCTAATCGCTGGCGAGAAAGAAGGTGAACTTATTTCAAAGGCTTTAGAAGCTGAGAGCAAAATAAAATCGCATTGGCTTATTATGAAGCTCGATGGATCAATGGTTCCAGTTGAAGAATTCGACTTCAATGGGCATGAAAAACTGAGAATATTTGCTGAGTATGAGATATCTAAAGTCAGAGCTGTCCAAAAAATTCCGCCGCACGTGAATTTAATGCGAAAACTTGAGCTCGTCGATTATGAACTTGCTTCAGATCCGGGGAACTTCCGATGGTACCCGAAAGGCAGACTAATCAAGTCGCTTATTGAGCGATACGTGACCCAAAAGGTCATCGACTACGGAGGGATGGAGGTTGAAACCCCAATCATGTACGACCTTGAACACCCAAGTTTAGCGAGCTATCTTCACAGGTTTCCAGCTAGGCAGTACATTTTGAAGTCTGATGATAAGGAGTTCTTCTTAAGGTTCTCCGCATGCTTCGGCCAATTTCTCATGGTTCACGACACTCAAATATCGTACCGACAGCTGCCGCTCAGAATCTACGAGTTAACAAGATACAGTTTCAGAAGAGAAAAAAGCGGCGAACTTGCAGGGCTTAGAAGGCTTCGAAGCTTCACAATGCCAGATGTACACGCCATGTGCAGTGACCTAGAGCAAGCGAAGCAGGAATTCTTAACTCGGTTTAAAATGTGCGTGGATACGCTTCAAGGATTCGAGTTAACTCCAAATGATTATGAATTGGCAATTCGGTTCACCAAAGACTTCTATGAACAGAACAAGGGCTTCATCGTTTCATTAGTCCAGTTGTTCGGTAAACCAGCGTTAGTCGAGATGTGGGACGAACGTTTCTTCTATTTCGTCTTGAAGTACGAGTTCAATTTTGTTGATAACCTAAACAAGGCTTCAGCTCTTTCAACCGACCAGATTGACATTGAAAACGCTGAAAGATACGGCATCATGTATGTTGATGAGAAGGGTGAAAAGAAATATCCATACATTTTACATTGTTCTCCAAGCGGCGCTATTGAACGAGACATATATGCCATGCTTGAAAAAGCCTACATGGAACAACAAAAAGGAAAAGCACCGTCATTGCCTCTCTGGCTTTCTCCAACTCAAGTTCGAGTGATTCCTGTCTCTGAGCAGTTTTTCGGTGCAGCTGAAAAAGTCGTCGCTACTTTGTTGGAACATGAGGTAAGGGCGGATTGGGATGATAGACCATTGACGATGCAGAAAAAGGTTAGAGAAGCTGAAATGGATTGGGTCCCATATATCGTTGTCATTGGGCAAAAAGAAGTTGACTCAGGAACCTTAGCCGTTCGAGACAGAAGACTAGCTGAAGCTCAAAAACCTGGAAAGGTAAGAACAATGAAGCTGAATGAGCTAGTCTCCGAAATAAAGGAAATAACACGGGGGAAACCTTTCCAAAAACTGCCGTTACCAGCTGAGCTTTCGAAAAGACCAAAATTCTATGGTTAACTGACTCCGTTATTTCTCGATACTTATAGACAGATATATATTCTGATTAAATACATAACAAAATCAAGGTGTATAAAAATGGCTCAAGAAGAAGGTCTCGTCTACATAGATGGTAAGTTTTATCCACGGTCTGAGGCCAAGGTTTCCGTTTTTGACCACGGACTGCTATATGGAGACGGCGTCTTTGAAGGAATCAAATCCTACAATGGTGTTGTTTTCAAGCTCAAAGAACATTTAGACAGGCTTTATTTCTCTGCTAAGGCAATCATGCTTGAAATACCACTAACAAAGGACGAGATGTCAGAGGCGGTAATTGAAACTTTGAGAAAGAACAATCTAAAGGATGCTTATGTTCGACTTGTTGTCACAAGAGGAATGGGAGACTTAGGACTTGACCCTAGAAAATGTTCTAAAGCCACTGTCATCATCATCGCGGTGCCTTTATTGCAATTGTACGATGAGGAGAAACGACGAAAAGGCGTGAGCATGATAATAGCATCAGTCAGAAGAGACCCGGTGGATGCGACGACACACGAAATTAAATCTTTAAACTATCTTAACAGCATACTTGCAAAAATTGAGGCTAATAATGTAGGTGCAGATGAGGCTATAATCTTGGACACTCACGGTTTTATATGCGAAGCAACAGCTGAAAACATCTTCTTAGTTAAAAACAACAAAATCATAACGCCAGCTGCCTCAACTGGGTGTCTAGCAGGCATTACAGCAAGTGTTGTAAAGGATATATCAGAAAAATTAGGCTACAACGTAATTGAAAAGGCAATAACGGTTACTGAACTCTATGCAGCTGACGAAGCCTTCCTCACTGGCACAGCAGCAGAACTAATGCCAATAAGAGAAGTGAATAAAAGGCAAATAGGCGAAGGAAAGATGGGGCCTGTGACTGAAAAATTGCTTAGAGAATTCCAAAAGATTACACGTGACCCAAAAAATGGTACATCAATCTGGTAGGTTTCAACCGTGCAAGTTTTAGTCCTAACAAAAAATGAGATTGAACAACTCATTTCAATGAATGAGGTTATGCAAGCAGTTGAAGTAGCATTCAAAGAGAAAGGCTTAGGCTTTGCCCAGATGCCTCCAAAAATTTACCTTTCATATTCTAAATACAATGGCGACTTACGAGCGATGCCATCTTATCTTGAGAGACTTAACATTTCAGCTGTGAAAGTAGTCAATTCACATTCTGAAAATCCATCCAAATACAATTTGCCATCAGTTATGGCAACAATAGTGTTGATTGATCCTCAAAATGGGGCTCCTCTTGCAATTATGGATGGCACATGGATTACAGCAATGCGGACTGGTGCAGCAGGGGGTTTAGCAGCAAAATATTTAGCACGTAAGGGCTCAAAAAAAGTTGGGTTAGTAGGCGCAGGAGCACAGGCTAAGACCCAGCTTTTAGCACTTATGACTCTCTATGGAAAACTAGATTTAGTAAAGGTTTGGAGCCGAACAAGAGAATTAAGAGAAAACTTCGTCTACGAAGCAAGAATGACATATAAAGATTTATCTCAAATAATTGCGGTTGAAAACATTGAAGACGCAACAAAAGAAGTAGACATTTTAGTCACAACAACTCCTTCTAGAACCCCTCTAGTTTTTGACAAATGGATTTCTGAAGGAACCCATATTAACTGTATTGGCGCTGACGCTCCTGGAAAAGAGGAGCTTGATCCTAATATTCTTAAACGTGCAAAAATCGTGGTAGACGACTGGGAGCAAGCCTCGCATTCTGGAGAAATCAACGTACCCCTATCCCAAGGTATTATCTCAAAGAATGATATATGGGGGGACATCTGTGAGATAGCAGCTGGACTTAAGCATGGAAGAACATCTGAAAGCGAAATCACTGTTTTTACATCCACGGGTCTAGCAATTCAAGACGCTGTAACAGCAAAACTTGCTTACGACAAAGCCCTTTCAAAGAAAATAGGACAAACAATAGAAATGTTCTAATAATTCTTTTTAAATTTTCCTTTATTATTTTCAGGTTTTCATTCTGGTTTTGTTATCGCATTCATTTTCCTAATAGAGTTTGCAAACCCATTTATTTAGCACTAGAAAACAGTAAAGACTTCATTTTTATTTGAAAATTAGTTTTCACGGTTATTCAACCGTAAGCTTTATGAAATAGTTATGTAAATGATGAAAAGGTTTCATCGAAACTACTAGGTTAATATACTGTCTGGTGACCTCGCTTGCCTGAAAGAGTTTTAAAAAATTCATCATATCTTAACGGGAAGTCTACAACTGGAACGAATACCCGTGTAAGAGATGTCAGCAGCATAAGCGGAATGTGCCCATTATGTGTTAGAGACTGTCCAGTTCTGTGTGAAATCAGCCTTTCTGCCTTTAGAGGAAGAGAGGCCCTTTACCCTGAACCTATACAATATGGTTTTAGCACAGCAGCCTCGCTTAAAGACTACGGTTTAGACTGGTCTCATTTTAACATTCAATCTGGACTTTTCGAAGTTCATGGAATAGACGCTGACCCAGACAAGGCATTCTTTGAAAATGTCAGCACAGAGACTACGATAGGCGGTGTTCCACTGAAAATTCCCATGTTCATAGGCGCCTTTGGCTCCACAGAGGTTGCAAGGCTGAATTGGGCTGGCTTGGCAATGGGAGCAGCATTGTCAGGAATCGGAATCATAATTGGCGAAAACGTTTGTGGAATGGATCCTGATTCAGTTATTACAAACGGAAAACTGTCTTTCTCTAAGGAGCTTAAACGGCGCGTAGACATCTTTCGTCAGCTGTGGGATGGAAAATATGGCGATGTTGTTGTGCAGACAAACGTTGAGGATCAAAGACTTGGAGTAGACGAATACGCACTTTCAAAACTTGAAGTCAACATAATAGAACGCAAGTGGGGGCAAGGAGCCAAAGCTATAGGTGGTGAAGTCAGAATTCGAGACCTAGCTCAAGCAATAATGCTCAAGAAAAGAGGCTACCTCGTTATTCCAGATCCTGAAGACCCAGTTGCCCAAGAAGCCTTTAAGGACGGAGTTTTCACATCTTTTGAAAGACACAGTCGAGTGGGCATACCTGAAAGAAAAACTTTCTTAGACGACATCGATTGGCTGCGGGAACGAGGAGCGAAAAAAGTCTTCTTAAAAACAGGCGCTTACAAGCCATCAGCTGTCGCTTACACGATGAAGATGGCGTCAGAAGCTAAAATTGATGCTGTAACCTTTGATGGTGCTGGTGGAGGAACAGGAATGAGCCCCGTTCCGATGATGGATGAAATGAGCATTCCTACAGTCTACCTTGAAGCCCTAGTTCTGAAATGCGCGAGAATTCTTAAAAAGAAAGGACGATACGTTCCTGACATAATTATGGCTGGCGGATTCATCAACGAAACCCAAATCTTTAAGGCTCTTGCATTGAGCAACTTCGGAGACGGGCCGTTCGTCAAAGGTGTCCTCATGGCAAGGTCACCATTGACTGCTGTAATGAAGAGCTCATATTTCGTGGAACTTGCGCAATCAGGAAAACTGCCTAAATCATTTGTTGACAGCTATGGTAACACGCCAGAAAAATTCTTTGTCGCAGCCCCTGAACTGATAAACAAGTTGGGTGAAAAGTTCAAAGAGGTACCTTGGGAAGCAGTTGGGTTATACTCGTATCTGAATGAACGTGTAAGAGTTGGATTAATGCAGATGATGGCTGGAGCTCGCAAATGGCGCTTAGACTTGCTAGACAGATCTGATCTGATGTCGCTTACAGAGAGAGCAGCCAAGGTCACTGGGATCCCATTGGCTGAAGACGTCGACGACGAGGCTATCGAAAGAATACTCAATTAACCAAAAAAGCGCAATTCCATGTCTCTTTTTGGCACAAGATTGAAAACTAGTATACAGTATGCAAAAACCTAATGGAACTCAAGAAGAATCTTGAAAATGTTCCTATATTTTTCTTCGCTTAACGTTGTTAATTGAATCCGTTGTTTCCACGCCAACGAATCTAAGGTATTTAGATAAGATTTTTGCTTATATTTACTGGCAATATTTAAAAATTCCAAGCTCTTAATACCAACCCAAGGTTCCTTCACGTTTTGATCTGGCAACTCCCCAACGGAAAACTTTGTACCCCAAAGGGAGAAGTATGACTGCGAATACGGAGCCTTTTAGAAACTCGACTAGAACTTGAGGGTTCGAAAGTGAGGGATTAGTTAACATGGCTAAGCGGCAAAGGTGATAGACCCATGTTTGAGGGAAGAACCAAGAAATTGTCGAAATTCCTGGGAGGAATATTGTGTCAAGGTAGATCACTGGAAATGAGACTCCTGCGAAAATGTTCGAGAGAACATTAATTATCCATGTAATTGGATCCATGGATTTTGTCACGATCATTAGACCTGTGGATATCATAGCTAAGCCAACTAGTATTGCAGCTGATATTGCGAAAGCAACAATTACTGAAGCAATGTTTGCGTTCAGCGACACGTGAAATACGTAAATGCCGATGAGAAGGTAGGGAATGAAGGTGATTATGGAAAAAATGTATGTCCACATAACGTTGCCGATAACAAAAACTGGAGTACTTACACCCGTCATAAGAATTGTTTCAATTGTCCACGGGTTTAATTGGCTGTGGACTCCTTGCACCAAAGGCATTATTAGGTTACCGATTGCGATGCCTACTATAAGAAACGAGATATAATTTGTTCCAGTACCATACATTTGGCTAACAGGCTTATTTACGTAAGTTGCTGTTACTCCCCACGAGAACACACCTATGAAAACATTTATGATTTGGGTAATGACAACGGTCTTATAAGTTGTCCAGCTGTAAAAGTCCCGTTTTGTGAATGCAATAATCTGTTTTAACTCAATTGGAATCTCCATTTTTACGACCTCTGTCCAAAACTTCCAAAGTTTTCTTGTGGCTCAACATGTTGCCGTGTGATAGCCATGAATGCGTCCTCTAAAGTTGGCTCTTTAGTGTTTATCATTTTAATCTTAAGTCCACTTTTCATAACGACCTCTAAAATGCTTGAAAGGTCCACGTTCTTATCAACCCGTATTGATATTTCATGAAAATTTCCGTCCAGATCAATTCCAGGGGTGACTCCATGAACTCCACTTATTTCTTCCAATTTCTCTATCATTTTCTTTTGTTCATCATCGTAAATTGCGTCAACAAATGCTATGTTGAAGACCTTTTCATCGAACATTAAGTAACGAATGTTGTTTGGTGTGTCGCACGCGGTAATTTTTCCTCTGTCAAGAATGGCTATGCGGTCGCAAACGTTTTGTGCCTCAAACAGATTATGAGTGCTAAGTAATATTGTCTTTTTTTCTTCATGAGCTATTTTTTTGTGCAACAGATCTCGAAACTCTGCAGCTGAAGTCGGATCTAAACCTACAGTAGGTTCATCAAAAAGTAAAATAGGTGTATTCCGAAGCAACGACCTGCACAAAAGCAGCTTACGCTGCATTCCAGTGGAATACCGTTGGTAATAGTCATCGGCGCGATCCTTCAATCCAGTGAAATCCAACAAATAGTCTATTCTTTCTTTAGCCTCTTTTTCATTTAACCCGTATAAAAGCGCATAGAATTCTAAGTTCTGCCGTCCGGTTAACCTCCAGTTGAACCCTCTGCTTTCAGGCAACACTGCTTGAAGATTTTTTAAAACTTGGTTAGGTTCCCTTTTAACATCAAAACCATTGACGTAAGCTTCGCCTTCGTCATGTATGACCAAAGTGCAAAGAATTTTAATTAATGTCGTCTTACCTGCTCCGTTAGGACCGAGAACACCGAAGATTTCGCCTTTTTTTATTTGAATGTTTACTCCTCTAAGCGCCTCGATGAATGGCCCCCTTATTCCTTTAATGATTTTAAGCAATCCAGTGAATGATTCTACCCGACCAATTCTAGCAGGACCTAAATGAAAATGGCCTTCTCTACCCCTTCTCGCTGTAGTCGGATACCTTTTTACTAAGTTAATGGTTTCTATGGCAAACTCCATATTTGAATTAGCTTCCTTTCATGATGGTTTCATAACTTTTTGTTAGCTCTTCGATTTCCGCTGTCGCTCTTGTGAGAATTAATCGAACTTTTTCTTTAATTTTTTCAGCCCCATCCTTTTTAATGAGGAAATTGATTCTTTCAAGCAACTCTAACAGTTTCGTACTTTGCTGAAGAAGATCCTCATCTATCTCTTTGTGAAGTATATGCTCAAACCTTCTCATACAATGCATTTTTTTCTGAAAAACCTCTTTTTTATCATCATATTTAGCTAGTAATGCCTGACCACTATTTGATAGCCTAAAACGTTTAAGGCCTGTTTCATCCGGCATTATTTCTTCAACGAAACCTTCTTCATGCAACCTCGCCAACAAAGGGTATATACAACCTGGGCCGGGCTTCCGCCCTGTCAGTTTCTTGATTTCTCCTATAATCTCCGAGCCCAACATGGCTTTTTGGTTAAGAATCTTAAGTACTCCGTAAGATAGGAATCCTCTGGGAAATCCAACGGAGCGTTTCATCCAATTTTCTTCGTGCTGGCGCACGTTTATCGCCATTAACGTCATTATGATATTACTAGTGACAAATAAGATTTTTGAATAATTCAGATTGAAATGTTGCTAGTTCTGTAGATACAACAAAAAGATTAACAATAAGAAAAGCCGATATTTTGATGATGTCTATGAAATCGATATACGAAGAAAAAAGAAAAATCGATGTAGTCGCAGAAGTTGATGTGGTAGTAGCAGGAGGAGGACCAGCCGGTTTAGCAGCAGCAACAGCTGCAGCAAGATGCGGCGCTAATACTATTTTAGTTGAACGATATGGCTATCTCGGGGGGCTTGCTACAGGTGGTCTGGTGATATGCCTAGTGGAAACAGACAGGTACAATTATGGGTTATGCCAAGAATTCATTGATGAACTAAGTAGCATGAAAGCTGCAAAACATAATAGGGCAAGCGGCGAAACACCGAAGTGGACAGAGGGAGCCAGTTTCAGCGGCGAAGAATCTTGGACCTTTGACCCGCAAGTTTTCAAGTTTTTAGCGGACAAGTTTGTATTAGAATCAGGAGCAGACATGTTGCTACATTCGTATGTTGCTTCAGCAATTGTAAAGGGTAATGAGGTTAATGGCATAATTGTTGAAGGCAAATCTGGCGGACAAGCAATTTTAGGTAAAGTTGTTGTTGATGCTACTGGAGACGCTGATATAGCAGCTGCAGCAGGAGCACCATTCAACTATGATAGGCATCCTTGGGGCATAGACTTAGAGTATAGGGTCGGCAATGTTGACCTAGAAAGGGCTCTACAATGGAGAAATGAAAACAAAGCCTCATATGAGATGCTTATGAAGGAGCTGGGAAAAGACGCAGCGATAATGGGCTGGGGAGGAGACGTGAATAAAGGCGTCGTTTGGTGTCACGGTCCTCATTTCTATAATGTTGATGGTTTAAATACGAGGCACCTCACAAAAATCGAGGTTGAGTCCAGAAAAAAGATTATGAAGACGCTTGAATTTTACAAAAAACACATTCCAGGATTTGAAGACGCTTTTGTGTTAGAATTTGCTCCTCAGACAGGTATTCGGGAAACTCGTCGAATAATAGGAGAATACATTTTGACAAAAGAGGACGCTGTGTCTGGAAGGAGATTTGACGATGCGGTTGCCAGAAGCCTCTTCGACATACCTTACAGATGCTTAATTCCTAAAACCGTTGATGGACTTATCGCAGCTGGAAGATGCATTTCCACAACTCACGAAGCTCACGGCGTCATAAGAAACATCCCACCATGCATCATCACTGGTCAAGCAGCTGGAACAGCAGCAGCTCTTGCCTCACATAAAGGTGTTGCACCTAGAAAACTCGATGTACACCTGTTGAGAGAGACCTTAGTAAAACAAGGATTTAAGTTGAAGAAATAAGGAAACGGTTAGAATTATGAAAAATAAATAATGGGAGATAAATATGTCTGAAGATATTTCGCCTGTCAATCTTAATGCTAGCCCAGAAGCAAGAGATTTGTTAAGATTTCTATATAGGATTTCAGGAAAGAAGACACTTACCGGGCAACACGAGTTTCTTGGAAGAATGTCGGTTGTAACTGAAAAGGTGAAGGAGATTACGGGGAAGTATCCTGCGATTTGGGGAAGCGATTTTGGTTTTTCTAACGAGAGACATGATATTGACAACATTAAGTACAGGACTCGTTTGGTGGACGAGATCAGGAAACAATACAGCAGCGGAGCCATAATTACGATGACCTACCACCAAGCGAACCCTGCTATTGGAGAACCATGTCTATTCGAAGGCGGCGTTATAAGTAAATTAAGCGATCAGCAATGGAAAGACCTGACAACGCCTGGAACTTCAATCTTCGAAGCTTGGAGAAAACAAATGGACATAGTTGCGGAAATCTTGAAAAAAGTACAGGAAGCCCGCATCCCAGTCCTGTTTCGACCATACCACGAGATGAACGGAAACTGGTTCTGGTGGGGAGGACGAAAAGGACAAGACGGATACATTGCCCTTTACAAGCAACTGTTTCACTACTTCACGGAACACCACAAACTAAATAATCTACTTTGGGTTTGGGCTTCAGATAAGCCGTGGTCTGGAGTTGAGGATTTTTATCCAGGCGACAAATACGTAGACATTTTGGGAGCAGACATCTACCCAATGAAAGATTACCCAGAAGTGTACCGCCAAGAATGGTACGAACGAATGGTGAAGCTGGCAAAAAATAAGCCATTAGCGCTTACAGAATTCAGCGTTCTACCAACAGAAGAAATACTCAACAAACAGCCACGCTGGGTCTGGACTATGGCGTGGGCAGATTTACTGCTTCAAGCAAACACTACGGAAGAAATAGTGAGATTCTACAATTCCAAAAGGACGCTAACTCGGGAAAATACGGAAATTTCTGGCCCTAAAAACAGTAGGGAATAGTCAAAAAATCTGGCCTTCACTTTAAATACCTATATATAGCCCTCCTCTCCCCAGACACTTTGCACAACTATATCCTAATATGCATAAAGGTTTCCATATGGTCTTTTATTAATAGGCGTAATCTTAGTAAACTTCCCGTCAAGCACGTCATCAACGTCGAAACCAAAGTAAAAACAGAACTCTCGAACCAAACCATCAACAATTTTCATGTCTTCCTCATTAGCTTCCAAAGCCTCCACCCCGCTCACAAGATTATTCATTTCTCCCCGCACAAAAATAACACCGCCATGCATCCCTGTTCCAACATATCTCGCTCGGAACTCTTTATTCTCAGAATTTAAACCAAGAACAAGAATTACACCACCAGCCATGTACTCTCCAAGAAAATCACCTGGAGCTCCACCGACCACGAGGACAGGTCGTTTATCCCGATACTCCTTCATATGAATACCAACACGGTAGCCTACATCATCTCGAATGAAAAGTTTCCCACCACGCATCGAGTAGCCCGCAATGTCACCAACATGACCATGGACGACAATTAAGCCTTCATCCATTGTATTACCACAGCAATCCTGAGCATTCCCATGCACAACAATCCTAGGGCCACTCATGAAAGCTCCAAGATCGTTTCCAGGCGTCCCAAAAAGCTCAATAACTATTTTTTTATCAATGCCTGTTCCGATATACCTTTGCCCATAGACGCCATGAACCTCAATTTTCTTTGCACCGTTATTTCCCAAAGCCTTAAGCAAAGTGTTTAGCTCTCGATAGGGCAAACCAGACGCATCAACACTATATACGCTCTCTTTTGACCTAATTCTGGAAAGAAACTTCCGACTAATTTCAGCAATCAATTCCTCAGTATGATCCATAATAATCAGCTCCTATTCCCCAGCCATCTTAACACCGAGAATTCTACATTCTGCTTCAGTTAATCCCACACCACGCAAGTGTAAACGATTTCCCCTAAGACTTTCAATAGCATTAATACCCATACCTCCCATCATCTCTTTGATCTCTGAACTCCACGCTTGGAGAAGATTAACAAGCCTTTTAGAAGCAATTTTCGGGTTTATTCTCTTAGATATCCAGGGATCCGTGGTGGCAATCCCCCATGGACACTTGCCAATATAGCATTTCTGACAAACCGTACAACCAATAGCCACGAGAGCAGCTGTTGCAATGTAAACAGCATCGGCACCTAATGCAATCGCCTTAACCACATCAGCGCTGCTTCTAAAACCTCCAGCAGCAACTATTGAAGCTCTGTTGCGAATACCCTCTTCACGTAGACGCTGATCCACAGACGCGATAGCAAACTCTATCGGTATGCCTACATTGTCTCGAATTACTCTAGGCGCAGCACCCGTCGCGCCTCTCACGCCGTCCAACGCTATGATGTCGGCTCCAGCACGAACCATTCCACTGGCAATCGCTGCTACGTTATGAACCGCAGCAATCTTCACTGAGATGGGTTTCGAGTAATCTGTTGCCTCCTTCAACGCGTAGATTAGCTGCCGTAAGTCTTCGATTGAGTAAATGTCATGTTGAGGTGCAGGTGAAAGTGCATCCGTACCTATTGGAATCATTCGTGTCTGAGAAATATCCTCGGTTACCTTCTCTCCAGGCAAGTGTCCACCTATACCCGGCTTTGCTCCCTGACCAATCTTGATCTCTATGGCCGCTCCAACATCGAGGTATTGTGGGTGAACACCGAAACGTCCCGAAGCTACCTGAACAATTGTGTGGTCGCCATACTTGTAAAGTCTCGGGTCTAATCCTCCTTCGCCTGTGTTGAAGAATGTTCCAAACTCAGTGGCCGCTCGAGCCAAAGACTCATGGACATTTAGGCTTACCGCTCCATATGAAAGAGCTGAGAACATTATGGGCGTTTCAAGGCAAAGCTGGGGCGCAAGCTCCGTCATTAGCAAAACATCCCCGTCGCTGTTTTTTAATTCTAGCCGATCAGGCTTTGATCCTAGATAGGTTCTGATTTCCATGGGCTCTCTTAGAGGATCAATCGATGGATTAGTAACTTGGCTGGCGTTAAGGACAAGCCTATCCCAGAATGTGAAGTGCGGCTTATCGCAGCCCATTCCGGTTAGAATGACGCCTCCGGTTTCAGCCTGCTTCTTTATGGATACAATGGCTTCTTGGGTCCAGTTTTCGTTCTCTTTGTATGCGTTTGGGTTTTTCGTTATGGTTATAGCGTTTGTGGGGCAGAAGACAACGCAACGTTGGCAGTTTGTGCAGTTAATGTCTCTGCTATAGACCTTGTCATCTTCTGGGTCATAATAGTGAGTTTCATACGTACATTGGTTAACGCAGACCTTGCATCTTATGCAACGTTCATGGTCTCTGTGCACCACGTATTCCGAAGAAAGGTAGCTCTTCATTTCGCAGGAACCTCCACAACTTTACTGGTTTTCAACCGGCCGACAACAGGCTCTCCGCCCCTAGGATTCCAAGACTTGTCAAGTATTGGAGAAACAAGCCTTATGGCAGACTCCTCTGAAGAAAGATAAAGATAATCGCCTCGTGTTCCAGCGCTTAAAGGACGAAGCTTTAAGCGATCGGTTAATCCAATCATTTCACCATGATGCGCAACAACAACGCTGAACGGCCCATTCATTAATAGACTACCGTATGTTTGACGAAGAGTCCTTAAGATGCGAGCTTGTTCTGATTCTATATTGGCAATTTCTTCCCAAAGCGGAGGCGCCAATACTTTGGATACGATATTAATTGGAAGCTTTTGTCGACGCATCAGAAGGTCAAAGGCATAGGCTAAGACTTCCGTGTCTGTTTGCATCGTGCATTTGTAACCATACATTTCCAAATAACGGCGGTTTATTCCATAAGATGAGAGTTCGCCGTTATGCACCACTGTCCAGTCAAGGATGTTGAAAGGATGTGCCCCTCCCCACCAACCCGGTGTGTTCGTTGGAAACCGACCATGACAAACCCAGATGTATCCTTTATACTCGTCAAGACAGAAGAACTCTGCTATGTCTTCAGGAAACCCGACGCCTTTAAAAACGCCCATGTTTTTGCCGCTTGAGAAAACAAAGGCCTTGCCTGTTTCAGTATTTATTCGCATAACCTTTTCTAAAACGTAGTCATCTGCTGATTTGTTTTTTAACTTTCTAATATTCGGTTGCACAAAGTACCGCCATACTTTCGGAGGGTCAAGAACGTTCGCCTCTTTTGTTGGAAGTTCTTCGTCTTCGAGAACCTCAAAAGATTCATTGAGCAGTTTATCAGTTTTCTTCTTTGCTTCTCTGCTTAGGTACATTATGTGAAAGGCATAGTCATCTATGTGTTCAGGATAAAGTCCATAGACGGCGAATCCTCCGCCAAGACCGTTTCCTCTTTCGTGCATATTCGATATAGCTTTAACTGGGTCTTCGGAGGAGAAACATTTCCCTTGAAGGTTCATCATACCGAATATTGAACAACCAGCGAAGTCCTTGTCGTCGCCATATCTACAGTTCAGTTTGGTAATACCATCCATCTTGTTCCCTCCATGAACAGATTCCTTCTAATATCAAAAGGCAAAGATGCAAGGCTAAAATCGTCAGAAATAAGTTGACTTCCAAGCTCTTTAACATCCACAAAATTATGCATTAGGTAAAATAATGTGCCCGCTCTTTCAATGTCATTTACAAGTAGGAAGCCTACGATCACGTTATGTCTGAGCACCACTTTCCGATAGATTTTCCTCACAGAGTCATGTTGAATCATTACTTCGTATTCGTTATTGTTTGTTGGATTAACAAGCCCGACTGAGATTACTGGGACTCTAAAATAATTCAAAGCGCTCATGGCTGTTCCGCCTGGAAACAGAGCCTTTTTTCCAGCCATATTGTATCCTGCGACTCTTCCTCCAAGATGTGCTGTGGGCCAAAGCGGCAAAACCCGGTTTTCTCCAAAAATAAAGTCGTAGACTTCGGCAACATCTCCACAAGCATAAACGTCTGAAACATTTGTACGCATATATCTATCTACGATGATGCCTCGATTCGTCTTTATGTCGGTGCCTAATACCAGTTCTGTGCGAGGAATGACGCCAATTGCGAAAATCACAAGTCCACATGGTATCTCTTCACCATTGCTCAGAACAACCCCTTCAACAGCTGTGTTGTCTTCATACTTGCCAGTAATGCTTTTAACTGTTTGACCAGTGATTATCGTAACTCCGGAATCTTCCATAGCGTCTCGAATAATTCTTGAAGCAACCTCGTCCAAAATGAGGCTAAGAATTCTGTCCTTAAGTTCAACAATAGTAACCACGACGCCCCGTTCGACTAAAGCCTCGGCAACGCTGACACCGATCAGCCCGCCACCTATAACAACCGCTCTTTGATTCTTTTTCACGACAGCTAAGAGCTTTTCTGCATCAGAAATGGTAGTGAATGTGAAGACTCCTCTCTTGTCTATTCCTTCCGTCTTAGGAATAATGGGTTTACCGCCAGTGGCTATTAACAGCCTATCAAACTTGACCTTTTCTCCATTGTCAAGCTCCACGCATCTTTCTTTGAGGTCAAGGTGCACTGCTTTTCGTCCTGCTTTTAATTCTACATTGTTCTCTTTCCAGAAGACGTCGCCTCGGTACTTCATTTTCTCGAATGAAGCTTTTCCAGAGAGGAACTCGGAAATCATAGGACGCGAGTATTGCGGGAAAGGTTCTTCTGAGATTAATATAATCTCGCCTACAGGGTCAACTTCTCTAATTGCTTCGCAAGCACCTATGCCTCCAGCTGAACCACCTATGATTACGTATCTCAATGTTTTTACAGAACCTCCTCGCAAACTAAGGCTTCGTTCGGACAGTTAGCAACACATGCTGGAGTATCTAATGTTGAGCACAAATCGCACTTTGCAACAACGCCACTACCTAAAACATTAATAGAAATTGCAGTGTATGGGCAGACCATGATACAGGTCCAACAGCCTATGCATTTATCTGGGTCGTGAACCACCAGCCCACTATCATTGTCTCGGCGCATGGCTCCTGATAAACAGGCCGTGACGCACGGGGGATCTTTACAGTGGCGACACTGGACAGCGAACGAAACTGGCTTGGCTTTAACCAATTTCACACGACTAAGCGGTTTAGGCTGTTCTCTGTTGTATGCTTTGATGAGGTCTTTAGACTGTGAATGCTGGACTCTACAGTAGACCTCGCAAAGCCCGCATCCTATGCAGTATTCTTCAAAGACAAGGATTCTTCTCATCACGCGTTGTCCCCTTAAATGATGTTAAAATCTTTGCATAGGCGTTTCCTGTTGATGCTCAGTAAAGTCTTTCTTCTTTTCTATACAAAAGAGAGTTGAGATTTTGTTCAAATGTTGCTGTTTGTTCCTGCTCACCACTTAATTTTTCGTCTGATCTCCATTAGATAGACTGGCAGCGTCTCAAAATCAGAGTTTTTCTTAACAACATGTGCCAAAAGCACTGATTTCACGTGGTTGTTCTGTCGGATTACATTTAGCTTGACAATTCTGCTTCTGAATAAATCGCACCCTTTTCCGGGTGTATGGTTCTTTGTACATAAAACGACTCCAGCAACATCCTCAAAATTTTTACATTCGACACAGAATCTATAGTAGAATTTATTATGGTTCAAGACTTCGTCTTTTGGCGTAAACTCTTCGCAGCTCACGCATGGACCTATATTCTCTGCGCAGATAGAAATACCATCTATGTCTCTGCGTTCTTCATAATTAGCACAATCCCTACAGGATCTTGTGACCATTCTTGTACACCTATTGTCCTTTGGTTCACAGATTTTAAGCTAATAATTTATATAACTCTGATGAAAATCATTTATATGACAAATTAGGAAATATGTTATCTATATGAAACATATGCTTTTGACGTGATGGCATATGGAAAAAGACCTTGGATATAGAAGAATACAAAGCACAGGAAGAGGTTCATACATTATTTCACTACCAAAAGAATGGGTTCAAAGCACGGGCATGGAAAAAGGAAGTGAAGTTGCATTCAAACTTAAGGAAGATTTATCTCTTATCTTAGTTCCTAGCAAAATGATTGAAGAAAAAGTTTCAAGAACAAAACCTGAAATAAAAGAATACTGGATTCATGTTAACGAAAAAGATGATCACAAAACGGTTTGCCGAGAAATAATTTCACTTTATGTAATAAACGCAGACCTTATTCATGTTCATTTTTCAAATAATAACGTAAGTGAACACAAAGCTGCGATAAAAGATCTTATAAAAACGATACTTCTTGGTGCAGAGATAATAGATGAATCCCAAAACGTCATAACAATTCAAATACTCATTAACCATCCCGCATTCCCCATCGAAAAAGCAATAAGAAGAATGGTAATTCTCGCCCTTTCAGCTAATGAAATCGCGGTGTCAATGCTGACTGGAAAAGATGAGGATATAAACAGAGTCATTGAATACAAGAATGATGTGTCAAGACTCAACCTTTATGTAGTGCGTCAGCTGAAATTTGGGCTAGAAAGAGCTTCGTTCACAGAATTAGGATTAAGAAACCCGAAAGAATTTCTGGGATATCGTATTGTTACGAACGACGTCAAAGGCATCGCTGATAACGCAATGGTCATAGCTCGTAACATTGCTAATTCAAAAAAAATGGTCAGAGAACAAATGCTTTTTATCAAGGAAAATATTGATGAAGAAGTGTATACTCAGCTGTTGGAGATAAATTCAAAAGCACATCAATTATTTGAAGAATCTATAGGCGCAATGTTCAAAAGAGACTATGGGCATGCAGACAAAATAATTTCAGAAACAGAATCTTTAGCGAAACAGGAACTTAATTTAACCACAATTATACTCAGCAAAAAGCTAGATCCCATAGTTTCATCAATTTACAGTTTAATCCTAGACAACTCCAGACGCATTATTGAATATACAGTTGATATTTCAGAGGTAACGCTTAACAGAACAATTGAAGAGGTAGTTGAAAGAAACCGCATATCGCATAACTAGCCACCACTTATCAGCGTCATTATTGTCACAACATCTCCGTCGTTTAGAGTTACGGTGTCTCCTTTCAAAGGATCTTGCAAAACCCCATTAACAGTTATAATGACAGTGGGATCTAACCAGTTTTCCTTTTTTTCTCCAATAACAGATTCAAGTTTTTCTCCATATTTTGAAGTTAGAATTTTGAAAAGGTCAGATAACGAGGAACCCTTTGCAACCTCGTGTTGTTCTCCTGTTTTCCCAATTTTACTTCTAATCAAACCTAGATAAACAGTCTTAATCTGCATTACTTCCGCCAAGATGGCATATAACTCAAAGACTATATTAAAAATCTTTTTTTTGAGACGTTTCAATTTAGGCTAACATAACTGGTCATTTTTCATAATTTAATTTTTGCAGTTTTTTGCTTAACATTTATTAATCGAGCATCTCTAACTTGTTAAAGCGGTGCACAATATTAATGAGTGCTGAAACGATTTCAACTGCTGGTCAGGCCTTAACATCTGGGAATGATCTAATAGGACCCATACTTCAAATTCTGTGGTTAGGATTCTTCGTTGCATACATGTTCTACGGGCAACGTATCCAAATTAAATTCATGCTAAAAGAAATCGAAAGCTCCCTGTTTAAACTTCAGCTAATAAGAGACCGTGGAAGATCCTTAGCCATATCAACAATTAAAGAAATAGGTAAAACAAACAGCGACCTAGAAGTTAGGATAGACCGCATTCTGGAACACTTATACATACCTCCGGTTGAATTAGATCCCGCTGGAATAATTAAAAGGTTAGAACACATCGTAGACGTTCGAGATTTTAGGCTCAAAGATGAAGTGAAGATAATGGTTCCTCAAGCAAACGAAACACAAATAAATAACTTGGCAAATATGCTAGAAGCAGCTCTTGCACTCAACCAAATATATAAACTTGTAAGGCATTTTTATCTTTCAGGCAAAAAGACCTCAAGCTTCTACATAATTCTGCAGCTGCAAATGATCCTTCCTGACATAATGAAAGAATCAGAAGCTTATGCGAGCGCTTTAACGGCTTTTAAATCTGGGCAACCAATAGGCGATGGGATAGGTGCCTTAGTGGCAGCTAGACTTATGAATGGAAGAGAAAACCGAGAAATTGCTCAGGATATTGTGGTAAGCGAAGTTCCTATCGAAGGAAGACTAGCCTATGTATTAAAAGCTAAAGGACCAGGAGGAAACGTTGGCAAGCCTGGAGAAGCCATAAAGCAGATTCTTGAGGAAAAGGAAGGTAAAATTGCAAGAATGATCATAATTGATGCAGCTCAAAAACTTGAAGGAGAAAAACCTGGAGAAGTTATAGAGGGAACAGGCGTCGCTATCGGCGGACCAGGCGTCGACAAATTTAAGGTGGAGGAAGTGGCAACAAAATACAAGGTTCCTCTTGATGTCATTTTAATCAAAGAAGGAGTAGGAGATGTAGTGTCTGCTATGAGAAAGGAAATATCTGACAGCGTAGATGACGTCATCAATCGCATTAATAGAATAATTCGGGAGACTACCAAAGAGGGAGATAGCATAATAATTGCTGGAATAGGAAACACAATGGGTATCGCACAATAGAGGGATATTATTGGAAGAACCAGCAGCTGCAGCAAAACACATTTCATATTTCTTTGTCGGGATTGTATTTATTTTAATTGCACTTTCTTTCATCTCTCTTTACCAATCTGTTGAAACATATAATAAGTACAAGACAGCTGACTTCATAAATATGGTTTTCAGTATAGGTGCCATAATACTTTCAGCATACCTTCTTATACAAATGCGGAAACAGCCAATGAACTTGGGGTTTGAGCAAACAAAAGTCTATACAGTTTTACGTTGTTCTAATTGCGACTACAAAAACATAAGAGAGTTTCAAAATGGAGATTATGTTTTGAAAAAAGCTGAATCGTGCCCAAAATGCAACAATAAAACATTTATCTCGACAATTTATAGAGAACCAACAGAAGAAGAAAAAAAGTAGAAATCACAATAATAAAAATCCGTAGCCATAGTACGAGGTGATTATACTTGATCAAGATAGGTATAATCGGAGGCTCAGGTCTCGAAGATCCAAAAATCCTTAAGGAACAAAGAAACATTGAGGTTGAAACCGCGTTTGGCAACCCCTCATCTGCCCTTATGGTTGGAAAAATTAAAGGAATAGAAATCGTGATCCTTTCCAGACATGGTAAAAAACATACTTTGATGCCAACGAACGTTCCTTTTCAAGCTAACATACAGGCTTTAAAAGATGCTGGGTGCACTCATATTTTAGCTACAACTGCCTGCGGTTCACTTAGAGAAGAGATAAAACCTGGTGAATTTGTTTTTATAGACCAATTTATCGATCGGACAACTAAAAGGCGATCTACATTTTACGAGAAGGACAAGGTTTGCCACATTCCAATGGCTGAACCCTTCTGTCCGAATTTAAGAAAACTACTTTACGAGCAAGCTAAAAAACTTGGGTATTCATGCCACGAGAAAGGAACGGTTGTTACCATCGAAGGTCCACGGTTTTCGACAAGAGCGGAAAGCTTCATGTTCAGACAGTGGGGTGGAGACGTGATAAACATGAGTACCGTTCCAGAGGTTGTGTTGGCAAGAGAGGCAGGTTTACATTATGCTGCAATTGCAATGCCAACTGACTATGACTGCTGGAAGACAGGCGAAAAACCTGTTGACGCACAGATGGTTATGGAAACATTCAAGAAGAACGTGGAAAAAGTTCAGACCCTTATAATTGAGGTAATTCCAAAAATTAAAGAGTATGATGATTGTCCTTGCACAAAAGACATTAAGACGTCTGTATTATTATAGAATGGGGTTAAAGGCATGAATGAAGACATCAAATCTAAAATAAGGACAATTCCGAACTGGCCAAAAAAGGGAGTAATGTTCAGAGACATTACGACGCTGCTTAAGGATGAAAAAGGGTTTAGAGACACTTGTCAGAGACTCTACGAACATTATAAAGATAGGCAGATAGACATTGTGGCTGGAATCGAGTCGCGCGGCTTCATCTTCGGGACCGCGTTAGCTATGCTTCTAAAGAAAGGGTTTGTGCCTATAAGGAAGAAAGGGAAACTGCCAGCAGAAACTGTAAGTCAGGAATACGAACTAGAATATGGGATAGATCGCATTGAAATCCATAAAGATGCGATAAAGCAAGGCGATAGAGTCCTATTAGTTGATGATTTACTAGCTACCGGAGGAACAATGAAGGCTGCTTGTCAGTTAATCGAAAAATGTGGCGGAAAAGTGGTTGGTTGCGCTTTTGTTGTTGAGCTTCCTGACCTGCATGGTCGAGAAAAACTAAAGGGATATGACGTTTTTAACCTTGTCGAATTCGAAGGTGATTAATGTCACCGCCATTTTTTTAAAAGTTAATTCTCTCTTTCCTCTGGTTTAGGTTCTTTTATGCCGTTGATTGTTAAAAAATTATGAAACTATTAAAGCAAGCATACACATGGCAGAAAGAGTTTAAGAAGACCTTGCCATATTACCTTTCATATGTAATGTTTACGAATGACGCAGAGGAAGATTAATGATAGGAAAAGAAGAGATAGGCTCAATTATTGAAAAATATGACAAAAGCAAGATTTCAATTGGAACAATTGGGTCTCACTCAGCCCTGAACATTTTCAAAGGCGCCAGAGAAGAAGGATTCAAAACAGTTTGCGTTCTGACAAAGGATCGGGAAATTGTTTACCGAAAGTTTCCTCTTGTTGACGAAACTGTTTATGTTGATAGTTTCAGCGAAATTGTCGAAGATAAGGTGCAAGAAAAACTTAGAAAACTTAACACAATCTTGGTTCCGCACGGCTCATTTAATGCCTATGTCAGCATGGAGGCTCTTTTAAACGATTTTTTCGTGCCAATGTTTGGCAACCGAAACCTTCTCCGATGGGAGATTGACCGAGAGATGCAAAGAAGCTGGCTACAAAGAGCTGGATTAACTCTTCCGAAGATCTACAACAGTCCAGAAGAGATTGACTGTTTAGCGATTGCTAAGTTTCCAGGAGCTAGGGGTGGAAAAGGATATTTCCTAGCTGATTCTCCCAAATCTTTTCGTAAAAAAGCAAAAGAGATGATCCGAAGAGGGCATCTAAGTAAAGAAGACCTAAAGGGCATGCATCTTCAGCAGTATGTACTTGGTGTTAATGCGTATTTTCAATATTTTAGTTCGGTGATCGAAGACGATGTGGAGCTACTTGGCATGGACAAAAGGTACGAGTCTAATGTTGATACGATAGGCAGAATACCTGCAAGTGAACAGCTGCAGCTTGATCTTAATCCCACGTATACGATCGTCGGCAACATTCCGTTAACATTAAGAGAGTCTCTTCTGCCTGAAGTCTTAGAAATGGGAGATAACGTAGCTAAGGTTTCAAAAGAAATTGCACCGCCTGGAATCGTCGGCCCCTTCTGTCTTGAGACAATAATCACTGATACAATGGAGATTTTCACGTTTGAAATCTCAGCTCGAATTGTTGCTGGGAGCAATGTCGGAATTGGTACTTCACCGTATGCATACCTAAAATATGGTGAAGGCATGTATATGGGTCGTAGAATAGCTAAGGAAATAAGGGATGCGATAAATAAAAATCAGCTGGAGAAAGTGGTATATTGATTTCGGCCGCTGTCTCTAAATAATTATTTTCATGCGTGATGAGGAATGGTCATAAAAAGAGAAGAAATTCAGGGTTTAACCACTTCGTATGATCCTAAGTCTGTTACTATTGGAGTTTTGGGTTCTCACTCAGCTGAAGAGGTTGGCGTTTCAGCCAAGTCTTTTGGTCTGCGAACAGTGGTTGTGTGCCAAAGAGGAAGAGAAACGCTTTACGCCAAGTATAATAAGCATCTTTTTGATTTCGTAATATTGTTGGATAAGTTTTCAGACATCGTCAACCCAGAGATCCAAGACAAACTAAGAGACTATAACACGGTTTTTATTCCTAACAGATCATTTTCTGTATACGTAGGCTATGACAACATTGAAAACACGTTTGCAGTTCCACTTTATGGAAACAGAATGATTCTGAGAGCCGAAGAAAGAAATGAGAAACGTAACCAATATTGGCTTCTGGAACAAGCTGGAATAAAGACTCCAAAAAAATTTGATAAACCAGAGGACATAGACAGACTGGCAATAGTGAAGGTTCAACAGAAGAAGAAGCCTCTAGAAAGGGCGTTTTTCATTGTTTCCAACGTAGACGAATACTACGAAAAGGCAAAGAGTTTGCTGAAAGAAGAAGTTATCGACGAAGAAGGTTTAAAGAAAGCAAGAATCGAAGAATACGTATTAGGACAAAAATTCAACGCCAATTTTCAAGGCTGGGCATTAACTGAAGTGTTTGATGACTTTGACCTTCTTGGTTTCGACGACAGAAAACAAACTAACCTTCATGGCATCTTGGGCTTACCAGCTAAAGAACAGCTTGGAATCAATGTACCTATAAAGAACGAAGAAATCGGTCATTACGGGTTGACGATGAGAGAATCACAGAAACCACTTGTGTATGAAGCTGCGGAAAGATTTAGAAAAGTATGCAGAAGAGAGTTTCCACCTGGCATGATTGGCCTCTTTGCTCTGCAAGGCGCTGTTGCATATGACCCTGATGACCCTGAGCAAAAGAAGCTGGCCTTTTATGTCTTTGATGTTAGTCCAAGGATTCCAGGATGTCCATGTGTTGGACCAACGTCGCCCGAAATGAGGAGGCTTTCATTAAAGTATCAATGGTTGCTGAAGCAACATGGCTTAGAGAAAATTTCCGCCCCAATGGACTTACCTATGCTTGAGATAAAGTATGCCGCTGAAAAAAGGATTCTGGAAAAAATAGTAACATGATCTTCGTGACTTATTGCTCACGTTGATACTGAAACTTTCCCCATTGGCTGATTATTGTAACCTTGTTTCGACCACTGTTTTTTTCACATTTCCCAATCACTTTGGCTTGAAGGCCATATTTTTCTGAAATTTCTAATAGACTGTTTACTGCTCTTGGTTTTGCGATAATTTCGAAGCCCGTTCCCATGTTGAAAATTTCAAACATTGATTTCCAGTTTTCTCCGGATTCTCTCTGAATTAGGTGAAAGATTGGGTCAGGCTCGATTATGTTGTCTTTTACGAAATTGATGTTTGTGCCAAGTCGTAAACACTTGGTCATCCCGCCGCCCATGTTGTGAACCAAGCCAGTTATGTCTGCTCCATGTATTCTAAGCATTTCCAGAATTATGGGCGAGTAGAACCTCATTGGCGAAACTAGCGCCTCGCCAACAGTCATTTGAAGTTCATCAACGTAAGTGTCGACTTTGAACCGTCCTTGGTATCCTTTGCCTTCTGGCTCAGAGATTTCGGGGTACTTCCGTCTATATTCCTTGCTTAAGAGACAGTGACGGGCTAATGTTAAACCGTTACACATGATTCCGCTGTTTTCTTTTTCTTCGTACAGTGTTTTTCCGCCACTTCTAAGTCCAATGATGACATCGCCAGGTTTGATTTTTGCTCCGGTAACAACCTTGTTTAGTTCAACTCGTCCATTTACAACACCTGAGATGTCGAAGGTTCTTATTACGTCGGGAAGATCCGCTGTTTCGCCCCCTGTAAAAAGAACTTCTAATCCAAGTTTCCTTAATATTTCAATGCTCTCTTTGAATCCATCGTTTATTGCCTTGAGCAAACTTGTTTTTGGAACCTTATTTGGATTAATCGCAATGTAATCTACAAAATTGACTGGTGTGGCTCCTACACATGCGATGTCGTTGATGTTCATTGCTAAAACGTCTTGTGCGAGTCCCTTGAACCATTGTGTGTCACCCGTTTCCCTCCAATAAAGGTATGCTGCAATTGGTTTGGTGCCTGCACTGTCAGCATGGGTAACTAGTCCGTACTTTGGTAGATGCGGGTCTTTTGTTACGATGCAGAAGGCTCCTGGAAATAAGTTACTTATTGTTTCTTGAAAGATTTCTATGCCTCTTTTTTTGATGTCTACTCCAGCTTTAGCGTATTTTGATGACATTGCACATCATTTCTTAACTATTTTTTCAAGGAATTTTTGGCCTGTTAATTTTTCGTATGCCTCTATGTATCTACGTGAGGTTTCAATTATCACTTCTTTAGGCAAGTGTGGTGCAGGAGGCTGTTTATTCCAGCCTGTTGATGTAAGATAATCTCTCACGTACTGTTTATCAAAGCTAGGCTGGTCTACACCGACCTTGTATTGGTTTTTAGGCCAGAAACGTGACGAATCTGGGGTTAATATTTCATCAATTAGGATGATGTTGCCCTCGTGTAAGCCAAACTCAAATTTTGTATCTGCAATGATTATACCTTTTTCTTCAGCCTTTTTAGATGCATTCTCATAGATTTTTAGGCAGTATTCCTCGATTTCTGACAAAATGCTTTTTCCAACCAATTTAGCAGCTTGATCTCTGGTTAATTCAACGTCGTGTCCAACTTCAGCCTTTGTTGTTGGCGTTATAATGGGTTCAGGAAGTCTTTCAGCTTTTTTTAGCGTTGGCGGTAATTTATAGCCATAGATTTCTTCTCCTTTCTTGTATTTTTCCCACGCTGAGCCATAAAGATAGCCTCTGACCACAAACTCTGCTTTTATGGGTTCGGATTTTTTTACGAGAATTGTTCTTGAGTCCACTTCTTTCAAGAGGTGATTTGGCAAGATATATTCTGTTTCTTTGAACCAGTAAACTGAAAGTAAGTTTAATGCTTGGCCTTTATGAGGTATTCCATCTGGCAAGACTACGTCGAAGGCTGAGATTCTGTCGGTTGAAACAATCAATAAATTATTACCTAGGTCATAGATGTCACGTACCTTTCCCCTTTTAAACAACGTATAGGGAAGGTTCGAGTATAGCAAAACGTCATTTACGTCAATTTCCAAGATTCACCACCACAGTTCAGCAATCCTTATTTTCCAACCTCAGAGTCAGCCATAACTTCTTTTCTTTTTTTCTGATTGTAAGCCGCAATCTCTTTACATAGTAATGAGTTGTTGAGAGCCAAAATTTTTATTGCCGCTAACGCGGCGTTTTCAGGGTTCGAAACAAGCATTACTGGAACGCCTTTTGGAGTCATAACTGAGGAAAAAACCTTCATCAGCCCATATTTTTCGATGTCGGGTGGACATGCTATCACTGGACGAGTTGTAAAGCCAGCTGTGACTCCTGAAAGTGCGTCTGACAGTCCTGCTATGGTCACGTAGACGATGACCTCTCCCTTTTTTTCATTTTCATCAAGTCTTTGCAGCAAATAATCAGGATTTCTATGGGCTGAGGCTATTAAGTATTCGCAATTAACGTTGAACCCTTCCTGTTTTATGAATTCCTCAATTTTTCGTGCGAAGGTAAGGTCGTTTTTTGAACCCATTAATATGATTATTTTTTGAGGTAGCATGCAAGTTTCTATGTCGTATTAGCTATATAATTATAGTCTTTAATTATAGTCTTTAATTTGAACGGAGGGAACGGTTTGTTTTTATGTATGATAGATTTAGACCATTATTATAATGTGGTTTGGCAAGTCACCATGACAATATTTAAGCATAGCTGTTGTTAATCATTATTATTAAGTAGGAGGGAAAAACATGGGTAGTTCCGACATTTTTAGAATGAATCAGATGATTGGAAGAGGTGTGAATGTTCTCGGCTACGATCCAATTTGGAAAAATCGGTTAAAAGCAAGAATGAATGACAAGCATTTCAAGCTTATTAAGCAAGCTGGCTTCAATAGTGTTCGCATCAATTTACATCCTTTTAGAGACATGGGTATTGATGATAAAAACAGAATGACAAAAAGATGGCTTGAAACTTTGGACTGGGCGATTGAACAGTCGTTGTCGAACGGTCTTGTAACTATACTTGATTTTCACGAGTTTGGAGTCATGGGAGAAGACCCCATGGGAAATAAAGAAAAATTCTTAGCTGTTTGGAGAAACCTAGGCGAACATTGCAAAGATTGTCCGGACAAAGTAGTTTTCGAAATTTTGAATGAACCGAACAAGCAATTAACGCCGGAATTATGGAACCAGTTTTTTGTCGAGGCGCTTGCAATCATTCGAGAGTCGAATCCTTCAAGGGCGGTTATTGTTGGACCTGGAAATTGGAACAATATTGATTCATTGGGTGACCTTGTACTTCCAGAGGATGACAGAAAAATCATCGTGACTGTCCATTATTATAGGCCTATGGAGTTTACCCATCAAGGCGCAAGTTGGGTGGGACTAAAAGACAAAACTGGTGTCGAATGGAAGGCTTCAGCTGAAGAAAAACAAGCCATTATCAATGACTTCGAAAAAGCTCAGGCTTGGGCAAAAAATCATGATAGACCACTGTTTCTCGGAGAGTTCGGCGCATACGACAAGGCAGACATGGACTCCCGTGTCCGTTACATAGGCTTCGTTGCAAGGCAGGCGGAAAAATTGAGTTGGAGCTGGGCTTACTGGCAGTTCGACAGCGACTTCATAGTCTACGACATACAGAATGATAAATGGGTTACTCCAATCCTGAACGCATTAATTCCATCTAAAAAGTGACAAGCCTTAAAGAAAATGTTTAAACCGAAAAGATTATTTATAATGCAATGATTATCCGAAATAGGCTCCTTTGCTCGTTTGGGAGCCTAGCTAAACGTAGCGGGGTGGGGTAGCCAGGTTTAACCCGCTGGGCTCATAAGACAAAGCTTGAGAAACCCAGAAATCGGTCGTTCAAAAAGAATCCTGAAAACTGGGATCTTGAAATTCGACCCCCCGCTACCATTTTAAAGTTGCAAGTTTTGTTGTAACATTTTTTTGAGTACTTTTTGTGTGCTTGTTGCTTAGGGGGATGGGGTGTATATAGTCGGATCAGCTTTCTTGACCATCTTGCGCTGTTTTATGGTTTGTGGCTGTTCCATGCGTGTTATTTTTTCTTGTTTAATAGTTTCTCTGTGGAAACATTGTGGAACTGCTGATCATTGATTGTGCTGAGAACATTCTTAATATGGGTTTATGTTTTACTGATGGATTTCTTGTTTCTATAGGCATCTTTGGTTAATTCTTTTCTATTCTGGAATAACGTGTTTGTTTTGATGTACGATAACTGACCGAAAAATGAAAATATTGGTTATGTTGTTTTAATAAAGGTTGGCTGATTTAACCTTGAATCAAGGTAAACAATTTGAAAGCGAGGGGATTAAAAGATATCCTGCATTGTTGCCCAGCGATTTTTTTGGGAACAGATTGCTGAAAAAAGAGAGAATCTTAGCCATTTTTTATGCCGACGGGTGTCCGTTTTGCAGAAAGATCTCTCTCTTTCTGGACGTGTTGAATCCAGGTTTGCAGTATGCGGTTTATCGAGTTGACATGTCAGATGAGGACAATGTGTTGTGGGATTCCTTCGGCATCGAGGTAGTTCCAACATTGATAGCCTTTGATAAAGGAAAAGAATTTTGGCGGGCGAACGGAATTCCGAAGGTTGGTTTGACTATAGACAATTTTAGAAAAGCTGATGCAATACTTAAAGCGAGATCATAAAAATGTTATCGAAAAAACTAGATGCTTTTAGTAAATTTATGCCAATAAGCTTTGTAACATTAGTTCAGCATCGCGTTAGTGTAAAAGGGTTTTAACGATTTTTGCTACTGCTTCGCCTAACGCTTTGTGGGCTTCTTTCTCCAAATGAATCCCATCGATGTCGCTGGATCTGATGACGGTCGAGGTGTCGAAGACTTCGCATCCGTGTTCCTTTGCGACAGCCCTGAAGTGTTCAGAGAACTTTCTGGATTTTTCTGTTCCGCCTTCGAACATCTCGCTGAGAAACGTAAGTTTTCCCAAAGGCGGAGGGATAAGAAGCAGTACCTTCGGTGGTTTTCCGTTTCTGCCACAACCGCTTTTGTTTACGATGTCAACAAGGACTCCTGCTCCTAAGGCGATGTCTTGGGCTGAGACCGAGAACCTTTTTTTCAAGTCGTTTGTTCCAAGCATAATGATTACAAGGTCGAGAGGCGCGTGGCTTTCAAGACACGGAACAAGGTAGGCTGCGCCGTTCTTGTGTCGACCTTCAATGGGGTCCTCCCAAACTGTTGTTCTGCCACCTAATCCTTCCTCAATTACGTGATATTTGTCGCCGAGAGACTTTTGAAGAATACCTGGCCACCTCTCGTCTCTGTTGAACCTTCCACCTGAAACTGGGTCTGCGCCCCAAGTGTTCGAATCGCCATAACACAACACCTCAAACATATGCATCTACCTTCCATTATGTTTGCGATTTTTACAAAATTATTTGTGCATATATTGTCTTTGGGTTTTTCTGAATAATGCATATGGAATTAATTATTAAGCCATTTTGAGCTCAACTTAAACATACTTAGGTTTAGCTTACACTATCAACATCAAAAAGGTTCAGAACTTGAAAGCATATTGTTAATTAAGCTTAAAGCAGTCTCAATATTGTCGTAAAGTACAAGGTAGACTCTCCAATGATCCGGTTTCTCCTTCATCAATGGCTGGTCAACTGTTATTCCCAACATCCAATTTTTCAGTCTTGCTTCTTTACAAAGTTCCTGTTCGACTGAAGCTAAATTTGACGGGCAAGTTAGTTTACGGGCATCTCCCTTAAGCTCAACAAATTTTTTGTCTAAGGCAATCTTGTATTTGCCTTGTCTTAATCCTTTTGCCCATTGCGGTAATTTTTTGCATAATAACGTGTAGGCCTCGCGGTTGGTTAGCCTAAAAAAGTCGGGTGTCAACTCTTCATTGAGGATTCTTAAGGCTCGTCCAAGCATCGTCCAACAAACCATGTTGTGCCTATCGTTCCAGACGTAAGAATAGACCTTTTCAAAATCCGCGGCCCACCTTTTTTTAAGACCACTGTCGATGTTTTGGGTTTCACAGTTCAGTGAAAACGAAGAAGCAATTTCACTAGGAAAATACAGAGGCTCCCCTAAAGGCTTTCCTGGGATACTAGAAATAAACCTGTAAATGTTATCCGCGTTGTCAAGATCTGGAAACCCATAAAAAAACTTCGAGAGCTGGTGGCTGCCAGCAAGAACTGAACACACCTCATCTAAGTCAAGTCCGTATTTATCCAGTACTCTTTTATCCTCTTTAGGGCTGTTCTCGAAGGCAAAACGCACTGCATTTTCATGTGTAAATCCTAGGTGTTCCTTCATCGACTGATCCGAAATGTGTGGGAATGGGCCGTCACCAACATCATGCAAGACCGAAACAGCTGTCAAAAGAAGCCTTTCGTATTTTGTTCCGCCAGAAACAAGCAATGAAAGTTTACCCACGGCAATTGAATGATGAAATCTAGATGCAGTAGCAACACGAGGTCCAAGCCAAGCTGGAACAGCAGAGAGAGTTATGTGCTTTAGTCTCTGAACTAAAGAAGCCTTGGAAAGGTCCCGAATAAGGTCGCTTTGCGGATTTTGGGTCTTCATTTTTCCCTCAGCTGCACCATAATAACAGTCAAAATCAATGGCACATTATTATTAATATTAATTTATATACGGTTTTCACATAATCGCCTTTAAAAGTTGAAAAACATACTATGTTTTCATTGATACGAGGGATAATGATATGAACAGCAGCTTTACAACCAAAGATAATAATCTCATCGAAAAAGTGAAAGTTGCTCTTTTAGGAATGCAAAGATACAATTGGGAGCAAGGGGTCGCAGCGCAGGCGATGCTGGAGCTGGGCGACGACGAATGGGTTGTTTCTCTGGCAAGAGCAGCTGTAATGAGGCAACAGAACGGAAGATTTTCAGTCATTGGAAACCACGATCCAATAACAGACTCAGCGAGCGTTGGCGAAGCTGTTTTATACGCAGCTAAAATTACTGGCGATCCACTTTTTAATAAGGCAGCTAACGAGATGCTTCATCTCCTGCTTACATCTGACCATAGAGCTGAAAACGGAGCGCTTTACCACGTGAACGTGCGGAAAGAAATTTGGGTGGACGCCTACTACATGGCTCCTCCCTTCCTGGCAGCTGCAGGCTACTACGAAGAGGTGATGAAACAAATAGAATGGTACCGAGAGTTCCTTTGGAACGAAAGTGACAAGCTGTTTTCTCACATTTGGGACGATGAGAAAAAAGAGTTCAAACGAAAAGATTATTGGGGAGTTGGAAACGGCTGGGCTGCAGCTGGCATGACGAGGATAATTAGAGCTTTACCAGACGAAATGGCGCAAGAGAAAAAAAGACTTGTCAAATACGTTAAAGCAGTTATAGATGGATGCCTAGCCCACATAAGAGAAGACGGATTCTTCCATGATGTTGTTGATAACCCAAAAACCTTTGTGGAAACAAACCTTGGGCAAATGCTAAGTTACTCAATCTACAGAGGTATTGAGGGAGGCTGGCTAAACAAGTCGTATATAAAATATGCTGAAAAAATGAGGACATCTGCAAGGTCAAAAGTTGACCGATACGGTCTTGTGCAAGACGTCTGCGGCGTACCAGATTTTAACCGACCGTACATAGCTCCTGAAGGGCAAGCCTTCTTTCTACTTATGGAAGCAGCCGCCAGAGACTATGAATTATGCAAAAAAACCGCAAATAATAAGCGCAATTAACTGCCTTAAAAAAATGAAAAAGGTTACAGATGCTTACTTTTATCCTATGTCTGCCTCTTTCTTTGCTGTTTCTTTAAGGAATGTAATTATTTGTTTTTCGTCTGGAAATATTTTTGTGGCGTACCATTCAAAGAACGGGCTAGGTTCATAAGGATAGTAAACGTACACGAATTTCGCCAGGCCCTTGGCTTGAACCATCTCGCATAGAACCCCGGCTGACAATTGTTCACGAGGGTGATACGCAACAACATATGAGCTGCTTTCGATGATTTTGTAGTCCATGTCGATGATTTGAGCTCGAAGGCTGTTAATTGCAGCTTCAACGTCCCATGAGTCCACTTCATATTTTCTTGTTTTGTCAAAGTATTGGATGGAAACAACAATTTTCCTGGGTAAGTCAACGCCTTCAGCCGAAGCCTTGTTACGCAGCGTCCTCCATGTTTCAACCAGCTCCCAATCCTTAATCATCGAAGGATCAAAAACCGTATAATACGGCTGAAGAGAAGCAACAAACTTCCTGACTTTTTTGAAAAATTCTGTACCCTCTCCCGTTATAGGGTGGCTGAGATAAACCTTTTTTTTGTGCCTATTGAAAATAAGGTCTTCCAGGAGTCCTACGCCATGTTCTCTTGCAGCAATATAGAACTCTTTATGCGGAACGAAGCTTCTGGAAAAATTGTACATTCCCGTAATCTCTTCTCTTCGCCATTTGGAAAGCTCGACAAGAGTGAAGCTGTGTTCGCGCCATTGAATGTCTTTTTTCAGTCTCTCCCGCACCCTAACTAAGTCGTCTACGACAACAATGAAAAGGTCTGGATTCAAAGCTTTAATCTCGTTCTCTGCCAGTCCCTTATAGGATTTCCCTTTCCACTCAAAATGGTAAGGCGTGCTTATGACGTGGACGCCGTCTTTGTTTCCAATCTCTTTAATTATTCTTTCCAGTGACGCCACTCGAAATTTCTCAAACTGCACTGGGTTGCTGTCGTAAAAGTCTAGGACGTTGAGCTTGTTTAACGTGTATCCTTGCTTCTCAGCTTCCTCAACAAGATACTCGAACAAATGATAATAAAAGAAATCATGCCGGTTTCTAAGTTCCTCAAGATATTCGTCTCTTCCTGAGCCTGGTTGTCCTGCACAGATTACGACTGTCTTTCCCATTTTGCTTAACCTAATATTAATACATAAAATAAGGCTTATTTTATTTGTCTCTTAGAACATTTAATCATATGTTTATCAGAAATTTTCGAACTTTCTGGATTGTACCCAGCAAAGCTTATTTAAGTTATTGGCGCATTTTACTTATTTAGGTTATGCATGTTGGGGCTATCTGCATTGATTGAGGATTTTACTTTAAAACTCAGCCAATTTGAAGAAATGCTACAGAAAATTACCACAAAAATAACAAGCGGCATAATTTCAGAGCGGCTAGCACCATCCGAAATCTGGAGGGAGTCTGAGGAAGACGTTACCACTTTACGAAATCTCACGGAACAAATAAAAAAATCGATGTTAATAATGAAACCAGAAAACAGTCCAACAATCGAAAAAAGATCAGCAGCAGTTCTAGGTCCTTTAAACAAATTTAAGGAGACTCTGTTTAAAAAGGGTGAGCAAAGTCTTAACTCCAAAGAAGCTTTGGAAGAACTGAGAGGCGTGGTGATTGAAGGTTCAAGTTTTCTCGATTTAGCTAAAGAAGTAAAGAACAACCCATCTGAAGGAATAATGACAATCTTAAGGTTAAAAGAAGTTTACGACTCTAAAGAGTACCTTTCCGCAATTCCAGTACCAGAGGTCACCTATATCAGATTGGCAAGCCTCAAAAACGACATAGAAAAACTTAAGATTGCCATATCTGGACTTGAACACTCGTTAAACATGCTTAGAACAAACCTTAACAACGTCGTTGAAGAAATCTCAAAGTATAGGGCACTTCCACCTGAAAAAACTGAAAGTTCACAAACCGAAACAAAGGTGGACGCTGAAAAAGAATCAGGCACCGAACCTTCTATTGTCTCAAATAGTTAAAAGAAACCTTACGTCTATCAATAAAAATTTTCAACATAAAAGCAATGACAAAATTAAAAAGCTACTTCTCTCGTGCATGCTTAAGTATGTGTCCAGCTTCCGGCAAAATTAGGTTTTCAAGAGCTAAAGACACGCTTTGCGGAGAGCCCGGCAAACAAAAAACGGGTTTTCCATAAGCAACTCCAGCAATTGCACGGGTTAAAAGTGCCGGTGAACCGATTTTTTCGTAACTTAACATACGGAACAGTTGACCAAAACCGGGAAGATCCTTTTCAAGTAAAGGTTGAACAGCCTCAATTGTCACGTCTTTTGGTGAGATACCTGTTCCACCTGAAGTAACGACAACGTCAGTTTTACGAGATCTCAAGGCTCTTAGCACAGCGCGTTGAATTTCTTGTTTATCATCCGAAACCAACCTTCGCATTGTCACTCTGTGACCGTTGCTTTTGACGATTTGAACAATCAGATCTCCAGATTGGTCACCGTATTTGCCCGTTTTCAAGTACTCCTCGTAACGGGAGGTGCTGCAAACGATGACTGCGAAGTTCAAGATTTTAGGCACATCAGCCTTATGTTTTGCCGCTGTTTCGCTCATTAAATCGGCTCCTTAGTTTTTTTCGTAACACGAATGCTATGGATTGCCGTGTATGGGTACTGTCCCGCCTCGTCTTTTTCATATTCTTTCGTCATATCCCAAACTGACAGCAAAGCAGCAGCGACAGCTGTTATGGCTTCCATCTCTACTCCTGTCTGCGCCCTTGTTTTCACAGTTGACTCCGCCTCCACCGTGGATTCGTCAGTGACCCTCAATTCAACCTCAATGCTTGTTAACGGAAGTGGATGACAAAGCGGAACTATGGAGCCCGTATGCTTTGCAGCTAGTATGCCTGCGATTTTTGCAACCTGGAACGGGTCGCCTTTCCTAATTTTGCCTTCCCTGATGAGCTTAACAGTTTCTTTTCTAAGCCGAATTTGCCCTACGGCTGAGGCTTCTCGTACAACCTCAGGCTTTCCGGTTACGTCAACCATTGACATTTTGACAATTCTCCTGTATTCTCTGGTCTTAAGATAACGGGATATGTGCTAAACCCTTAATGCCATAATTTTCTTATTTCTTCTTGATAATGATTACGTCTCAACCTTTTTCCAGTAGCTCGATTGATAATTCGACTGATGATAGATCTTAGACAAAACGCAAACTGGTTTACGTATTACCTCATGCAGAAACTCAATTTTGATCTAAACAGCCTAGTTGTCAGCTGCTTTCTCGGTGAACAACTTACGCTTCAGAAAATTTTTGGCATACATTGGTTTTCACTGGAGTCTTGATTGTTCAGTTAAAGGCAAGAACTTTAAAGTAGGCGATGTTAACTACCATTTATAGGAGTGTTAACAGATTCAGAATTAGAGGTGAAGGAAGAATATGCCTTACATTAAGCCTGAGAGAAGAACTAAATACGCCAAGGTTCTTGAGGAATTAACGGGTATTCTTAAGGCGTTGCCGCCAGAAGAGGTTGACGGTGAACTCAACTATGTTGTAACACGGATACTCAAAACGGTTTATCCGCTTAGGTATTACCACATCAACAAAGCAATCGGCGTCCTCGAGTGCATTAAACAAGAGTATTACCGCCGTATAGCAGCTCCCTACGAGGACGAAAAAATAAAGGAAAACGGAGACGTCTAAACCTCAAAAAGAAAATCCGTAGTTAATTCTAGAAGGAAAATCCAGAAGAGCATAGAAAAAAGGAGAGATATTGCGTAGAATCTAGCTCTGTTTTCTCGTTTTAAAAACTATTACAGCAACAATGACCGCTATGGCTGCGACGATGATGCCAATCTGCCATAATGGAATACCTGTTTCAGCTACTGGAGCCTTTTCGTATTCAATTGTTAAGGTCGTGTCTTTAACAAGCGTTATAGTTCTTTCGGTATTAGTTGATTCGTCGCTCCAACGTTTAAAAATATAGGTTATGCCGTTTACCGTAATTTCTTTTTGGACTGAGATCTTGTGGTTTCCTTCATCTAGTGCCGCGCAGTACGGTGTTGATTGACTCTGCCCATTTATATTGAATGAGACTCCTACAATGGGAGTCGACTCAACTGATAGAACATGTGTTGGCGGTGGAGGAGATCCAATTGTGAAATTAGCTTCATAGGTATCCCAGTTACCTGCAAAATCACAAGCTTTAATCACTAAATGCAATAAAGTGCCACTAGGCTGACCTGGGATATTAGCTAAGTATTCCACGGTTGGGTAATCAAGAATCATCCTATCTTTATCGACTTTAAGAAAGTTCACATTCGGTATTTCTAGGGCTGTTTCTTCTCTATTGATGGTGTAAGAAGCTTCGACTGTTTTTACACCCCATTCGGCATCTGACGCCTCGATTAAGAATAAAATAGGCGTCTCTTCCTTGATTTCTCCTTGAACTTCAACATTTATTGTAGGGTCTTCTGTGTCGCTAGTTGCAGCCAAGGTGATGAACAAGCTGCTTCGGGGAGGAACATCTATATGGGCAATGAAGTGGTGCCCATTAACGTTCGTGAACGTTTCATAACTGTCAGGTTGACTTAGATAGAAATCATAGTCGTCAATGCCATATGTCGAGTTTACTACAAATTCAAGTCTGGCATCAGTTAATTCCTGAATTTGATTGTTAATGACTGCGGCTGAAACCGCGGACTTTGTTCCATCATTTGCTTGACTGTAATAATAGATAACATTTCCGACAGGTATGTAGTTCATGTCGTCAGATAGGTCTGCCATTGTGTTAGCATCGAACTTAAGGTTGCCTTTATTGTCAATCCAGATAAGTTTGTATCCAGGAAATCCTCCCTCACGTAAACTTCCACCGCAAGGTCCCGTTGTAACAAAATAATGTCTACCATTGTAAGCATAGAATACGTTTTGGTGCACATGACCTGCCAATATAAGCCTAACATCGTATTCCTCAACCAGCCTGAGAAACACGCGGGTCTCATTAAGGTTGTTCTTCACGCTAAAGGAGCCTTACAGGCTGGCCGTCAATTACAGGCAATAATGAGGAACATAACCTGGATAAATTGGGTTCTAGTGATCGGTGAACTAACTGCAAGCGACCTTGCAGACGCAAAGATGCTAATAACTGTGAGAGTAGATGCAGCTCTTAATTATACTGCCTCTGAGCTCGAAGCAATTGGTCAATGGTTCTCAACTGGCGGAAAAGCAATCTGGATAGCAGGAGACAGCGACTATCCAAGTGATAATGGCAGAATCTTAAGCGGTAACGCGTTACTTGAATGTCTTGGCAGCGTCTTAAGGTTTGAGAGCTGTGAAACGGTGGATCCAGAGACAAATGCTGGAGCTGATTACCGTGTCTACGGAGTTCCCGATAACTGCGCACCCGAACTTAGCTTCCTTGTGCAAGGAGTTAATTACGCCCTCTTCCACGGTCCAGGTCTAATAGTTGGCTATTATGATGGAGAGTACCATAAGCTCGAAACGGAAAGACCTTCAAACATTTATTTAATAATGACGTCGAGCCCAACGGGAACAACGGCAGAATTTACTGAACCTGTCGCCCAAGTTCATGAGGTTGGAGAAACAGGAGAGTTTCCACTGCTTGTAATGGAAATTGACTATGCTAAGAAAAATATTGTAATAGCCTCTGCAGATGGACCCTTCGACCATTATACTGGCATGTACATGCCAGAGCTTTATGGAATTCAAAGATATTCCATAGACTATCCGCAACAAGGAGCCGTCCTGTTTAAGAACATTGTTGATTTTGTTCTATTGTTTGCCGACACCATGATAACACGACACAACCAAATAACAACGATGCAAGGTCAAATCTCGACGTTGCAGGGGCAAATATTGACACTTCAAGGGCAAGTGTACGCTTTGCAAGGTGAAGTTGATAATCTAGAAAGCCAACTTAAGGCGACTCAAGGCAGCGTTACAATGTGGCAGGGCATTGCCATAGCATTGCTTGTTGTCGGGTTAGCCGTTGGCTTTGCTGTAAAAAGCTTGATGAAAAAATAATCACCTTATTCTCTCCTTTTTTATTTTTTATATACTAGTTAACAAGGAAATTTGTCTGTTGTTTTTAATAATCTAATTTGTGTTCTTAATGGCTTTTTTGAGAAAAACTGTTAGGCTTTTTGTATTGTCTTTATTTGTTTTTCTTTAAAGACCATGAGATTTTTGTCTCAATGGAATCTTAGGGCTTATTTGGATGTTTGATTTATTTATAAAATTTCAAAGAGTTGACTTAAGCTTCTAATTAGGAAGTCTGGATTTTGCCGTTTTAATTTCCAGCATGGATGATACCCCTCCTTTCGACATATTCCAATAGTGAAAACACCCGCCCTTTTACCTGCAATTATGTCTTCCTCCATGTCTCCGACGTATGCTGAGCTCATTGGTTTTGCATCAAGTTTTCGCAGCGTAACCAAGATTGGCTGAGGAGACGGTTTCTGTTCTTCGCAATCATCTTGACCTGTAATGGCATTAAAATAGTTGATTATCCCGAAACTTTTTAAATGCTCCATAAGAAAGTCGCTTGGAATATTTGAGGCAATTGATAATGTGACGCCATTTTGCTGAAGTTTTCTTAGGGTCCTTTTCACATCTGGAAATATCTTGATGAATTTGCTGTATTTTTGGTACGATTGACGATATGCAGCCTCAAGTTCAGGAATTACCTTGTCAGGGACTCCCATTGATCGGTGATACTCAATGATTGGCATCTTAAATGATTCTTTAAAAATCTTTATGCTGCTGATGTTTCTTATTCCACAAGACTCGTACGCCTCGGAATCAGCCTTCCAAACCGTATATAAGTCGTTAAGAAGAACGCCACTTACATCGAATATTAGTGTATTTATTTGAGGACTGCTTTTTCCTTGCATACTAACTTTTGTTGTCAAAGCGAATTCTCCAGTTACCTAAAAACTAAGTAATAAAGCTGAACTCTAATTTTTAACGGTTAAAAGATAGTTCACCATGCCTTCATCCAAGTCAAACCATCGGGATAGCCCTTTCTTCCATCCGTCATTAGATTGGAAGATTACACGTAGATATGGAATTACCTCTTTTATAGCACGTGTTGCTGATATGTGGCATCTTTTTCCTATTTTCAATCCAATTGCTGTTAATATCTCCCTTTCTGCTCTGGACTGCGACATAGACATGATACGGGTGGGAAACTTGAACGGAACCCAGCCTGAAGACTTGTGGCTCCATGAAACTGCAACGCCCACCGTCATGAAATCTATACAATATCGTATAAGCTCCCAATTCTGCGTAGAACCTATTCTTCCACGATACAAATCTGCAATTGCAAGCATCTCCATGACTGCAGATAATTCCTTAGGATTCTTAATTTGGTAGGGCGCATTTTCGTAAATCCACTCAAAAAGCATGTCTAAATCCACGTCTGCAGCCTCCACCGCTCTTCTAGCGTCTAAACTACTTCTGGCGTAAAAAATGTCGCTAAGCACTTTAAATATGGCGTCTTTTCGGTCTCTTGTTGAAAGCCAGCTGACATCTTCGTAAGTTAGCCTTTTTTTGCCTTGAGACAACGCCTGTAAGTCGTTAATTGCCGACCTCAAGTCGCCGCTGGCTCTTTCAGCAATAAGCTTTAAAGCTTCAACCTCAGCTTCAATGCCTTCGCGGCTGCAGATTTTTTTAAGAAGTGCTTCTATTTCTGTTCTTGTAGGCTTCTTAAATTCCACTAGCTGGCAATGTTCCCTTAGTGTTGAGAATCGGGGATCATATGCGTTGTTTGCCGTCAGCACTATTGGTGAATTTGTAATTTTGATGACTTCCGTTATTTCACGTAGTCCTCCACGATCCGCAGTGCCAGCTATGCCATCCAACTCGTCGAAAAGAATAAGCCTTTTTTTCCCAAACAAAGTCGTGTACTGGCTAGCTATGCCAGCAAATTTTTGGACAGCTTCAGCTGTTCGGTAGTTGCTTGCGTTGTTTTGAACAAGCTCCATGGCAAGATCGTTGGCTAAGGCCTCTGCTGCAACGGTTTTTCCAGTTCCCGGTGGACCGTACATAAAAAGTGCTCTCTTTCTTGGGGGATTCTTGTCCCATTCCCGAATCCACTTCAACATTGCATCCTTTGCTTCTTTATTTCCAACAACCTCATCTAAAGTCTTGGGCTTATACTTTATGGTCCACGGGACGTTCAATTTTATTGTCCTCTTTTAATTTCAGCTCCTGCTTCAACCAGCTTTGCTAATAAAGCGCTAAGTTGGATTTCCTCATTTGAGCCTTGTAACAGGCGAAAGTCCACTTCGCCTATAATGTCCGCAAGTTTAACTTTCCATTTATCTGGAACATTTAGCTTGAAAGTTTCGCTGTGGATTTGCCCTATGATGTCAGTTCCAGCTAACCCATATTTGAGGAGCATATCTCTGAGTTTTTTTCTTGCTTCAATAAAATCGCCGTTCAACGCTGTCAGAAGCATCCCTTGTACATCAGCTGGGTTTGCTCTGCCAACAACGGAGTAAACAGTTTCTTCGTTTATGGGTTTACCAACTGAGGCTGCTGTTTGAAGGATGTTTGTCGCGCGTCTTAGGTCTCCGCCACTAATTTCTAAAATAGCCTCAAGCCCATCATCTTCAATTGTCAATTTCTCATTTTCAGCAATTCGTCTTATCCAGTTTATCGCGTGTTCCCTAGGAAGGTACGTGAACCTGAAGGGCGCGCACCTTGATTGGATCGGTTCAATTATTTTTCCGCTGTAGTTTGCTATGAGGATAAACCTTGCAGTTTCTGTGTAACGCTCCATTGTCCGTCTTAGGGCTTGTTGAGCGTCGCTAGTCATGTTGTCCGCCTCGTCTAAAATGAGGATTTTAAAGCTAACTTCACCTATGGACTTTGTTCTTGCAAAAGTTTTCACGGTTTCTCTAACTACGTTTATTCCTCTTTCGTCGCTGGCGTTCAATTCCATCACGTATTCTCGGTAACCCGGTCCGTACAAATCTTGGGCGAGACACAACGCAGCTGTAGTCTTTCCTGTTCCCGGCGGTCCAGCGAAAATGCAGTGAGGAACGTTTTTGGCTTTAACGAAACTTTTTAGTCTGTTGACAATTTCCTCCTGGTCGACAATGTCGTTTAGTGAGCGGGGACGGTATTTTTCAGTCCACATTTCGTAACTCAACTTATGCACCCTGATTTTTGTTGTCTAAAGTAAGATATGCTGAAGGAAACTATTAAGTCTTAGATTTTTGTTAGGAGTTGTGTTCAAAAAAGATAAATTAATAACGGGGTTATATAATCATGTTATTGAGGAGGTATAATTATGAGCGAATACGCAGTCATTGTTATCGACATGCTTAACGATTTTGTAACTGGAAATTTAAAGTGCGAAAGAGCTCAAAACATAATTCCAAACATAAAAAAGCTAATCGAAGCAGCACGCAAATACAACGTAACTGTTATTTACAGCAATGATGCCCATTATCCTCAAGACCACGAGGTAGTCGAAAAATGGGGAAGCCACGCCATCAAAGGAACAAAAGGAGCAGAGGTAATTCCTGAACTGAAACCAACAACTAAGGATTATATTGTTGAAAAAAGAACCTACAGTGGCTTTTACGAAACAGGCTTAGATCCTCTCTTAAGAAGTTTAGGAGTGAAAACAGTCATTCTAACGGGTTTACACACAAACATGTGCGTTAGGCACACGGCTGCTGACGCCTTTTTTAGGGGCTATAAAATCATCGTAGCTAAAGACGGTGTAGAAGCCTTCACTCAAGAAGATCAGGACAGTGGGCTAAAGTATCTTGAGTACGTTTATAATGCCAAATTGGAGCTTACATCCAACATCATCAAAGAATTCAGTAAATGACAAAAAATCATTAAACGCAGAGGATTTTTCGTTAAATTTTTTCTATTTTAATGTTAGATTAGCTTCCGTTTTCGTCCTTTTTCATAGCCCAATGTAAATTTCTTATGAATTTTTCTTGAAGCAAACAATCTTCTCTTTATTCTCTAGATTTTCGAAAGAGAAGGGTATGCCATATATCTTTGAGTCGAATCTATTTACGCTGTTCATAATTCTTATTAGAGCGTAACAGCAGTTGTTTTTTTGTTGAGTAAATCGCGTGTGGTACAAGGGATGGTTCAAAGCCTACGTAGCTCACTGATTGTGCTATTGATTTTGGTTTTGTCCTCATCTACGTCAGTATCTACTGCCACTGTTGAAGAGTTCAGCGTTGAATCCACCAGTCTAACAGTCTACCGAGATGGCTTAGTTCATGTTGCGCAAACCATAGTAGTTAACGAGACAGTTCCATATTTTACGCTAACCCTATTTTCCAATCTAGTTGAGAATTTATTGGTTACCGATGAAAATCAAACGATCTTGGACTATGAAATGGTTGGGCAAAATATAACCATTTTCAGCTTAGGGTGCCAAAACGTCTTCTTAGAATATGATACTGTAGCATTGACTGGAAAAGAAGCTGAAGTTTGGACTATCGCTTTCTGGACTCCATATAATCTCACCTTGGCGCTGCCACTAAACTCAGTACTAATGGACTTCAACGATATTCCAGAGTCAATCAAAATTTATGATGGAAAAATTCAGCTAGCATTGCTTTCAGGATTCTGGGAAATTAGTTATGTCGTTTTAATTGCTAAGCCACCAAAATTTGTGGTAAGTAATCTTGCTTCAAATCCAGATAAGGTCTATGTGGGAGAAAAAGTCACAGTTTCGGTTTTAGTCACAAATGTTGGCGATGAAACAGGTTCATATACTGTGTCACTGAAAATCGGGCAATCAGTTGAGGATAGTAAAACAGTTACGCTTAAAGGCGGACAGTCTACAACCGTGACTTTCGACGTGACCAAAAGTTTTCCTGGAATTTATACTGTTATAGTTGGAGACCTAACATCGGAATTTACAGTATTAGCCTCACCAACATTTCCATTTCTAGAACTTACTGCAGCTCTTGTTGTTTCAGCTGGAATTGTTCTGCTCTTCCTTCTAAGAAGACCTAGGCGACCAAATGTTAAGAAAATTTTTAGATCCAATCCATACCTAAGAGACGAAGACAAAAAAGTAATAATGTTCATTGCTGAGAAAGGGGGAAAAGCATTCGAGGCTGAGATTAGGTCTCATTTTTCCGACATGCCTAGAACAAGTCTCTGGAGACTAATTAAGAGGCTTGAGAAATTTGACATAGTCAAAGTGAGAAGAGTTGGGCTTGAAAATCAAGTTGAACTTAAAAAATAAAGACAAAAAATAGGGTTTTGGGGTTATTGAGAGTTTACGGTTTTCCGCCATGACCGTGGTCGTTATAGTTGTTGTTGCCATCACTGTGACCGTTGCCATTACCGTTGTCATTGCTGCCATGCGACTGTTGTCTATGTTTGAAGAATCCAGATAGACCGTGATCAACCTCACGGATTGTTTGACCTATTCTGTTCATGTCTTGAATCATGTTTCGAATTAGTTCACCGTCTTGCTTAGCTTCGTCCATCACAGCTTGTAGATGTTGCATGAGTTGTTCCATGTTTTGGTAGCCCATTTGTCTCAGTATAGCAGTTACATTAAATCCTTGATTTTCAGCCAGTTGCAGCCTTTGCCTAATTCTTTCCATTGCATTTCTAAGTCCTTCAAGGAAGTTTTGTATTCGGTTTCTCACGGTATTCCTTTCTCGTGCACACTCAGCTAGAAGCCTATACGCTTCTTTAATCATATTTTTGGCTTGAGTTAAGTTTGCAACAACGTCTGCGACATTCCCTTCCATCAGCCAAATTTGTGCCGTCTCTATGTTCAGGAAAATTGTGGCGTTATCAAGGATCTCCTTGGCTTCCTCAGTAAGGTTTAGTTGTCTTAATTTCTCGATTCTTTCTAAGGTTCGCCTCATTGCCTCTAGAAGTCCCTGTGCGTCGATTATTTCGCCTTTCTGAACTCCTGACTCATCAAGAATCAAATGTAAAGCCACGAAAACCTGTTTGAAGACATGTAAAGCTTCGGTGGCATTGTTAACAGCGCCTTGATAATTAGAGGCGTTAAGTATTTCGTGGGCAGCTGTAAGGTTGCCAACGCCTTGGCTGAACAGAGTTATGTTTCCTTCAAGTTCGTCCATCAGTCCTGCTTGTTCAATTAAATTCAAAGTTGTTGCATTTGTATATATTAAGTCAATGAAACTTTGAACCTTTTCCTGGGTTTTTTCTGCAAGGGCAACAAGATTTTCCGCTCTATTTCGTATACTATTATTTTCTGAAACCGGAATAGTTTCTAGATTGTTTGCGTGAATCGTAGTCAAGCTGGGTATAATAGTAAGTAGCATAATTGACAAAAGAATTATAGCCACGATTCTTTTTCTCTGCACCATGTTAATTCACCTTTCGATTTTTGTTTTTTTATTGCAACAGCATCCTATGCTTGTTGTTGAGTTAATTAAAGCATAGAAGGAGCACTTAAGGGACACCGTGAAACAACCGTTTCAAAAAATGAAACAAGTATTACAGCTTCAGTCTTTCAGCTAAACTAGATTTCGGCTTTTTAAGGCTTATAAGCATCACAATAAAGAATATTACTAAAAGTTGCTTAACATGTTTTTTATATATTAAAAAAGCATGGCTAATTGATAAATAAACGGTGCAAAGAAGAGGGATTGATGTAATGCCAAGTGAAATTTTCGATATAGATGAGTTTGTTCGATTGTCTGAGAAAGCTGAACATTGCCTTGTAAAAAGAAAAAAAGATTTTGCAAAGCTTAAGCTTAGAACATCAAAAATGCTTTACACTCTTAAGGTTGACATCAAAAAAGCTGATGAAGTCATTAAGAAACTTAAATGCGAAACAAGAGAAATCTAGCTTTTAGAATATAAAAAAGTCCAAATTTTTCTTTAAAAAGATAATTTATTGATCGATTTTTTCTGGAAATTTTTCTAAACAACAAGCTTCGAGAATAAACTTGAAATTACTTGTTGTTGGGCCCTTTTTGTAATTACGCAAGGCTTGAAGAAGAGAAGATGCGTTTAAGTTAACAATCTTTTTTCTCACAATCTCCGAAATTTTGCCCCTCATAAAAAGATAATGGCAAATAGAGGTCACATTCGAAACTCTTCTTTGAGTACTTGCAGCTTCGAAATCCAAAATGCAAACCTCGTTGTTGGGTCGAACAATTATGTGTTTTGACGCGTTGCCAAGTTCCCCATGGTCAACTCCAACCTTGTCAAGCTTCCAACACTGCTCTAAAATTTGCCTTAGAACCCTTTGAACCACAGCATCTTCTAAGTCGTCAAGGTTTTTAATCCACTCCGAAAAAGATTTTCCTTCAATAAGCTCCATCAACAGGAGGTTTTGAGAATAGCCTAACAGTTTTGGACCTACACCAACCTTGTTTACTTTTAGTAAAATTTCTGCTTCGTGTTGCATGCTTGTTCTTCCAGAGTCAGTTCTTTTAATCTTCAAGGCAGCTTTTCCTAAGTCTGTCTTGGCTAAGACAACGATCCCAACGTAACCTTTACCAAGCACATTGACATTATCGATTTTCTTTGGTCCTTCAAAACATAATGCTTTTACACCTAGCTTTTGCATCTCAGCAAGTTTTTTTCTTGTATCTTCTAGGTCGGCTTTAGGGTAACTGACAATTCGTAAATACGCTTCCATTTCAAGACGGTCCAAAGTAATAATGTCGCGCATAATCAAACGCCATAAATGCTTACAGAAGCCTTCATTAGAAAAAATTAGGCACGGTTCAATAAATCAATATAGCCATCTTGGTTTGCCTTCAAGAAATTCTGTAAAGAAAATAGCAAAATCGCGGTTGTGAACATAAAAATTTTTGATTTCCACGTCTACCCAAATTTCTAGAGACGATGCAAAAGCATCCAAAACCATGCTGGCAATTCCAAGTTTTTCTCTATCTTTGTCCAGTTTTTCGCGAAGAAAAGTAACAACGTCCACGTAACTTCTTTGTCTATCCACTATCCAGTGGTCGTCCTCAATTCTTGGGCCTGAGAAAGTTCTTTTAGACTTTAAATATTTTTCAAGAAATTTTTCGCAGTCTTCTTTTTTCCAAACGGGTGGACCAACGTGTCTTTCAACAGCAGGTAAATAACGAGAGTCAACCTCGAACAGAAAGATGTTTGCTGATTTCTCGTCGCTCCAAACATTGTGCCGAATAATATTGAAGCCGCATCCGGTAAGAGTCTTTATTAATGCTTTTTGAGATCGGTATAATTGTCCCCACAATACATCGGGAACAGCTGAAATCGCCCTTGTTTTTAAGAAGATAAATGTTGTTCCTCTGGACTTCATTTTTTTGTCGATTGCATCAAAAGGCCAAGGCTCAATAGGCTTTGGATAAAAAAATTCTATTCTAGGATTTTTTAAGAACTGTCTAGACGCAGCAATGAACTCGCTTAGTCTTTCAGGTTTCACTGCTGAAGCAACGTTTCTTCCTTTGTCAACGGGGTCTACGACAATTAAACGTTCGGAAAACACTTGCTTGGCTTCCGCTTCTTGGCCTTTAAAATGGTTTTCTATGTCAATAACCTCATATTGTTTCCAGTCAGCAGCGGACTTCAAGAGATTGATGAAACTGCCGTAATATAGGATAAGAACCTCGCATAGGTATCCGCTGAATCCTCCAACCTTAATTTCTGCACCATATGTGCCTATGCCCCGCATAAACCTTTTAAGCAGTCGAACTTCCTTTTTTGTTTCTTCAGTTAAGTGTTTCTTTACGTACTGCGTATGAAAAGGCGTTCTGTCAACGGAAGATTCAGCATGTTCTGCGGATGAAACCTTGAAGCATGGAACAAAATCAACTGTAAACCCATCGACTTTAGCCTCAATATATGGATGCTCAGCATAGGCCTCCAAAAAATTTTTTCCAACAACCTTTTTAGCGACATTCAGAACATTAGTGAAGACTTCTCTGTTTTGGCCTTTATGGACGAGAATGAAGAGGTCTATGTCTTTTTCTTCAGTAAGCCAAGTGTCCTTCGCAATTGACCCCTCAACTTGTACTTCTGCATCAAGCCCATTCTTATTTAGTTCTTTTTGAAGATTTGTTATCAATTTACAGCAGAACTGAACTATTTTTTCCTTTTCTTTTCGGCTTGGAGTTGTTTTCCTAAGGACTGTTTCACATATTTCTCTTATTGCATCTTGATTACTTGTTTGACTCATGCTTGGTTCTTTCCTATTGGCTTACTTTTCATTTAACTTTTCCGTGAGTTTCTCTTAAAACTGAATATATTGGTCCTTGTGGTGTGAGAACACTTTTCTTTAACCTTAGACATTTGGCTGTGACTGTGCCAAACTCGTAATCAGCAAGACTGTTCAACTCCTTCACTAACAGCTCCTTGTTTTTGCCTGTTCTAACACGCGCAATCGTAAGATGAGGGTTGAAGCCTTTATAATCCTGTTTAAATCCAAGTTTCAGTAACCTTGGCTCTAGCTGGTTAAAGATCGCTCTTAATTCATTATTGCCTTGGCGAATACCAGCCCATATGATGCTTATTCGCCGAAGATCTGGGAAAGCACCAACTCCTTTTATCTTTATCTGGAACGGCTCAAAGTAGACCTGCTCCATTTCACTGTAAATTTTGTCGATCATGGTAACAGTTATGTCTCCAAGAAATCTCAAAGTTATGTGGACGTTCTCAGGCTTAACAAGTCTAAGGTCGGCACCTGTCCTGCTTATCATCTCTTGAACTTTCGCTAAATTCTCAAGAACAGTAACGTCATCGATGTCGAACGCGATGAAACTGCGAATCATCTCCATATTAATCCAGATCCTATTTTAGGTTGTTACAAATGTATTACCATACTGATAACTAAATATATTAGGATTTAACATTCGTAATAAATAATGTTTTTTGATGGAACTTTGTAAAACTTTTTTGGCATCGGACATTATGTGAAGACAAACAATTTAGTATGAGGAGAATATTACAAATAAGCTGTTATCATATGTCTCTCGGATGGCTGGATGATGCAAGTGAAAAACCGAATCATGATTGGCATAACTGGAATGCCGGGTTCAGGAAAGGATATTGTTAAAGAGGTTCTTCGCGAACTTGGCTTTTCAATCGTTGTCATGGGCGACGAAGTTCGAGTTGAAGCTGACCGCCGAAATTTGCCTCACACTCCAGAAAATCTTGGAAAAATTATGATTCAACTTAGGAAAGAAGAGGGAGAAGAAGTTTTGGCGAAAAGATGTTTACCAAAAATTAGGGCACTGCAATCTCAGTTCGTAGCTATTGATGGCATCCGCAGCTTAGCAGAGGTCTCAGAATTCAAAAAAGAATTACCAAATTTAAGAATCATTGCGGTTCATTCATCCCCTAAGACAAGATTTGAACGTTTACTTAGAAGGAATCGAAGTGACGATCCTAAAGATTGGAGTACATTTATTAAACGTGACAAACGTGAACTTAGTGTGGGATTAGGTAACGTTATAGCGACGGCTGATTTAATGATTGTTAACGAAGGAACACTAGATTCATTTAAAAAAGAAATAAGGCAATTAATTCAAAAGGAGTTCCAAGTATGGGCGAAATCGGAGAAGTGAAACTTAACATCGAAGTAGAAGTTAACACAACAGAAGACTCTAACAAAGTAAGAGTTGCAGTTCAAAAAATATTCGGAAATCTGGACCTCGTAGAAGTCAAAAATGGAGACCAATCAAGATTAGTTAGTAATGCTGAAGGACTCGAGGCACTTGAAGCCTTTCATGAGCTTCTAAGAAAGGAAAGAATCCTAGATGCTGCACGAAAAATGCTTTTCAACGGGTTAAAAGGAAAAACAATAACTTTTTTCCTTAATAAGCAGGCTGCCTATGTTGGGCACATCTCTTTTTCGCAACCTGTTGGCGAGTCGCCACTTGGTCCCATACGCGTTGAGGTTCAATGTGACAATCCGAAAGGTCTTATAGATGGGTTAACACCGAAAACCCGACAATAAGCGGAAGTGTGTGGAAATGAAAATTGGTTTGTCAACGCTTTTTTGTTTTGAACAGCCTTTTACGACAATGTTGAAATATCTTGAGACAATAGACGTTGAAAACATTGAATTGATAGATGATGGACAACACGCGTTTAACGAGTCCAGAATTAAGACTTTAAAAGAAACAGTTAAAAAAAGAGGGTTCGAGACCTCAGTTCACGCTCCTTTTATGGACGTAAACATTGCGTCATTTTCTAAATCTGCAAGAGCATCCGCTATGTTACGATTAAAACAGTCAATCCAATATTCAAGTGAGCTAGGCTCAAGGTACTGGGTTTTTCATCCTGGCCTGCAGACTGATGTCGGCCAATTTTCACCCGCACTGGATTGGAAGACCAATCTTGAGTCTGTTCGAGAGATAATTGATTTTGCTGAGAAATTCGGGATAACAGCAACAATTGAAAATGGGCTTCACCCTTTACCTTTTCTTTTGAAAACGGCAGATGATTTTCTACGTTTCTATGAGGATTTCGGCGAGACAAGCATAGGCCTAACTTTAGACATTGGGCATGCAAACGTCAACAATCAAATTGACTGTTTCTTTGAAAAGTTGCCAGAAAAAATTGTTCATGCACACTTGCACGACAACCATGGAAAATTTGATGAACACCTTGGGCTAGGAGATGGGAATGTAGACTGGCAAAAAACTGTAAGAACCTTCAAACGAATAAGCTTTAAAGGGACATTAGTCATTGAATCTACGAAAAACGTAGAAGAAAGCATCCAAAGACTCAAAGAACTGATTATCCATCCGTAAGATTTTTTAATGGAACATCGATTCTAAGGAAATCCTCAGCTATTATGGTATTCGGAAAAACTTTTTTCGCTTGCTGTAAAAGAATTTCTGGGTCTCCGTAACGAGCACTAATGTGCGTTAATATAAGACGTTTAACACCGGCTTTCTTTGCTATTGTAGCTGCTCCACTCGGGGTTGAATGCTTATCCTCTTCTGCCCGGTCAAGAAGGTCGTCAGCAAACGTAGCTTCATGAATTAAGACATCTGCCTTCGAAGCAAATTTTGCAATAGCTTCCGAAGGTCTTGTATCGCTAACAATCACAATTTTTCTGCCAGGTCTTTCAGGATCCACTACATCCAGCGGCTTTATTATTCGGCCATCTTCCAATTTTATTTTTTTGCCATCTTGAAGTTTACTCCACAATGGTCCCTTAGGAATTCCCAAAGCAGCCGCTTTTTCAGGATGGAACTTTCCCGGTCTGGGTTTTTCGATTAAGGCGTACGCTAAACATGGAATTGAGTGATCGGCCCATGTTGATTGGATTTCGTATTCTTTTTCTCTTAAAACTAACCCTTCATTTTGTATTTCACACGTTTCAATTGTGAAGCTTAGAGAAAACTCAACTATTGTAATTATTGCTTCTACAAAGTTCACGATGCCTTTTGGCCCAAAAATCTGAAGAGTTTTGTTTCTTCCAAGAAGCGACATTGTTTGAAGAAGTCCAGGCAACCCTAAAACATGGTCTCCATGCATGTGCGTAATGAATATTCTTGTCTTACGGTTAAAGCCAATTTTTGCTTGAATCATCTGTCTTTGTGTACCCTCGCCACAATCAAACAGGAAAAGTTCGCCTTGTCGTTGAACAGCAACTGATGAAAGTGCACGTGTTGAAGTAGGGATGCTTGCGGCGGTTCCTAAAAATGTAATTTGTAAACTCATTTAGTCATTCACCGAGCCAACTGAAAGACTACTATTTCCCGTGTTAAGCTTCTATGAATATAAATAAAATGTGACTCGATGTGCCTGAAGCCTAATCGCTCCCCAATTTCCTTAGCATTAACAGTTTTGGGAGCGGCGAAACAAATTCTACCACCGTTCTTGATTAGTTTTGCTGCCACTAAAAGAAATCCCTCGAATACTTCGCGTCTTTCAAGGCCCAGAGTAGTTGCTGAAGTTCCATAGGGAGGGTCTGTGACAATGCAATCAACCACCCTATAACGGAGAGGTGGACTTCGTATATCAGCCACCATTAACCCATCTGGACTGACGCCATATAATGCTAGGTTTCTGAAGCTTCCTTTAACCATAGATCTTAATACGTCAAACCCGAGAACTCGGCAGCCAACTAGACTGGCTTCGAGAAGAAAGCTTCCTGTTCCGCAAAAAGGATCCAGCACAACATCTCCAGTTCTAGCTTGAGTCAGATTAACCATGCATCTTGCAAGTTTCGGCGTCATCTCAGCTGGGTGAGTGAAAACCTTGCCTGCTCCGCCGCGCTTAATGAACTCTTTCGCTTTGACCTCAAATTTCTTTATTCCGAAAAGAAGGTATCCTTCAGACAGTAGGCATAGAAAGGTTTTATGCGGGTTTTTAAGGCTAACCTTTATTCTCTTTATCTTAGTTAGGATTCTGTTTCCAAGTTCCTTCTCCAATTTTTCTCTTTTAATTTCGATAGAGCTTCCCCTAATTCTTTTAACACGGACAGCGAAACTCTCACCTTCGTCCAGATATGGTGTGATGTCAGATTTCTCAAAGCACCGTTCAATCTCTTTCATTTCAGCTTTACATTTGAAAATTTCTATTCCGCATATTCTTGTCATTGAAGCCCTGCGTTGAACAATTTCTAAACATTTTGGGTCGGCTTCGATTCGGAAAATTTGTGGTAGACTGCTTAGTGTTTTGTAAACAATTTTTTCGGACTCTAAGATTGATTTAATTTCAGAAGTAGGCAGAGTAGGATTTTCGCCTGAAACTAGAAAGAATATCGTTGCCACATTGTAATCCTCTTTAAAAAGATATCATAAAAACAAGTTTACTTGTGTCTCAGCTGTTCAATCAACTCCTTTGCCCTGTCCATCCTTATCTTTCTTTCTTCAACCATCTTCTCCGAGACTAAATCAATGAGGTCCCCTGTTGCCCCTGCCATAATAGCGATGTTTCGTGCATGAAGAGACATGTGGCCTCTTTGGATGCCTTCATGGGCAAGAGCCCTTAGAGCTCCAAGATTTTGCGCCAATCCAACTGCTGCCATCACCTCTCCAAGTTCCCGAGCAGACTTGACTCCAAGAATCTTAAGGGCAATACGACTAACTGGATGAACCTTAGTTGCCCCACCTATTATGCCTACAGCCATTGGCAGCTCAATTGACCCAACTAGATCACCTTTCTCATTTTTTTCCCAAACTGAAAGAGGCTGATATCGTCCAGTTCGAGCGGCATAGGCATGGGCTCCTGCCTCAACAGCTCTATGATCGTTACAGGTCGCAATGACCACGCCTATTACGCCATTCAATATGCCCTTATTATGGGTTGCAGCTCTATACGGGTCTCCAGCTGCAAAGGCGTAAGCCTCAACGATTCCGTCAACAACCTCTTCTCCGCCTACTGCTTCTTTGTCTATGACTGTCCAAGCTCTTGCTAGTCGTTCAGTTGCAAGGTTCGAGATGATTCTCAAGAACACTTTACCCTTGGTGATCCTTTCAATAATTGGCGCAACAGCTTCCACCATCGTGTTCACAGCATTAGCACCCATTGCGTCCCTACAGTCAACGAGCAGTTCAGTTATTACCATCTGGCCACGCGGCGTGTCAATAACCTTGACTTGAAGATCTTTTGCTCCTCCGCCAACTGAAACTAGAAGTGGATCTTGGTCATTAGCCTTTTTGAGGATTTCTTCCTTTGCATCCAAAATTGCCATCTTCGCCCTGTATGGGTCTGAAACTTTAACTGTCTGAATTTGTCCTCTCATGACAGGTTCTGTGCTACTTGTGAAAAAGCCTCCCTTGCTTCTAGCCATTTTGGCAGCGTAGCTTGCCGCTGCAACAACCGAGGGCTCCTCAATTGCCATTGGAATAAGATAATCTTTGCCGTTAATCAGAAAGTTTACGGCAATTCCAAGGGGCAACGGAAAGGTTCCAACGACATTCTCAATCATGCGGTCAGCTAAATCTAATTGCAGGCTGCCTGTGGATTTTAAGAGATTTACTTCTTCATCGGTTAAATTGGCAAACTCTTTGACGGCCTTTAATCTTTCGTCTATAGTAAGCTTGTAGAAACCTGAAATTTGTGAAGATTTATCCAAAGTTGTTTCTCTCCATATTCGAATAGAAACGATGCTGAAATATTTTACTGGTCTATAGAATATGAAACTATCGAAACATCTCGCAAAAATGTCCAACGTTCTGGTCATGTTATTGCTAAGGAAAAGTTTAGAAGCGAATATCGATTCTTTATTTTTTGGCGAAGTGTATGTTCTGTCCAAATTGCGGGAAAGAAATTGACGAAAGATCCAATTATTGTCCATATTGCGGGTTTAAAATATCTTTTGCGCAAAATCTGGCAGTTGAGGACATAGTTCGAAACGTAATGATAAGGCGTATAGACGGAATCAAGAATAAAGATCCGAACATCATTGCTAGTATAGTGCTAAAAGAGAAGTATACAAAGTTTGATGATTGGCCGCCTTTCGAGCTTCAAGAATCTGAGGCGTTAGAAAGTGAAGCGAAAGCTTTGAAGGTGCTAAGTGAATACGAATATGAGACTAGGTCGTGGAAAACCATGGTCTTTGGAGATTTTGCGGTCACGACTTTCGTCATAAAATATAGAGGTAAGATGCGAGACCTTAACTTTGCTATACAGTCACGAGTGTCTGCCTTTCTGATTAAAATTAACGGTGACTGGAAGCTAGTTCACGAACACTGGTCCCGGTTCCCTGTGCAAATACCTGTAAGACAACAGGGGGCAACAAAAAACGGCGGTCAAGAAGGTCCAATTGTAGTCTAGTTTGTTGTTTTTTCCTCTTTTTCATTGTTATTTTGTGTTTCTTTCTTGGATAATGGTAATTCTGGAGGCGTGGTTGCCATTGCCCACCCTATCCATGCGACAACTACAAGAAATAAGAAGACAATTATCAACACTGGAATAAGTAGAGCCCAATCGCTTATTGTTCTTTCTAAGAACGTAATTTCTCGTGGCGAAAAGAAAAGCGCCCAAACATAGAAAGCCATGGTCATAAAACTTAATATCAATAGCAACCATCCTTGTATGACATCTCGCATGCTTAGTGACACCTTTGATGATGAATAGTTATTTAAGACTTAAAACTTTCGAGTCATTAACTATTTAAACTCGAAAACCAAATAATCATCGTTACATATACTTTTATCAACAGGGAAACTAAATATAACGTTCTAATTCAAAAACATTAGTGAGGTGCAATTTATTGACTGAAAAGATTAGAAAACTGCAAGGAACAGTCCATGAAATTGCTAGAACAGGTGAATTTAAAGTTGATGATGAAGGAAACAGATGGGAGAAATGCATCTTCACAATTGAACTTACGAATTTCTCAAAACGTACGCCGAACGAGGTTTTGCCGCCTCATATTAAAGGAAAAAAAATTAAGCTTGTTCGATTTTGCTGTTTTGATTGGCACTATAAACTCGGGATAAGAAAAACCTTGGATTGTGATGAAACAGAGGCAGTCTTGTCTAATGTACGGTCTGAGACCGTTTATTGGTAGTAATTTCGCTAATTTTTCCAATTTTGGGCAAAAATTTAATCCATATATATCAATTTTCTTGTTAAAAAGGATAAGAAAATAATATTTTTTTATCATCTATTTGTTTATGATTTCAGTGCGAATACCTAACAATGTCTATACTCTCATATATAGAGAGATATTCTAAGCATAATAACAAGGTTCTAATCTAAGAGAGTCATCGTTCTATTCGAGGTGTAAACTATTGTCCAAGTTTTCAAAAAGATGGGAGGAAAGCGACCGAACTGGCATAACGGGCGTAATTAAGCCTGCTGCTCCTTTAAGATCAAAAATTGAACTCGCAATCAGACGCATTGAAGCACAAGTGCAGTATCTCGAAAGTAGCCTTAACAGATTCGCAGATAGAGACAAATACCTTTTCTCTAAAGTGGTTGATGCCTACTCGAAGAACCAAATTCAGAGAGCCAATGTATTCGCCAATGAGCTTGCTGAGCTAAGAAAAATGGCTAACTTCATGATGAACGCTCAGCTTGCACTTGAAAGAGTAGTCCTAAGACTGAGAACAGTGACTCAACTCGGCAACGCTGTTGTAAGCTTAGCCCCAGCTGCGCAAGTTCTTCAAAGCGTAAGATCAGGCATAGCTGGAATTTTGCCAAACGCTGAGAAGGAACTTGAATCAGTAGGCATAATGCTGAACGATATCATGATAGAAGCAGGGCAAACAGCTGGAATGGCGCCGGACTTCGAGGTTGCAAGTGAAGATGCTAGAAAAATACTGAGCGAAGCTTCAATGGTTGCTGAACAAAGAATGAAAGAGAAGTTCCCAGATCTTCCAACTCTAAAACAGCCCGAGACATACGCACAGGACACAGGATTCTCCCAATATTAAAATCCCATATTTAATAAGAGAGAAAGAAAGATGAGTATAAACATCAACGCTTCAGAGCTTGTCGGCAAAATCGTTAAGGATGAAAATGAAAAGGAAATCGGCAAAGTAGTGTCATTTCTTATTGATTCCTCTGGTCAACCACAAGAAGCTTTAGTCGAAACTGTTCAAGGGCAGCTAGCAAAATACCCATTAGATCTTCTGGACATAAAAAAGGACGAAGTTTCTGTTGTTTCCGAGGTTACCAAAAAGATAGAGACTTTAACAGAGCAGATCCCTAAAATACGAAAAAAGAGAAATATCCTTGATAAGCTGGCTGCAAACAAAGTAATTACTTCAGGAATCTATGAGGGTCTATGTAAAGAATTCGACAAAGCCTTAAAGGAAATGAAAAACGAAGCCCAAACACTTCTCGAAGCTGTAGATAAACAGATCAAAGCTCAGGATGAACAGCTAAAAACTCTGCAGCTTGCCAGAGCCTTTTTAGAAATTGAACACGGCATAGGCACACTGAGCGAGGAAACATATCAACAATCAATAATGACGATCCTAAGAGAAGTGAAGAACGCACAACAAACTAAACTAAGTCTTTTGAGGACAAAGGACAAAATCGCTGACGCCCTTGTTGAAGAAAAAGAAGAGATTAAACCTGAACCATCTGAAGAGGAAAAAGGCGAAGCAGCAGAAGCTTCTACAGACAATAAGAATGAAATAACGACACAATCAAAAGAAGCCAAGCAAATTACTGTGCGAGTAACCGAAGGTTAGCCTAGGTTCTTGACGGTTCGTCAGCGTTGGAGGAGCTACGATGATCAAAGACTTTTTCCATAGAACAAAAAAACCTGTTAGCGAATTGATAACGGAAACTACGATGGAACTTGGCAAATGTTATTCTAGGCTTGAACTTGTATCCTCTAAGCTGTCGAAACGGAACAAGGACCTCTTCGATGCTTGCGCTTTTTATATGGGAAAGGGCAACAAAGCTCGAGCTACGGTTTACGCAAACGAAATTGCTGAAATAAGAAAGGTCCTATCGTTTGTTCAGCACACTCAACTTGCTGTTGAACGCGCTATTCTTAGACTGGACACATTAAAGGTTGTTTCTCCAACCCTTGAGTCGCTGGAAGGAGCGTTCGGTGACGTTAAGAGTGCTTTGGGAATGGTTGCTAATGTTTTGCCTTCTATAACCCCTGAGATCGGTAGGTTAACAAGCGTCGTGGACGAAATCTTGGCTGGCACCCAGTTTACACTAGACGGATATACACCTGCTATAGCTGTAGACGAGAACGCTGAAGCCATAATAAAAGAAGCTGCAGAAGTTGCCGAGCAGGAGCTTAAATCTCGCATACCAGAGCCACCTGTCGAGGTGAACGCTCCTAAGCCAATGGTTGCAGTTAAACCACTTATAGCGTTGTCGTCCGACGGCACAGAGGTTGTTGTTAACCAAAGCCACCAGTCTTCTCAAGGAACTGAACCCTCGGGAAATTTTGATATCTCCTCTTTTCTGTTAGAAGAGCTCGTTTGGGATTACATTGAAAGAAACAACGGTGATATGAACATATCGAGATGCTCCCAAGAACTGAACATTTCTTCGGAAAAAATTCTCGAAGTTCTTGAATCCCTAAACAGGAAAGGAAAAATAACAATCCAGCGGTGAAACAAATGAGCGCCATGGAGGAGCTTGAGAAGATTGCCATAAGGCACGCTCAAGAGGCCGTGGTGCTTGACCGCGAAGGAAAAAAGGAGTCCGCCATTTTAGCTTATCAAAAAGCCATCGAGTGTCTTTTGAGAATTATTCAAACATACCCGAACCACGACTTGAACAGAATCTATGCACAGCGAGCAGACATTTACAGAACCCGCATAAGAGTGCTGCAAGACGTTTGGGTAAGCGGCTCCTCTAAACAAACAAATGCCAATTATGAAGGCTTAACAGCTACTCAAACAAGCGAGCAGTCGACATTTGACGAATTGATTTTAAAGAATCCTCCAGATGTGAAATGGACTGACATAGCAGGCTTGGAAGATGCGAAAAAGGCAATTCAACAAGCCATAGTGTATCCCGCGTTAAGACCAGATCTTTTTCCGCTTGGTTGGCCAAAAGGCATTCTTCTTTTTGGACCACCTGGTTGTGGAAAGACCTTGCTTGCTGCAGCCGTGGCAAATGAGATTAAAGCCACATTCATAACCGTAGATGCAGCTTCAATAATGTCTAAATGGTTGGGAGAGGCTGAACGTAATGTTGCAAGGCTCTTTAATACTGCAAGGAAAGCATCTTTGAAGGCTCCCGCCATAATTTTTATTGATGAGCTTGATTCGTTGATGGGTATTCACCGTTTGGAAGTAAGTGGCGAAACAAGGGTTCGAAACCAGTTTTTAAAGGAGATGGATGGAATCATTGACAAAAAGAACCCAATTCATGTTTATGTTATTGGTTCCACAAATAAGCCTTGGACCCTTGATACGCCTTTTATTCGAAGGTTCCAAAAGAGGATTTACGTTCCTCCACCAGGATTCAAAGAACGCCTTGAAATGTTCAAGCTTTACACTGGTTACCTTAAAATGTCTACTGATGTCGACCTTGAAAAGCTTGCTAGTTTAACCGATGGCTTTTCAGGAAGCGACATCATGGACGTTTGCCAGTCAGTTCAACTTAAGGTTAACAGCGAACTTTTCGAGTCGGGAAAAGCTGAGACTGGAGGAGACCCGCGGAAAATACATATGCAGGATTTTCTTGAAATTTTAGGGAAGCGGAAGCCAAGTTTTTCGAAGGATTCGTTGGTGGCATTTGAAAACTGGTTTGAAAACTTTAAGGCGTTGTAAACAGTCTCAGTTAGATTAAGTTTATATTTTATTCTATCCTTTTCAACAGCATAAACACTGCAAAACATAATGGACGCCGTTTATCTTAAGCAATGAGAAAGGTGTTATTGGATGCCGAGTAACGAGGAAGAAATGGTTGTTACACCTTGGACGGTCTCAGGCAAGATAGACTATAGTAGACTGATTGAAGAATTTGGCACGCAGCCTCTGACTGATGACATACTGAAAAGAATTGAGAAGCACGCGGGTCAGCTGCACCTTCAGCTTAGAAGAGGGCTTTTCTTTTCTCATAGGGATCTAGATTGGATTCTTGACCTTTACGAGGCTGATAGGAGGTTTGTCCTCTATACGGGTAGGGGGCCTTCAGGTCCAGTTCATATTGGTCATCTTGTTCCTTGGATTTTCACTAAGCATTTGCAGGACATTTTCGGTTCGAAACTGTATTTTCAAATGACGGACGACGAAAAGTTTCTCATACACCCTGAGTTTAACCTTGAAACACCAACAAGATTCGCTTACGACAACGCGCTCGATGTGATTGCAGCAGGGTTTGACCCAGCAAAAACAAAGATAATCATGGATGTAGAGTCTGCTGGAACACTGTACAAAATCGCTGTGAAAATTGCTAAACGAATAACGTTTTCAACAGTAAAGGCTAGCTTCGGATTCACGGATAGCTCAAACATCGGCATAATCTTCTTTCCAGCCATACAAGCCGTTCCATGTTTTTTGGAAACTGAACTCACAGGGGAGAACGTGCCGTGCCTTATCCCAGCCGCTATCGATCAAGACCCGTATTGGCGAGTAGCCCGCGACGTTGCACCTAAGCTCGGATACTTTAAACCAGCTCAGATACACTGCAAATTCCTTCCGGGACTTGGTAAAGGAGGCAAAATGTCAGCTTCGCTTCCTGAAACCTGCATCTTCACAACGGACACGCCTGAGGATGCTGAGAAGAAGATAAAGAACGCCTTTACCGGCGGGAAACCTACGGTTGAAGAGCAGCGACGCCTCGGTGCGGATCCAACGATATGTCCAATTTACTATTACGAGTACTACCTGTTCGAGGAAGACGACAAGAAACTCAAAGAAACATTCGACAAATGCAAGTCAGGATGCCTCCTATGCGGCGAACACAAGGCAAAACTAGCTGAGAAGGTTCAAAGGTTCCTTAAAGACCACCAGAAAAAACGGGAAAAAGCCAAAAACGTCCTGGACGAGTTTCTATACAAGAGCAATTGAGATGCTTAGCATAAAATTTTTTACCAGACAGTAAAGTTATTACCAAGAAACAAAGAAATTCATAATCCGCAAAAGCCCGGTGGTGTAGTGGACAAGCATAGAGGGCTTTGGACCCTCCGACGAGAGTTCGAATCTCTCCCGGGCTACCAACACTTAGGCATGAATTCATACTTTTTCATTTTTATTGATTGTCGAATTAGGATTTCTCCTGAATTCAGTCTTGTCACGATGCAGTCTTGACATGTAGGTTTATTGCAATTTCAGCTATGTCTGTTCCGTATTCCGCGATTCTTCTTATGCTTTCAAGAATCAACCGTATGTCGATAATTGTTTTTGTATTGGTTTGTAGTTTTAGTAGTTTTCCTATTATTTCTTCTTCAAGATTAGCCACGTCTTTTATTTTTGCTATTGTTTCATGAACCAGTTGAGCGTCGTACTTATAGAGCATTTTTATGGAGTTTTCTTGGATTTCAGCTGCAATTCTACTCATAGAAGCAAGACTTTCTGTTGTTCTCTCTTCTAGTGAAGTTTCAAGCGTTGATAATATCTTGGCTATTCTTGCAGCGTGATCCGCGCTTCTCTCAATGCTTTTTACTATCAAGCGGTATCCCAGGCAATCTCTAGGATGCGTCAAGCCAATCTCTTCAATAAGGAGTCTGTTTTCTACCGTTGCCTTCAGCTGTCGAACTATGAATAGATAAAGCCTGTCCACTTCGTCATCTCTGGCAATGATTTCCTTAGCTAATTCTTTGTCATTAGCGCTTAAGGCTTTGATGGCGTCCTTAAGCATGAAAACCATAAGTATGTGCATACGTCTTAAGGCTCTATCCAGCGGAAGATCTACGCTTCCTAGAAGGCATTGAGCAGTAATCTCGTTCTCTGTCTCTTCAATTATCTCAGTCCCGATTAGTTTCTGATGAATGGCGTTCCTAAGAAAACTTCTAACCTTTGCATCTCTCAGCTTTACCCTAATTACATCATAACCTGCAAGATAGTGCGCAATAAACTCAGTAACGACGGCTTCAAGCCGATTGATTTGAGAGGCATCAAAAAACGATTCCTTGGCTTCTCTAGGTTTCGGTTCATTATGTGGAATTAGGAGTAACGACAAATCAGCTTGTGGTACCAGCGCGATTTGATCTTTAGGTTTTAAGTTGACGGTTTCTATCCACTTCTTGGGAAGCGAAACGACATATGTTGAACCGCCTGTAACTTGGACTTTCCTAGTTTCTGATTGAAGTTCCATAAATATCACATCATAGACTAAGGATGTATTTATAGAGGATAAATAGATAAGTACTCCTTATATAATTTATGTCGACAACCTATATGTAATGCTTCTTTTTCTCAATAGTTCGAAAAGGAGTGAAATAATATGAGTTCATCATACAGAAACGCAGCAATTTACTTGATAATTGGTCTATTAGCAGGAGCTGCAGTCGGTTATCTAGCAGAAACACGGGTATCAGAAGGCAAGATCAAGGATCTTCAAAATCAAATAGATGCCATTAGTACGGAAATTTTAAGGGGCAACATAATACAGAAAGGTTCAGATACTCTTCTGATAGTGGCCCAACGGTGGGCCGAGGAATACATGAATAAACACCCAGCAGTGTCAATTTCAGTTGCTGGCGGCGGCTCCGGTGTAGGATTCTCCGCTTTGGCTCAAAAGACTACAGACATAGCTGATGCTTCAAGAGAAATCAAGAGTTCTGAGATACAGACAGCCAAGTCAAATGGCGTGAATCCCGTGGAATGGGTTGTAGGTCTCGATGGTATTGCCATTGTCGTCAATCCAAATAATCCAATAACAGAGCTAACAATGGAACAGCTGGAGAAAATATACAACGGCACCTACACTAACTGGGCGCAAGTTGGAGGCAACAACGCACCAATCATAACCTATGGCAGACAGAGCACCTCTGGAACATATGACTTTTTTAGAGAACACGTTCTGCACAACAAGAACTTTAGAGCAGACAACAGGGAGCTCGCAGGTAACGCTGAGATTGTTAACTCAGTAATGGGAGATGTAAACGGTATAGGTTACGTAGGAGTAGCTTACACAAAGCAAGGCGTTAACGTTAAAATCGTCAAGATAAAGGCTTCTGCCGACGCTGTAGCTTATGAACCCTCTGTTGAAAACATAAAAAGTGGAACATACCCGATCGCACGAAAATTGTACATATACACAAACGGAGTTCCGACGGGAACTCTCGCCGACTATGTGGCTTTTATACTAGGCCCTGAGGGTCAGCAAATACTCGAAGAGGTTGGCTACATCTCATACATCAAGGTTGACAAATAAGCGAGACACGGAGGAAACAATTTACGAATACCTTCCTTTTTTGTGAGCAACCGACTGAAATGGAAACTGCAGAAACAATAGGTCGAGAAAAATGAGGATTCATAATTTGAAGGAATTTTTGATCGAAAAGTTTCTTTTTGCCAGTTCAATATTTTCTATCATAGTCGTAACTTTAATTTTTCTCTTGCTGTTCAGCCAGGGGATACTCGGCTTTCGCGAAATCTCAATTATCGATTTTTTATTCGGACAAACATGGCAACCTACTTCTCTTGTAAAAGCTGAGTTCGGAACCGTGCCATTAGTTTACGGCACAGCAGTCGTCACATCCATAGCCATGGCAATATCGGTTCCAGTGGGAATAGCGATCGCTGTGTATATTGCGGAAATTGCTAATCCAATAGAAAAAGAGATCTTGAAGCCAATAGTTGAACTGCTTGCCGGGGTGCCTTCCGTGGTATATGGCTTTTTTGCATTGGTCACTTTGGCAACGTGGATTCAGCAATTAACAGGCACAAACTCAAGGCTTAACGCTTTAAACGGCGGCTTGATACTTGCAATTATGGTTATACCGACAATTGTCAGCCTTGCAGAGGACGCTATTTCTTCTGTGCCTCGAGAATACCGAGAGGGATCAATGGCGTTAGGCGCCTCAAAATGGGAAACGATAAAAAATGTCACGGTGCCTTCAGCTGCGCCTGGAATATTAGCCGCCGTACTTCTTGGTTTTGGTAGGGCTGTTGGAGAAACGATGGCGGTTTTGATGGCTACGGGAAATGCTGCTGTAGTAAACTTTAACATTTTAGATTCGGTTCGCACTATGACTGCTACAATTGTTATTGAAACCCCGGAGGTTGCTTTCGGAAGCCTACATTATCATGCACTATTTGGGGTTGCGCTTTTGTTGTTCCTGATAACCTTCGTCTTCAACTACATGGCAGGAGTTATCATGAGACGGTACGGGAGGACTGGTCGATGAACAAGAAGCTTCTGAAACAAACTATTTTCTTTCAGATTTTTAGAATGACCTCAGCATTAGTGATTTTGTTCCTCTTTGTCATGATATGGACGTTCATATCTAACGGGATAGGAGTCATTAGCTGGACCTTCTTAACTGACATGCCGAAAAGGGGGATGACAGAGGGAGGAATCTTTCCTGCCATCGTTGGAACGGTTTATTTAACTTTAGGGGCCATTGTGTTTGCGCTTCCCATTGGCGTTGCGTCCGCTATTTACCTCGTGGAGTATGCACATGAAGGGAGACTTGTGCGGATAATAAATTCTGCCATAATTAACCTTGCTGGAGTTCCATCTATCGTGTATGGGCTGTTTGGTTTCGGGATCTTCGTTGTTTTCCTTAATTTTGGCACTTCGATTCTTTCAGGATCTTTAACCTTGTTTATCATGATCTTACCGACGATAGTCTCAGCTTCTCGTGAAGCTCTTTTAGGTGTCCCAAAATCTTTTCGTGAAGGATCACTGGCGCTTGGAGCAACTAAGTGGCAAACAATAAGGCACATGGTTCTACCATACGCGTTACCTGGCATTCTTACAGGGGCAATATTAGCCGTGGCGAGAGCTGCTGGTGAGACTGCGCCAATAATATTAACCGCTGTGTTTTTCTTTCGTCCTTCATTGCCAAGGTCGATAATGGATGGCACCATGGCGCTTGCCAGTCACATTTATTATATGGCCACTCAGCATCATGCTATTAATCTTGTTAGACCTTTAACTTATGGTTCTGTCTTAGTTCTTTTGAGCATAGTCCTTTCACTTAACATTTTGGCGATTGTTATTCGAACTAGATATCGAAGGAGGAAAAACTGGTAATATGCCAGTGAAAATTGAAACAAAAGATCTTACCGTCTCATTTGGAGATGTTGATGCTATCAAAAATGTATCAATGGAAATTTTTACCAATAGAGTTACAGCCATTATTGGTCCCTCTGGATGTGGAAAGTCGACATTAATCAAGAGCTTTAACCGGATGAACGACCTTGTTTCTAACGTCAAAATAACAGGTCAAGTTTTACTCGATGGAGAGAACATATATGGAACTAATTATGATGTGGTTACACTTAGAAAAAAAGTTGGAATGATTTTCCAGAAACCAAATCCATTTCCAAAATCAATTTATGATAATGTAGCATATGGCCCAAGAATACATGGAATCCACAAAAAAGAAATTTTAGATAAGATTGTTGAGGAAAACCTAAAGAAGGCGGCTCTTTGGCATGAAGTCTCTGACAGACTAAACTCGTCAGCCATGGATCTTTCTGGAGGACAGCAACAAAGACTTTGCATCGCAAGAGCTCTTGCAGTTGAGCCTGAGGTCATCTTGATGGATGAGCCCTGTTCAGCCCTTGATCCCATAGCAACGGCGAAAATAGAAGGATTAATACGAACCCTGTCTAGGGATTACACGATTGTTGTCGTAACACACAATATGCAGCAGGCTGCAAGAGTCTCAGATTACACGGCATTTCTTTATCTTGGAAAACTAATAGAGTATGGTTTGACCAAAGACGTCTTTGAGAACCCTCAGAACGATTTGACTGAAAAATATCTTACAGGAAAGTTTGGGTAGGTGAATGCATCTTGAATAGATTGCTTGATACTGGTTTAGAAAGACTTACGGCAATGCTACTTCAAATGGGAAAGGTTGCGGAGGAGGCTGTGAGGATTTCGATTGAGAGCTTTATGACAGGTGTAGATGTATACGAAAGAGTGGAACAACTTTCAGATACATTGGTTAGAATGAACGTTGATGTTGAAGATAAAGCGTTTGAACTAATAGCTAAATATCAGCCCGTAGCGTCTGATCTGAGAATCATTAAATCGTACATCAAAATATCAAATGATCTTGAAAGATATGGCAGATACGCTTGGGATATTTCATTTATTCACAAAAGGCTTGCAAACTTTGAAAAATGCGAGGATCCTTTGGCTATTATAGAAGAAATGGGCGAAAAGGTAATCAGCATGGTTCAAGTAAGTATCGAGGCTCTGAAAACGCACAATTCAGAGCTAGCAAGAAAACTTATTGAGACAGAGAACGAGGTGGACGCCTTATATTTCAGACACCTTGATCATTCAACAGAAATGCCAATGTCTAGTAGGTGCCTGATTACAAATACTTTGGTTGTTAGATACTTAGAGAGGATAGCGGATCACGCTACGTATATAGGTGAATCAATCATCTACATAGCCACTGGGGAAAAGGTGGTTCTTAGGTGATTGTGAGTTATGCGTATCAAAAAATGAAGAGGTGTAAAAAATGGAAAAAAGAAGCTATTCATGGTTTGAGAGAAAAAGAAAGACAGAAGCCTTAAACTTGGCTCAAATTCAAATAGCGAAAGCCCTTGAAACCACAGATCTCCTTCACAAAGCGGTGCATCTTTGTCTGGAAGGAAAAAGAGAAGAGGCGATGCAAAGCATAGAAGACTTGTTTAAAACAGAAGAAGATGTCGATAACCTGCGGAGAGAAACCTTCCGAGAACTGTCGAAAAGTGGGATACTTCCTTCAGAGTCTAGAGAAGATCTGATGCATCTTGTGAAAAGGCTTGACACCCTTGCCGACCACGTGAAAGATGCAGCCAGATGCCTGAAAATGATTGGCGACCTGAGCATCCCTAATGAATTGATGGAAAAAACCAGTCTTATGACATCTGCTCTTGTAAAATGCGCAACATCTCTACGTGAAAGCATTAAAAAGATTGTGGAAGATCCCGCGGAGGCGATTTTGAAAGCTAAAGAGGTTGAACGAATTGAACATGAGGTTGACCAAAACTATCTCTATGTCAAATCTTTATTTGTTAAGTGCTCGCAACAGATGAATGTCGGCGTCATAGTGATTTTCGACGATCTAATCGAGTTTATAGAACAAGCAGCAGACATGTGTGCCGATACAGCAGACTACATAGTGATTCTAGGAAGCAGAGAATAGACGCATTTTATGGTTCGCATTTAAACCAGTTTTCCTAACATTTTTCTTCTCAATAATGATACTAAATATGGTCTTCATTAAGTTCAAAATGTATGTTTATATTTTTGTTTGTGCAGCTATGATTCTACAAGTCTTGCTTGGAGATGGGTATGTTGGGTGAGAAGAAAGAGCAGGAAAAAGGAAGTAAACAGACAGAGGCTTTGAAGAAGGCTTTGGAAGCTGAGAAGAAGCGTTCGGAAGAGTACCTTGTCCAGTTGAAGTACGCGAGGGCGGATGTTGAAAATCTTAGGAAAAGTTTTGACCAGAAGTTGGAGGAAGCACGGAAATACTCTAATGAACGCATAATCATCGAGTTATTGGACGTAGTTGACGAATTGGAAATGGCTGTCCAGTCCGCCCGTTCTTCTAACTCAACAGAAGCTCTCATCCAAGGGGTTGAAATGACGCTTAAAAAATTGAAAAAGACGCTTCAAAACGAGGGTGTTTCCCCAATTAAAAGCGTCGGGGAGCCCTTTGACCCTTTAAAGCACAATGCCGTTGAACGTACCGAGAAGGAAGGCGTTGAAGGATGCATAGTAATTGAGGAAATTAGAAAAGGTTATACCTTGAAAGAAAAGGTGATTAGACCAAGTATGGTTAAGGTTGTTATGCAACCATCACAGTCACACGAGGAGGCTAAATCAAATGAGTAGTGGCAAATCAATTGAAAAAATTATAGGAATAGATTTGGGAACAACTAACTCCGCAGCCGCCGTCTACGAAGGCGGCAGACCAGTCGTTATTCCAAGCGCTGAAGGACCAACAGTTGCTGGAAAGATGTTTCCTTCAGTTGTCGCCTTCACTAAGGACGGAACATTGTTGGTCGGTGAGCCAGCGAAAAGACAGGCAACGGCAAATCCCGAAGGGACAATTTTCGAAATCAAGAGGAAGATGGGAACAAACTACAAAGTGAACGTTTGGGGCAAAGAATACACGCCGCAACAGATTTCCGCTTTCATCCTTCAGAAGATAAAGAAGGATGCAGAGACATACCTTGGGACTACGATAAAAAAGGCCGTAATTACTGTTCCAGCTCACTTTAACGACAACCAGCGGCAGGCTACAAAAGACGCGGGTGAGATCGCAGGCTTTGAAGTTGCAAGGATAATTAATGAGCCGACAGCAGCATGTCTTGCATACGGTATCGACAAGCTAGAGAAGGAGATGAAGATACTTGTCTTCAGCTTCGGAGGAGGCACCCACGACGTAACAGTCATGGAATTTGGAAAAGGCGTCTTCCAAGTGCTTTCGACAAGCGGAGACACGCAGACAGGAGGTGCAGACCTTGATAAGGCAGTGATGGATTACCTTATCGAAGAATTCCAAAAACAAACCGGAATTGACCTACGTAACGACAAGATGGCAATGTCAAGATTAAAAGAGGCAGCTGAGAAGGCGAAAATTGAATTATCAACGTTAATGACAACCGACATCGATTTGCCATTCATAGCAAGTGATGCCTCCGGACCAAAGCACTTACACTTCACTCTCACCCGAGCTAAGCTTGAATCCTTGGCTCTACCCATCGTCATGAAGACAGAAAACACAATAATGAG
>JAGTRI010000010.1 GCA_018397065.1 Candidatus Bathyarchaeota archaeon
TTGTTTATTGGAATTAAGTTGGCGCTTCAGACAACAAATATTGTAATGCTTTTCCTCAGCATACTATTCGGAGCCATAATCGGTGGAGCCATAGATGTGCAAAGCCGACTTGAAAGGCTATGTGACCTTCTTAAGGCCAAAATTAGATCGAAAGACGAAAAGTTCACCGAGGGCATGTTAACTGCTTTTTTGATATTCTGCGTTGGCCCCATGACTATAATAGGCTCCGTTCAGGACGGGTTGAGCGGAGACTCTTCAGTTCTTGTTGCAAAGTCTATTCTTGATGGGTTTGTTTCGGTTTCACTGGCTTCAACATTGGGAATAGGGGTTCTCTTTTCGACAATACCCCTCTTTATCTTTCAAGGCACAATAACGTTGCTGGCGTCGTACTTGTACGCTTTCTTCACTGACAATGTCGTTGTCGAACTTAGCGCGGTGGGCGGAATACTGCTTCTCGGACTGGGAATAAAGTTGCTTGAAATAAAGAACATTGACGTAGCAAACTTGTTGCCTTCGCTATTAATAGTGCCACTAGCCATCAGCATATTACAATGACTAAGAAAACTTAACAAGGTGAAAATGTGCAAAATACGCTGGTTTCTGCCAAAAAACTGCTAGAAGAAATCGAGATGCTCAAGAAAAGTAGCATAAAAAAGGTCGTTGAAACACGGATAAAACAGTTTGAAGAGATGAGAAACAAATCTGGCAGTGAACTATTCAAGGAACTGGCGTACTGCATTCTATGTGCGAACTTCAACGCGGAACGCAGCATGAACATTCAAAAAGCAATAGATGATGGCTTTCTATGCTGGTCTGAAAAAAGGCTGTCGCAAGAATTGAAAGCTTTAGGGCATCGTTTTCCAAACACTAGGGCCAAATACATCGTTGAGGCCAGAAAATACGTGGATAATTTAGAATCAATAATTTCTTCATCCAATAATAAACAGGAACTAAGAGAATGGTTAGCTGCAGAAATTAAAGGCATTGGAATAAAGGAGGCTAGTCACTTTCTTAGAAACGTAGGTTTTTCAGATTTCGCCATCATCGATTTTCACATAATAAATGTGCTAGTAAAACATAGACTGATTGAAGAGCCTCGTACTCTTACAAAGAAAAGGTATCTTGAAATTGAGGAAATGCTGAAGCGCATCGCAGAAAAAGCAGGCCTCAACCTTGCTGAACTTGACCTTTATCTCTGGTTTATTGAAACGGGCAAAATACTAAAGTAACCGTAGTTAAGCTTTAGTTTTATTTTTCGCCAAATCATACTATAATTGTTAGAAGGTGATTCGATGAAGAATTTCAGCAGAGAGAATTCTGTTTCAACCCACAAAAGAATGGAAATACTTAACGTAACAAATGTTGTCGCCAAGGCTGTAAAGGAAAGTGGAATAACGAATGGGCTGGTTCATGTTTGGGTTCCTCATGCAACAGCAGCGATCGCTTTGAACGAGCATGATTCAGATCTTTGGGACGACATCTTAGAATCTTTTAGTCAATTAGTTCCCATCGAAGGAAAATATCGCCACAACGCCAAGTACAGTTGGACAGAAAGTGAACAAAATGCCCATGCGCATATTTTGAACTGCCTGATCAAGCCTCACGTAACTATACCTCTTGAGAATGGGGGAATGCAGCTTGGAACTTGGCAATCCATCCTCCTTATAGAGATGGATGGACCACGAACAAGACATATAAGAGTTCAAGTGATGGGCGAATAAGTACTCAGTATTTAGTGAGACCGCCTTTCAATTACGCGTTTAAAATGTACCACATCACTATAGGTTTTTTCATAGATGTGGGCGCTATTTGTAAAGTCTAAGTATGGGCCAACCTTTACTTTTAGGTGTTCAGCAACCATTTTTTGAAGTTCGGTAAGTGCAAGCATGTTCATGTGCATGGCTCTGAATATGTCTCGGCTTCGCCAAGTTGTGTGAAAAACAAGTTTCATGTCTCTTATTGTACACCAAACTCTTTGCAAACAAGGAGGAGAGTCCACGTTCACGTCCTTTTCTGGATCCCACGTTATTGCCTGTGCTCTTCTCGAAAAACTTGCCTGTTGTAGCTTGCTTATTATATACTCAATTTGGTTGATTGCTTTGGGCGGGTAACAGAACAATCTCTCATGATAAGTATAGTGTATTTTGCCCTCCTTAACTGCGTTGTCAAGTGTTCCTCGAAGAACCTCATCATAGTATTTCCAAAGTGATTCTCTTATGGCAACAAGCAAATCGCCTCTGTGTATTCTAGGCTCAGCGAAAGGCTCCTCAACAACCACGAGGAGACCTAAAAGTTCCTTCGACATTTCGCCATACTCAGTTGGAACGTTTGCTCCCTTGTTCCAACATTCTAAAACAGCCTTTTCCCATGCTTCCGAAACTGTTCTAGCTTTGATAGTTACGCCAATGTGTCCCTCAACCATTGTGGATCACTGATCCTTTCCTAATGATTGAACGATTACACATAAATCGTTTTGGCCAGTTTTCTGAAATTCGATACGTTTTTAAATTATGGATTCTAAGCTGATGTTTGGCGATATGTTTGTCAGAAGACGAAGAAGATAGATGGATTAGACGAAGAAGATGGCCATTCTTCAGAGGTTTTTTCCCTGACGATTTTGACGATGTCTTTAGGCAAATGGACGAAATGATACAAAAAGAGTTTGAAGAACTGACAAAAAAGGTCCCTAGAAACCTAATTCGCGAAAGAACCTTGCCCGACGGCTCCAAAGTTAATGAGTGGGGACCCTTCGTTTACGGATACAGTGTAACGATTGGGCCAAATGGAAAACCTCAAATTAGGGAATTTGGCAATGTTAAGCCTGAAGCTAAATTTGGAAAACCCCAATTGAACATTAGGGAAGAAAGAGAACCCCTAGTTGACATTATACCTACAGACGGGGAAATTCGGGTCATAGCGGAGCTTCCGGGAGTCGAAAAGAAAGATATTAAGCTTCATGGAACAGAGAGAAGTTTAACAATATCAGTTGATGTCCCTCAACGGAAATACTACAAGGAAATAGAGCTTCCCTCAAAGGTTGACCCGAAAAATGCCCGTTCGTCCTACAGGAATGGAGTTTTAGAGGTTATAATGAAAAAGACAGAAGAAAAACATGAAGGACACCCTATACAAATCGAATAGAAGACTAAAGAATCTTAATGTACTGTTAATTCTATAAATACATTTCATGAGCTCAAAATTTTTTGCAGGTTTGTTTCAAACATTTTTCCTTATGTTACCGCGTGATTGGAAGAGTAATTTGAACAGTCGTTCCTTTTCCTTCCTTACTTTCTTTTGCAATTTTGCCTCCATGCGCCTCAACAATGCGTTTGCTTATTGCAACACCAAGCCCAATTCCCTTCGCCTTTGTAGTAAAGAAGGGGTTACCTACATTCTCAACAATATCCGCTGCCATACCAATACCTGAATCCGAAAACTCAAATTCAACGTTTTGATCCTTTTCTTTGCTATTTACAGTTATTTTTCCACCATTCGGCATTGCTTCAATGGCGTTCTTGATGATGTTTGCGAAAACTCTTTTCATTTTTTCAGAATCAACCTTAATTTTAGGGTTATCTTGAGTCAGATTTATTAATTGAACGCTTTTCGGAATTTCGATTTCTGACAACGTTTCCTGCAAAATAAGTTTTGGTGTGGTTTCTTCAAGCTTAAGAAGCATTACTTTTGAATAATCTAAAAGCTCATTAACTATTTTATCCGCATATTTGACACTTTTTTCAATGATTTCAAGAGTCTCAATCGATTTTTTATTCAATTTTCCTTCCAATCTTTGCCTTAGAAGGTAAGTAGCCCCTATTATGGTCATTAATGGATTTCTGAGGTCATGTCCGACCATTGTTGCAGCTTGGCCAACAATTGCAAGCCGTTCAAGTTTAGCTTGCTCTAACTGCTTTGTGCTCTCATTGATCTCTTGTTGCATATGTTCGATTGATTCAAGCATATTGTTTATTTCAGCAGCAACGGCAGAAACTTCGTCATTACCTTTCATGTTTATTCGTGCTGAGATTTCGCCTTTTTTAGCAATATTAGTCACCTCCATACTTAATCTTTTTAATGGAGATAATATGGATCTCTCAAAGACAATGGCACTTGATACTACAAAAACAAAATTTATCGCAAAAATATAGTAACAAAACATGTTTATGACGTTAAGCCCATGATTGTATATTTCTCTTTAAAGCTCTACCTTCAATAGAAGAATTGGTTGTCCAAAAATGTCTCTTATCAATGTGTAACCTGCAACAATCTTAGAGTCTAAGGGTTGAACAAAAAATGGATCTTCTTCAGAAATGTGAGATAATGCTGTTTGAAAATCCTCAGGTAAAGTTGAATCATCCAGTCTTTTCATCATTATTGAAAGATGTGTTTGCTGAGCAAGACGTGTAATTTGCGTTGAGTCATAATATCGCCCAATAATCAAGGTTCCTTGAATTGGTCCTTCATCATAACTGGTTAAAATGGGTCTAGAAACTATAAGCATAGGATCTTCAGAAGTAAGAATTAACCCCTTTACACCATTTGTTTCGTTACTAGCATTTAGAATGGTGCCATTTACATTAATTTTTTCCAGAATGCTGTTAGGTATAGGTTCCTCGGTCATTGTGTGCAGATCGAAGGCTTTGCCGTACAAAGTTTCCCGCGGCGTTAAAAAACAACATAAGGTTAAGTTTCGAATTGATAAAAGTCTCATCCACAAGATTAGTTTGAATATAATTTGGATTTGCATTTTGAACAAAATTATAGGTGTCATCCCAACTTGCCCAGTCATGAAAAAATGTCGAAATTCTCAGCATCATCAAAAATAGCGCTAAGAACTCTTTTAATATTTTTAGCTGTTATTCCGGTTTCCAAATCAATAAAACCATTAAGCAAAATATTATAGGAGACATAAAAGAAAATAACTATGGAAAGAATGCCTGCTATTCCACCTATAAGAAATGCTTTAACGTATAGTTTGATATTTTTCCCTCCTTAAATCGTCCTAAAACATGAATTTCTGTACGCGAGCAATAGAAACCACTTGTTTTTGACAGCGCATAGGACGAGTTTGTGTGGAGAGTCAACTATCAATTGGTTTAACCGGCTATTTGTTTTAGATCTTGTTTCTATAATTTTTCAAGCGCAATATTCATGAAAAACACATAAATAATAAAACTATTATGAATGGATAATCCATGTTTCTTTATTACCAAAAACGTCTTCAGTTCTAAGTACTACACAACAGATTAACTCAGCACAAAATCTTAATGTTCACCTCGGAAAAATTCCTCTGAAAAAGACATGTTTAATAAAACTTGTTCACTATATACTTATTAATTCCAAGTGAAGAAAATTTGCCATCCCTAAACAAAAGACTCATTAAGAAAGTGAAAAGGCAAGTTCCATGGGTAGAACACATTATAAACAACGAGAAAACTGCTGGAGACCTTAATGTCGACTCATCAGCCCTTAAAATTCAAACACATGAAGGAAGCCTTTGCATCATTTGCCGAGGAAACAGAATGCTATGCGGGAAGTCCCGTTGCTCAGCTATTCTAAAACTGTACTCCCTTTTGAAAACTGAAAAAATTGTTAACTCAGAAAGATTGGTTGGTTCTTCTCCCCCTGGAGTTTTCATTGGCCGCATGGGTTATCCGCACGTTTATGCTGGTCCTTTGGTTCCTCCGGTTCTTGGCGACACATCGGTATACGATGCTCCTGAACAGTGGCTTGGGAAAACGGTTGACGAAATTATCGGATTTAGGACAAACCTTGTTCGGGCGAAATTTCGAGTTAATGTTACAAAGCCCTTTCAAAATCAAAATTTTGTAGAAAAAACTCTTGAGATTACGATGGCAAAAGAACCAGTTGAAACTGAAGTTGTCTTCAAAAATAAGCCTTCAGGTAATCTACTGCTGGACGGGGAAGTTCAACCTATGGGACCGTCAGCGGTAGTGCGGAACATGGAAATTGAGACAGCTAAATTTGATTCTAAAATTGAAAAGGCCTATGGAGATGGTGACTTAAGAGCTGAAGAGGCAGTCATGCAACTTTTCAAAAACGGGGTGTCTGTTTCAAAGATTCAACGTGCCTTCAGTGTTGGAGCTTTCGGGCTTAAAAACCAGAGACGAATAGTTCCAACAAGATGGAGCATAACAGCTGTGGACTCCGCAATATCAAGAGACTTGATTGATGAGCAGGTTAAAGGAAAACCAATTATTAATGAGTACATGATCTACGAGTTCAACTATCTTGGTAACAGATTTCTGGTGTTGCTGACTCCATCCAGCTGGAGATACGAGTGGATAGAGGCATGGTATCCAGGCACAGTGTGGAACCCTAAAAGCCAAAACATAGCCATGGGTGCAGACTGGGAAGGATATCACGGTCGAAAAACTTACGCCTCAATCGGAGGCTGCTACTACGCTGTTCGGCTAGCTGTAGCTGAGTTTTTGTCTAAAATTGGAAGACAAGCTGGCGTCATAGCTATGCGGGAAATTTATCCAAGCTTCATCGTGCCTTTAGGCGTGTGGATTAACCGCGAAAGCGTAAGGGAGGCTTTCAAAAATGAACCAAGCAATTACAGCAGCCTTAAGGATGCTTTAGACCACGTTAGATCAAGGTTTGCAGTCAGCCTAGACAATTGGATTCAGACAAGCACACTTCTTAAAGACTTTTTGTATCAGGAAAGATTAACGAAGTATTTGAGAAAATAAATCTCCATAAGGCTGAAAGAGAAAAAAGGTTGTTTGATAGTTTGCTTCATGTGTTTTGATTTTCAGATTTTGGCTATTCCCTTCAGCAGCTCCTTCATCAACACTTCAGAGGCGTTTTTTCCTTCCTTTTCCTTTATTTTATGTGCATATTTCTTGAATTCTTCAAGTGTAACGGGTTTTCTTCCTTTTTTCTGAGATAGGTAGGCTGACTGTACAACAGCTGTGGTTTCCGTCCCAATTTTTTCATCACATACAGGTTTGACGTTATTCAGCACACAGTTGCACATGTTCCTAATTTCGCCGGCGAACCCCTGAGTCCAAGATATCCTGCCCAAATTAATTTCTCTTTTCGCTCCAAACGCGTCTGTTATTTCAAGTATCGTCTCTCCTTCTTTATATGTTGGTTTTATAGTACCGTTGGTTCCAATAATAATTGTGTCTAAAGAGTCGCGATGGCTCCACGAGCCTTCCACATGCGCTGTCGACCATTTTCCTTCACTATCCTCGAACCGTATCAAGATGTGAGCGTCGTCCTCCACTTCGAAAGGTTTGAACATACCTTGAAGAATCCTCGTCTTCATCCTTATACAGATGCCATATGGGTCAGCTGCCTTCACGATCGTTGGGTTCTTGTTGAATCCGCTTAGGTACCAAGACGTAGTTATTGCATGAACACCATTATCTAAAAGTGCACCGCCCCCTGCAATGTCAGGGTTCCAAAACCAAGAAGCCCATTCTGGCCCTCCGTGTGCTGTGGCAACGAAGACCAATTGGTTTTCACCTATGGCTCCACTTTCTATAATCTTCTTTGCATTGTACCAGAAGGGATCATATAACCAGTTTTCGTTGTGCTGATAGAGTTTTCCACTTTTCTCAACAGCCTCAGCGACATCAAGGCATTCCAAGTATGTTCGAGCCATCGGTTTTTCACACATAACATTAACGCCTTGGTTCAATGCTGCGATCGCGGTCAAGCTGTGATATTTGGTTGGTGTACAGATGTCGATTAAATCAAGTTCTTCTTTTGACATCATCTCTGAAATGTCTGAGTAAATTTTGAGATTTTCAGCGTCTTCTCTCAGTTGCATAGCTCGCTCAGCATTTCCGCTTTCTTCAGCCTTCTGCGCCCTTTCTAAGTAAAGATCTTTAGTTTTTCTTTCGGCTGAGACTAAAACATCTTTGGAAACATCACATAGGCTGACAAGATGCGCCTCGTAAATGTCTGGATAAGCAGGAAGGTGAGCACCTTGAAAGATGCCGCCTGAACCTACAACTCCCACTTTAACTCTTTTCATTTTCGTCACATCCAAATCATATCGTATTTCTTTCAATACCTACAGTGGTATTAAGCTTTCTCGTAACCAAAAGTATGAAACATACCAAAAGTTGTAGAAGAGACTCTTGAGAGGTTTAAAGAGTAGTTTTATAAGGTAGTTTTTGATTATTACTTTTATTCCAATCGGAGGAATGGCTTATCAGCTTCGAGTATGTTGTTGAAACTGAAGACCTTGCAAAGTATTACCAGATGGGGCCTGTTACTGTTAAGGCGCTTGATGGCGTCAACATCAGGATAAAACGCGGAGAATACATCTCTATTATGGGTCCTTCGGGGTCTGGGAAGACGACTCTCTTCAACATGGTTGGCGGGATTGACAGACCAACACGTGGAAGAGTCTTCATTGACGGTGTTGACATAGCGAAGCTTGACGCTTATGAACTTGCTTGGCTTCGATGTCGAAAGATTGGTTATATTTTTCAAACTTTCAACCTTATTCCGGTCCTAACAGCTATGGAAAACGTAACACTTCCGATGATATTCGCTGGGGTTGACACTGACGAGAGATTAAGGAGAGGCCGCGAGATTCTTGAAAATGTCGGTTTAGGAGAAAGATTGAACCATAAACCTGCTGAGTTGAGTGGTGGTCAGCAGCAACGTGTTGCCATAGCGAGAGCCTTAGCTAATAATCCTGTAATTGTGCTTGCAGATGAGCCGACCGGAAATCTTGACCTCCACACGGGGCTTGAGATTATCACTTTGCTGAGGGAAATGAACAAGGAGAAAGGTGTTACGATAATCGCTGCTACTCACGACTTAAAGATGATTGATGTTAGCGACCGAATTGTATACCTTCGAGACGGTCTTGTTGATAGATATGAAACAAGAGCCGAAGTGTACGTTAGGGCAACTGAATAATAGAAAAAACAAAGTTTTCTTATAATTTCTCGAAAAAATATCTGAATCGTTTCTCGCCCTTTTTGTTGTCCATTCTTTCTGTTATACTTCGTACCTTAATGCTTCAGCTGGATTAAGTCTGGCAGCATAAACAGCAGGATAGGCTGCTGCAGCTACACTAAGAAGTGAAGCTACGCCTATGCCTTCGCCAATGTAAGTTAAGTAAGTTACGAAGTTGGATGCGTTCAATATTCGGTCAACATATTGCGGCTGATTAATCATGTAGATGACCGTTGTGGCACCCCAGCCTGCGCATGCTCCGATTACTCCACCTAATACGCCAAGCAACAATGCCTCTATCAGGAAAATTTGGAGTACGTTTGTGTCTGTTGCTCCCAAGCACTTGATGGTTCCAATTTCCTTATACCTTTCTGTGACTGACATAAGCATCGAATTTACTATTCCCACTCCACAAACGAGAAGGGCAATAATGGCCATCCATGTCTGGTATTGAGGTGGTGGAGTCTGATCGATGAGAGGAAGAATTATGCCCATCGTCATTATTGCAACCATGAAGGCAATGCCTAAAAGAACAGAGAACGCCGTGATAAGAGCCCTTGTAAACCTTTTTCTGATACTCTCTAGAGAAAAACGGAATGCCTCGCTGATTGGAAATTTTATTGACCCTATTTTTATATCTGCTGCGTTCTGTGGTTTAAGTTCCATTTTTGACCCTTTTTTCTTTGGACTCATCTTTTTCCCTCAGACACATGTTTCATAGTAGATATTACCTTTTAAAGATTTTCCATAAATAGCCAAAAAAAGTTTTTTCATAACAGAATTCTGAAAGCAAATAATTATCCAAAAATTCTTTTTTTAAGTCAATTTTTAAATAGATTTTTTAACCAGACATCAACGTTCATGATCTTTTATGAACCTCGATGATAATATTCTCGACAAAAACAAATGACTGAAACAAAATATTTTAATAATTTTCAACAATTTATCAAATGGCCTATAGAGATCAATGAAATTTTTATTTTTTAGCAGCAGAAATGAATTCAACAGAATTAGGTGGTTGCAGGTTTTTGTAGTCCAAGTCTTGTCCAGTCAACTTTTTTTGCTATCATCTTTAAGTGGTTTTTCAGCTTGGCTTCAGCCTCGTCAGCTCCTAACCGTCCAGAGTTCCAAGTGACGAAAGGAGGATAAAAGGAAGCTTCTTTGAACTTGGCTTTTCCTTCTTGTAGTTCGAATTTGATGTATCCCAGTTCTCTTAGATAACAGGAATCATTTGGGCAGAGAATGTCTATTTCCTGCAATTCGTGTTTTAAATACAGTACCTTGTATTCTTCTGGATTTTCTATTACTCTGCCGCATGGGCATTGTATACTTTCAATTTCTTCTCCCATATACTTCACTCGCCTATGTTTCAAACTCCTCTGCAGATAAAACTAATCCTCTTCTTTTTTCGATGTTCTCCACGGTTCCATCTCGAAGGAACACTACTCTGTCACTGATGTCAATCATTTTCAAGTCATGCGTAGCGCAGATGATTGTGGTGCCACGTTCAGCCTTTAGTCGGTAAAGAAGTTGAACAATTGCGAAACCAGTGTTTAAGTCAAGGTTTCCAGTTGGTTCATCCGCAAGAATAATTGCCGGATTGTTAGCCAAAGATCTTGCTATGGCAACACGTTGCTGCTGACCACCACTCAACTCTGTTGGTCTGTGATCAAGTCGGTCTCCTAATCCAACAAGGGTTAATAGTTCTGCAGCTCTTTGTTGTCTTTCAGCTTTTGGCACGCCTAAAAATGTCATAGGTAAAGCTACATTTTCTCTTGCTGTTAGGACAGGAATAAGGTTGAAAGTTTGAAAAATATAACCAATCTTTTGGCATCGCAGCCAAGCCATAGCTTTTGAAGGAATTTTTGAAAGATCTACCCCGTCTATAAAAATGTCGCCTTTTGTAGGTCTATCTATTCCGCCTATCATGTTGAAAAGCGTAGTCTTCCCAGACCCCGAAGGACCCATTACTGAAAGGTATTCTCCGTGTGGAATTTCGAGATTTATTCCTTGCAGTGCATGAACTTCTTCTCCCTTAAGATGATAGACTTTATGGACATCTACGACTTTGACAGCAGCGACTGCTTCTTCCATTATTGATTACACCTCTAGGCTTTAATCATTAATCGCTCGAGGGTATTTATATAATTGTTGCTAAAATAAGTCTTTCTAGTAGTTTAATCGAGAGAAATTAGGAGAAAGAGAAAACATTGTTAAAAATGCATTTTACAATTCCTTCGATGTTCGGGTACATTGCTTGTGTTGTTTCTACTATCTCGATGCCTCTCGATGTGATACTGTAGATTCTCTTTCTGCCGTTCCATCCCCCTTTAACGAGGTCTTCTCTCTCAAGAGCATAAAGTAATGAGTATACGGAACCTGAACTGGGAAGATAGTTAAACTTATCGAAGATAGACGTGATCACATCGTACCCACTCATTGGGGCTTTTCTTAGCTCTGAAAGGATTAGGATATCCATAAAATTTTTCAGGGTTCTTTTCTGCAGTTGCTGAAGGATGTTCCTTCTTTCAGGATGAACGACCTCAAGCATATTTTTCCACAAATATCTATTCATGTATATACATATATAAATTTTTCCATCAAAATTACATCAAGACAAAACAAAAAGATGATACATGTAACAGCCCAGCCTCGTAATTTTCGAAAATAAACGCTTTCCACAAATAATCACATATAAAAGAAAATCAAAATCACCTACAATATGCAAGGACAAATTGGAACAACATCAATCCGTCAAAAATCTTTGACACATCAGTGATTCCACAATGATTCCGCGGAGCCTATATAAGAAAAAAATTCAGCGATTCCACGGAGCTGCAAAAAATCGCGTTAAAACCTGATATTTGAAGAATTATCCATAATAAGCTAAGCCATAAATTGAGATTTATGTGAAGAAGTTCGTTGAACGAAAGCCTATTTTATCTAAAGAACGAAAGTTCCTATCTTTTCAGCCTCTTTCGAATAAAAATATAAACTTTGTACGCTTTTTCTCTTATTGTAGTGAAAGTCTTGAGACATTGGATACCAACAGGAAGCAGTCTACTCGACCAAGCTTTAGGCGGTGGGCTGCCGCCACAGGAAGCATGCCTTTTATATGGACAGGCAGAAACAGGTAAATCCACTTTAGCAGTTCAGTGTGCAGTAAATTGTGCGCGGTTAGGCCTAAAGACTCTCTATGTTGATTCAGATGGAACTTTTACGCCAGAAAGACTCTATCAGATTGCATCTCAAGACTTCAAAGATGTATCTGATTTCATTATCATCAGTAAACCTTCTACATTTTCAGAGCAAATTACGTTTTTTGATAAATTGGAACAATTCATAAACAGTAGATTCGGCTTAATAGTCGTTGACACGATTACATCCCTTTACAGTTCAGAAATAATGAACAAAAAGGAAATGTTCAACCTGAACCGTGAACTAAATCGGCAAGTCGCCATATTAGTGGAAATAGCCAAAAGGTTTGACCTGTCTATTTTACTTATAAGCCAAGTTAGAAACGCATTTTCCGAAACTGAAACTGTTCCCGTAGCGACAAGGGTTCTTAAGTTTTGGTGCAACTCAATCGTAAGTTTATCTCGTGTTGGACCGAAAAACCTCGTCAAGACTTCAGTGGAGAAAGCTGGCGGAAGAGAAACAAAAATAAACTTTTATTTAGTCATTAAAGAAGATGGCCTACGTGACTATCAACCATTGATTTAAGCGATCAGTGAAGTGAACTTAGATGTATGAAGCTGTTATTTTTGACTGGGATGGAACTCTAGCTGATACTTTACCCGTGGTTGTTTCGGTTTTTCAAAAGGTCCTTCGAGATATCGGCTGTCAAGTAAGCGACGAGTTTCTTGTGAAACGCATCGGTATAGGCGCACGAAACATGTTTAGAGACGCTTTAAGGTCAAACGGCATTCTGTTTAATGAAACAACAATTGACGAACTTATGGAAAAAAAGACAAAAATACAGATCAAAATACTTGACCAAATTCAACTATTTTCTGGTGCCACTGAGCTGCTTGAGATGTTGCGTCCGAAATTGAAACTATCTCTTGCAACAATGAGCAACAGAAACATCATAGACAGGATGCTCAAAATAAAAGGGCTTACTGGTTATTTTGATTACATCATAACGGCAGATGAAGTGTCGAAGCCGAAACCTGACCCAGAAGTCTTCCTTACATGCGCCTCGAAGATTGGATGTCCGCCTGAAAAATGTTTGGTTATTGAAGACTCAATTTTCGGTATCGTCGCCGCAAAGAAGGCAAACATGAGTTGCATCGCCATACCATCTGGTGCATACTCAAAGGATGACCTTAAAAAAGAAAAACCTGATCTCATCGTTAATTCTCTAGCTGAAAAAGAAAGAATATTAGATTTCATCTTCTCAGATTCAAAACTATAACGAGGAAAACCTATGGACACTTGGAACCCTATCACCGGCTGCTTATACAACTGCGTTTACTGCTGGGCAAGAAACTACGCTAAAAAATTAGCAGCCATGGGAATCGAGCCTTACAAGACCTACGGGTTTAAACCCACTCTTGCTGAGTGGCGTCTAAAGCAAAAAATTCCGAAGGGCAAATTCATTTTTGTTTCTGATATGGGCGAGATGTGGGGCAGCTGGGTTCCTAAGGAATGGATAACGAAAGTCATGAATGTCCTAGTTACGAAGCCAAAAACGGATTTCCTGTTCTTAACAAAAAATCCGGGCAGATACAGCGAATTTCTGGACATGTTCACTGATAACATGCTGCTTGGTGCGACTATTGAGACAAATAGAACAAACAAGCTTTCAATGGCCCCATCTTACGAAACGAGGTACAATGCAATGAAGAACTTGAACTGGAAACATAAGGCAATTGTTATTGAGCCAATTTTGGATTTTGACCCAGAATTCGTTGATTGGATAAAAGACATTAATCCTGAACTTCTGTACGTAGGTTATGACAACTACAACAATAAGTTACCTGAACCGACTCTTGATAAGACCCGAGCTTTGATTGACGAGTTGAGGCGAACAATGCAGGTTGAGGCTCGAAATCTGCGAAAGGCATGGTTCGAGACATAGCTTATGATGTCATTTTAGACGCTTGAGTTCCACCTAAGCCCCAATTTGTCTTAGGCACATCATGTACAATAATATTTAAGTGTTTAGGATCTACACCGATTTCTTCAAAGACTTTAGAAATACCTTTAATGATCTTCTCTTTTTGTTCAGGCGTTCTTCCTTCCCACATTTCAACAATCACAACAGGCAACACCATTCACCGCCTAAAATGAGAATAAGATGGTCTATTATGCCTTTTGGTGTACTGCATAAGCTTATTTAATGCTTAGCTTAAGAGAAAAACAAAATATAAAGAGTTAAATGAGACTTGCAAGATGAACTTGAATGAAATTGCGCTCCAAATATTTTATGCCTTATACTACATTTTTCCAGCCTACTGTGCTAACGGAGCGCCCGTGCTGTTTGGAGGGGGCAAACCAATTGATGGCGGAAGAAAATTTCGAGATGGAAAACCTATCTTTGGCTCTCATAAAACAGTCCGCGGTTTTATCTCAGGTATTATAATCGGAACTTTCGTTGGATGGATTCAAGAAACCTACGGACTAAGCGTTGGTCTCCCACAAGGAAGCATGATTCTCGGGTTCATCATGTCTCTCGGAGCTTTGATAGGCGACCTATTTGGTTCCTTCATAAAACGTCGGATGAACCTTGAGCCGGGAGCACACTTACCTTTATCTGACCAGCTAGATTTTGTTTTAGCTGCGTTGCTTTTTAGCCTTCCAGTTCAGCCGCCAAGCCTAATGTATGCTCTAATTATCATAGTTTTAACAGCTCCAATCCACTATCTGGTCAACATCATGGCATATCTTTTAAAGATAAAAAAGACCCCGTGGTAGAACAAAAAACCTTTAGCTGAAAACGGTTTAAACTAGTTTCTTAACTGCATCTACGATTCTCTCTTTGCTTGGAATAGCAGCTTCTTCTAGAACTGGGCTCATAGGTATCGGCACGTCCTCTCCTGCAACTCTTAGAACTGGAGCGTCAAGATAGTCAAAGGCTTTTTCCATTATTTGCGCTGAGATTTCGGCTCCTACACCACACGTACGGTATCCTTCGTACACAACGACTGCTCTGCTTGTCTTTTTCACTGAGTTAATTATAGCCTCAATGTCAAGAGGTTTCAGTGTTCGCGGATCAACCACTTCTGCGCTTATCCCTTCCTTAGCCAGTTCTTCAGCAGCTTCTAATGCCAAGTGAACCATTCTTGAATAAGCAACAATAGTGACGTCTGATCCTTCTCTTTTTATGTCAGCAACTCCAAGTGGAACTGTGTATTCTTGTTCAGGAACTTCGCCTTCCACGCCGTAAAGCATCTTGTGTTCAATGAACATGACAGGGTTGTCGTCCCTTATGCAAGTCTTCAATAATCCTTTAGCATCAAATGGGGTTGAAGGCATTACAACAAATATTCCTGGAATATGTTGGTACCAAGCCTCAAGGCTTTGGGAATGGTGCTCAGCTATTCCTCTGCCTGCGCCTCCTTGGGTTCTATAGACTACTGGCACAATAGATTTTCCGCCGAACATGTATCTATTCTTAGCAGCAATGTTGATTATCTGGTCTGTAGCGATTGTTGAGAAATCAATGTACATAATTTCTGCTACAGGTCTAGTCCCAGTCATAGCTGCTCCTGCTGCTGCACCTGCAATGGCAATCTCTGAAATCGGCGTGTCCCTCACTCGTTCCTCTCCGAACTCTTTGTATAGTCCTCTGGTCACTTGGTAGGCTCCGCCATAAATTGCGATGTCTTCACCTATGAGGAATACTCTTTCGTCTCTAATCATTTCTTCACGTAAGGCCTCATTCAAAGCTTGAACGTATCTGATTTTTTTTAGTTTTATTCCTCTTTTCTTAGCTTCAGCAAGGTTTTTAATAGATGTCTTTGGGTCAATATAGAGGTCTGTGTAAAGACCGTCAAAAAGAGATTCAACTGGAGGATAGGGGCTGTTAAGAGCAAACTTTTCCGCCTCGTCAACTTCTTGCGCAACCGATTCCTCAAGTTCCTGAATTTGTTGTTGTGTTATTATTCCATTTTCAACAAGCATCTTCTCAAAATTTATAATGGGATCTTTTGCTCTCCACAGCTGTTCTTCCTCTTTTGTTCGATAGACCTTAGGGTCACTTCTTGAATGACCATGAAACCTGTATGTTTTACATTCGATAAAGCTTGGACCCTCTCCTCTTCGGGCTCTATTAACGGCTTCAAGAACTTTATCCTTTACATCAAGTACATCCATTCCGTTTGCTATAATGCCCGGAATGTTGTAACCCTTCGCTCTTTCAGAAATGTCTGTAAACGGAAAAGCCCTGTTCACAGCGACAGACATACCATAAAGGTTGTTTTCACAGACATATACAACTGGCAGGTTCCAAATTGCTGCTAGGTTTACAGACTCGTGAAAAGCACCGGTATTTACTGCGCCATCACCAAAGAAACAAAGAACAACCTGGTCGGTTTTTCTCAATTTTATTGATAACCCCGCGCCTGTCGCAACAGGAATATTTGAGCCAACAATCCCCGTTGCGCCTAGGTTTCCTGATCTAACGTCGGCAATGTGCATTGAGCCCCCTCTGCCTTTGCAGTAGCCTGTTTCTTTTCCGCACAGTTCAGCGAGCATAAGTTTTAGGTCGCCGCCTTTTGCGATGCAGTGGCCGTGACCTCGATGGGTGCTAGTTATGTAATCGTCAGCTCTGATGGCTGCTATTGCGCCAACTGCAACGGCTTCTTCGCCAATATAGACATGTGAGGCTCCTTTTACGATGTCTCGGCTGAGTAAGTCCCAAACTTTTTCTTCAAAATATCTTATTTGAAGCATCTTTTTGAGGTAGCCAACGAGATTCTCTGGCGTTTCTTTTTCAAACATAATTATTCAACCTGCAGATACCAATAATTAACGTGTTCATTAGTGTATTCCATATATTTTCTTTACTTGCGTTATTCGAAATGTCATCTGTGTATTCCTATATTATGTCTAGTGGACAACAAAATTAAAAGGTAATGATGCTACTGTAATTATGAATCGAGTTTTTCGTTATGATACACCAGCAATCCATTCATCAAGTTTCTTTCTTGCCTCTTCATCGGCTATTTGTATCGGCGGATGCTTCATGAAGTATGCTGATGCGTACGTTAGGGCGCCTCCTATTTTTCGATCCATAGCTAGCTTTGCGCATCTTAGTGCGTCAATAGATACTCCACCTGAATTTGCTTTGTCGTTAACTTCAAGCCGCAACTCCATATTAAATGGAATGTTGGCGAACATTCTTCCTTCTATTCGGATAAAGGCCAATTTTGTGTTTCCTAAAAACGGAATGAAGTCGCTTGGACCAATATAGATGTCCTTATCTTGAAGTTTTGAATTTTCAGGAAGCAAACTGCGGACAGCCTCAGTTTTTGAGATTTTCTTGCTTGTCAGTCTTTCTCTTTCAAGCATGTTGGCGAAGTCTGTGTTTCCGCCTACGTTGATCTGGTAGGTTCTATCAATTACTGCTCCTCTGTCAACGCATAGCTTAGTCAACGTTCGATGCGTAATAGTTGAACCAATTTGAGCTTTAATGTCGTCACCAACTATCGGCAAGTTCTTTTCAACGAATCTTTTCTCCCATCTTTTGTTTGAGGCGATGAAAACAGGAATACAATTTACAAAAGCGCAGCCTGCCTCTAAAGAGACATCTGCCCAAAATTCAGTTGCTTTTTGGCTTCCTACAGGCAAATAGTTGAGCAGCACTTCTGTGTCTGTCCTTTTTATTTCGTCCAAGGCCTCTTTTCTTAATTCCGCGGATGATTTTTTCTGTTTAATTGGGTTAATCATGCTTGCAACGTAGACGCCTACGCCGTCTAGAATAGGAGCTTCTTTCACAACTGTGTCGCCGCACGTCGAAACGCTGTCAACCCATCGGACATAATTTGGGTCTGCGTAGATTGCTTCGCTTAATGGTTTACCAACTTTGTCAATTGCCACGTCAAAGGCACTTGTGAACCTTATGTCTTCTATTCCATATCCTCCGATGGTTTCATGCATTAAGCCTATTTTTTCAGTTTTGTTCCTTTTGTAATATTCTATTCCTTGAACGAGTCCAGCAAAACAGTTTCCTACTCCTATGACGCCGACGTTAATTTTTCCCATGAACATATACACCTTTTTACTTTCTAGCAACTGTTTTATCATATCATGGAACATATAAAGTTTTATATTATCATAGAATAGTAGAAGTATGGTTAAAGAACCTGTAGAAAGGTTGAAAGAAAAAGTCCTTAAAGAAAATTTGTGGGTTTTTTTGTTCAAAATTCTTGCAAAAAACGACGAGTACGCATATGAATTAAGAAAAAAGATAAACCAGGAATTTGGGTTTTGGGCTGGTAGGGTCACTGGATACAGAGTGCTTTATTTGCTTGAAAAAAACGGATATGTTGACTCATACCTTAACGGAAGACGCAAATATTATCGGCTTTCAGATAAGGGAAGGGAGCAGCTCCAGAAAGCCAAAATCTTTTTGAAAAAAATTTCTGAGTCACTTTAGCTTATCATTATCTTCAAAAGTTACGATAAAAGGATTTTTATTGTCATGCCAATTTTCTATATTTTGAGGATACTTTAATGAAAAAGGTAAAGGGAAGACCAAATCCGATCGATGGAAAAGTAACAGTAGTTGTTGGTGGGGCAAGTGGAATAGGCAAAGGCATAGCTTTGAACTTTGCATTGAATAATGCTTATGTTGCAGTTTTGGACATAGCCCGAGACGCTGGGGAAAAACTGGTTTCAGAGATCAACAAGTCTTTTGGTAAAGAACGAGCCAAGTTCATTTACTGCGATGTTTCTGTTGAGGAGACGATAAAGGATGCTTTCAGAGAAGTTGTTCACGTTTTTAGCGGGATCGATGTGCTCATTTATAGCGTAGGAATTGTTAAAGCAGGAAGTGTTAAAGACTATAGCCTTGAAGACTTTGAGTTAGTAACCAAAATAAACTATACAGGATACTTTCTTTGCGTAAAATACGCTGCGAGCATCATGGCTGAACAACACAGACGTGATCCTTCGCGAATAATGGACATAATTCAGATTAATTCAAAATCAGGTCTTCAAGGAAGCGAGAGAAACTTTGCGTATTCAGGAAGCAAGTTTGGAGGCATTGGCCTAACACAAAGCTTCGCGCTTGAACTTTGGAAAGACGGCATAAAAGTCAATGCTGTATGCCCAGGTAACGTTTTTGACAGTCCACTATGGTCTGATGCGAAAAACGGCTTATTTGTGCAGTATCTAAAGGCTGGAAAGGTTCCTGGGGCTAAAACTGTTGAGGATGTTAGAAGGTATTATGAGTCTAAGGTTCCTATGGGCAGAGGATGCACTGTTGAGGATATTCTGTGCACTGTGTATTATTTGATCGAGCAAAAATATGAAACAGGGCAGGCTATTCTTGTTGCTGGTGGACAAATAATGAGGTAACCCCTCCTTTAACCGTGGCATAGGGAAGTAAATGATAAATTCTAATCAAAGAAAGAATATAACGGGTGAAGAATGTTGGCTATATTGATAAGATGGTTGGGGCATGCAAGTTTTCAAGTAAAGAGTAATGGAAAAAACATCTACATTGACCCATACGAGGGAACATATGCCGAGAAAGCTGATTTAGTTCTTGTCACACACTCGCATTTCGACCACTGTGACCCATCAAAAATCGAGAAAGTGCGAAAGGATGACACATTAATCATGGCGCCATCTGACTGCACCTCAAAGATTAAAGGAAAAATCAAGTCGCTTAAGCCGGGAGAAAAGACAACTGTTGGAGATATCACGGTGGAGGCTGTGCATGCGTATAACTATAAGCGTTTCAGGTCTCCAGGCAACCCGTTTCATCCTAAAGGCTTAGGCGTTGGTTACATTATTAGAATCGGTGATAAGACGATTTACCATGCTGGGGACACCGACTTTATTCCAGAGATGAAAGAACTAAGGAATATCAACCTAGCTCTTCTTCCAACTGGAGGAACCTATACCATGGATAACCATGAAGCTGCTGAAGCAGCTTTGGCTATGAATCCGCAAATTGTGATTCCAATGCACCGTTGGACAACGAATCCTGAAGAGTTTAGGAAAGAGGTTGAAAGCCGATCCGCAATCAAAGTTGTGGTACCTGGGCTTGGAGAAGATTATAGGCTGTAACAAAGCTGTAGAAACAAATCGTTTTTTGTCTAACGCTATTTTGATGGGCTCTTCATAGTTTTCATTAGGGTTCAGACGTTTTTTCAATTACTTCGGCGACTATTTTTTCTCCTTTTTCTCCTTTTTCTCTGAGAGTCTTAGCGGCGAGTTCTTTATCGATTTTCTTAGGTTCTTTTCCAAATAGTTTCTGGAAATTTTGGGCGTAGATCTTACTCAAAGCTTGTTTTGGCAGTTTCAGACCTATGAACGGTTTTTCGTATCTTGTTAGAAGCTTGTCTGCTGTTGATGGAGTGTAGAATTCCTCGTCTGATTCCAGAAAGTTTCTGATAAGCCATATTCTGTCAAGTGCTTCTTGAAGCGTCTGCCAGGTTGCAATGTCTGTTCCAAAAAAGATTTGGTCTTGATATTTTATAAAGAAGGTTCTCCAGTCGTCTCTGCGAAGCGAAATATTGTACATTAGCTCTATGCCAAGAGATAAATCGAATCCAACATTTTTATAGTTAGACAGGAAATCCTCGGCTTTCTCAAGGTTTGCTGAAATGAAATAGAAGTGGCAGAGAACCACTTTAAGGTTTGGGTGGTCATCGAGGACGTTCTCCATTTCCTTGTAAAGTTCTTTCTTTCTCGGGTAGTCGTCAAGGTAGTAAACCCATCCCTTATGTTTCGCCCATTCTGGAGCCATTTTTTCGTCCCAGAACTCTTCTGGATCAGCAACATGGCAAAGCACTGGAAAATTGAGTGCTTCACATGCGTCCCAGAAACCTCGATAATAGTTGCTGTCTAAGGGTGTATGTTTGCTTCTGGGAACAGGTTTATTTCCCATTTCTCCTATTCCTTCGAAGCCGAGATTCTTCAGTGTGGCAATATACTTCGCCCAGTTTACGTTCGGTAAAGAATCTGTTTCGCCTGACCAAGGCACATATCCACCTACGTAAAATAGGTCTGGATAATAAGCTTTCAAACAGAGCCCAACATCGCCCCCGGTGACATACATTCCGCTTAGTCTTCCTCTTCTTAGTATCTTCACATAATCTTGGCAAGCTCTGTCTAAGTCACTAATTCTCAATTTTCCCTCTCTAGTTTCTTGAATTCGGAAGTGGGCATGGCAATCAATTACAGGTGCATCAACAAAATCTTCGATTCTCATTTTCATCATGTCCGTTTCCATAATTGTCTCTTTAAATTTTCATTTCCAATTCAGACTGCATAGATTTATGTACACGTGCAGTGATAGTTGCCTTCTTGATTTACTCATGGCCTTTCTGTATTTTCCATTCACGTCGACCTGTCTACAGTACCTTCCTTATTCTTGCTGATACTTCTTGGCTAAATCTATCGATGTAACTAGAAACGTACTCTATTATGTCAATTTGCGGGTTCTTGATTAGAGGCGTAAGATCCATTGCATAGATCATTGCTGTTGCAATATCTGTACCATGACTCTCGTAGTACGTAGCATTGGCTCTTCTTCTGCCGACTGTGGCAAGATCATATCTCTTTCCACCTGACACTTGGGAGTCAAAGACGCTAACTAAAGCAACTGATAGGTTCTCATGGTCGCTAACATCGAACACAACCTTGTCTAAATCAATCATCCAATCTAAGTCTCTCCAAACCTCGCAGCCGTAGACTTTCTGTGGATGTTTGTCCTTAGGTAGTTCTCTTAATGCTTGAATGGTTCTGACAGCCACTCCAACGTGTGTGTCATGCTTGTCTGCAAGGTTATGAGTATATATGTATGACGGCCTTGTTGCAGCAATCAATTTTTTTAGATCCTCTTTTACACCGTGGTCGTTTGGATTCTTCACAACTGAGCTTGGGTAATCCAGCAGTACTATGGCGCTGTATTCACCTAGCACAGCGGCTTTTTTTTGTTCCGCCTTTCTTATTTTTCGCATTTCCTCGTCGGTATATGATGCGTATATGCCATCTCTTGGGCTACCAGCTCCGTCAGTGACAACCACGCCGAAAAACCCCTTTTCCTTCTTCCTAAAGCATTCTAGAATTCCGTGGTACGCCATTATCTCAAGATCGTCGGGGTGCGCGCCTATACCCATGTGTGTTGTTCTTGCTAACGCTTCTTCAACAGATTTGCCGTCTGGAACATAAAACTCTGCAGTGTTTCGACCAAACTTCATATTAGAATTTCCACCTTCAGTTTATAGATGGGAGACTTGCTGCTGCGATGGCTTGGCCAACTCTCCTGTTTGATTCGTCGGGAAGATGAATTTGTATTCGAGCTGCTAGTTCTGGGAACTCGGCTTTTAAGACTTCTTCTGCCTTTTCAATAATTATGTGTCCTCCTTCACCTGACGTGACACGCCCCATAAGGAGGACATGTTTGATGTCATAGAAGTCTGCGTAGTACGCGATGCCATAGCCCATATAGCACCCGATTGTCTCGAAAATTTTTCTTGCACCTGTGTTTCCTTTAGATAAAAGTGTCTGCACGTACTTCAGTTTTTCTGCTGATGTCTGCTTCTCGTCAAGAGCAATTCCGGCTTTAGGTGCAAGCCTAACAACAGCTTCTTGAGAGAAATATTGTGCACCACATCCACGGTCGCCAGACCATTCATCAATGGGGGCATTTGGGCTGAAGTCGACTGGCACGAAGGCAAGTTCGTTAAGCCATCCAGTAACGTTGCCTTGGTCATTTATGTATCCTCCGGCTTCGCTTGAACCTAGAGCGATACCTAGGATCTTAGTATCATTAAGGCTCATTGCGCCAGCTAATGCTGCGACATCGCCGTCATGAATGACAACTAAAGGTATGTCTCCCCACGCCTTTTTAATTTCTAGAAACAAATTTACAACTTTCTTCTCGAACACATCTCGGGGAACCCCTCTGAAGAGCGAGGCAACTCTGACGAGGTTGTCTATGTAGATCCCTGCTGCGCTTATGCCAATGGCGTCAACCTTTGGCATGTAGGAGGCCGCCTTGCGTAACGCGGCCATTATCTCGTTATAGTGGTAGTCTGGATCGCTCTGCGCCTTCGGATTCCATATTACTTCTTCGCTGAAGACTACTTGGCCATTGACGACTGCTGCGACTTTTCTATCGCTTGCGCCGGCATCAAAGCCGATTCGGCATCCGTCCAAGTGTCTTCCCAATCGTATTTCTCCCTCTCTTGGTTGTGGAAGGTCTTTAAAGTTCACCGTTTCAACTGAGAATGGTTTTCCATAGACGCCTCCCATGAACTCCGCGTCGAAGGCGCGTTTTCCTCTTGGCGAGTACTCGTTTTTGATGTATTGACCGATGCTTTTTGGTCCACCGATTGTTATTTTCCATCCGCCTTTTATCCAAAGAAGGGTCTTGACGAGACGTTCGACATAGTATTGGTTGGTCTTAAGCGTATTGGGGTGTTCTGAGAAAACGAATGTTTGAAAGACCGAGGTCATGCCGTCGTTGCGTTCAATTGCGATACCTAATGGCTCTGCTTTTCCAGACGCATGGACTGCTCTTAGGAATTTGTGGTTGAAAAGCACAGACGGCCGGAAGCCCTGATCGAGGGGAGGTTCCACTTTGGGTTTAATCAGCTTAATTTGAGGACACAACGCTTTTTCAAGCTCCTTGGTGTGTATCAAATATGTAACTGCCTATATTTTAGTGATTCTTGAGGCTTCATTTTGTTCAGCCTACTTCCTGTTCAATCTAGATTCCGTGATGCTTGTTTATTTCTTCTTCGTACTGGCTTATTTTGCCTGATTCTACGTCGTCAACTTTTACGGATTTTCGGGCGATTGACGACTCAATTAGCGCATATGCAGCTGCTAGGTCGCGCAGTCCTTCCTTTCCGCTTGTCTCCATTTCTCTTCGTTCTTTTATGGCTTTTAGGAACTCAAGGGTTTCAAGAGCCATCGCGTCCTTTATGCCGAGTGGGAAAAACCTTTCCTTGGTTTCTTTTTTCGCTTGTTTTTCGAAAAGCTTGGTTATGTCCTCTTTTGTTCCGTCGTCTAATATGAGAGTGTTACCTTTTATGCATCCCTTTGTTCCATAGATTATTCTGGGTATTGCGAATGCTTCTCCATGTCCTCCCCAAGAGAAAAAGTGTTGTCCTACCGCCCCGTTCTTATATTTTAGTAAGCCGAAAAATGAGTCGTCAACGTCGCTTTCAATTTTTTCAATTATTTTTCCCGCTTCGTTTTTTGTAAATCTTTCTTTTTCTAGAATTTCAGTTGAGCTTAACACTTCGTCGATTTCGCCGCATGTGTACCGTAGGAAGTCTAGCAGGTGAACTCCCACGTCTATTGTTGCTCCGCCTCCAGCAAGCATCTTTTTATGTCTCCATCCAGTTTCAGCTACTATTTTGTTTGGAGACCAGTAGCCTCCTATTGAGCCGCTGAGGGTGACTTGTACGTTGCCGATGTAACCTTGCTCGATTATCCATTTTGTTATTCTCACATCTTCGTAGTATCTTAGGTTCTCGGCGACGCCAAGTACGACGCCTTGTTTTTCAGCTGCTTCGACCATTTTGCGTGCTGCCTTTACGGTTAGGGCGAAGGGTTTCTCAACTAAGACGTGCTTTCCAGCTTCTATGCATTTTAGTGCTATTTCGTGGTGTGAGAAGACAGAGGTGTAGATTTCAACGGCATCTATGTTGGATTTTCGGAGCATTTCTTTATAATCACTGTAGGCTTCGACGTCTACGTCTTTTTGAAAGTCTGAAATGTAGATTGGGGGCCTGTTCATCGGATCTCCTGGAGGGCCAACGGGCTTGATTGGTGGAATTCCTTCTTTGGGGCTTAGGAACCTTTTTGCGTCTTCGATTTTTCGTGCTGATAGCGCTGTGATTCTGGCGTCTATGCCTTTTTCAATTAAGGCCTTGTATCCGTATAAGTGAGCGGGCATAATGTGGCCGCAGCCGATCAGTCCTACTTTTATCATATTAAGTCCTCTCATGAAAGGTTTTTTTGTATATGAATTATTCAGTTTTCTTTTTTATAAGTTAACATTGGTTGCTTCTACTTCGGCATTATGTTTGTGTATTCTGGGTTTTGCAGTTTTGTCAAAGTTTTAGCGGTAGGGTCTCTTTTTGTGTGCATGTTGTTGAGGGGGAGGGGGGTTATATATAGTCTGGTCATCTTTTTTGGCCATTTTTGTGTTTTTTGGGTTATTTTTTATTCATATTTTCCGTATTGTTTGACTATTTTGTATGCGTAGTTGAGGTTTTCAGCTGGGGTGTTTGGGGCTACGTTGTTTCCTTCTCCGAACACAAATTTTTTCCCCAAGGTTACTTTGGATCTTATTATTTTCAGGGTTTCTTGTTTGATTTTTTGTTTTGGTCCTTCGTACAGTGTGGCTATGTGCAGGTTGCCTCTTATGATTACGTCTTCTCCTAGAATTTCTCGGGCTTTTTCGAGGTTCAGCGGAAAGCCTGTGTCAAGCCACCTTATGTGAAGTTCGTCTCTTAGTGTTTCGAGGTGCTGCTCCACTGCTCCGCAAAGGTGGATTCCGGGTCTTCCGATGCAGAAGGTTTCGACGATTTTTTTGTGAAGTGGAAGGACGAATCTTGCGTATGCCTTCGGTGACAGGAGCTGTATGCAGTCGTCTGCGAAGCCGAAGCCTTTGTATGGGAAGCTGATGCCAATAAATTTGTGCCAAGCCTTCATTCTTTCAATCAATGCGTCTGTTACGAACCACAGAAAGTCCTGTGTAAACTCTGGGTCTTTGTAGAGGTGCCTCAGGATTTCTCCGCCTGTGATGTTAACCGCGATTGTGAAGGGCCCATCTGTCCCCGTTGGCGTGCCTATGTTTCCAAGAGGCGCCCCTTTGAAGGTGAAGCCTTCGCTTCTTTTTTCCACAAAGTGTTCGTAGAACCTTTTCGCTTTAGCCATTAATCCTCCAAACGGGTCTGGAATTCCTTGAGCAACGAAGTTTTTCATTTCTTCTTTGGTTTTGAGAAAGGGTTTGACGTCTGGCACGTTCTTTTCCGTGAAGAGAATTGGTGCTCCAAGCCAGGCTGACTCGTAGACGTTTTGGAAGTGGACGCTTATGTCCCATTTTTTTGGAGTTCCCATCTCCCAATCGCACCAGACATTATGTCTCCGCCAATGCTCGAATTCAAGCTCAGCTCTAAGCATGACGTCTGGGTTTTCGAAGCATTCTTTGAAGGTGATGCCTGAAACGTTCAGAGATTGATTAAGAACAAACATTTTGTAGCTCATAGACCACTGGACGGGAATTCTACTTGGCTTTCCATCTTCTAGGTCTTTCCAGAGCTTCGCCACTTCCGCGTTGTGCTCTTCAAAATCCACGTTGCCTTTGCTTTGAGGATCCTTAGCCGATTTTTTCATTGAACTTGTCTCCGTTCTTGTTTGATGCCTAATATGTGTGTGAACAGTTAGCTTGACAACTGTATATGGGCTTTTGCCTTAAAATGCTTGTTTCGAATATCTTCAACAGAAAGTGTTAATAAAAAAGGGGGGGCAAGCATTCTTCGGCTAATACAATGTGCTAAGCTTGGCTGTTTTCGGCTACTTGATTTCGATAAGTTCCATGGCTTCGTTAAAGTAGTTAAGGACGTTCATACCTTTCTCGGTGATTCTGTAAATAACATGCGTTCCCTGCTTTTCCAGCGTAATAAGGTTCTGCTCCATCATGGCGTCGAGAACCTGCATCAGAGGCTTCCAAGAGAGGTTAGTCCTGTACATGATGCGGGTAGGCTTGTGCACTTCCTTCCTTATGGCTTGCAGCACGTCGAGGTAGATTTCAATCCGTGACCGTTTGGAGCTCACCCTAAACACCTAGCAGATACCAATAACTAAAATACATAAAAGACAATGTGCGTAGCTCAACCACACACAAAACAAACAGCAATATAGTCTCCAAAATGCTTAGACATATTTTTGGTTAAATTTAGAGGCGTTGTTGCCTTTTCTCTGTTCAACATCAGATTACGAAGGAATGAAAACTTCTATAAGGTATTTTTACGTTTTAGAATTGTAGGTGTAATGTTTTAGATGAGCATAAGGGAAGAAAATCTGAATGTAATGTTGTCTGAGCTTTTAACAGAGAAGGGGCTTAAGGCTTTAGGAGAAGTTATTATAAGGAAAAGGAAGGGGCGGTTTGAGCCTGATGTCTTGATAGAGCTTAATGGTGTTCGTATAGTTATAGAGGGAAAAAAGGCTGGCTTATGGAATGAGTTGGTTGAGATTTGCCAGAACAGGTTGGATAATAACGTTTGCGACTTATGCATGATGGTTGAGTACGTTGATTGTAAAGTTAGTACTCTTTCTCCTAATCAAGCTGACATAAAGGATGCTCTTCTTCGAGGTAGATTTAACGTTGGCTTTTTATCATACATTGATAGGGCTGGTCTAGACAAGTGGACTGGTGTCGCATCTAAGCCAGAGCAATACATGGATGTTGGTTTTGATGACCTATTGACCTATTTGATGAGCGTCTACAGCAGGGTGGTCAGCACGGATATCATAAATCCTGTCATAAAAAAGATGAATGAAGTTTTGACCGATTTTTCGACTAAACTATCCTCTACGGTTAACATTGAGCGTCTGAAAGACGTGTTAGAGTTGAAAGAAACAGGGGAAGAGGAAGATGGGGAGTAAGGAAGATACTCATAAGTTAATTTCAACTGCTGGTCTTTTACTCGTTGATGCTTTGGTTTTTCATGAGATTATTGCTGCCCTTCATAAAAAGGTGCCCACGCTTTCGATGTTGTTAAGCTCTTCGAATCTTAAGAAGGAGCTGGAAAATTCTTGGCAGTATATAATTGACGAAATTAACTACGAACCTGTTTTGGATATAACTTTGAGTATTATTAGGAACATCCCTGCTAGTCCTGTGGTGGATGAACAGCTTAGATTGCTTGGGAATCTAGCATACGACATAGCTTCTTCAAAAGTTTTGTTGAAGCATGATTTGTTTGGCCGAATTTATCACAGGCTACTCTTGGGAAACCTTGTAAAGTATCATGCAACTTATTATACGTCGATACCTGCTGCTCGGTTATTAGCCAGACTTTTGATAAATCTTCCTTCAAGTTTGGATGCTGAGAAGGTTCCACCTGTTTATGGAGATGAGCCTTTTCGGGTTGTTGATTTTGCATGCGGGTCTGGTACGCTTCTTTCAGCTGTATACAAGGAGTTGGATGCTAAACACAGGATTGAAAGTGAACAAGTTAGGGTAGATGACTTACACAGGTATTTGATTGAGGAGGGGATCTGGGGATTCGATGTGCTTCATCACGCTATCCACTTGGCAGCAACCGTCTTGTCTCTTCATAACCCTATTCCGGTTAAGGCTTCAAGGCTGTTTGCCCTAAGGTTGGGTGAATCTAAGTATTTAGGCAGCGTTAACTTTTTGGATTCGCCAAACATTGGGCAGGGTATGTTGCTTACAGGAGCGGTGAGGGCGGAGGGTGAATCTGTAAGTGTCTCTCGGCGAGAAGCCCAGACAATTGCTCTTCCTAACTTTCATGTTTGCATAATGAATCCTCCGTTTACGAGGAGTGTTGGCGGAAATCTTTTGTTTGGTTCGTTGCCTAAAAAAGACCGAGCTTCACTTCAAAGGACGCTTGGGCAACTACTTAGAGAAAAGGGGCTTTCTGGCATAGGTCAAGCTGGCCTTGGAGCGGTTTTTGTTTTTGTTGCTGACAAGTATCTTGTGAATAATGGCAGAATGGGGCTTGTTTTGCCCAGAGCAGTTTTATCTGGTGTTTCTTGGCAGAAAGTCCGGGACAAGCTCTTAAAAGATTATCATGTTGAGTACATAATTACTAGCTATGAGGTTAACAACCAGTGGAATTTTAGCGAGAACACTGACCTAAGCGAGGTTCTTCTTGTCGCAAGAAAGATATGCAATGATGATTCTCGGTATACGTTTTTTGTTAATTTGTGGAAGAAGCCTTCAAACGAGTTGGAATCCATTTATCTGGGTACTCAGCTTAAACAGCTTTATGGCAGCGCTAAGCTTTATGACGTAGAAAACTCGAATGCTTCTCCATATCATCTGAAGCTACATGGAAAGAAGATTGGTGAAGTCTATTCCGCAAAACTTACAGAAAACAACTTCGGCGTCTTCAACATTTTTTCTCAGATGGAACTTAACAGGGTAATGCTCTTTCTCAGAAAAGGCATAGTGTATCTTCCAGATAAGGGAATCGTCGGAAACATACGTCTATCAACACTATCAAAACTAAAAGCTGAAATCGGACCAGATGTGAGACAGGTTCATGCAACCTTTAGGGTTAGCAACACTGCAGCTGGCTCTATTTATAAAGCATTTTGGGGCTACGATTCAAGCATAACCAAAACAATCTTACAATCGCCAAATGCATATTTGGAACCTAAGAATGCCGGGCAAGCACGTGAACTGTGGAATAAACGCGGGAGACTATTGATAGTGGAAAGAGCTTGGTTAAGCACTTACACCGTGTTGGCGACATACTTAGATGAAGAAGTCCTGTCTAATGTTTGGTGGCCGGTCAAGGTTGACGAGGAAACCGCAAAGGTCTTAGTGATTTGGCTTAACTCGACTTTCGGTATTTTATTGTTATTGTCAATTGCAGAAGTAACTCGAGGACCTTGGGTAAAGTTCAAAAAGGATCATCTTTGGGATATGCCCATATTGGATGTTAATAGAATAGGGCGAAAAGCGTTTAACAAGCTTCTAGGCTTATATGACGAGGAATTTCGTGGAAAAAGGGTTTACGAACTGCCTTTGAAAGCTCTTCCTAAAGAGTTTGCCGAACCATTTGCGAGAAAAATCATTGATGACAAAATTTGCAACGCTTTAGGCTTTGAGTTCAAATTAGATGCACTTTACGAGCTACTCTCAAAAGAACCAATGCTGACCGGATAATGCCCTTTCTACCTAGCAAAAACTTCGTTTCAAATGGATATTTGGAAAACAAAAAACGAACTAATGAATTTTCTTTAGCCAAAAAAAGAAATACCACGAAATCAAATATACTTTGCTTGATACAACAAACATGGAGCAAGATGAGAAATGGAGTTTTTTGATGTTGTTCGGACTCGTCGCAGTGTGCGTTCGTACAAGCCTGACGTGGTTCCTGAGGAGGTTTTGAACCGTGTTTTGGAGGCTGTCCGCGTTGCGCCTAGTGGAAGTAACCGTCAGCCTTGGCGGTTCATAATAGTCAAGGACGAGGCTGTTAAGCAAAGGCTTGTTCCAGCTTGCGGAGGCCAAAGGTGGCTGGCTGAGGCTCCGGTTGTCGTTGTGGCTTGCGGAAAAGTTTTCGACTATAACCGAGGAGGCTATATGGGCGAACACAGCATGCTAGTGGATGTAAGCATCGCGATGACGCATTTGATTCTAGCAGCTAGAAACGAGGGGCTTGGCACATGCTGGATAGGCATGTTCGACAACAACGAGGTCAAAAAGATACTAGGCATCCCTGAAGGCTGGAACGTCGTCGGATTGACGCCGCTCGGCTACCCGAAAGCTGGAGAAAAAGCCTTCACTGAGCCCGGTCCGCGAAACAAGCTTTCCGAAATCGTCTCAACCGACAGGTTCTAGCTTTACTCGCTGTTAGAAAAGGGGAAGGGAAAAGCCATCAGTCTGGAACTTATGCGCCGCATGGTAGACGAGAAGAATGTCGTCGCCGTGGCTGGAGCCAACGAGAACACGGAAAAATACGGTCACATAGTCTACAGAGACCTCAAACAGGCAGGATACAAGGTTTACCCCGTTAACCCGAACACGGAAAAGGTTCTAGGAGACAAGTGTTACCCAAACCTCAGGTCGCTGCCGCAGAAGCCTGACGTAGTCAACCTCGTTGTCCCCCCAAAAGTCACAGAACAAATCGTGCAAGAATGCAGCCAACTCGGCATAACAATGGTTTGGATGCAGCCAGGAAGCGAATCGGAGAAAGCCGTAGAATTCTGCCACAAAAACGGCATCCACGTAATCCACGGCGAATGCATCATGGTTCAAAGAAGGCGGCTAAAGCAGCAAACGTGAAAGAGAAAGAAGGACATGCTGAACCATAAGCCGATAGAGACAACGATTGTGGAGCTCAAAGCCAAAGTAGACAGCCTTCAACCGTTTAAGGAAAAACTTAGGTCATTAGGCGCCGAGTACGTTGGAACCTTCCGACAAATCGACACCTACTTCGAGGTTCCGCAGGGAAGACTGAAGATCAGAGAAACCGAAGGCAAGAACGAGGCGCTTCTTGTCTACTACGAGAGACCAGACATCCAAGACATCAAGCAAAGCCAAGTTTTCCTCACCGAACTTCCGAAGCCCCAGTTCACGAAGCAATTCCTCAAAAAGGCGTTACGCACAAAAACCGTCGTCGACAAGCAGCGGGCGATCTACCGTCTTGAAGGCACACAGATACACCTCGACGAAGTCCAAGGCCTCGGAACCTACGTCGAATTCGAGAAACCCGCAGAAAACACGCCTGAAGACACAAAAAAGGCACACATAGACCTAGAAAAACTCATGAGAACACTAGGCTTAAAAGCAGATAACCTCCAGAAAGGCAGCTACAGCGACCTATTGCTGCAACAAACAACAAAAAGAAAAGCCACGTAACGCAATAGAAAAGAAAAAGAGGATGCTTAAGCCTACTGTTTCAGCAACTTCAAAGTTTCTCGGCAAAAGTCAGGCAGGTCAGCTGGAACCCTCGAGGTTACCAAGTTTCCGTCAACCACCACAGAGCGGTCTTCCCAATTTGCGCCCGCGTTCTTCAGGTCTGTGGCAACCGCAGCGTAGCTTGTAACCTTTTTCCCTCGGACAACGTCGGCTTCGATAAGCATCTGAGGGCCGTGACAGATTGCGGCGACAACCTTGCCTTTTGCAACGGCGTCCCTAACAAGGTTGACAAGAGGCTTCTTTGTCCTCATCCTGTCTGGAGCCCGGCCTCCTGGAATTATAACTGCCTCGTACTCGTCGATTTTCACGTTTTCAGCCGCCAAGTCCGCCGCCAAACTGTAACCGTGGTCGCCAACGTACGTTTCCTTAGCCTTCGACCCGACGAGGTCAACCTTGAAGCCTGCCTCCTGAAGCCTATAGTAAGGAACGAGAAGCTCTGCCTCTTGAAAACCGTTGTCGATAAGAACCAAGGCTTTCTTCACAAACACCACCAACAACATAACAGCACACGGCCAAAATTAAACGTTCCGAAAGACAAACCCTATAGACAAGACCTAAAAACTCATTAACCAAAGAAACCAATAAACATTTAAGGAAAGACTTTGGAAGGCAACCAGCCATGTACGACGTCATCGTAATTGGCTCAGGCCCAGCAGGCTTAACCGCAGCCATCTACACAAGCAGGGCGAAACTAAAAACCCTAGTCGCAGCAGGCGTAACGTGGGGCGGACAGCTCATGCTTACAAAGGAGGTGGAAAACTTTCCAGGATTCAAAGACGGCATCCTAGGACCCGACCTCATGGAAAACATGCTTAAGCAGGCGGAAAAGTTCGGAGCGGAAATCCTGTTCGAAGAAGTTTCAGAGGTTGACTTTTCAACCAAGCCCTTCAAGGTAAAGGCAGGCGACAACGTTTACGAGGCACGCTCAATCATCATAGCCACAGGCGCCTCACCGAAGTGGCTGGGCCTTGAAAGCGAAAAAAGGCTGACAGGCAGAGGAATCTCGGTCTGCGCTACGTGTGACGCAGCCTTCTTCAAAGATAAGATGACCGCGGTCATAGGGGGAGGAGACACGGCCATACAGGACGCCATAGAACTTTCCAGATTCGCAAGCCAAGTGTTCGTCATCCACCGCAGAGACCAACTGCGAGCCTCAAGGATTCTTCAGGAGCGAGCTTTCAACAACCCGAAGATCAAATTTGTCTGGAACAGCACAGTTCAGGAAATCCTAGGCCAAGACAAGGTTGAAGGCATAAAGCTTAGGAGAACAGACACGGGCGCCGAGTCTATATTGAGGTGCGAAGCTGTGTTCCTTGCCATCGGCCACGAGCCGAACACGCAGATTTTCAGGGGAAAACTGGAACTTGACGAGAAAGGATACATAGTTGTCAAGAATGAGACCCGAACAAGCGTAGAAGGAGTCTTCGCAGCAGGTGACGTACAAGACCCCCGTTACAAACAGGCCATAACCGCAGCAGCCGCAGGATGCAAAGCAGCCCTAGACGCACAAAGGTACCTTGAAGAAAACTCGTAAAAATACATCCGGAAAACTGGCTGTTTTTGCAGCGTCTTTAGATTATGCTGCGGTTACGCATCTTTTCTTCTTCCAACGTTGTAAAGTCTTTTGGTGGTTAACGATTTCTGGTTCAGGTTTCTTATGGAGCTTCTCGTATAAGCCTTCATTCATCTTCATCAAATAACCAAACTGTACAAAACATCTTTTGGATAAGATATTTCTCGTGGAAAGCTTAAATTTGTTGCTGTTGATGGGATATTTATGCCGAGATATTCAGACGTGCTGGACAAGGTTCCCAAGTACCCATTTGCCCGCGTGAGTCAGCTCTCAAGGGAGGTCCAAGAAAGAGACAAAATTGATGTGGTGAACATCAGAATAGGCATACCTGATAGAGAGGCTCCAGAAACCATTAAGAGGCTTGTGTCGAAGTACGTTCTCGCAAAAAACTCAACCTTCGGCTATCCCTGCGATGTGCATCCTGAAAGAGGAATCCCTGAGCTTGTCGAAGCCATTATTACGCACTACCGCGAGAGACACGGGGTAGACCTGAAACCCGAAAATATAGCAGTCACAAGCTGGACAAAAGAAGCCCTTCACAACATTGCTAGACTATTTGGGAAAGGAAACGGCGTTGTACCAGTTCCCGTTTACCCCGCTTACGTTGCTGGAATTCTGCTTTCAGGCCACAAACCTAGAACCGTTCCTTCGTTTGAGGAAACAAACTGGCTTCCAAACATGACATTTACAAAAAACGACGCCTTCTTCTATTTCTGCGACCCAAACAACCCGACTGGAGCTGTTGCGGACCGCGGTTATTACGATAACCTTTTATGTGAAATGGTGAAGCACGATGTTGGCGGCATTTTCGACAAGGCCTATAAGGACTACGTCTTCGACGACAACGTGAAGCCTGTCTCGATAACTGAGTTTCCTGAAATGTTGGATTACGGATTTGAGGTTGTTTCTTTTTCGAAGCACTGCAACTTTGTAGGCATAGGGCTTGGGTGGATAGTCAGCAGCAAACAAAACATAGACAGGTGGCTTAAACTGTCAAGCCAGTACAGCCAAGGCGTAGCATGGTACGTGCAAAAGGCAGGTGTGGAAGCCTTGACAAACCCTGAGGTAAAAAACGAAATCCGCGCGTACATGGAAGAGGTTAAACAGAGAAAAGACACTTTTGTTCAAGGCCTAAACAAGATAGGATTCAAATGCAAGCCGCCTAAGGCAACTCCCTACTTGTTTCCAAGAATTCCCGAGGTGTTCGGAGACGACGATGAACGTTTCGCATTGAAGGTTCTCTTAGAAAAAGCACATGTTGCGGTTATGCCAGGCTCGTATTTTGGAGAGTCTGGTAAAGGCTATGTTCGAGCCACGTTGTTCCAGCCGAAATCCGTGATTGAGGAAGCCCTCCGAAGAATAATTGAAATTAGAAACTGGTGAAGTTTTGCAGTTTGTTTTTTAACAAGAAAAACAAATTGGGAAGAGTGTAAATGAGCCGAACAAGGTTTAACGAGCACCTTGAATGGATAAGAGAAGCTGAAAATGCAATTGAAAAAGGCAATTTTGAGTCGGCTGCCCGCTTTTTTCAATATGTAAGCACATACTACGGCATGGTGAACGATGAACCAAACCGGAAAAAATTCGCGGTTAAAACTGGAGAGTCCTACCTCAGCGCGGGCGAAGCGTGTTTAGCTCAAAATGAACTGTTTAAGGCAACAACATTTTATGTGAAGGCATCAAGCTTCTTCAACGAAGGCGGAGATGAAGAGAAAAAGAAAGTTTGTGAACTCAAAATTCTGCAGTGCCAGAAAAATTTGACCAGAGAAGGAATGGAGACCGATATTGATGACATTAGGGAGCTGAAGGCAATTGGAGACTACTTTGCAGACAAAGGCGAATTAGCAAGCAGCCTTGCCTTCTATCAAACAGCAGCAGATAAAGCTAGAAAACAGGAAAAGACCGCTCTTGCTGCTGGATTGTATAGGAACATTGGAGACTGTTTCAAAGCCCTTAAAGATTTTGAGGCTGCTGCAGAAAGATACGCAACAGCTGGCGACCTTTTTCTTTTGTGTGGTAACTATTTTGAGGCGGCACGGCACTTTTGCGAGTCAGGCTTCTTCTTTATTCGTGTTGGGAAACATCAAAAAGCGTCCATTGTAGCAGCAAAAGCCAGTCTCGCTTGCAACACGGAGGGAATTGACGTTATTTTGGACGACCTAAGCGAGGTATGTAAGCTGCTCAGCCAAAAATCTCTGGATGAAGCTAAGGAACGGTGGAGCAAGATAAGAATTAAGTTTAAAAGAAGCTACATCGAACTCGTAGACTCCTGCTTTGAGTCGATGACAAAACAATAGGCACCGAAAAACATAAAGCCTTGAATAAATAAAAGAAATCTAAAGTTTTTGTCTAGTACCGTTCGAGGAAGACTCTGCCCCGTTTCAACGAGTTGATAACATCTTTTCCCGTTTCGTCCTCAAGAGCGTACCAGCCGTCATAGCCAATTGCCCTTAATGTTGCGATATATTCGTCCCATGGAACTAAGCCTTCTCCAACCGTGGCTTTATGCGTTTCCGGATTATGGTCCTTCGCGTGAGTGTGAACAATCCACGGAGCCAAAATCTTGACGCCTTCGACAACCCCATGCCTAAGCATGTTAGCGGGGTCGTAATTCACCTTAAGCGCCTCTGAGCCTACGTCCTCAATGAAGCTGCGAAGCGTCTCAGCCTTTTCCTGTCCTGTCTCGATGCAGAAGATTCCGCCAACCTCTTCACCGTAACGGGCAATCTCCAAGCACGATTTTCTCATCGTCTTATAGGCAGGATCAGACTTGTCAACTAGAATCTCACCTGGATGTGTAGTGACAATCGGCGAACCGAAATCAGCTGCAAGCTTAAGGCTCTTCTTCGTCTTTTCAACCCGTTCTCTTAAGCCTCGAGGGTCGCCAAGCGCAGAACCTGGCCAACCATGACCAGGATCAATGGGCCCCACGAGCTGGGCGCAAAAACCACTAATCTCAAGCCCGTACGAGTTAACGAGCTCCTTTATTTCAGTTCTCATTTTTCCAACGCATCTATCTGGGTCCAGGACACATGGGTTGTTTGGACCGTAGTCGACGCACCACAACTGCACCGACTTTACTCCTATCTCGACAGCTGTGGCCAGTTGCTGCTTAAGATGCCCTAAAGTTTCGGTTAGTCCAAGTGACCATATGGCTAATCCAATTTTCAGTTTCCCCATCATCTTCACCAACTAACGATTGCCATAATATCCCTTTCAGGATTTATCTCTTTTTCATCTTGGTTAACCGCATCCAAAAAAGAAGAAGACCTTGATTGTTCCTTCCCAACGAGAAGGATAAGAATCATTTTTATGACGCCTCAATCCATATTTTAACCTAATTTCGGCTTATGAAATTTGTGATGTTGCCCATATTTCAAGCCGCAGTCAATGTAGTGCAAAATATTTTGTTGAATTTTTCTCTTTAAAGGAGTTGTAATCGGCATCGCAGTTGGGCAAAGAACAAAGCCTCCAGAATATGCTGCTTGACTGATTGCCTTCTTAACCTGGTTTTCTATGTCCTTTTTACTTCCAACTTCAAAAAGTCTCTCCTCAATGTTTCCTATAAGCACTGTTTCGGCTCCAAGAATCCTTCTAGCTTCATCAAGCTCTACATCCCCATCTGGAGGAGGCTCCAAAGGATCAACCGCGTCAACGCCGAGATCCTTAATCGCAGGCAAAACTTTTTTCACCTTACCGTGCGAATGAAGCCTCGCGTAGCCACCGTGTTTGTGAAGCAAGTTAACAAGGTCCAGATCGTAGAAATTCACAAGTTTATCAAACTCCTTTGGATGCAGATAAGGAGGAGTCGCGTATTCAGGACCGCAAATACGGTACAGTGTAACTGCACCACTTTTGAGAAGATGTTCAAGGTAGTTACGTATCCGCTCATGAAAGAAGTCCATAAGCTCAAACACAAGAGGCTTGTTGCGCAAATAGACATTTAGAAACCTTGACAAGCCAAATAGCTCAACAGTTAAACAAAGCGCATCTGGAATGTCGCCCATCAAAATCCCAGCCTCCCCTAACAAACGATTGAGCCTAAAAAACGAGTCTATACTTGGACGCCATGGCTCATAGGGCAGAGACAAAATCTTTCTGGCATCATCCTCACTTTCGCAGAACGGCTTAATAGTCCAAGACGTGTGTATGCCCTTATCTTGTCTAGCAAGAGTTGAAACAACGCCCTTAGGTGTCGTTACCTCGGTTCTCGTATAAGTTGAGCTCTTTTCGTGCCAAGTTTCAGTTTTGATGCTGTCTTTGTCGACCAAGCTGTAAAAAAGCACGGGTTTATCATCCGAAGGTGCCCAAAAAAACATTTTATCCGTTTTTCCTTCCGCATACTTTAAGATGGCAACGTACTCTGGATGTTCGTGTATCCAGCTTTCGTAGAACCCATCGAACTCGTAAAGAGAAATGGGAACCCTGTCTGGAGTTTCGCCTCGAAGAACCATCATGAGACGCTCTCGACTGCTAGGCAATTTCCAGTCAGCTCCAACTTGTGAATTGTCTTAAACGTTCAAATAACATTAATTTGTATATAAAAAAACCTCAACAATAGAATATTGAAGCCCATGCAATTATTGCGGAAAACAGGTTTATCAATCAACTCGTTAAAGTTTGAATTAAAAGAAAAAGGATTAAACCAGAAGCGACATGATATGTAATCAATGAAAAGAACAAACCTTGTAAGACGGTCCAAAAAAATCATCCACACATTTCTCGTCATGCTATTAGTTTCGTTAGCCTTTCGCCTACCCATACCAACATGTGGCTCAAGCGGGAACATACTCATCAACGCAACGACGTTTCCAAGCCCAGATGTCATAATCCAAATAGGACAGAACATGAGCCTATACTTTGGCCATGTAACATGGTCAGGCGCCCAAATCAAGCTTTACCTTAGCAAAGACGGTTACTCGTCTATTTCCAGCCAAACAGACATAAGATTTGGGCCGACGTTTGACATCATAAAAATAATGGGCAACACAATTGACGCAACGTCGTATCCTGGATTCACGGTGGGAAAGAACTGGATTAACGGAACCTTGCCTAAAACTCTTGAGGTTTGGGGAGGACAATGTTTTGTGAAAGCTCTAGATGGCTCTTCAGCCGCCGTAGCAGTGACAGACAAGTCCTTCACAATATTAGCCATACTGGAAGTTGCTCCAAGCTACGGGCCTGGAAAAACAACTGTGGAACTCAGGGGTTACTCTTTACCCTCAAACGATTATGCCAATCTGAGTTACAACGCGGGAAACGGGTGGAAACCTCTCGCCAATTTTGTTCAAGCTAATGAAAACGGTCGATTATCGTATTTCACTTCAGCGCCAGACGTGGCTGAGGTACAGTCTGAGGGAATAACTGCAGAGTCTTTTTCAAAAGTAACTTTTAAAATGACTGTTAACAGCACAGGTCAAATTACCAATGGCACTTTCAACGAGTACCGAAGAGGCGTAAAACAGGTGTATTCTCCGGACTCAAAAAACCTAACAATCTCAGAGGGTCGCCTTATTGGAAACAACACGGATTTGGCGTTTTATAATTTCTTTGTCAGAGTGAAAGGAGATCTCACCATTGTCGGACAATGGTTTAACCCAGGAACAGTTACGGTTCTGTGGGACAACACGACACTTATGGGCTCCGTAACAGCTGACACTAACGGCTTCTTTACAGCTTCAGTTGTTGTGCCAATCACGACTGAGGGCAACCATACCGTCACTATTCGAGACTCAGCAGTTAGATTCGTACTTAGAGTGCTTTGCCTATCACTTTCGGACACGATTCCGCCAGTTGCCGACGCAGGCCCAGACTTAACAGTAAACGAAGACACAACCATGGTTTTTGACGGCTCAGGTTCATCAGACAACAAGGGCATAGTCAGCTACGTTTGGACCTTCACCGACGTCGTTCAAAAAAAGCTGGTCGGGGTGTCCCCGGAATATGTTTTTGAGAATCCCGGAATTTACTATGTCTGGCTTAATGTTACCGACCTTGGTGGAAACTGGAACACAGATGAGCTTGTAATCACGGTGCTTGACGTAACAAAACCCGTGCCAAAAGTCGAGCTCAACCAAATTGTAAACGAGGACACAATTGTCACGCTTGACGGATCCAAATCAACAGACAACGTAGGCGTGACGTCCTACACTTGGACAATTTTTGAAGACACAACTATAGTCCTTATTGGATCAACTGTTGAACACAATTTCTCAAAACCCGGCGTCTACACCATTATGCTGAACGTAACTGACGCAGCTGGCAACTGGGGAGCCGATGTACTTAACATAAAAGTCTTAGACATAACTAATCCTGTGGCTGAAGCTGGCTCCTACCAATCCGTAGTCGAAGGCGCCGAAGTGAGATTTTATGCTGGTATGTCACGCGACAATGTTGGAATCGTCTCCTACAATTGGGACTTTGGAGACGGAACAAACAGCTCAGGCGTGGCAGTTAGCCACGTGTATTCTGCCCCTGGAGAATACGTTGTTGTCTTAACAGTTTTTGACAAAGCTGGCAATAGAGCAGTGGACTCAACAGTAGTCACCGTACTAAGGGACACAGACAGAGACTCGACACCTGACATACTTGACGACGACGATGACGGAGACGGAATGCCGGATGAATGGGAACTACGTTTCAGGCTAAATCCAACTGAACCGTCCGACGCACACATGGACATGGATGGAGATGGATTAACTAACCTGCAAGAGTTTCTAGGCAACACAAACCCAAACGATTTCTTTTCGCCATTAACAGCTTGGATTATAGGTGTAACGCTTGTTCCAATAATTGCAGTTATTGCCGCAATCTATATTGTCAGCCGAACAGCCAAAGTCAGCAAAGAAGAATATGTTGAAAAAGAGGTCGCAAAGTTCCTGCAGCAGTTCCCCGACATACAAGAACTGAACCCTGGGTACTACATCTGGAAACTTGCTGAAATCAGGCAGGAGGCTGAAAAACAATACGAGGAACTCACAACAACAGGATACATCATAACTACAAGAACATCAATAAGAAAACGCCTAGCAAAAGCACTAAAAAAGAAGCAGCAAAAATAACTGTAAATTATAAGATTTCGCATCCACTATCCTGTATTTTTCTAAATACCATGTAGGCAAAATTCATCTAAAGCCTCGCATAGAGCCTTAATATTTTCAAAAGGAACATCGTCTGTAATCCAGCCCCAAACCATTAATCCTCCCTCTGGCAAAGAAAGAGTTTCAACTGTTTCTTTCACGTGTCTTTTAACATCTTCAGGACTGCAAAAAGGAAACATTTGCCTATCTAAATCTATGTCAATACACAGTCTTCCTTTGTAATATTTCTCTATGCCTTTCAGCGTGTTTGCTCGAATTTGGGGATTGTGGACAGAAACTCCGCATTCAATCAGGTCATCAACTATGTCTAGAAGACGACCATCAGATGAAAAATAAACATGTGCTCCAGCATTCCTGCAAGTCATGAAAATCTCTTTGAACATAGGTTTAATATACTTTCGGAACTTCGCTGGGCTGATCATTAGACCATTTTGTGTTCCCATATCACTATGAAAACTTATTATGTCAACCCCAATTTCAAGCCACTTCTTCACAAGTTTCATCTCATAATCTAAAAGCATGTTTATCAATCTTGACAAATTGGGATTGTCAGTGACGATGTCGACCATAAGATTCTCGAAACCCCTCAGAAAGTATAGACGGTCAAAGAGGCGTTCTCCATCCCCACCGACTAGTAGACCCTGCTTTCTTCGTTGCTCAACATCTTCCCTTATTTTTTCCCAGTCCCTTTCTCCTCTTTCAGTTTTTGTTAAAAAATCTGGTGGTTGATAGGTTTCAAATTTTTTCCAATCTGCCAGTGGATGTTCCACTATCTGCCCTTCGTACCCATCCTTAACATTGTACCAAAGGCATCCCCAGTTATCACGGAAATACTCGCCTTCCCTGTAGACAGGAGGAAAATTGTTGCCGAGTCTACGCAGTTCATCAGCATTCTTAAACAATATGGGATATCGGGAAAAGAGTTTATCTAGTTTTTCGCGATGCCTTTTCCAAGCAGCGTAAGATATGTATACTCGGCATGGGATCCATTCAGGATATCGAAACTCCACGGCCCTAAGATAGTTTTCTCGTTCTGTTACCACACTGGTTCCTCGCAGGCAAATAGCAAATTAGTCCGTATTAAACATTTCAAGATACGATTTACCAAAAAATCAAGTCTTTTCACATTATTTATCATACTGAATTGTTGTTGGCAGAAGACCCCTTTACACATACATTTTCAGAAAAGAAAAACATTTATGGTCGGGAACCGCTTGTCTCTTCGGGAGCAAATTATGAGAGCATGGTTGAAGCAGATTGAAAAAGATTTCATCAATGATGGAATGGACAAAGTTAATAAATCTTTAGATAAGAATTTTGGAATTACCCTTTTATCGACCTATTTAGATTTTGAGCTAAAAAGTCCGATCATTGTGGCTCCAGGTCCTTTGTCTCAAACCACCTCCCAAATAGTAAGAGCTGCAACTTCTGGCTTTGGAGGAATGGTGCTTAAATCTGTTGTCGGTGAAGACAAATATGGCAATTCTTCCATGAAAATGCTTAGAACAAAACCAACGTTTGCTAGGTGGGTAAGTGACGACGAAGGAAACCCCGTATATCACTGGAATGGTGGGCTTGATCAAAGGACGTTTACTGAATACCTAAAATTTGCTGAAAAATCCTTTAAGATAGGCGAAGAATTGAAGTTTGCCATTATACCTTCCTTCTTGTGTCACTTGCCAAAAGACATTGAGAAAGAAGATTGGAAAGTGGAAGAGTGGGAATACACGGTTACAAAGCTGAGTGAAGCTGCCCTCCCTCTATATAAGGATCGTAAAATTACATTCGAAATCGATTTCTGCCCATTCTTAAAAAGAGAAAAACTTGCTGTTGACAAAAAAACAATTCTGCATTGGTACAGGGAAACGCCGAAGTTGGTAAAGGAAAACTGTCCAAACTCCTATGTTGTTCCCAAAATTATGAATCTAGATTTTGGATTAGACTTCCAGATAGAAATGATTAAAGCTGCAAAACAGGGCGGCGCTGACTGCGTCGTGATAGCAAACAGATTTTTCCGAAAATTTGTTGACCCAGATACAAAAGAGTCCTATTTCACCGCACATGGTGGCAGAGAACTGCGAATCATAAATCAAGGCCAAATAGCGAAAGCAAAAGAAGCAGTTAACATCCCCATAAGCGCTACTGGCGGAACATACTCAGGGAAACACGTTTATGAGTACCTATCTTTAGGAGCTCAAAATGTTCAATTAGTGACTTACGTGATGAAATACGGTTTTGAGGAATCCTTCAAAAATATTATGTTTAACATGCAAGATGGGCTCTTAGCTGCGCTTGTTATGTCAAAAATGGAGGAATCTAAGTGACTGAATATGAAGTAGAAACAGGTCAAGCAAGCAAGAGACATGCGGCTTTAGTAACAGGATCAACTTCTGGAATAGGCTTTGCTATTGCCTTGGAACTTGCCAAAAACGGGTTTAACATTGCAATTAATGGTACCCGTGAAGAGGACAAGGTTAAGCCTATTTTAAGTGAAATCAAATGTGCAGGAGCAGAGGTTTTTTATGTTCGAGCTGACGTTTCAAGTTCCGAAGACCGAAGACGCATTGTGGAAGAATTAAGAAATAGGTTTGGGCGAATCGATGTTTTAGTAAACAACGCTGGGATTGCGCCGAAAGAAAGAAGAGACCTGCTTGAAATCAGCGAGGAAAACTTTGATAGGGTTATCGAAGTAAATTTGAAAGGACCATTCTTCTTAACTCAGCTGATTTCAAAGTGGATGATAGAGCTAAAACAAAAATTAGCTCAATATGA
>JAGTRI010000011.1 GCA_018397065.1 Candidatus Bathyarchaeota archaeon
GGCCTTCCAAGAAGTGAACGATTACTCCGCCAACCTTTTGAACGTCCACAACTTTCGATTGCTTTCTATCAAATTTTAGAAAACCATAATCAGGTGGCTGCCCGCCTCCCTCTGGATAGAAAGCTGTTTGGTCGAGAACCACGCGATTACCCACAGACCGCAGCACTTTAGCTTTGAATTCCTTTATGTAGACATTTTCATAATAGAGTCGCCGAGTTTCAGGTAGGTCTAAAAATGCGCCTTCAATGTCCCTAAGTCCCTCTTTAGAGGCAGCCTTTAAAACTTCGGGAGCTGTAATGTGTCGTTCAGCTACATAGCTATAGAAGTTATCAGGCACTTTGACCTCTACTCCTTCGGCCTTTGCTGTTTCAACGACGACCTCAGGCGTAAGTCCATGTGAATCGTAAAGTTCAACAACGTATTCTAAGGGAATCTCAGATGCTCCAGTCTTTTTTTGTTCTTGAATTATCCTTTTCACTAAGCCTCGTCCTCGTTCAAGAGTCTGTTCATACTTCTCTTTTTCTATTGAGAGCATCTCGAGAATTTCGTCCCGCATCTCCTTTAGACGCGGAAAATCCTTACCCCAATAATCTATTTGCAGATCAATTATGTCAGTCATCTTGTCCTCAATCAAAAGGTCCTTCAAAAGCCTGTAAGTCCGCCTTATCAGCAGCCTCGTAAGATACCCTTCTTGAACGTTCGAAGGAACAACACCTTCCGCTAGAAGGAAAGCTAAACATTTCGTGTGGTCAACCACGCTGTAAACGCTTGTAACAGGCTTCACAGTGCGATAAAGGTTGCTGTAATCAACTCCTATTTTCTGTGCAACCTTCTGCCAGTTCTCTAAGAAGCTGGAGGTTTTAGAAATTGAGATTAGCCCAGAAATCCTTGATACTTCTGCAAGGAGTCCTCTGTTCGGCGATTCTATTCCAGCTAAACGCATGATCTTGCTCAGCAACTCTCCATAAACAGCTTCGAACCCGCTTATGCACCCTTGAGACAGCCAAGTGAACCTTTCAATGCCATAGCCCGTGTCCACAGTCCGTATGGGTAGTTCTACGAACTCGCTGTTCACAACTTTGTACTTCATGAAAACTAGGGTGTCAACCTCAAGCCCTCGCACTATGCTTTCAACATCCGGACCTGCGTTTCCACCTCCTACCCAAACGCCTTCCTTGTAGACGACTTCCTCGCTCTTTATGCCTAAAGTTGAGGTTAAGAACTCGTGGTGGAAACGAACAGTCTCGTCTTTCCAGTATACCTCCTTATCAGGATAGTTAAACGCGTGATGCCCTCCCATCTCAAAAATCGTTAAGTGCCGTCCAAAAGTTGGACCAACACTGTCAAGGTCAGGAAATCTTACGCAAACTTGGCTTATGACAAGTGGATTGGCCGGTGGAGGAATTAAGCCTTCAGTCACATAAGGCTGAAAATCAATGATGCTTGCGTTTGTAAAGTAAAGGTCGTCTCTCCAACGTGCAACAAGCGGATACGGCTTTATTCGCGTATGCCCACGCCTTTCGAAAAAGGAAAGAAATGCTTCCCGCATCTCCTGTAAACTGTAGGGTTTTCGAGTTGGAGGATTACCAATGAAGGTGTACTCAGCGCAGCCTTTGTTAGTTGCTTCACCGCAAAATTTTTGGTCGATGTTCAGTGTCCAGAAAAACTCTTCGCACCGAGGGCATCTTTTCCTAATATAGCCATACTCGTCAAAAAAAGGGAGATGATATTCCTCTTCAGCGAACTTCATATGTCTCCTTCACCTTCAAACAGCGCCTTGTCTTCTCAATTAAAGAAATAAGGAGCGTTAATATAGTTAAGCCTCGATAAGCCATAATTGACTAAATAATGACAAAAGCCTGTTTGGAACCAATAAAAAAAGAAGACTTAACCAAACAGCGCTCCAAGGCCTTCTAATGCTTCCTCTTCCTTCTTCTCTTCTTTCTTTTCCTCAACCTTCGGTTTCTGTTCAGCAGTAGGAGCCGCCGGTCCAGATGTAGCTGCGGGAGCTGCTGCAGCCTGCATGAAGGTCGGTGCTGATTTTATAGCTTCGTCGATGTTTACTTCGGAAAGAGCTGCAACAAGCGCCTTTACTCTGGTTTGGTCTACTTGTATACCTGCTGATTGAAGAACCTTGGTCACGTTGTCTTCGTCGATTGGTTTACCAGCCTTGTGTAATAACATGGCTGCATAGACGTATTCCATCAATCATTCACCTTGTTTGATTGCTATTGACCTTCAATTGTTATTCAACCTTTCGAACATGGATAATCCAATACTTAAATTTGTCGGAAAAAGTAAGGTCGCTATTAAGGTATAATTTAAAGTGGTTTGGTTCACATCGCATAATTCACTTTACATGTAACGGTATTCCAGAAATATTCTTATATAGAGGTCATTTCTCCTTTTGTGTAGAAGATTTGCGAAGTGTGTCGCTTTGGGATTAGGCTCTTTCCTTAAGTCTTGCTCAAGACTGCTCAGGCTTGCGAAGAAACCCGATAGAGCAGAGGTATGGTTGACGATAAAGGTTTGCACTGCAGGTATAACCCTTGTAGGTTTAGTTGGGTTCATCATCAACATTCTTAACTCATTTATTAAAGGCGCAATTTTAGGGTAGGAATGGATGAAAATGGCTTCGGAAGAACGGTCAACAATAATTTTTGCTGTGAGGACCACTGTGGGGCAGGAAAGAAACGTGGCAAACCTTATCACGGGAAGAGCTGAGGCTAACAAAATTCCTATAAAAGCTGTTCTTGTTCCTGAAACATTGAAAGGTTACATTTTCATCGAGGCAAACGGCCCGCACATCGTTGAAGAAGCAATTATGGGCATTAAACACATTAGATCGAGAGTGCCCGGAGTTGTGTCTTTGTCTGAGGTCGAAAAATACATTGTTGTGCGACCGATAATTGAGGAGCTAAACATAAACGATATTGTGGAAGTTACAGGGGGTCCGTTCAAGGGAATGAGAGCCAAGATTACTGGTATAGATAAAACAAAAGAGGAGATTACAATCGAACTTCTCGAAGCGACATTTACGTTACCCATTACAGTTCACGCTGATTACGTAAAGGTCACTGAAAAAGGACAACAAACAAAAGTGGAGGAATAAAGATGCCTGAAAAGAAGGTAGTTGAAGCACTCGTCTCGGGCGGACAAGCAACAGCAGGACCGCCCCTTGGCCCAGCTTTAGGTCCGTTAGGTGTAAATGTTCTCATGATTGTAAACAAGATTAACGAGTTAACAAGTAGCTACGCTGGCATGAAGGTTCCAGTTAAGATAACTGTTGATCCGGAAACGAAAGAGTTTGATGTAACTGTTGGAATCCCGACCACCGGAGCACTAATAGTTAAGGAAACTGGAATTCAGAAGGGATCAGGAACTCCGCACACTGCGAAGGTTGGCAACCTCTCTATGGAGCAAGTAGTGAAGATTGCGAAAATTAAGCAGCCTACGCTTCTCGCAAAAACCTTGAAGGCTGCTGTCAAAGAGATTGTTGGGACATGCCGTTCTATGGGAGTTACGGTTGATCAGAAAGACGCTAAAGATGTCATGAAAGAGATTGATGAAGGAGTTTATGATAACATTCTGGAAAAATAGGGAGCGAAAGGTAACCTTTTTATTAGCGATTTGAAATTTTTTGTCGAAACTGAGGCTTAATGTATGTCCATAGAACCAAAAACCCTCAAAGACGCGATCAAAGAAGTAAGAGAAAAGTCGGCTAAGAGAAATTTTAACCAAACTATAGAGCTGATTATCAACCTTAAGGACATTGACATGAAGCAGCCTGAGGGCAGAATACAGGAAAGAATTGAGCTTCCACATCCTTTGGGCAAAAAGGTTTCTGTCTGTGTTCTCGCTGATGGTGACATGGCTCTTAGGGCGAGAAGGGGAGGCGCAGATCTGGTTCTTGAAAGTTCCGAAATTCAAAGCTTGTCTACTGACAAAAAGCGTCAAAGACAGATAGCAAAAACGATGGATGTTTTCATCGCATCAGCTCCTCTTATGCCTCTTGTAGGAAGGGCTTTAGGTGGCATTTTGGGACCGAGAGGGAAGATGCCTGTCCCTGTTCCTCCAACAGCTAATATTGAGCAGGAAATTGAAAGGCAGAAAAGGTTTGTGCTTGTGAGAGCCCGTAACCAGCCGATTTTGCAGTGTCGAATCGGAACGGAAAACATGTCCGACGATGAAATTGCTGAGAATGTGCAGACCATAGTTAGAAGGATTACGGCTAGGCTTAAAAAGGGCATAAAAAATGTGGATGCGATATATCTTAAAACAACAATGGGGCATCCAGTAAAAATTAGCATCTAGGTGGTTAGAATTGGAGCGGCGTTCAATACGTGAAAAGGCAGAGAGCGTTAAGGAGATACAAGAAATCATCCAAAGGTATCCGGCAATCGGGATTGCCAGTCTACATAAGGTTCGGTCCTCTCAGCTTCAGGAATTAAGGAAGAAGCTTCAAGGCTCCGCTCATGTTCGCGTGTTAAAAAATTCGTTGGTTGAACGGGCAATTATGGATTTGTCGATTCCAAACGCAGAGAAACTTAAAGATTACCTAAAAGGTTCAAACGTTTATCTTTTTACAAGCCTCAATCCCTTCAAGCTTGAGCTAATAATTGAAAAAAGTAAGGTTAAGGCCTTCGCAAAGGTTGGAGACGTAGCTTCAGAAGACGCGGTTGTTCCTGCTGGAAACACGGGGCTTCCTCCTGGGCCGATCATAAGTCAGCTGAACTCGGTGGGCATACCGACGCGGATTGAGTCTGGAAGTGTGTGGGTGAACCGGGACACTGTTGTGGTTAGAAAGGGAGAAGTGATTTCTGAGAGTCTTGCTCCGATTTTGTCGAAGCTCGGCATAAAACCTGTGGAGATGGGATTAACCATTAAGGCAGTTTATGACAACGGCGCCATCATATCCGAGGAACAGCTAAAGTTAGACATCGATGAGTACAAAAAGAGTATAGGCGAAGCGTACACTGAAGCGTTAAATCTGTCTTTGAACGCTGCGGTTCCCATGACTGAAAACATAACGGTTCTCATACAAATCGCAGCTTCGGAAGCGCACAACCTAGCTATAAACGCGAGCGTAATCTCTCCAGAAACAATTGTGGATCTGATAAGAAGGGCTTATTGTGAAGCTAGTGCTTTATCATCTAAGATACCAAACTGAAAAGGCTAAGAAACACCGAAAAGCCTAGATTTTTTCGACCTCTAAGCCGACCTCAGCCAACAAGCTAAGTAATCGGCTTTTATCTGCGCCTGTTATGCCTTTCCAGTCCAGAACCGCTTTTTTAACAGGTTCCAAAGTTTTTGTGATACATTCTGTTAAAATTTCTGTGTCTAATTTACTGACTGCGTATTTTGGTATGATGTGGCCGAATGCAGTTTCGGTTTCTAAGGCTTTCCGCGTGAACTTCATATTATAATGTGGCCCTCCAACCCCCAGAACAGCGTGGTCTACTGTGTTAGCAGCTGCGGCGGCTAACGCGCCTTCTGCAACTGCTTCAGCTGCCACTTGGTCTTGCCATTGTTTTTCGGAGCTTCCAAGTTCCACAAACATCGTGGGCACATTTAATGATGGACCGTGGTGCGTGCATTCGTAGGAGACCTCGTATTCTAGGCCTTTCTCAACCTGGGCCTCCTTCATTGCTTTCAAGGCTTCTTTCATGGCGCTTGCTGGAGATATAGACACGGTTCTGGGCAGTCCACCTAGCTCTGCGTTGCCAAGGTTTCCAGGCGTGTGAACGGACAATGTTGGAGTTCCGCTGAGGCTCTTGTGACGTGAAAGAAAAACAAGCAAACTTAGGGGCGAGGGTAAACTTAGTTCCTGCGTGTTCACAGAATCCTGGTCGATGTAGACGATCTTTACTGTGCGATTATCTAAAGCTTTTGAAAACACTGGGTTGCCGCTGAAAGTTTCTTCAGTTTTTTTGAAGCCGTGGCGTTTAACAAGTTTCTCAGCTATGTTCATTGCCGCAATGTCTTTTTTTGAGGCGACAAAAAGAATCAAAAAAACTGTCCTTCCCGATATTGCAATTAAAATTTGCAGATTCCGTGAATCACATTTTGACTCAGCTAAAAGTATTGTTATTTAATTGGTATCTGAGCGTTCACGGATACATTAGAGGCTAATTGCGCATTGATAGACCTAAAAAAGAAAACGGGGCATTTAGGCTTCTGCAAGGGTTTCTGTGCTTCGGACGCCAGCAATCTCGTTGATTTTTCCAGTGATGTCTCTTAGCTGTTTGTAGTCTTCAACCTCGAGGAAGACAGCTATGTCAAAACGGCCATAAGTAAAATAGGCTTTCCTAACCCCTTTTATCTTCTGAACCTCAGTCAGTATCGCATCAGCCTTTGTCGGAACAACCTTCAACAAGACACACGCATTAAGCATTCCGCCATCCTCCTTTCACTGCGTAACCTCAACTAGGGTTTCTGTAAAAACCACTCCAGCCAGCCTTCCAAGCCTCAGAATCGTCGGCCCAAGATCCTTAGGGTCCTTCACCTCAACGTCAGCCACGACATCGAATCTGCCAAGCACTGGGAAAACACGCTGAACGCCCTTCACTTGACGCAACGCCTTAACCGCCTCGTCAAACTTGCCCGAAGCTGTTCGAACCAAAACACAAGCCGAAACCAACAAACACACCTCAACACAAATAATACACGCTTAAAAAGATATAACAATTACCTTCAACAAAGAAAAAATAACTGATTTGCACATCTATGCATTGAGCAATTTACATTCGAAAAGCCTCTGCTACTTATCTGGTCTAGGTATGTGCGAGTTTATTTTATGATGGTTGTAAATATCGAAAATCTCTTCGCAAAACTTTATCATTTTTTTATCGTTATTTCTTATGGCTATTTCGTACATTTTAATGAAATATCTTTTTCCTGCTTCTGTTTGAGAATAGTTCTTTTTAATTAGATTATGTTGCATGCATAGAGTCTGGCCATTTTCGATGGTGTTGGTTCCTCCTTTGTCCTTAGGTATTATGTGGTCGGCACATATTTCAACGCCATCTTTTTTGCCTAATCCGCAAACAACGCACCTATAATTGTCTCTTTTGAATATTGCCTCTTTGATTTCTTCTGGAAAATCAAACAGTTCTTGTTCATGAACATGCGTAGGATCATATCTGTAGATGCCCTTTTTTACCTTAATCAGTTTTCCTTCCTGGTAGAGTTTTCTAATAGCTCTCCAAGTGTCTCTAGGTTTCTTCCCCGTTAATCTCAAATATTGTTCTTCAACCCAGTCTACAACCGGGCCGTGAGGTAGGTCCTGTTTTGGATGCGCCATAAAATATTCCATAACTAAATCGCTTATCGACTTTGCCAAAGATAAGCACCTCAAACTATTAATTGTTGCTGAGTGATTCCCAGTTCTTTAAGCCTTTTCACCGTTAGTTCACAATATTTATCATCTATTTCTACTCCTATTCCTTTCCTGTTAGTTTGTAAACATGCAATCAGTGTCGTTCCACTACCAAGGAAAGGATCAAGCACAGTATCTTCGACAAAACTAAACAATTTTATACATCTCCGAGGAAGCTCTACTGGAAATGGCGATGGATGACCAATTTTATTTTTACTTTCGCCACTAAAATTCCACACAGCATTAGTCCATTCTATAAATTCGTCTCTGGTTATGTCTGATTTTCTTGAACCACTAGTTTTCTTCCATCTTTTCTTATAAAGAACCAAAATGACCTCTACAGGGGCTATAACAAATGGAGCGGATGCACTTAACCACGATCCCCACGCAGTACGCCTTGAAATATTTTGTTCATTCCAAATGATAGTAGCATGATATTTCCACCCAACTTTTTTGGCTATAGTTGTTATGTCAGCACAAACACTTTGTTGACCACCTTTATTTTTGTCCAAAGGAATGTTTAGGCAAAGTCTTCCATCATCCTTAGTTAAGTGGTAACATTTATCCAGCCACTTTTCTGTAAACTCTAAGTATTTATCATATGGGATTTTGTCATTATAGGTTTCATATTTTATGTCAACATTATAGGGTGGAGAGGTTACTGTAAGGTCAATGCTACCATTTTCAATTGAATCTATAGAAAGGAAATCTTCATTATAGACGATGATATTATCAAATGTGAAATAAGGGGTCTTCATTCTTCCCACATATCTTTGCTATTCTTTACACTCTTAATTGCCCTGTAGTATATATCAATTATCTTAAACTTGAAAATATTGATAAAACATACCAAAAAGTGTTGCATTTTTGAAAAACTTTAAAGATTGAATGTTTATATGGAACTAAAAATGACGAGGTTACTAATCATGAAGAGATTACCACCTAAATGTCCTTCATGTAAAAAAAAGGCTATTTGAAGTTTTTGAGAATGAGTATAATACTTATGTCTTTAATTCTGTTTCAGCGTTGTACGAATTGCATGACCGGAAAGGCGAGATTGAAATGTTTTGTCCTTACTGCAACGCTGATCTTTATGATGTCTTCCCTAATGGAGTATGTAATTATGTTTCAAAAAGCAAAACTCATAATCTAAAGGCAATTGAAAAGAGCAATGTAGCGCGAAAAAATGAATAAATACAAAAATGTACCTAATAATTCATAATTAATCAAAGCAAAGAAGTGGAATTGAGTAAAAAGATATTATGTTATGTATCTGCGGTTAGTGTTATAATGTTTTTTTGGTTGGTTTGCCTTTTTAGGTTTAAGCCTTTGATTTCGATTATTGTGATTTCGGCTAGGTACAGTGTTCGGCACCCTTCCTCTAAGTGTCCTGCGTAGGCTTTTTCTGAGTCTGAGACGACGATGTGCAGGTGAGGTTCGCCGTTGGCTACTATGCCGTTGATGCTTGCAAGTTCAAGCGGCTTATCCTTCCAGTGTTCAAACTTGTTTTGCGGCGGATAACCCGTCGTCGTAACGTAGTGTATCCTGTACTGGTCTAGGGTGCCAACTGCGGAAACAACGACGGCGTCTCTGATTTTTTCTTTTTCTATGACTTCTTTTATGCTTTCAAGCACGTAGTCGCCTGGTTCAAGGCTTAGCGCGAAGATTCTGCCAATTTTTCCCTTAGAGAAGTATTTCATGGCGCCTTCTCCTTGTGGCTGTGCAGCAGCTCGATTACGCAGCCGAGCTTGGCCTTGGAATTCATGTACGTATAGCATCCGCCTCTGTAGTCACCCTTCTGTTCGACATTTATGCCTTGTTTTCGGAACCTTTCCAGAGTTCCATCGAGATCCTCAACCTGAAAGGCTATGTGGTGAAGGCCCTCGCCTTTTTCGTCAAGGAACTGCTGCCACGTGCTTGGTTCGCCAATTGGTTCAATGATCTCTAAAACTATGTTTTCGAACGGAAAAAACGTAAGCTTCGCTCTTGCCTTTGTTGGCTTACCCATGAACGTTGCGTGAGTTGCCTCGTATTCTTCGGTTTCGGAAATCGGATTTTCTTTAACGCCTAAAAGTTTCGCCCATTCTGAACGGGCTTTTTCTATGTCCCTTACAACGATGCAAATTTGCGCAACACGTTTAAACTTTTCATCCGCCATTCCCTTTCGCCTCGACACGGTTCTATATGACAATCACAGTTTGATGCCTGTTTTATCAAGATATGGCTTTTGGGATTCTCTGTCTAGGTTTAATTGTTTCTCAGCTCTCTCCAATACCTGCGCAGCGACTTTTTTTGGCACAACCACAACACCGTCGTCGTCGCCGACTAAAATGTCTCCTGGATTAACGTTTGCGCCTCCAATCGTAACGGGAACATTCACGTTTTCAGGCTTAATTTCGATTCTGCCCACAACCTCGGTTCTTCCAACTGCTCTGCAGAAAACGGGAAACTGGATTTTACGTATTTCGTACGTGTCTCTGCATCCTCCGTCGAGAACTATGCCCTCAACGCCTTTCGCCTTAGCGGACAAGCCTACCATGGACCCCCAAAATCCCACATCGTTATACCCGTCCAAGTCCACAGCGATAACAACTCCTGGACCAGCATGCTTCATGAAATGCTCATAGTTCGCCCTTTTCCCATACCACTCTCCAGCATACCTCTCATACTCTTCAGGAGTCAAAGACGGAAACTCTTCCTGAACTCTGTTAGCCCGTACGGTTACAGCGTACCCAGCCATTCTTATGCCCGTGTAGAGAGGTTTTATTTCGTTTGACACAAGAACGCGGTCGTGAAAGCCGTAACGGTCCAAAGCATCAACAACGTCGGCAACCCGAATTTCTCTATAACGCTTAACCAGCTCAAGGTCTTGCAATTGCCATTCACCTACCAAACATTTTAGCTTAATGTAAGTATTAGGGGCGCTGTGAATAAAAGCCTCACGGCTCACTGTATAAAGCCAATCACAACGATGAATTTTTTCACTTTAAGTTGCTTTTCACTCTTTACTTAGCGAATAAGCGAATAAGAGCTCAACAGCTTACGTAGTTACCATGTTCTGGAGATTCTGCCAGCCAACGTGAACTGAAACCTGCCTCTTCCTGTCTTTTCCTGGCAGCATTCGCTAAGTCGGTCAAGCCTTTATACGCCTCTTATAAAGAATGTATGCTAAGGCTCCGCCTGCGCCTGCGATTGCTCTCCATACATAAACTTCTGCGAATGGAGTTGGTGTATATACTACGTAAACTGTTGAGCCCTCAAGCCATACAGCTGCAACGTTATTCTCGTATTTTAGAAGCCTCACACGCTTCTGAAATAACTTTTTCCTTGGTAGCGGTTAATCTTGTTTCGCCCGTCTTAACATTTTGTTTGTAACAATGAAAAGAAAGAAGTTATGGTTGCATTGCGGAGCCTCTTGAAGAGATGTGTCTCCAACTTTTAGATATATTAAATTTATATCATGGCCAATCTTTCACGTAAAAACTACTTACTATAATGTATTTTAGACGCCGTCCAAAAAAGAAATGATGAAATATATTCTAATTTTCAAATTTAATACCAAAAACTGAATAATGATGAAACATATTCTAATTTCAAACAGCTGAAATGTGACGAGACGAGGACAAACGGATGGAAAATTCCGGTCTCCTAGTTGGCGGCATACATGCAAGGATAACGAAAACAATGGCTGTGTTAGGCTTGTGCCCAAATGTTAGCAAGATTGACGAATACTTGTGGGTTGGAGGCATAAACAGCCCTAAGCTGTTAGCAGAGCAGAACTTCAAGGTCGTTATCGACCTCAGAGAGGCTGAAGATTCAAAGTACAAGAGCTTTCTCAGGAACCACGGCGTCGAATATTTTAACTTTCAGATACCTGACCGTTACGGCGCTCCACCAAACACTTTGGCCCAAATTGTTGCCTTAATCAACGAGAAGGTTGGTCAAAACCTGAAGGTGCTTGTTCATTGCAACCTTGGAAGGGGAAGGTCAGCCCTTGTAATCGCAGCGTACCTTGTGAGCCGAGGAATGACGCTGGAAGAAGCGCTGAAAACCGTTAAAAAGGGAAGAAGCGTCACATATCTTAACAGGAGGCAAATGCAATCTTTAACCGAGTTCGCAGAGTGGTCTAAGCAGCATCCAACAGTAAAGCAGAAGAAAACATCTGTTGTTTGACGTTTAGGAAGAGAAACACTTTCAACATGTACAGTCAATGAGGATAGAAAGGATGAAAAGAGCGGAACAAACCTCGCGTTAAAGGTAACAAGGAAACGTGGAACATTGGGCGAAGAATACTTTGAAGCTGGGCCCTATGGCAGACAAAGCCGCTTGATCATAAAGAGAAACTACAAGATCTTATTTGACCATGGAAAAATTGTCTTTCCCAGCCTTTTCGAAAGGGAGCTGAATATACTGGATTTCGGATGCGCACTTGGCGTTGGAGCTTCCTGGCTTTCAACACAAGTCAAAGGCACAATCATAGGCGTTGACATAAGTGATTACGCAATTCAAAAAGCCAAAAAATTGTTTCCTTACGGCAACATGTTATTCTACAAGCTGGACCTTTCAACAGAACGTGACACCAAGTTTCTGATTGCAAAGCACGGATATTTTGACGCGGTTTTTTCAAGGGACACAATAGAGCATATACCAAAAGAAAAGCATGAAGCAATAGTAAAAAACTTTTTTCACCTGTTAATAGACGGCGGCGTCGTCTTGGCAAGTATGGCGAATGGCTTAAATCCCTACTCATACTTCTGCGACAGAACACATGTTGGATTGAGGACGCCGTGGTCTTACAGCAATCTCTTCAAAGAAGCCGGCTTCGAGGTCGTTAAATCTTTTCAAAAACAAGGAATACCAATATCAAGAATGGCAAAAGAGGATGAAAGGTTGATAGAGGTTACAATCCCCGTTTTCGGGTTCGTATTCTACATATTCGCAAAAAAGAAAATGAAACAGCAAAATACTAAAAATAACAAAGCTGTTGAAGACCTGTCAAAAAACAATGCACACTCAAAAAGTCCAAATAGTTAATATTACAAATTTCACATAAAAAGGGAAAAGTTCATGAAATCCACCGGAAAAGTCTTGGTAACAGGCGGTGCAGGATTCATAGGTAGCCACCTTGTTGACGCCCTTATGAGACAAAATTCTGCGGTACGCGTTCTTGACAACTTAAGCAGTGGCAACTTAAAAAACATTAATCAGTGGCTTAACAACCGTAATTTTGAGTTTCAGAAAGGTGACCTTTTAAATCAAGAGAACTGCGAAAATGCGGTAGAGAACTGTGAGGTAATTTTTCATCTCGCAGCTAACCCAGAGGTTCGACTGAGCTCTACAGCCCCAAACGTTCATTTCGACCAAAACGTAGTTGCAACCTTTAACTTGCTAGAGGCAGTTAGAAGGTTTGGAAAGGCGAATTTTTTCATCTTCACTTCCTCTTCAACAGTCTATGGAGACGTAACACAGATTCCTACACCTGAGGATTATGCGCCTTTGGAGCCAATTTCTGTGTATGGCGCTTCAAAACTTGCTTCAGAAGCTCTAGTCATGGCGTATGCCAATACATATGGTTTTAACGCAGTCATCTATCGCTTTGCTAACATCGTTGGACCCAGGAGCAAACATGGGGTGATATACGACTTTATCAAGAAACTTCGCTACAACCCATATGAACTTGAGATTCTTGGAGACGGAACACAAGCAAAATCCTACCTTTATGTTGATGACTGCATTGACGCCATGCTCTTCAGCTATGCAAAGGCAAAGCGTTTCGTAGAGGTCTTCAATCTGGGTTCAGAAGACAGGATTAACGTAACAACCATTGCGAGTATCGTAACCGAAGAGATGGGACTAAGAAAAGTGCAGTTTCGTTTTACAGGCGGCATCGACGGCGGAAGAGGATGGAAGGGCGACGTAAAACATATGCTGTTAGCAATCGAAAAACTTAAGTCTATAGGTTGGAAACCTAAGCTCAACAGCGCAGAAGCGGTTAGAAAAACTGTAAAAGAAATGCTTAAGGACCTAAAATAAAGTGGATGGTTCCTTTTAGCAAGGTATTTTTTGGAACATGCAAACATAACAAAAAATGATTTAATCTATAACCTCAATCGTAGAGGTCCAGTGTAAAAAGCAATTCAGCAATGTAACATATTCTCTTTTAAGCATCTGCTCCCATATACAATTTGGCAAGAATGACTTTAGGTGTTTTGGCATGGAAGAAAAAACAGTTGTTGAGGAAATCTGTAAGATACTTCAAAAGACAAACGCTTTGGAGTTTGGCGCTTTTAAGCTTTCAAGCGGAAAAACTACGCCTTACTATGTGGATCTTAGAGTTATACCGAGCTTTCCCGATGCGTTTCAAAGAATTATGGACATTATGACTGACACTATAACGGATGAATTTGACATAAATGCTATCAATAGGATAGCGGGCATACCAATATCTGGAACACCATTCGCCGCACTCTTGGCTTTTCGGTTAAAAAAGCCTTACCTCTATACGCGGCAGACCCTTCGACTAAGAGGAAGAGAACGTAGAGTTGAAGGAGTCCTGATACCTGGTGATCGCGTTCTGTTAGTTGATGACCTTGCAACAACGGGTCAAAGCTTACTTAAAGCAGCCACAGCAATAAGAGCGGAGGGTGGACTGGTTTCTGACGCTTTTGTTCTCTTAGACAGAGAAGAAGGTGCCACAGAAAGGCTTGCAGGTAAAGGCATAACTCTTCACCGTGTGCTGGGCATGGGAGAGGCAGCCAGAAACTTGTATGAATTAAGCGTGATCGATGAGGAGCAGCTAGACATAATACTGAAACAAATAAAGTAAGTTTTGGGGCTGCCATCTATTTTGAGGAAGACCGAAACAAGCGACAGAACAAATTCATCTTCTGACAGCCAAAACAAGTTAGTCGTGTTCGATGTTGAAGGAGTGGTGATTCCGAAAGGAAAATTCTTACTCTTTGACGTTGTGGGTCAAAAAAATCTGAAATCCTTCTTAGAAGCCACTTCCGTAGGCGTTTTTTATGAAGCTGGTTTAATGCCTTTAAAAAGGGCATTGGAAAGTCTTTACATACTTCTTAAAGGGTTTGCGTTGAATCAGTTTCTCGTTGTTTTCGAGAATGTGCCCTTACTGCCAGGCGTTGAGGAAACATTTTGTGAACTTAGGAAATCTGGAATTAAGACGGCTCTTATCAGTTCAGGGATTCCCAGGATTGCCTTAGAGAATCTTGGACAAAGGCTTGGAGTAGATTTTGTTTCTGGCTTGGAAGTAGGCGTGTCAGACGGAGTTTTGACTGGCGAGATTTGGGGAGATGTTATCGAACCCGATGGGAAGGCTGTTGCTCTTAAGCAGATAATCGAAGGAAATAAATTAAGTTCCTACTATCTCGTAGGAGTTGCGGATGACAGAAATAACCTTTCCATGTTTAAACTTTGTGACCTTAAAATTGGATACAATCCAGATTTTGTTTTAAGCCGTAAGTCAGATGCTGCTGTAAGAGGGGAACTTACTTCAATTATTCCTGTTATTAAATACGGAGTCTTGTCTTCGCCGAACCACAATCTGCCTCGAAACACTTGTATACGTGAAGCTATTCATATAGGCAGTTTTCTTATATCTCTTGTTTGCATGCATTTTTTAAATCGTTACTTCGTTGCTTTTTTGCTCTTGTTGTTAACAATTCTCTATACATCTTCAGAATTGATGAGAATGCTGGGAACACATGTGCCGTTTTTCACAGACATTACAAAAAGTGCTGCGCGAAAGTCGGAGTATCAAGAGTTCGTTTCTTCCCCCTTGTTTTTTGCGCTGGGAATAATGTTGTCTCTCATGTTTTTTCCTGAACCTACATGCTATGTTTCGATTACGGTTCTTACCTTAGGAGACGGGTTCGCCTCAGTCTTCGGGCAAACGTTTGGAAACAAACAAATACCGTACAATAAAATAAAATACGTAGAGGGAACTATCTCTGGGTTTACCTTTGCCTTTCTCGGTTCCACGTTATTCGTTCATCCGTTTAAGGCGTTAATCGCCTCAGCTGTTGGCATGTTCATTGAATCTCTGCCGTTACCGTTGAACGATAACCTCGCAATTCCGCTTTCTTCGGGACTTGCATTAGCCATTTGTTCAAGCATAATTTAGTTTGAACCATAGTCTAAGGATTTTAAGAAATTCCTTAAAAGGAAGAAATATTATTTTACTATCGTCTTCCAGAGGACTCCTTGTCAATGTTGATTCGAGAGATCATACTTGAAAACTTCATGTCTTACGAGTACGCTAGGATTCCGCTTAAGTCAGGCGTTAACCTAATCTGCGGACCGAATGGCGCTGGAAAAAGCTCAATCCTCCTCGGAATCTCTGTAGCCTTAGGACAATCCTACACTGAGCGTTCCAAGAAACTAAGCGACCTTATTAGACGAGGAAAAGATGTGGGTCGCGTAACAATTGTTTTGGACAACTCGGCAAGGAACGGAAGGCGACCTGTTTTTAGGATAAAAAAAGACTTGATTTACTTAACAAGGGTTCTTAGGCGTGATGGGAAATACTGGTTTGAAATTGACAATGTCCACGCCACAAAATCTGATGTTGTGAGGTTGCTTTCACACTTCGGCGTCGACCCTGACAACATGCTTATTATTATGCACCAAGATATGGCTGAACAGTTCATCGTAACTTCTCCTCAGGAAAAACTTAAACTTGTCGAGGCTGCTGCTGGGCTTGAACCTTATAGAAGAAACGTTTTAGAAGCTCAGAAGAAGCTCAGCCGAATCGTAAGCCAAGAAGAATCCCTGTCAAAGATGCTTGAGTCAGCCGAGCAGACCCTTAATTACTGGCGGGAACAGTACGACAGGTTTCAGGAAAAGAAACAGTTAATTCTGAAGAGAAATTTCCTTGAACGTGAACTTGCTTGGGCGGAAGTTTCGAAAAGAGAGCAAGCTGTTTCAGAACTTAAAAAAAGGCTCGAGGACAGAAGAAGTTTTTTGGAAAAAATCGAAGGTGAAATCAAGCTTTTAGAAGCTGAAGTAACTAAGCTTCAAGAAGAATCAAAGGATATTAAGAACAGCTTACAAACCCTTTTCGAAAAAAGGCTTGCTCTTGAAAGGGAAAAAGCGCAACACGAGTTGAATGTTCTTGATGCTGAAAAAAATTTAAAGAATCTTCAAAGCTTACTTGAGCGCAGTCAAAAGGGTGTTAAAAACATTCTGTCCACGATGCTTATGGTTGAAGATGAACTGAAAAAATTAGGAACAGATCAACTTGAAACACGAATTTCTGAACTTAAAAGCGCTTTTTTGGAGATAGGTAGATGGCCTGAGTCTCTTGAGTTGTATGTCGAAAATATTGAGGGCGACGTAAAAATTTCTGCTCAGAGAATAACAGTCTTAGATTCTGAATTAGCAGAAATAAAAAATAAGTCTTTAGAGATTGACCAAAAGCTAGAAACTTTAACTGAACAAATGCTGGAAAAGAGGATTAACCTAGCATTACTTGAGTACCAGAAGAAGGAGATACAAAAAGAGCTGGATGAAACCGAACGCGGCTTTATGCTGTTACAGGCTGATTTGGATGCTGCAATTAAAAAGGCCAAGGAGATGGGCGCCAGAATTGTGGCTTTACGAAGCGTTGAAGAAGTCTTAGATGAGATTCGATTGGTTGACGGACGCGTCGCTGCTCTCGGCGATGTCTCAGCTGAAATTGAACGCATGTACGAGTCGTATTCAAACCTTTATCTTGAACTTAAGGAGAAAGCACGTGTTGCTGCGGAGAACCGAGAAAAGGTCTTGGAAGAAATTAGAACGCGAATGGATGCTTGGAGAACTGTGATTCGAAACCTTCTTGACCATGTTAATCTGGAGTATCAAAGAATCCTGAATTTTGCGGTTGCTAATGGTGCAGTGCGGTTAGTGAATGACCACGATATTGAAGAAACTGGAATAGAAATACTCGTAGGCTTTAAAGGTTCAGCTCCTCAGCCACTGAACATTTACTCTCAGAGCGGTGGAGAAAGAAGCACGGCTGTTATGGCTTTTCTGCTTGCTTTGCAGCAAAGAATCAGGTCTCCTTTCAGAGCTGTTGACGAGTACGATGTTCATATGGATCCAAAGAACCGCGAGGTGATTGCTAACCTTTTGATTTCAGCTGTCGAAGGCGGAAAAGGGCAGTATCTTGCTATTACGCCGAACCAGATGTACTTTGAGAATAAAGATATTCACGTGATAATGGTTCAAAACATCGAGGGAACCTCAGTGGTCAAGGAGGTTTCATGATGACTGCTGCTAAAAGACAAGGAATCCTTGGAAGGGAAGAACTGGTTAAAATTATAGAAACTTGCCAGTCTATTGAAAACAAGGGTTTGAATCCTTTCTTAATTAATGTTGACGACCTTGTTTCAGTTATTAGACAGTACTTTCCCAACTGGAGCGACCCTGAGGAACTATGTCTCGACGCAGAGGCTCTTAACAAAATTGCTACAGTTATTAAGATGCAGAGCGAATGGATAAAGCAACGTGCAACTTCGCTTTACAGAGATCCATTTCTAGTCGAAGAAAAACTTCGCAGCTTGCCAATTGAAAGAATCGCTGAAATCTTTATGGAAGCTTGGCATCCCCTTGTTGAGCTTGAGCAGATTACGATGGGTAGTCTAGAAGCCGCGTTGAGATACTGGTCTGAACTTGCACCTTTAGATGAAAGGTGGCAAAGAGAAAACCTTCTGATGGCTGAAATTTCACCCACATCCAGAGAGGAACTAATTAGACAAGGCATTCTGCTCAGCGAGACCTTTACTGAGGAATTAGAAAAACTGTGGAACGAATTGAAAACAGTAGCTAAAAATCAAAAAATTAAATATTGGGATTTCATTGGGTCAAAAACGTATCAAGAAACCGTTCGAAGGGCTTATCTGACAAGTTTTCTAATAACATACGGGTACGCAGCATTAGAGATAAATCCTCTCGAAGAGGAAATTTTTCTTCAGCCATTCGAGAAGCCTGTTTTAAAAGAGAACACACCGAGTTTTTCTTTCCCAATATCTATTAGTTTCGAGGAGTGGAATCGATGGCGACAAACCCGGGAACGTTAAGACGAAAAGCTGTTTATTCGTTGAAGATTAAACGTGCAGTGCAGCTACTTTTCTACAGAAGACACTGGGAACCAGGCGTCAAAGGATGGGAGCTTAGACGAAGAATAGGCTCCGACTACCCTCGGGTTATTAACCTCCTAAACGACTATCTCGACAGGCTTGGACTTATGGTTAAAACTGTTTTCGAAGAGGAGGCAAATCCTCCTGAAAACCCAACCCTTGACCAGTTAGACAAGGCAAGGTTCTATGTAGCGTTAAAGGAGACCCAATCTGCTGGGGAACAAAAGCTTGTTGGCTGGCGAATTGACGATCTTGCTGGGCTTGCTGTTTCGATTGGATACGTTATTTCGCAAGGTGGAAAAGCTTCACGAAAGGATGTTGAAGACATTTTAAGAGAGAAACTTCCAGGCTGGAGGATTGATTTGAATCTTAACCGCTACTTGAGGGCTGGATACCTCGTTGAGGACGAGAATGGACAGCTGTTTATAGGATGGCGAACACGTGCGGAAGTTGACCAGAGAAAATTTGTTGACTTACTTCTTGGAGCTTCTGAATCGAAGCCTCAAGAAGAATAGGATTTTTGGCTTTTGCAAGTTAACGGGCAAGGTTTCCAAGTACATCGAACTGCATTTCTCGCGGTTCATCAATAATCGTTAATGTTTTCTGAAGTTCTGGACTGGCTTTTACCTCTTCATAAAGGGTTTCTGAAATCCACATCCGCTCAAGCTGCATCGTGTTCTTTATTCTAACAACCTTTGCCTTTCCTGTGTCAATTACTCCACACGTGTGAAGGGCAATGGTTATCGCGTCTCGGTCAGTTGGCATGAAAACTGGCGTCTTCGCACATATTGGGTGACCGCTTGTTAAGGCATTCACGAATGTTGCTTGATAATCAATCTTGGACACTAGCCTTTGAGTGGTTACATCAGCCAAGCCCATGCCTATTGCGTTTCCATGTGTTTCTTCAGAAAGGTCGAGAACAACAATTGACCGAATGTTCGGAGATAACGGGTCAACTTCGCCTGGAAGCCAGAACCTTCCAACAACGTTTGTGTCCATGCCTGCTCCGCTGATATTTTTGCCAATCTCGTCTATTATCAACACGTCAATGTCTTTGAATGGTATTCTTGCAAGAAGTGCCTTGGCCTTTTTTAGGAGCTCTTTTTCTTCACGTTCGATGTTTTCAGGTTCAAGTGCTTTCACAATCGCAATCTCGTGGTAGGCATTCTCTACAATGGCAAGACCAAGAATTATGGGAGCCTTTTTCATTATTAGCCTCGCTGCTTCAGGAATAAGTTTGTGGTATCCTTCAGATTTATAGCGGTGAATCATCTCTGCGCCTTTTTGTTTACCAAGCCCAATGACCATCATCTTCATCAAACCGCTTTCTATTTCGCCTTTAAAATCAGTGTGAGGCTTCACGCGTCCAACAACAATGATGCCGTCAGCCTTCAAGGCGTTTCTATCAACATAAACAGGGCTTCCATTACTCAGTTTTCCTATTAAGTTGACCTCCATCGTCGCTCGAATTGGCGCTCCAACAGTTTCAGCTGTAACTCCAAGTTCCTTTAGAATAGTAAGTTGCCCTTCGGTTGAGGCTCCCCCGTGGCTGCCCATTGCTGGGATAAGGAAGGGATTTCCACCAGCTTTTTTCACCTCTTCCACTACTGTAGCCAATATTTCTGGATAATGAGCTATTCCTCTACTACCAGCTGTGATAGCAATTTCTGCGCCGGCTCTAATTTTACTGGCTAAACCAGCATTTTTCAGTTCTTTTCTGATTTCGGAAACGAAATCGTCAAGCTTCGGAGCGGGAATTTTTTGATGAATTTCGGCCATTTTTGGAAGTTCAATCTTTGGGAACGACATGGTTAAACGCCTCGTAATGGGTAAACATTAAGATATTAAAATATCTTTTGAGATATGTTGAGCTGCGTTGCATCAGAGCAACTTATAAGCCACTTTTCACGATAGACTTTTCGTAAAACTTAATGTACGAAGTGAAAAACGTGACGCACGTCTCAAGCAACCCATTTGGTGAATTTCGAAATCAATGCGACACGATACTGCAAAAAGCCATGCAAGAAGCCTTTCCAGATTTAACACCGCCTACCTTAAGTTTAAACATCCCACCAAATCCAGAGTTTGGTGAGCTAAGTTCTTCAATCTGTTTCGAATTGTCAAAGTTATTAGAGAAAAGTCCTCTTGATTTGGCAACGCAAATTGCAGCCAAGGCTGAACTTGAAAAATCTTCATTCAATCTAGTTTCTGCTATTATGGCTGAGGGGAAGGGATATGTCAACTTTTATGTCAACATATCTGAGTTAGCTCGTTTAACAGTTGAGTCAGCCAGAGCTTTGAACACTGAATATGGGTATGTTAAGACCGAGAAACCTCAAAGAATCATTGTTGAACACACAAGTGCCAATCCCATTCATCCAATTCACATAGGCACTTCCAGAAACACTGTTCTTGGGGACACTTTGGCGCGTATGCTTGAGGCTAGAGGGCACACCGTTTCGAGACACTATTACATCGACGACGTAGGGCGGCAATCAGCGGTCATAGCATACGGATATAACCTTCTTGGAAGACCGAAACCAAATGAAAAACCAGATCACTTCATTGGCGCAGTGTACGCTATTACAAGCTGTCTACTAGAGATACGTAAACTTAAGGAATCAATCGAAAAGGCCGACCCTGTATCTGAAGAAACCCTTAATCTTAAGAAAAACTTAGATGATTGGGTCGCAGTTGCTGCTGAACTTGAACGAAAATTCCCGAAACTGTTCAATGCTTTACTCGAAAAAATAAGTGAAGACAAAAATCCAGAGCTCAAAGTCAACCAATTACTTAGGGAATACGAGGAGGGAAAAGAAGAAGCCAAAAAACTCATACGCGAGTTTTCGCAGTTGTGCCTGGAAGGGTTCAAGCAAACCTTTGCCAGAGCAGGCGTTTCTGTAGATTCTTGGGACTGGGAAAGCAATTTTGTGTGGAACAGCGACGTTAGCCGAACTCTTGAGGCACTGAAGAGGACTCCATTTGTCGTAAGTGAAAATGGAATCTACGAGTTTGATGCTGAAAAAGCTGCTCAAATACTTGACCTCAAGAAAATTTTTAATTTGAAAGAAAATCAGGAAATTCCTTCTTTAACATTAGGCAGAGCAGACGGTACGACATTGTATACGACAAGGGACATTCCTTACAGCATATGGAAGCTTAAACAGGCAGACAAGGTTATTAACGTAATTGGGATGGAGCAGACTCTTTCTCAACTGCAGCTAAAGATAGCTCTTTGCGCTTTAGGGCATACAGAGAAGGCAAAAAACCTCATCCACTTCTCTTATAATCTTGTAAGCTTTCCAGGTCAAAGAATTTCTGGCCGAAGGGGTCGTTACGTAACTTTCGATGAGGTCATGGAGGAATCCACGGCAAGAGCTTATGAGGAAGTTTCAAAGCGGTCTCCTGAGTTACCAGACGAAATCAAACGCGGGATAGCTGAGGCAGTCGGAGTTGGCGCAGTTAAATATTCTTTGGTGGAGACAGACCCTCAAAAACGCGTCATCTTCACGTGGGATAGGGTTCTCAATTTCGAAACTAACAGCGCACCCTACATTCAATATTCCCACGCAAGAGCATGCAACATACTAAAAAAGGTTAACTATGAACCGAGAAATGCAGACATGTCGCTGTTAAAAGACCCGTTGGAATTCGACCTCGTGCTTGCTGTTGCTCGTTTTCCAGAAATCTTCATCGACGCAGCGGATAATCTGAAACCCACTGTAATAGCTGAATATTCTAATGCTCTTGCAGATAAATTCAACGCCTTCTATGCATCGTTGCCTGTGATTAGAGCCGAGACGCCTGAGCTAAGCAACGCGCGGCTGATGATTGTTGAAGCTGTCAGAATCACGCTTCGCAATGCTTTAAGGCTAATTGGAATCGAAGCGCCTGAACGCATGTAATTTTTTTAAAAAAATAAACAGTAAGAATTTCTTATTTTAGTGGAACATACATGCTGCTGCGGCTTGCGCCTATTCCAGGGGTCCCATGTTTCACAGGCTTGTTTGTTATGGCAAATTCGCCTAGGTAGTGTCCTACCATTTCAGGCATTATATTAACTGGTATGAATTCCTTGCCGTTGTGGACATGAACTGTTACGCCTATCATCTCAGGCAGAATCACCATGTCTCGTGCGTGAGTCTTTATTGGTTTAGTTGCTTCTCCGCGTTCGGCCTGTTCCTTTGCCTCACGGATTCTTTCAAGAAGCTTTCTTTGTTCTAGACTTAAACCTCGCTGTAGGCTTCTTCGTTGCCGTGAAGGGAGTAGACTAATGAAATCGTCCATCGACAAATTTTGGAGTTTTTCTAAGGTGTATCCGCGAAACATGAATTCTTTAGGCAACTGACCACCAACTCAACTGAAAACGGTTTACCATTTAAACATTACTAAAGTTTGCAGTTCTACTTTTTCTTTTGCCCCGCTCTTCTAGCTGCGATTAGACCAACTTTACGTCCCGGCGGAGTTCGATGTGAGACTGTTGTGACTTTGCGTCCTCCTCTTCTGCCACCTCCATATGGGTGAACAGCTGCAATCATTGCTCTTCCTCGCGTTCTAGGATACTTATGGCCCTTTGACTTCATGTAATAATACTTGTTTCCAGCCTTCAAGAATGGCTTCTCAACTCTCCCAGCTCCAGAAACGACGCCGACAGTTGCAAGACACATGTCGTTAACATAAATGTTTTTTCCCGAAGGCATCTTCAGCACAGTTCCATCAGGAGTATGAGACACAATGGTTGCGAACGATCCTGAAGAACGCGCAAGCTTTCCACCGTCGCCTGGTGACAACTCGATGTTACAAACCGTTGTTCCCTCAGGCAATTTTCCAACAGGAACAACATTTCCAATTCTTACTGACGCTTCTGAGCCTACCTCTACATCTTGGCCTTCATAGACTCCTTCTGGTACAATCGAATAGTAAGTTTCGCCGTCATCAAGCTTGATTAAGGCAAGAGGCGAACCTCTGCCTGGATCGTGAACGAGCTGCTGGATTTGCCCAGTGACAACGCTTAACCTCTTTTCCTTTTGCAGAGACGGATATCTTGCAGGAGCAATCCGCTTGTGTGTTGCGGCTTGGAAGGTTTTTGAGCCTCTTCCGCGTCTTTGTACACGAATCCTTTTACCCATTTTTCACATCTCCTTTTTTATAATAATCCAAGTTTAATAGCCACATCAGTCGCGCTGTATTCTGGTTGAAGCCTAACGAAAGCTTTCTTTTCGCCCTTGGCTGACTTAGCTATGTTTACATCTTTAACTTTAACTTGGTAAAGTTCCTCTACGGCTTTTCTTACATCCTTTTTATTGGCCTTCATGTTAACTACGAAGATTAGCTTGTTCTCGCTCTCGATAAGTCGACTAGCAACCTCAGTCATCATGGGATACAGGATAACGTCTTCCGATTTCATTGTATCAGTCTCCTCTGCTTAATGCTCGAAGTTTTTCTATACTGTCTCTCGTCCAGATTGTAAGCCGACCGAAATGTGTACCGGGGGCAAGCAGCTCAGCGTTTAAGCTGTCAACTTGAGCGACATCGACTCCTGGAAAGTTACTTGCAGCCTCCACAATGCCGTCGTCTGAGTTGATTACTATCAAGGGACCTACAGCCTGTTTTTTCCTTCTCCCGCGCATCTTCCCTTTTCCAGCTCTAACCTTGATGCTTTCCTTAACTCTATAGATATCTGGCCAAACACCTAAGTTAATTAAGGCGGACTTCAAATCTTTTGCTTTTTTCACACTTTGTAAATCCTCTGTTACGACCAAAGGAAAATCTGGCACATCATCAACAATGTGGCCCCTCGCTTTCACGTTCTCCTTATTGCCCGTTGCGGCAATAGCGGAAAAGAGTGCAAATCGTCTCTCCTTCTTATTCATTTTCTTGGCTATCTTCTTTTCAGAAACAGGTGGGTGAGCGGCTCTACCTCCAACCGTTCCAGGAGCAAATGCAGCTGTCCTCATTTCCTTAAGTCTTGGAACCCTTGACATGCCACGGTTCACCCCCCAAGATTCAGCTACAGTTCGTTTGCCAGCCATTTCGTCTCTTCCTTGGGGCTGAATTCTGTGAGATTGTATAGAGATCACTGCTCTTCGGATTACGTCTGGCCTTAAAGGCGTGTTAAAAACTTCTGGAAGCTTGATTTTGTCCACGCTCTTGCCCTCAAGGTTAAAAACTTTCGAAGACCCCTTACCCATATTTTATTCCTCCACTTAGACTCCTTGAGGTGATTCAAGGCTTACATAAGAGAACTGCGGAGAACTTAGGCTGATTACTTTCGGAGGTCTTGATGCATACCTTAGCCTTATAAGCCGTTTTGCAGGTCCTGCGACGCTTCCTTTCAACATTATGTAGGTGTTTCTAACTGGGCCGTATCTCAGAAATCCGCCTTTAGGTGTGACTTCGTTGCCATCTTTGCCAATTTTTAAAATACGTTTGTTAAATTCGGTCCTCTGGTGGTAGCCCATTTGACCTGGCCTTGGAACAGTATAGAGAACTCTTGCTGGAATCCAAGGACCTAATGTGGCAATGCCTCGCTTTGTTTTGTTTCCTTTGTGTTGCAGGATAGCTACATGCCACCTTCTTACTACTCCCTGCCAACCTTTTCCTTTGCTTACGGAAATGGTGTCTATAAATTGACCTTCTTTAAAGACTTCTTCAGCTTGAACTGTTTTGCCCAGAATTTTTTTCACATAACTAAATTGTTCCTTAATCGTAGCTCCACCAACCTTGATTTCCATGATGTCAGGTTTCTTTTTCGGAATACCTGTTAACCTAGGTTGTGTTGCAGCTAATACGCGGAACTCCACAATTTTATCGAGGTTTTCTTCAATCTTTTTCAGGTTTTCATCACTCTTAAACTCTCGTGGAACTCCTTTAATTCTTTCAAAATCCTTTGGTAGGGAGTCAGCCCACACTTCTGTCAAGGTTTTTAATCCATTACTGTCCTTGGTGTAAGCCCTTACTGCACAAATGGTCATAGGAGGCGTCTCAATAATTGTTACTGGGGAGGCAATTTCTTTGCCGAAATTTGGTGAACGCTGTCTGTCTTCAACCATGAAGACGTAAGACATGCCTGCCTTATAGCCAGCGAACCCCAGTAAAACTGGACCTTCTTTAACCTCGGGCCAGTATCTTATCCTTCCATTGGGGTGAGAAGCACGTCCCCTAGGTAGATAAGCCAAGGATCCATGTTTAGGTGCATGTTGTTTTCTATGGCCCATCGGTTTTACCCCTTTTTATGTGTTCTTTACTTTGCCTTTTCAGTCATTTTGAATATGGCAACTCTCAACATATAAAAGGCATAATATAAACATTTATGACTTAAATCTATCAGCAAAATTGTCGTATAGAATTATTTTCAATTTCCTAAGCTTCAGTTGTATTTTCAATAATTAGAAGGTTCAGATTAGACGGATAGTTGTAACTTAGTTTTCACGTTCTTTTTTCATTTAGAATACTTTTTAGAACCTCTCTCACCGGCTTCTCAAAGAGCTCTCGCAGGTTATTCAGAAGTTTTGTCCCTTCCTCTGTAATTGAGTAATACTTAATCCGTCTTCGGCCCTTCTGCACCCACTTTCCTGAAATAAGTTTCTTGTTCTCAAGTTCATACAGGAGCGGATAAATGACGCCTGAGCTGAAATCTCTTTCAGTTAGCCTTTTCATCTCCTCAACCATCTTATACCCAGACATTGGCCGCTGACTTATAATCCATAGGATTATAGCTCTGCTGAAGCCTCTAATGGTTGCTTTGACGAAGTCTTCTTCAACGTCAGTCAATAGATAAGCCTCCGCTATAAGTTTTAATAATAAAATATGAAGATTATTATGCTTTTATTTATATTCGAAATTATTTAACATATCGAAAAGCTGATATATCATGTATCAATGTTTAATTTTTGAGAAAAACTTATGGTTACAGTCATCGAATCCTTTGTTCATGGTCTTGAGAGACCGATCATCTTGTGGCTTCTCTACCAAAAACCCATGCATGGATATGGCCTAATAAAAGAGCTGAAGGGTCTAACTGGAAAAAAGCAAAAACCCAGCATGATCTATCCTTTTCTCCACTGGCTGGAGGATAATGGATTCGCAGAGGGTAAATGGGTAGAAGAAGATGGGCGAAACATAAGATGTTACTCCTTAACAGAGAAAGGAAAAATTCTTCTCAAATGGACTTGCGACCTCTTAAAAAGACCTCTCAAGGAAATCTTAACAGATCTTCTGGCTTGAAAGAAACTGTTTATACTTTTCTATTGTATTATCTTAGTTTTAGCCTAATATTTGCAGTACCTGTTAATTAAAAAATTTTTCGCCAAAATATTAATATATCAAAGTTTAAATGTTTTGAAAATTATAATAACTCATGGGAGGAACCGCTGATGCCATCTATTGACGGAGGCTACAGAATCGTTCTTACTGCAGACCGAACTTTGATGAGCGAGTATGGTGGTGGCATTTTCTTAGGGTTTAGCGCCTGCGTTCCCATGGGTCTAATCCCTGACAAACTTTACTTTTCGTTGCTTTGCCCTCCGATAAATGTGAAACAGAACGGGTTGGTTGACGTAGCTCCTTGTGGAACTCGGCGGATTGAGGCAACACTGCTTGATCGCGGTTTTCGTAGAGAAGATGTAATTGTTGCCCACCCAGAGCATCTAGAAAAAGTTGTGGGTCCGAGCACGAAAGTTTTAGGGATAACTGAAAATGACCCGCTTGGAATCGGTCCCGCAACCTCAACTTTCACAGGGATTTTCGGTGGCAAAGCCTACATGGAGGTTAAGTTCAGAGAATTGCTAAAGCACCCAGCTGTTGTAAAATTCCAACCGAAGATTGTGGTGGGCGGTCCTGGAGCTTGGCAGCTTGAGCCTGAAGAAGTACGTAAAGATCTGGGCGTTGATTGTGTAGTCATAGGTGAAGGCGAACGGGTTGTATCTCAAATCTTTGAGAAGGCGTGCAATGGTGAGGAACTGCCCGGTGTAGTTTATGGAGAACCAGCATCCGTTGATGAGATACCATTGATCAGGGGGGCAACTATAAACGGGTTGGTCGAAATTGCTCGTGGGTGCGGAAGAGGATGCGACTTCTGTGTTCCAACACTGCAGTGCTACCGTTGCTTTCCCATCGACCGCATCCTTAAGGAAGTAGACGTAAACATAAAGGCTGGCAGGCGTCCTCTTTTGCATGCTGAGGACGTTCTGAGATACGGAGCAAAGGGCATAGAAGTAAACGAGGAAGCAGTTGTTAATTTATTCAGGTCTGTGAAGAATTATCCAGGTGTTAATGACGTTTCGATGAGCCATTTCGCGCTTGCTTCTGTTGCAAGTGCTCCTGAAGTTATCAAAGAAATATCAAACATTTTAGGAATAGATAAGAAACACTGGTTTAGTGGGCAAACTGGCATTGAAACTGGCAGCCCCGAAATGATGAAGAGGCACATGAAAGGAAAATGTAAACCGTTCAAGCCTGAACAGTGGCCACAAGTGGTTTTGAACGCTTTTGAGATTTTATCGGAGAACAACTGGGTTCCATGCGCAACCTTGGTATTAGGCCTTCCAGAAGAGACTGAGAGAGACACTGAATTTACGCTGTCGCTGGTAGAAGAATTAAAGCCTTTTAAGAGCTTAATTGTTCCGTTGTTCTTGGTTTCCACTGGAGGGTTAAAGGATAAAGCAGAATCCTTCACTTTAGACAAGATGACGCCTAAGCACAGTGAATTGTTTCTGAAATGCTGGAAACACAACCTAGAGTGGGCCCCTATACTGGTTAAGGAATGGGCGAACCTCAGTATTAAAAATCCAATTCTAAGGCATGGATTGAATTTAATCATGTCATATGGAATCAAACAAGCTATGAAATTAATTCAGATATGCGAAAGGGATTATGATTGTAACATACCAGACATGGTTAGAGATTACAGAAATGGAGAAATTGAAGTACAACCTTTACCAGTTCGTCTTGTACACCAGGTTATAGGCAATTAACCTAATGTAAAATCCTTTTTAGACAACTATAATTGGTAGCTCAAATCTTTCCAATTTGGTTCCTTAGAAGATATAGGACGGTTCTCTTTCTCGGGTTGTTCTCTCTTTGTATCCATCGACAAGTCCGCGCATATCAGGTTGCCTACTAAGTTCTTTTTGAAACTCCGCTTCGAATGCTTCCATCTTCTTCCTAAGGTCAGCTAAGTCAAGTTTTATGCCTGTTAAATGTAGAATCTTTTCAAGTATGAGGTAAACTCCTCGTGGGTATATTCCTGAAACGTACATTGGAACTGGGCTCCAAAAGCTGATTACGCCTATTCCTTTTCTCTTAGATTTGATCATTATCTCGCTGAAGATGCTTGTTGGACCACTGTAATTAGTAAGCTCCACTCCAGCCTTCTTCAGCTCAGGTATTATTCCTTCGTCGCTTGCAGAAGCAGAAACCGTTAATTGGCCTGGGCTGGACAAATCTGACAGGAATCCTCCGCACGTAAAAATAAGTTTTACCTTGGCTCTCTTGGCTACCTTAAGCACAGTGTCCACGTATTTTGGCCAGTTTCGGTGAGGTTCGTGACCAAGCATTAAAATAAGTGGTTGACCGAGGGCTGCGGTGGTAGACTGGTAGAATTCGTTTTTCGGAGGATCATAGGACTGTACTAAGCCGTCTTTTATTGTGACCGTTGGTCGGTACAGCGCGTAATCGTGGAACTTGTCAGCTGAGATTTCGTAAAATTTTTTTGCTTCTATCTTGTCCACTAAATATTTTACAGAAAAAGTTGAGACCTTGCCTGCGTTTACCCATCCTTCTATGCCGATTACCATAATTAAGTTGCTGGGCCTTCGGCTTTTAGAAGATTTTTTAGCCGCCTTCATTGCTATCTCCACTTACTGTTTGAGCGGAAAAATATATGGAGATTACGGTTTAGCCGAAGATGTAAATAACCATTTAAGACAAAATAGAATAAAAAACTTGTATTCAGAGGCGAACATGAAATGAAAGGCACGAAAGGTAAACCCGTTTATCTTGACGCTTCGCAACCTATCGATAAGAGGATAGAAGACCTGATATCACGAATGACGCTTGAGGAAAAGGTTGGCCAAACCGTTCAGTACTCCACATTTCAAGAGAAAGACGAGGCACTTATAAGGCAAGGTTTGATCGGCTCGTTTCTCAACGTAATAGGAGCTGAACAAACAAACAAGATTCAGAAGATTGCAGTTGAACAATCACGGCTTGGAATTCCATTAATATTTGGATTAGATGTGATACACGGTTTCAAAACTATATTTCCGATTCCATTGGGGATCGCAAGTAGCTGGGAACCTGATTTGGCGAAGCAAACAGCCTCAGTCGCAGCGGCAGAAGCGTCCTCAGAAGGCGTTCGCTGGACCTTTGCTCCGATGGTTGACATAGCCCGTGACCCAAGGTGGGGTAGAATCGCGGAGGGAGCGGGTGAAGACCCGTATTTGGGTTCAGCGATGGCAAGATCTTATGTTGAGGGATTCCAAGGTAATGACCTTTCTAAGCATGGCACCTTGGTTGCCTGCGCCAAGCATTACGTGGCTTACGGTGGGGCTGAGGGTGGAAGAGACTATAATACTGTTGATGTTTCTGAAAGAACTTTAAGGGACGTTTATTTGCCGCCTTTTGAGGCTGCGGTGAAGGCGGGAGTAGGGACGATAATGAGTGCATTCAACGATTTGGGCGGTGTTCCTGCTTCCTGTAACAGTTTCACTCTTACTACGATTTTGCGGGGTGAGTGGGGGTTCGAAGGCTTCGTCGTAAGTGACTGGAACTCAATACGTGAGCTCATTAATCATGGTGTTGCAGCCACGCCAAGTGAGGCAGCGAAAAAGGCATTTGAGGCAGGTGTGGACATGGATATGGTTGGAGGCGTTTATCAAACTTGTCTCGTGCAACTCGTTAAAGACGGAGAGGTTTCAGAAAAAACTTTGGACGCAGCTGTGAGACGCGTTCTTAGAATCAAGTTTAAACTAGGACTTTTCGAGCATCCTTATGTTGAACTTGGCATGTCAAGTAAGGTTATCAAAAGAAAAGAACATGTTGCCCTTGCACTTGAGGCAGCTCGAAAATCGATAGTTTTATTGAAAAACAAAGAACCCATTCTTCCATTAAAAAAAGACGTGAAGACAATAGCTGTTATAGGTCCCTTAGCTGATAATCAACCTGACCTTCTTGGATGTTGGTCGTTCACAGGAGAACCGGAAGACGTGGTTACGATTCTTGACGGCATAAAACGTAAGGTATCCATGAAAACAAGGATTCTTTACTCAAAAGGATGCGAGCTAGAGGGAACAGCGAAAACGGAATTTGAAGACGCAACAAAAAAGGCTAAAGAGGCAGATGTCGCCATTCTAGTTGTAGGCGAAGGTAGATTCATAACGGGCGAAGCGTCCAGCCGGTCAACTCTTGATCTGCCAGGCGTCCAAGACGAGCTTGTGAAAACGGTTTTTGAAACAGGTGTACCTTTAGTTTTGGTCTTAGTTAATGGGAGGCCTTTATCAATTTCGTGGGTTGCTGAACATGTGCCTGCTATCTTGGAAGCTTGGCATCCTGGAATTCAAGGTGGAAACGCTGTTGCTGACATATTATTCGGGGACTATAATCCAGCTGGTAGGTTGCCAGTTACGTTTCCTCGAACAGTGGGACAGGTGCCCATATATTATAACTACAAGAACACTGGTAGACCTGCGTCCAGCGAAAGGTGGACTTCAAAGTACATAGACTTACCTGTAACGCCACTGTTTCCGTTTGGTCACGGACTGAGCTATACAAATTTCGAGTACAGCAACCTTCGAATTGTTCCTGACAGAATTAAGGTCAATGGAAAAGTCAAGGTTACAGTCGACATTCAGAACGTAGGCGCAAGAAAAGGAGACGAAGTAGTCCAACTTTACATCCGAGACGTAGTAGCAAGCGTAACAAGACCAGTTAAGGAACTCAAGGGATTCAAAAGAATAACGTTGGAGCCAGGTGAAAAACGGAGTGTTGAGTTCACACTTGGACTGGAGGAACTGGCATTCACTAACATCGACATGAAACGCGTTATAGAACCTGGGGCAATAGAGGTCATGGTAGGAAAATCTTCAGAAGACATACAACTGAAAGGCAAATTCGAAATAATCGCTTGAGAACCTAATTAATGAATAAAACAATTCCTTGAAGGCATTTTTCGGCCAATTCTGTTGCTGAACTGAGAAAAAATAATGTTTTCAAACAGTAAATTTACTTTCTTTTTTGCTGATTAGTTCAAGAATTTGTCTTTGCACCTCTTCAGGGTTTGGTACCGCTATCATTGTTGGGAAGACTCCTAAGCTGTAACCGTAGTACCCGTAGTATTTTGGGACCGCACCTACTTCCTTTATAACTAGACCGCTTACGCCGCAAAGTCTCTCCCAAAATGTTCTGCTTATCGTAACATCAGATATCCTTTCTAGGGGCACGCTTGTTATGCTGTAGCCTATGACTCCGCGTCTCCACACTACCCGTTTATCCGTAATCCAGTAGTGGTGTTTTTTAAATGTTAAATTGGCAAGCATCAACGTTAAAGCGACGGATACAGCAGCAAGAGCAAGGTACGAGATGGCATAAGTTATGAGCAGCGGACCCACGCCCACCTCAGGGATTGGAGACCCACCTGTCGTCAAGTACAACGTCATTGCGATTACAACGTTAAGCATAGCAATGAACACTAAAGCTGAGGCAATACACCTGACAGCGACATACCTCTTGAAACTGGGTGCTGGAGTGATATCCATAACTAGACGCTCCCCTTCGAGCATACGTAATTCTGACAAAACTAATCCCCATTTTAGCTATACCTGCAGTAAGTAATAATCTTTATCTTTTTTGCGTTTCCATTTGTTTCCAATGCTTTTGTTGACCCAAAACTTTACTGTCTCTTTCTTTCGGCTTTTAAAGTCTTTTGCATTTTTTCGCAGCGTTTGTACCACAACTTTTCATACTGGCCATGGGGTACAACTCTGCCTTTTAAATCGGCTATCGACTGGATTCCTTCTTTTTTGCACCGTTTGACGCAGATTTTGTACGCGTCCCAGTCGAGTTTCTCGTTCTCCCAATAAACTGGAACCTCGAAAAAACCACACAGGAAGGCCGCAAAAGCTCTTGTATGTCCGTCTACGAAGACGATTTCGTTTCCAAACCTCTTAACTGGTATAGGCTCTATTGATGTTGGGATTTCGAAGTTAATCTTTTTCATTATCTCAGAAAACTTTTCGAAGCTAATGTACAGTTGACTGGGTTGAATTTTATCAAGTTTCATCATAAATATTCTAGTCATTGCACAATATCCCTATTACATAAAAATCCAAAAATGAATATTAATGCGCTTTGGAACAAGTGCCTATTGAAGATCCCCAAATAAAAAATTGTTTGAAAAACCTTAAGTGAGGTGTCATTCTTTATTTTCCGCAATTTAATGTTCGGGGGCAATGGCATGTTAAGAATAGGTATCATCGGCACAGGCGGCATGGGTAACCACCATGCAAGTGAGTTTTCAAAGATGAAGGACGTAAAGGTTGTGGCTTGCTGCGACATCTCGGAGCAGCGGCGTAAAGCTTTTGCTGAAAAATGGAAGGTTCCAGCAGTTTATGCGGATTACCATGAAATGCTTGAAAAAGAAGATTTGGACGGCGTCGCAGTCGTAACCGTTGATGATATGCACGCGCCGATTTCAATCGCTGCAATTGAAAAGGGTATCCCTGTTTTATGCGAAAAACCCATGGCAACCAACCTTAGCGATGCGAAGCGAATGCTTGAAGCTGCGAAAAAGAAAGGAGTAATCAATATGATTAACTTTTCTTATCGTAGCTCAAGCGGGCTGCAAGCAGCGTCAAAGGTTGTTAGCCAAGGCAAGATCGGCAACCTCAAACATGTGGAGTCAAGCTACCTTCAAAGTTGGCTTGTAAGCCGTTCATGGGGAGACTGGCGAACGTCGGAAGGTTGGCTTTGGCGTCTATCAACAAAGCATGGAAGCATGGGCGCCTTAGGAGACATCGGAGTCCACATATACGACCTTACGAGCTTCCTCTGCGGTGATTTTGGACAGATTTACTGTAAACTTAAAACTTTTGATAAGGGAGTACCGGAAAACCGAATTGGCGAGTACGTTTTGGACGCCAATGACAGCTTCGTATCAGCAGTGATTTTTAAGAATGGAGCTCTGGGGACAATTACGGCGTCTAGGTGGGCAACGGGGCAGATCAACAGCCTAAGAGCCCGCGTTTATGGCGATAAAGGCGCAATCGAAATTGATTTGGACAGAGCGTATGACGAATACCGCATATGCGTGGGCCAGAAGAACATTGATAAGGCAGTATGGAAAACCGTGAAGTGCCCTCCCACATCGAATAATTACCAAAGATTCATAAAAGCCATTAAGACTGGCAGAAACGATCCTTCAGACTTTGAAAACGGCGTGAAGATTCAAGCCTACCTTGAAGCCAGCTTCGAATCCGACAGGTTAGGCAGGTGGGTCAACATCGAAATATGAATTATCAGTTGATGTTCCTTCGGTTCGTCTTTCAGCTTTTTTAATTAAATAATTATTTTTCTAATTACAAGCACTTTAAATTCTGGTTTCACAATTCAAGCTGTTTGAGGGAGAAATTTAGTGGTCGAAACGCTTATGAGCAAGCCCGTTGTCCAAATACAAGGTCAACAAATAAGCAGATGTGATTTTCATGAGCCTAATTGGAAAGGCGATCCGTCTTGAAAGGATCATGAACCGCGACACCAAGAGAACAATTATTGTTCCAATGGATCACGGCGTGACAATGGGCCCAGTTCAAGGCTTACAAAACATGGCTGACATGGTGAACAAGGTTGCTGAGGGCGGCGCAAACGCTGTTCTTGGGCACATAGGGTTGCCACTTTACGGTCACCGAAGATACGGGAAAGACATCGGGTTAATCCTGCATCTCATGGGAAGCTCCATCCTAAGCCCAGATCCGAACAACAAGGTGCTTGTAATGACTGTGGAGGAGGCTATGGTCATCGGAGCTGACGCGGTTAGCCTTCACATCAATATTGGCGCTGATAATGACGCTGAGATGCTTAGAATCCTTGGAGAGGTTTCAAGGCAGTGTCTAAGGTGGGGAATGCCTTTGGTTGCGATGATGTATCCTCGAGGAAGGAAGGTTAAGTCAGAACACGACGTGGAAGCTGTAAAGCTAGCAGCAAGAATAGGCGCTGAGCTCGGAGCAGACATAGTTAAGACGAATTATACTGGAGACATAGACAGTTTCAGCGAGGTCGTAAAGGGCTGCCCAAGCCCCGTGGTGATTGCAGGAGGCCCAAAAACTGAGACCCAAGAAGACGTCCTTCAAATGGCGTGGGAAGCAATTCAAGCTGGCTCCGCTGGAGTCTCAATAGGCAGAAACGTTTTTCAAGCTCCAAACCCAACAAAAATGGTTCGAGCATTATACAGAATTGTCCACGAAAACTGGACCGTAAACGAGGCAAAAAAAGAATTAAAGTAAGAAATGGGTTTCTTTAACCTTCCCTTGAGTAGTACTGGGGCATCCATAAATATCTCAGAATATTCCGCCTCTCGTCGTCCAAGTACTTTTCAAGATTGCGAGAAACATCCGCAGCTGTTAAGACACCATAAATAGTGTTCTCCCTAACCACGGCTAGCCTTCTGATCTTATGTTCCTTCATGACCTTAGCTGCTTCTTGAAGGTCTGCATCCGGGTCTATCGTAACCAGAGGCGTCGACATGACCTCGAAGACCCTTACTTTCTTCGGATCCAGTCCCTCCCCTGCGACCTTCCAAGTAACATCTCGCTCGGTCACTATGCCATAGGGTTTCCCTTGCCTCAGAATTATGGCACATCCTTCGCCCTTCTTTCGCATGTTCAGGGAGGCTTCAGCGACAGAAACCTCTTCGTCTACAATGACAATGTTTTTTCTCATAGCCTCAGATACCCTCAAGTGCTCCACCTTATAGTAATCTGAAATTTCCCCAAAATAGTATTGTTAGTTCCAAAAGTTAAAGGTATCTCTAACCAAGGAAGTAAATTTATGAAAAATCTTTTATTCTCAACACATGTTATGAAGTGTCAAAAGAGGTGTATGGAATGATAGGCGCAGTGATCTTTATTGTTGTGTTCTTAGCTGTTCTCGGCGTTTCTCTCGGAATGCCCTGGTTACCTCCTGGCTATATGATCTTTGACGTTCTTAACATTCCTGCAGTAGATTATCCTGTTCTCGGAATTCCAGCGTGGCTGCTAATCATCGGAATAGTTAATGGCGTAGTCTATGGCTTCATAATCTGGCTGATATACAGCGTGATTGCTGCAGCAACTGGAAAAGGCAAGAAGAACCAACAGATTTCGCAAACAGTGAACGTTCAAGTTGGCGGAGGACAAGTGCCACCTGGAACATACGAGCCTAGACCACAACAGTAAATAAATATTATGTAAGGTTCATAGAAAAGCCAAAAAAAGGAAAAAACAAAAAGCAAACTAGATGATAACATTTTTTCTCAAAATTTCAAGCATCTGCCTGTCTAAGCGGTCTCCATTAGGCAGGGTTTCACTGTGAAATTCCTCACGTCCAGTGTTTATTATGCCGAATGGTCCTCGGAAATTCCAAAGTGCCCATCCGACCTTGTTCTCTTTTAGAATGCTGAGGACATCTTTGAACCAGTTTAGCTGCGTTTGCCTTGGAATTTTATATGCGAATGTTCCTACTTCGCCCACGTGGATAAGTGACCCTGTTTCTTTTCTGAATTCGAACCATGGTTTCATCCAGTTTTCCAGCCATTTTTTGTCTACGTAGACTCCTTTCCATCTTTGAAATTCGCGTCTCTTAGGTGAGTCAGGTGGCAGCTTCTGTATATACTTGTCGAGGTTCGGTGCTTCACATGGGTACATGGGCTGTTCATCGTAGGTTCCCCAAACGCCTGCCCAGCTAGCCATTATGTGCGTGATCCACGGAGGCTCGTAAATGTGGAAGCTCTGCCCAAACAAGGGTTTGTCGACGTTGGGAACTGGTTCGTAGTGGCCGTCTGAAGATATTAAGCCATCAGCTATTACAAGCCTATTTTTGTCTTCGTTCCAAATAGCCTCAAGCATTCTTTCAACGAATTTTTTGTAAACCGTCATCGTTGTCCCATACGGCTCATTAACGAGATTAAAGCTGACCAGCTTGTTCGGCAATCCTTTATACCGTTTTGCAAATAGTCTCCAGTGAAACTCGCACGCGGCTTGAGCTTCTTCGTCCTTCCAGAGGTTGAAGGGTTCCTTGACGCTTTGGTTCACGGTGAATCCAGGTGCTCTGTGAAAACACATGTTAAGATGGATGCCGTATTTTCTTGCGAGAGCCACCGCGTCGTCAATTTCGGCCAGAACCTTCTCGTTGATTTTGTAAGGGTCTTCGTCTAAAATCCAGCAGTGGTAGTCCATTGGCAGACGGAAAAAGTTGAAGCCCCACTTAGCAGCACGTTTAAAGTCGACTTCTAAAAACGGGTCGTTCCTATAGAATTTTTCAAGAAGGTTAAAACCATACCAAATTGGCAAAGACTCCAAACAGTCTCACCAACCGTTCTTTACGTTAGAATGTCTATAAAATATTTTAGACAAAAACTCTTGACGTAAAAAGGGAAATGAAGGGGTTAGGTGCCCAAAAAATTTTTAACGAAACCACATTTTCTATTCTTCGAAAAGTTTAACTTTTTTTAGGCAAAAATGCCTTAAGGTTCGGACGAGCATTATCTTATTTCCGCTATAGCTGTTCCCTTTTCTGGAAGACTAAAACGCAGAGTGACTTTTGATCCATTCTGGCTGAACGTGGCGCCTTTGACCTCAAAGAAATAGGCCTTAAGCCGAAAGGCAAAATTGAGGTCAAAGGATATTTCGCGTGTTTCGGGTTTTTCAGATAGGTTGAAGACGTTGATTATGGCTTTTTCTTCATCTGCAAGGGTGTGAGCGTGAACGGTTTCGTCAAGTCCATAGAACGTACCCTGGGTGTAGAACCGCTTCAGCCTCTTGTAAGTCTTCATGGCTTGCTTGTGGGCTTCCCAAACTTTAGGGTCCCGTTTTCCTCCAACGCCAAGATGGCGACATGTAGAGGCGTACCACCAGAATGCGAGGACCTGCTCGTTGTCGTTACGAAGGTCAATGTGAATGTAAAGAGGATAACCGTATGCGAGGTTGTAATAATAGAGACTTATGGACTTGCCATAGATTAGGTCCCACAGTGGATACCACATGTATTCAAACGCCCGGAGTTCATCAGGGCCCCCTGGCTCGTGCAGATAGTAAGTTGGCATAGACGGATAAAAGCATGAACCCAAGAACGGGTGAAGCTCAATTAGAACGTTTGGGCACTCTTTATGTATGTCACGTGCAAGTTTTAGTATTGCTCTGCCATGTTCTTCTCGTGTTAGAGGAACTGAGTGGCCATGCGAGGGGTCGTAGCAAGGGCTTGTGCCTGAAATCTCGCGGCGGCCATATTCGTCGCCGTCAAACATGAAGAAGACTGCTCCATCTTTTGCTAGTTCGATTAGGCGTTCGGTTTTAGTTTTAAGGTACGCGGGTGAAGCCATGCAGACGTCTACTAAGACCATGCCATACCTGTCCTTTCTGTGCGCTTTTTCGGGGTAGGTGGCGTTTCTGCCTGCTTGGTCAGTCCAACCGGCTAAGGGGGTGTGTAGGGCTACGTCTAATCCGTACTTTGTTTTCATGTATTTTTTGAATTCTTTTGCTGGGAGTAACCGGTCTGCTGCCCATATTGAGGAGCCGAAGTTTGTGTCCCATCCTGGGTCGAGGTAAAGAGCTTCGCATCCCAGTTCATAAGCTTTCTTGGCTTACTCTTCTAGAGAGGCGAATGTATAAAGGCGTTGTCTGTCCTCAACTGTGTCGTAGTGGCGGCCAGTGGCTTTTGTTGCCCACCAGAATAGGTGATCATAAAGTTCTTTCCAATGAATTGGAGGGTTAAACCCATTTGGGGTTCCATGGCCCATCTCATCCATGAATTTTCGGAACGCGTAATAGCACTCTTTCCAGCCTCCTTCGACGAAGACATATCTTGTTACTCCGAATCGTAGTTCTTTTCCAGCCTCAAGTTTTAAGGCGGCTTCAGGATCCTCGTGCCACACGCCTGCTCCTCCGAATTGGATGATGGACTTGCTGTCGTTTTCGTTGGGTTCAATAACTGAGAACTCCATTCCCTCAAGGTTGTGTTTGGCAATTAAGAGAGAGTGGGTTCCATTGGTCCATGCCCAGCCTTCTGAGCCTAATTTTTCGCAGAGAACTTTTTCGGCTTGGCTGAAGTACGGTCTGTACCATCCTTTTTTGTTGATTAGGTCTTTAAAAGTGTACTCGATGTATTCGCCGTTTCGTCCGAACCAGCATTCTCTTCGGTAAGGAACAGCGACGACTTTGCTGTCACTTAAATTTTTAAGTAATTGGCCTTTGTTGTCTCCAACGGTTTTTGTGAACCCAAAGGAGATGCTGGACGTGTCAATTGTCTCTTTTCCTATGTTTCTGACTGTTATTCTTTCTTCTATGTAAGGTTCAGTGTTAGGCGCAAAAAAAGAATGTTCTATTTCTAGGTCTCTGATTTTACCAATGACGGTAATGTCTAGGCCATTTTCTGATCCGTTTGTTAAATGCCGTTTGATGGAATGCTTAATGTATTGGGGAATCTTGCCTTTGCGTTCCCAGACGAGATATCTGTATTGGTATTTTGAATCAGCATAGACTATTCCGCTTTTTTTGCATTGAAGGTTAGTTGGGTTGATGCCTCCTTCAAGAACGATGTTTAATGATAAGTAACTGTTTTCTATTATTAACCTGTCTTTTGTTTGTTTGCATTCGGCTTTTTCTGTACTCAAGGTTAAACAACTCTTTACGCCAGTGTGTATATAACGGTGATATAAATAAGTTTACTTATAAAGCGGCAATTCTCCAAAAAACGGTTGTAAATCCAGATGAACCGGAGGTAACAAGAAAGAATCCTTAAGAAACGCGCCTAAAAATTGTCTTTTGGGAATATGTTGTTATAACTTATAAAATCTTTAATACCTTTTTTATATGACTTAAACAATAGTAACGAAGGTTTACTATGAAGATTTCTTTTATCAACCCGGCGCCTAATGAGACTCGCCTTGAAGGAGAGAACATGAATGTCGCAGCGTGCCCTCCCCTCGGAATTTTGTATTTGGCTTCAACCTTGGGAGCCAACGGGTTCGAGGTTTCAGTTTTGGATCATGCAGCTGAGGGGATGTCAATAAAGGAGGTTGCCGACTGGGTTGTCAAGGAGGATCCCGATGTTCTCGGCTTATCCGTTCTAGTCACCTCAAGTTTGATCGCACCTAAAATTGCAGAGGAGGTTAAGAAGATAAAGCCGGACATGCCGATTGTCTTTGGAAACCATCATGCGACTTTTAATGCTGAGAGGATTCTCAGAAAGTATCCGTTCGTGGACATAGTTGTTAGAGGTGAGGGCGAACATACATGTCTTGAACTTTTAAATTGTTTGAAAGAGGGAAGGAGCATTAAGGATGTTCTTGGGATCTCTTTTAGGCATGATGGCGGTGTGGTTTCGAACCCAGATAGACCGTTGATTAAGGACATTGACGCGTTGCCTTTTCCGCAGAGAGACTTGATAGACGCGGAATACCATAATACAACTGTCGGAATCGACGTTGCGCCTAAGAAGTTCACCAGTTTTCTCTCTTCTCGAGGATGCGTCTTTAACTGTCGCTTCTGCGGTTGCACCAGCATTGCCAAGAACCGTTGGCGGGCAAGGTCGATTGAGAACATAATGGATGAGCTTCACCTTCTGGCAAGCGAAGGATACGAGCAGATATTCTTCGTCGACGACAACTTCACCCTTAATCATAAAAGAGTGGTTGATCTTTGCAGAAGGATGAGAGAAGAAAAGTTGGACATAGAATGGTTTTGTGAGGGAAGGGTAGACCAGGCGTCTTATGACACGTTTCGGGAGATGGTGAAAGCTGGATGCCGAATAATGTACTTTGGGATTGAAAGCGGAGCCCAAAAGGTCCTCGACTACTATGATAAGAGGATAACGCCTGAACAGTCAAAAGAGGCTGTTGAAAAGGCTAGGAAGGCGGGATTCGACGTTATCGCCGGCTCCTTCATTTTAGGCGCCCCAAACGAAACAAAGGCCGACATACAAGAGACGCTTGGCTTCATAAAGAGGCTGAACCTAGACGTTCCGCAAATTAATATTCTAAGTGTGGTTCCTGGCAACGCCATATGGGACGAACTAAAAGAGAAGCAAATGTTTGATGAGGACAAATACTGGGAACGGGGATTCTGGATCTCAGACGTATGCCCAAACGTGGTTACCGCCGACGAGGTTAGAATGATGGTTCGAGACTTTTACCGCTCTTACATTTGGTCCACAAAATACATTGCGAAACAAGTATGGCTGACAATGAAAAGCCAGTACCGACTAAACGTCTTATATAACAGCTTGAAAACAGTCAACAAAACCATAAACAACATCTCAAACTACATAACTCTATAAAACAATGGAAAAGGCTAAAATTTGCCAATTAATGAGCTTTTAAGTGTCAATTATTTGTTTAATGTGTGTTCTGCATTTAGTTCTTAGAGGGCAAGAAGTAGAACTCCTATGAAGATTAGGGTTCCAGCTATCGCAGTCTTGAGCGTTATTTGTTCACCGAGAAGCAACACGGATAACACAAGCACGAATAGTAGGCTTGCTCTGTCTACTGGTGCAACCTTTGAGGCGTCAGCCATTTTTAGGGCAGCAAAGTACAGCAGCCACGATATGGCTCCAGCCACGCCAGAAAGAACTATGAAAATCATGTCCTTGCTGGTTAGCTGTGTCAATTGTGGACCCTTGCCCATGGCAACTACGAAGCCAACTAAGAAAACGGTCATAACAATGGCTCTAAGGGCAGTAGCAACGTTAGAATCAACTCCTTGTAGCCCAACCTTTGCAAAAATTGCAACAAGCGCTGCAAAAAACGCGTCTAAAACAGCCAAAATAAACCAATCCAAATTAACCACCACATGCAAATTACTATAACAGCATATTATTCTTTTCTAAATTTGCGGAGAAAAGGGAAAATTGCGAAACTTCATTGTAGCGCACATAAATCATAAAAAGAGAAAATGCTTACACATAAAATTTGGAAAACAATATTCTGTTCAACCAATTTATACCGAAAAAAGCTTGAAGAATTCAACAATCTTTGGAGTATGAACAAGAACTATTTTGTTTATCCATCTGAGTGACTGATCGTCTCATGCAAGAAACAGGTAAAGTTTGGGTTCAAGGATCCCAAAAAAATTAATACAAAAAATCGTTAACGCACCTCTCTAAAGCCATTTTGTTGCGTTTAAAGTTTTCCTCCTGATATAAAGCACCAAAACCCTACAAAAATCAGCACCAAAACATAAACAACCAAAACCCAAACCAAAAAACCTGCAACATAACCATAAAATTCCACGGAGCCTAAAAAAGGAAAAATAATACGCAACCACAGAAAAACAAACATCAACATCCTAAGCAAAAGACAAAAAGGACAAAAAAGCTGACTTGACTCTATATGTACCACCTCCCACAACAACAAGCACATACAACAACCAACAAAAACAAACAATAAGAAAACATAAAAAACACGAACAACACCACACATAGGCCATAAAAATCGTCCAGACGCCAGAACTTTTTCAACCCGACATCTCGGGTGATTGGGATCCGCGGGCTAAACTGGTCGGCCGAAGCCTTCCAGCGTACACCCCGGCTCCATATAACCCATCTTCTATGGGAACCCTCGTCCCGCGATGAGGCCCGTCACCGGGTCTCAAACCTTGGGAATGGCCGCCTCTTCTCGGGAGCAGCTTCGAGCTTAGATGCTTTCAGCTCTTATCCGCAGCAGCGTGGCTGCCCGGCAGTGCCCTGTCGGACAACCGGTAAACTAGAGGCTACAGCGTCCCGTTCCTCTCGTACTGGGAACCCTTTCCCCTCAGGCGACCACCGCTCCCAGCAGATAAAGTCCGACCTGTCTCACGACGGTCTAAACCCAGCTCACGTTCCCCTTTAATAGGCGAGCAGCCTCACCCTTGGCTCCTTATACGGAGCCAGGATGGGAAGAGCCGACATCGAGGTACCAAGCTGCGGGGCCGATGGGAACTCTCGCCCGCAACGAGCCTGTTATCCCCGGGGTAACTTTTCTGTCGCCGCCAGCCCCCACCAATGAGGACATGACGGCTCGCTAAGCCAGGCTTTCGCCTCTGGATCCCTTGCGTCGGAGGATCCAGTCAGGCCAGCTTTTGCCTTTACGCTCTACGACGGGTTTCTGTCCCGCCTGAGCTGACCTTTGGGCCCCCTCGATATTTTTTCAAGGGGGTGCCGCCCCAGCCAAACTGCCCACCTACCGTTGTCCCAGCGCGTTCGCGCCAGTAAGGGATACAGTCACAAAAGGGTGGTGTTCCATTGTCGCCTCCCCTAGCCTCCGGAGAAGCTAAGATCGACGGCTCCCACCTACACTCTGCAATCGCAACCGTATCCCA
>JAGTRI010000012.1 GCA_018397065.1 Candidatus Bathyarchaeota archaeon
AAGGTAAACGTGGTTTCCGTCAACGCTTTTGAAAACAATCGGACTGAAGTCAACTATGTCCCCACTTTTCTGTGTGCAGTTGGCCAAAAGCCACAGGCTGGCCTTGTCATGCTCTGGCAGCCCAAGCTGCTTGTACGCGATAGTAACATTGTCTAAAGCGTGGATGGTGGGCAAAAACAGGTTCTTGTTGACAAGGTTCAGGTTTTGGTAGAGCCTAAACGCGTCAAGTGTCAAAGCATTTCTGTTCAGGGTTATCTGTGGGTCGCGCAAGAAGCAGTTGTAAACTGTTCTGAACAGGGAAGCATTCGCGGAGTAAAAGGGCAAAGCCAACTGATAGTCCCAAGCGAACCGTGGGTACTCGTTCAAGAAGCCTAGTCCATCGTAGCCGTTAACATTAGCAAAACCCATGAAGGAAAGCGCGTTCTCGAAGGTTTTGAAGGTGGAGAGGCTTTTCTCAGCAAGCTGCACGTTTCCAGCCCATGCCTCGGCAAAATCAAGAACAGTCTGGTTGTAGGCGGAGCTCAGCCAGTCTTCTTTAGCATACTTGCCGTAGTCATCATCGAAAGACTGCGCCTGCTCCTCGGTTAAGCCGGCCATTCTTAGCTGAGATATCCTCTGGTTTTTCTTGTGCCACGGGACAAGATACGCATAAACCATTGAAGCTGCAACTAACAGAACAAGCGCAGCAACAACGGCAAGGATCTTGGCCCAAGGTCTTCTTGAACCCAAAGCCAAGGAAACCCCCAAAATTACTGTAAATATCAACGATTCAAGCTAATAAAACCTGCTGTTTGACGACGCGGAAGTAATTAATTGTCTTATTAAAGTTATTTTATCACGAGCAAAAATTTTTCCCGTAATTTTTCAATCTCTTCTGTATTCAAATTCTTTATCAATAGCTTTATCTTAACTAGGAAGTCTTCGGCATTTTTTAATAAATCCCGTGCTGACATTTTTGTAACTGTAAAATCAACATAGTATTGTTTGTCTATCCTCTCCTTCTTTGCAAATGAAATTGCTTTGAACAAATCAATTTTACCAAACAATTTCTTAAATAGTAGAATAGAACCCGTGTGATTTTCACATTTTATACCGGTTTTGAAAAGTAGGGCTGTCAAAGAATTATACATCACATAGTACGACATAGAAATCGAATTTTCGTACAAGTTATTTTCTAATAACAGCTTAGCCGATTTTAGACAATTGTCTGCCTTCTCCAGATAGGATGCACAAATTTCTTCAGAAGGTTCGACCAACTCTAGTTTACCCTCTTTTTTCAGTTTACTCAAAAAACTTGATTTTTTCATAGAATTCTTCTACTCCTTTTAGTATGACATGATTTTTTATTATTTCCTTTATTAATTGTGAGCTCTGGTCAAAGTCGCCTGTTTTCACGTTAATTTTTGAATGAACTAGTTCTATTTTCTCTTTTACCTTTTTGTTTCTTGTTTCTACATACACGTCTATGTCGCTGTCTTTCTTTGCCATGAATTTGGCATAACTGCCAAAAAGTATGATGAGTCTTTCTTCACATTTTTTTAGAATGTCTTCGATGATGACGCTTACTTCAGGATATTTTTTTAGTAATTTAAGCAACTTGTATCTCTCTGCATTAAAAACAAAATTTTTGCTTTGCAAATTCTTCTTTATGAAAAAAACTTTGTTTCTGCCTTCTTTTTTAAAGTCCAAAACATTCTCTTTAACTAACCTGTTTAGTTTTCTCAGAACTGTCGAGTGCGATTCATTTAGCTGTTTTGCGATTCCTCGTAAATGGTTTTCACCGTTCAGTAAAAGTAAAATTATTTCGAATTCTAGATTGTTTTTATTTTGAACCATATGTATCATTTATGAACCAACATTTAAATCTGTTTAGCGACATATAAAGAGATCGACACAGAAGTAATTATTTATTAGCCAATCTCTCTAATCTTTCTTCAATTTTTTAAACTCAGCTGGACAAAGATTTTTTATTGCTCAGAAAATCCAAAATGGATATAACGTATTTGACTGCTCTTACACAACTATTAGAGTGTGGACCAGAGCAAAGAGAACGTGTGGTTTATCATCCCCCGCTGAGCCTTCTTGACCTCGGCAAGCTCAATGTAGCCTTCTCGCTCAAGAGCTTTCATCCGTCTGTTTACCACCCGGTACCTTACGTGGCCAAGTCCTTTGAAGGCTCTTGCCTTCTTGTACACTTGCCTTATACTAAGCTGGCCCTCTTGACCAAGGATAAGGAGAACCATCCTGTTCAGCCTTGCCTCTCTGCCCTTGAACACTGAAAGCCTCGGTTTGCCATTAAGCTTCATGTCCCCCTCAAACCCTATAGAGCGAAGAGCCCACGCTGAACTGGCTGCTCAAACAAGAATTCTTTGGCTAGAGGGGTTTTTCTGCCTTTTACACAATTTCATGCAACACAAAGCCCTAATAGCGGAAACGTTTCTGTATGCAGAAACGCCCTATTAGCGAAACCGCAACAGAGAAGCCAATTTAAGCCTAATTACCATCTTCATGTTAAATTTGACAGCTAAGCATGTACAATAGTGGGGATTTGCAACGTGGGTTTTCGGCGTGCAGAAACATTTTTCCGAAGGTTTTGAAGGCTTTTCCACGTCATTTCTTTGCTCCTAACGGAGTTTTGGGGTGGAAGGGAAGGTTGGCTTGCACTGAAAATAAAGACATATCTTGGTCTATCTTCATGTTCATGGAGTCTTTCAGCCGCATCCATTACATCAGTAAGACTGTCAAAACCTCTTATTGCAGTCACTGGTACATAATATGGCCTTAAAATATTTCGGAAGAAAGTTCTTAATCCTTCTTTCTCAATGAATACTTCAGCATAAGAAGGTTGGTTGTCCCAATCTTGTGGATAGTAATGTCATATAATTTCTTCCAAAGGCACGGTAGATTCGAAGCATACCTAGTTCTATCCTCGACATAGTTGAACGAATTTACGAATTTGTCGTTCAGCATCCTCTGAATCAGGAACTAATTGAGGCTTCAAAAAAAGTCTGGGATGAATATGACTTTTGGGACGTTGTTGCAAAATCTTCAGGTGCCCTTTTGTCACGAATGTTGAAGAGAGAAAAAAGTTATGTTAAGGCGATTTTCAAAGAAGAAGCTGGAGAATTCTGTTGTTCTAAATGTGGACTTGTTTTGCGTGAGGAACAATATGCACTCATTAGACCCTCCACGAGAACGACCTTCACCATTTCCGCCGCCTGAGAATTAACGTTCCACGTGAAACATTCATATGTGGTCGAGACCGTCATATTTCAATTCTATGGTCCGATTTTACCTGCTAGTGACGACAGCAGTCCAGTTTGCTAATACCTCCTTAAATTCTACCTAAGTCCGATTTTAACCATTAGATAAAAGTGTTGGCATTTCCCGTTCTGGTAATTTTTCGGAATTTGTGAGTTGGGATTTTTGTGGCAGTAACTTGAATTTAGGGTTCAATTACGATGAGGGGGGTTATTACCACTATGTCTACTTCACAACCATCTTGTAAGCGATTTATGAACCTCCTCTGCTTCTTTCTTAACCTTCGTCTTCTTAGGAGGTTTTATAATAGGTTCTTCCTCTCCCTTAACAGATTCAGGTCTAGCCTTCTCTGTTCTAGAAATTCTTCTATCGGATAAGATTCTGACAGCTTTCTTAATTCTCTCCAGTAATTCATGTTCAATAAACAAAGCATCTGCAACTTCGATATTTATCTTATCCAAGACAGATCGGAGTTTTTCAATGTTTTCTCTGGTATCAGCACCACCTATTTCTCTGGTTTTATTTTCAAGCTCTTTAAATAGAGTAACAAGTATATTTTTTCGGTCTTCTGGTAGGTTCCTACAATCTAGGATTGGAAGACTTCTAGCTGACTTATCATCTAATTCAATTACTCCTCCGCCTGTTGATCTTCCATAAATTTCAATAAAGAAGCTTGAGAAATCCGAATTGAGATACGCTAATTCCGTAAACAATTCACTTGAAGCAAATTCTTGTTTAGGTATAAAAGTGATAAAACTATCATCAAGAGCACATTTTTCCATCTCTAACATTACAAATCTATGACGATATTGAGATCGCCTAGAAGTAAAAATTGGAGTTTTTATAACATCGCCTAAATCATACCATCCAAAAAATTTTCTATCTTTTTCCCTCATTTTTGAAGCCATTGATTCGTTAGCTGTTTTTGCTTCTTCATCTCGTCTTGCCCTTACCAAATGTGTTCTTTCTCCCCATCTTATGAAATCTTTAATGTTCTCAGGTAAGGAGTCTCTTGGTTGATGACACATAAATACATAAGAGGGCTTATTTTCATTTTTCACTTTGTTCCAATCCTGTTCAGAAAAAGTAAAGTATTTGTTATAAATGGGTCTAATTAAGAGTGGTTGTACATACTTGTCTGTTAAGCCCCACTTTTCTGCATCATCCTTGGTAAGGTAGAAGAACTTGTCAGCTCCTGAGCCGCCCCTTGCTGATACCCCTGAAATATTGCCAAATCTGGGCTCAAAAAGATATTCCATCTTGCACATGAAAGGAGATTTCAAAAGCCTTTTTTCTATTGGACTCGTGTCAAACATTATTTTTATCCATTTTTCATTCTTAGGGAGATCGCTTTGTCTTACAGTATTAATCAGAAACTTGTTTTTCCATCCTTCTGGATTTTTTATAGTATTAAGTATCTCTTCGACTTTTGCTTCTTCATCCACATACATGAACAAAGTCTTATTTTCTTTTCTAGCTTTTTCATTCTTCTCTTTCTCAAGCAAGATTACACATGTGGCGATTAGTGGTATTCTGAAAAGCCTCTGGTTAAAATCAATAATTGCTTTAACTTTGAAATGATCTGATAAAAAGTTAGCAAAGTTTATGCCGTAATCTGATTGAAGCCAGCTGTTAGAAATAATCATTCCAAGCCTGCCATTATTCTTTAAAAAGTCATAAGCATGCATGATGAAATGAACATAGATTCCAGTTTCTCTTCCAATACCACCAGATAACTTATACTTCTTCAAAAGATCTGCTATGCTTTTATTGATTGAGTTTTGTGTTTTCTCAGATATCTCAACCCACCTGGTATAAGGCGGGTTAGCAATTACAGCATCAAATGTCGGAATAGTGATATGGCGCCTGATCTCTCCTTTAGGAGTTCTTAGGACATAAGGAGCAAACACGTCTAATCTTGATCTAAGATTGAAGAAATCTTCAACAATTACGTTCATCTCACTCGTTGGGTATCGTACATCCCTCATAGCTAAATTCATGGATGTCAGATGAGCTGGAAATGGGTTTATGTCATCAGCATAAATTTGTGAAAGAATCTCTCTGTGAATATCTCGTGGTTTTTTCTTTTCCTTACCTCTTTCATAATATTTGGATTTGAGTTCCATTAGCCTCCGATATGCTTTTACAAGGAAAGTTCCACTTCCAACAGCTGGATCTAAAACTATGTCTTTATGGTTTCTTACAGCCCACTTCACAATCAGCTCTGCTATAGGTGGAGAAGTGTAGAACTGTCCAAGTCTATGTCTCTCCTCATCTGGAATCAGTTCCTCATAAATGTAACCAACGACATCCGAACCTATCTCTTCAAGTTTGTAAGTATCCATTTCTTCAATGAAGGAATTCACTTCTTCAGATACATAATCTAGGTCTGGTAAAGGAATATCATCATAAAGCTCCGTAATGAAGATGGGTTCAAAGTCACCTGTTATCTCAATTGCTTTCTTAAAGTATCCCTTCAAGAATTCAACGAAGTATTTTCCATCAGGAGCCGACAAGGGTTTGAGCTTGGGAAGTTCTTCGTAATGCCTCTCAAGAATTTTGTAAAAAATGATTTTATTCATTAAGAGATAAGCTGATTCTCTAGCTAACTGCTCCTTTGATATACCTCCAACTCTTTTAGAAAACTCTTCAAATTTCCTAGAGAAATCCTCGTCTGATTCAAGCTTCTTAATAACTGATTTCAGAGACTTTGAAAGGAAATCAACAAAGCTTCTAAGTCTAGAGATGAAGAACCAATCAACATTTATCAGGCTAACTGGAATCTTCGCATACCATTTAGCTAGAAAGATGAGTATTTCCTCAACATTTTTTTCATCAAGTCTGAAGGGGTCTATGACCGTAAGCCTATGAGTGTCAAATCTAAAAGGCTCTCCAGAAGGAGTTCTGAATAAGGCTAACCTTTCGCCATTTGTTGTTGCAAAAGCATTTGAACCTAACCTAACAGCATAGTTCAAAGCTTGATTTACGACATTCAAGCCAAGAGGGTCAAAATCTCTAACGGTCTTAAGACCTACAGGCTTTGTGACTTTTCGCTTACATTCAATCACTAGGAAGAGCCTACCATCGGATAAGGGTAAAACCAGATCAGCTACTCCGCCATCAACACTATACTGTGGCTTAATATCTCCAAACCTGACTCCACTGATCTCATAGTTATGCTTCTTTAGAATGGTTCTAATCAAATGATAAAGTTCTTCTTCAATGTAAGCCTCTCTTTCCCTAAGAACCATAATCAACCCAAATCCTAGCTTGCAAATATTTTTCAATAATAGTTTTAAAGTAAACCCTATTTAAATAATCATGGAAGAAATACAATGTCCGAAGTTATTAATTGGGAAAATAAAATTGAAAATATACTTAAGAATATTAAGATAACTGATGAAGACTTTAGGAGAAAAGGTAGGCTTTTGTTTGCAGAAGGAAACCGCAGATTTTGATTAGATGCGCAATCTTTTTAAATTTGCCTTTTCCAATTCCTGTGCGAACGCTTCTCTTTTTCCGAATGGTTCATGGTAGGAAAAGTTTTTCATGAACCTTGGAAAGGTATTGCTTATGAAAGCTTGCTTTATTGTGTTTACTTCTTCTTCCGTTAAGCTTTGCAGCTTAGGCCAAAGCGTATCTTTCGCTTCCGATGAGCTGAAGGTTGAAGCCGAGAACCTCTATAGAGAATTTAACAGGACTTCGGTGCCCTAAACTGTTCGGTTGTTTGGCTACTGGTCAGCCTCTGAAGCTCCTTCTCTAGTTCCCGTAGCTCGCTTTTTGGCAGCCTCAATCATTACACGTAGCTGCTTTATGTCCGTGTTAAACTTGACCTCGTCAAAGCTGTCTGCGACACTGTTGATGACTTGCGCAATGTAACCGGCGATACGCATCCATTCGTCACGGTTTGCCACGTCGCTTGACCTTGCCATTTGCGTAGCGTGATTGAAAAGCACCTCAAGCTTCGAGATCAGCTTCTTCCGCAGCTTCTGAGTCTTGCTTACCGTAAACCGGCGTAATGCATCAAGTTTGCGGTCTATTATGGCTATACGTGAAATTTTCATTTATACAGACCTACCCTCTCTATTCCAAAAGAATTGTTTTTTGGCTTTGTTGCAAAAAATAAGCCTGAAAACAAGCCTGAGCGTTCCAGAAAACAATTGAAAAACAATGAAAAACTGCAGTTTTCGCAATGAAATTCAAGCCTTCGCAACTGTAAATGCGCCTATGACTGTGCCTGTTAGGCCTATTTTGCTTGTGAAAGTTTCGTTGTTCCATGCGCCAAGCGCAACTATGTGGGCTATTTCAAGTGCCGAGAGAGCTATGATCGTAACAATCATCAACTCAACAGCCAAAACGAACCTTCAGCTGAGCGGAACTTCTTCAACCCTAACAGCTCTTGTCGCAGTTATCTTAGCCTTACAACAGGCATCGAGCAAACTTTCGTCAAAAACCTTTTGACCATAGGCGCAACCTTACATACTTGCTTCCTGAGTCGTACCGTCTCATTTTTAACTCTGCAAGTAAACATTAGCATATCGACTGCGTTGACGGCTCTTGCAACGTCGCTTTTCCACACAACCAAAACTATCTCTTCAATCAAGTCAATTAGTTACGTGTCGTTCCCACTCGTTAAACCGCTCGCCCACGTCTTTACCCAGCAGCAAATGCTTCTTTTTGACGCACGCTACTCCGAGAAAGATGCCGATGTCCTAAACCTCAATCTCCAGCGTCTGCACATGAACCAGCAGCTTAGCCTTAATCTCACCGGCATCAAGCCACTTCACAACTATCAGGTCGCCTCTGCAATGATCCCCCTCCTCGAGAATCAAGCAACACCTCGCCACGCTCCAAATCAGCAACAAGGGTAATAGGAACAAACTCATACCTTGCCGAAAGATACTCCAGAACCTCTTGGCTGCCAAGCCTATTAACGGTTTCCGCCCTCTCACGGTCCAAATAAGCATGACTAAGCAAAAGCCCTTTTAAACTTCGCTTAAGGTTGTGCTCTAAGCTGTGCTTTCCACGGTGAACCATAATAAAGATTTCTCCTGTAATATGCTATGCTAGAAACCGCGCACCCCGATTCCTACTCGGGAGGCAGAAAGAAGAATGACTTAACAAGCTTTAGTTTATACAAAACAGTATAAGTATAACAAAATAAATATAATCGCACAAAGGGTTGGTCAAAAAGTGGCAAAAAAGTACATAGTTCGTGTTGTTTTAAGCAAGCAGCACAAGGAGCTATTGGACAGGATCTGCGAAAAACTTGGACAAAGCGAAAGCGAAACACTACGCATAGCATTTCTGCAATACGCAGAAAAACTAAGCCTTGTCACCGAAAAAGTACACAGTTAAGAAAGTAAGAATCAAAAAAATGGGGAATTTTCAGCAATTTCTATTTGAAGGGTGTCAGCAACATTGCAAAGGACATAGCTAGAAGATAAATATCACTTGCTTTCAGCCACTGCTTAATAGCCTGTATGATCCCACGTGGCAAGTCGTCCTTCTTCCCAACCCAAGAAATACTGGAGTTACTAATTGATCTGAAATAATACTTGCAGTTTATCAGACAAATTAACACCTAACAAATATTATAATAACCTAAACCTATAAGATAGAGAATTTGGAGGCGGAATTTTTGGAGAGGCGCAGATATGGCAGCATGGGACCTGATCTCTCAATTGTAGGGTTCGGCGGTATAATAGTTATGAATGAGCCGATCTCATTAGCATGCAGAATTGTTGATAAGGCAATTGACCGGGGAATAAACTATTTCGATGTTGCACCTACGTATGGCAATGCTGAGGAAACCCTTGGGCAAGCTTTGAAACCCTATAGAAACTCAATTTTTCTTGCATGTAAAACTGCAAAGCGTACAAGAAAGGAGTCTTTTGAGGAGTTACATAACTCGCTGAAACGTTTACAGACCGATTATCTTGACCTTTACCAGCTCCATGCGGTAAAAACAATGGAAGAGGTTAATCAGATAATGAGCGGGGATGGAGCAATTCAGACTTTAATTCAAGCTAGAGAGGAAGGCCTAATCAAATACACTGGCTTCTCCGCCCACTCAGAGGAGGCAGCCCTAGAACTTCTGGATAGGTTTAGATTTGACAGTGTACTGTTTCCCCTTAACTTGGTTTGTTGGTTCCAGGAAAATTTTGGTCCTAAAGTTGTTAAGAAGGCCCAGGAAAAAGGCGTAACAATACTTGCAATCAAGTCCCTTGCGAAGAGGAGGCTAAAGAAGGATGAAATCAAAAAGTGGCCTAAATGCTGGTATGCCCCTGTTGAAGACCCTGAAGAAGCTTCACTATTTCTCCGCTTCACTCTCTCATTGCCTGTTACTTCGGCTGTAAGCCCAAGCCACGCTGAACTTTTATGGTGGATGTGTGACACTGCAGAATCTTTTATAGCTCTTACAGACGAGGAGGAAGCAGAATTACCAAGAAGAAGCAAAGGGCTTGAGCCAATATTCCCCCAAAACTGAACCTTTTGAAAAAATTTTACTTATTTGCTCTTTAGGTTTGGCGAAACTAAAATACATATTCTCCAGAGTCTAACTTATGCTTTGTATGCGTGGGCGTGCATGCGAACGATTAAAAAAGAAATCTTAAATCAAATCGTTAAGCAGTTAGGCTTTCAAGGATTCTTGCGTGTTCCAATCATTGTTAAACTTTGTTTTAAAGGAACTCTACGACGTTTGGGGTTACCCACTTGATGACCTTGTATTTTTCGAATAGCTTCATCCACTTTCTGATTGTGCGTTCATCTGTTCCGCGAAGTGAAGACAGCGCGATTACAACGTGGTTTTTTGGAACCTTGTAGACCTGTTCGTACCCGAAGGTTTCCCGCAGATACGCTTTCACCTGCTCCTTAACCTGGAAAACGTTGGGAACAGGGTTTGGAGGCTTATGCACCAGCTCCGCTTGTGTGCTCCTGTGTGTGCTTATCCAGACCTGCAGCGCCTGAGAAACCTCGAAGCTCAGCAGTCCACGGCCTACTTTGCCGTACTGTTGAGCGACAAACTCCCTGAATTTCTGGTCTAAAACGGGATCAATCCACACTCCAAGCTTGACTTTTTTAGCCAAGACAAAAGCCTCCAATGCCAGAGATACAAGGAATGGAAGAATGTATCCAACAATGGAAGAATGTATCCAAACTTTGCATAAAATGTATATATTTATAACACACAAGCAATAGAACCAATATAATCCCAACTAAAAGAAGGCTAAAACAGGCTTCTTTTTGCCATTTTTTCCCATCCTTAAACCCCCTGCACACACACGCACGCACACGCATTGTATCCAATCCATGCACAAAACTCATAACCACAATCACTCCTTCAAAACTGGCCCAGAAAACCGATACTGCCGACCGTGCGGAGGCAACTTCAACTGTTTACGCATTTCGCAGTCACCAGCGCAGCCCTGCTTAAAGTCACAACACAACTTGCAGTAACACCAAAAATCCTCGTAAGTGCCAAAAACAGAAAAAAAAGGGAGTTTGTGGGAGATTACTCCATAAGTTGTGGGTTCAAGTCCCACCCCCCGCACCATATATATGTAGAACGCCGGGGGGGTTGTAATGGCGATGTTAAGCTTATTTGGGTTTTCTGAAGATTTTCCTCCGTCATTGTATTTACCTGTTACGTATTCGAAGCCTGCCTCCATTAGGGCGCAAGCTTCCTCGATGTTTTTTGAAACCTTTGAAATTTATTCTTTGTTTGCCTTTGAAAATGAGGTGGCGAATCGAAAACACCACGTCTTAAAATTCGAGAGTTTTTATCCTGTCATTGGAACTATATTCATTTTTTAGTAATGCGATTAATAGGTATTGGTCTTTTTGGATCTATTGATGTATAGCCGATTTTAGGTTTGAGTGAGAGCATTTTTGGGAGTTGCTATTGGAAATTTAAATACACGCGATTAGAAAGGTTGTTGCGTGAGGCGATAGTTTGCTTCGAAATGAGGATTCTCCTATTGAGTTGTGGCTCGTTGAACATAGGAAGAATGAGACATGCGCCGTAAAGATGATTTCCAATCTATTTCCTTCAAGGCCAGAGCTAGATTTTAACATGGAACAGGTTAGCATAAAACTTTACAATGGTCAACATTTGCTCCCGTACTGTAATGTCACTAACATTGAGGAAAAGAGATCTGAGAACACCTTAGAACTCGTATTGCGTGGAAATCTCAACAATCGGGATGATCTACCTTACTTATTAAAGTTGAAGTTTACATCCGAACCCTTAAAGGCGAAGATTGAAGGTGAAATGTTAGAATTTCCTTCGAATGTAAAATTAACTGCGTTCAACACTTGCTTCATGAGCCACTTGTTCTCAGATGAGAATAATCCTCCGTTTGAGATGGCTCGAAAGTCTTTCGCTTTCTTCGAAGGCAAAGAGTTCAGCTGGATTTCGGATGCTGAACGTGGCCGATCAGAGTATCACCAAGGAAGCGACGACGGAGGCCCTTGGATACAGCTCTTCAGAACCGCAAAACATGCTCAATCATCTCTAAGCTGGTCTTCCTCAAATGACTTGGCAGCTTCTCCCCTGGTTGGGTGGGTTGCGAATGGCAATCCGTACATGATTTCGGTAGCCAGCGAAAACGCCTATCATGTTGGTATTCGATGGGGGCCGTGTTTACACAGCGATGCAGCTTTCGAAATGGATGCTAGAAATACAAATCCACATTTCAAGAGCGTAGTTTACATTACTCCAGTAGACATGGATCTGCTACTGAAGATGTATAAAGAAGACTTCAATGAAGAAAGCCAGTGGATGTCCATTTCTGAGGATGCTTTGTGGCCCTGTACACCTGGCATGTTACTTGGCAGCTTCGAAGATGAAGACTTAAAAACGTGGCATGTAAACGGAGGAACCTTCAAGCCATACAAGAGTGAAGGCACATGGATTAATGGAAACCTCGAAAAAATCCAATATCCAGAAGGCGTCACTGAAGGCAAAGGCTCTGCAATTTGGGAAGTTCCATCTGGAAAGAATGAAGCAACTTTAAATAGATTATTAAAGTTCAACAGGATTTGTCCTATAACTCACATAGCCCTTGATGCCATAAACCGTAGTGAAGGTGATGTGGAAATCGAAGTATCAATCGAAGCTGAACACGAAGTAATTGTAAAGAGACTATTCAAAGTACATTACTGGACTAACCGACGCCTTTTAGTGTCCATTCCTAAAGAATCTAAAATTGACGGTCTAAACATTATACTAAGAATCAAAAACCGAGAAGAACCTGTAAAGATTATTCTTGACAACCTTAGAGGATTTGCTTAGTTAAATAATCTTATGAATGTAGCAGACCTATTCCTGAATTAAGACTTAGCAAAGACCGTTTTTATCCAAAAAATGCATATTAGGTATTGTTATCTATTTTTGAATTGTTGAATAGTTTCCTTTGAGAGGAGTTAGGGTTGAAGCCTTTCAGCTTTGTGCATGTTGCTGACCTTCATTTGGGTTACGAACAGTATAATTTGGCAACCAGAAGAGAAGATTTTGACCGAGCCTTCCACGAAGTTGTAGATAAGACGATTGAGCTGAAACCTGATTTTATGATTATAGCAGGAGACCTTTTTCATCAAGCCCGCCCATCAAACGTAACGTTGGAAAGTGCTATAAAATGTTTCAAAAAAATCAATTCTGAAGGTATACGTGTATTTGCGGTTGATGGGTCGCATGATGCCGCTCCAAATCTAATTACTGGAACAATTCTTAATCCATTAGACAGCGCCGGTCTTCTCTATTATTTGCCTAGGCATGAAGGAGCATGTTGGGATAATGGTAACTATTATATTTATGGAACTCCAAACTTCCGAACACGTTTCCGTACAGAAGCTCAATTGCCAAGCTTTTATGAAATGAAAAAGCCCAAGCCTAGGCCAGATGCATTCAATATTTTTGTTTTTCACATGGCTCTTGATATTCCAGAAATAATGAAGGGAATGCCAACATACTTTGCGGAGGCTTCACCTGATTTTATTCCAAGTGGTTTTGACTATTATGCTGGAGGTCATCTTCATAGACCTTGGCAGTTACCCTTCAAAAGGGCATTGCTTGCTTATAGTGGTGCAACAGAAACAGTTAGCTACGAAGATGCAACGGTAGAAAAGGGGTTCTATCATGTAACTGTTCGACAAAAGAACGATATTGAGATAACGAGGATCAAGCTTGAAACATCTCGTCGGTTCAAAATTTTAGAGAAGGATTGTACAGGTCTTATGCCACAAAAAATAACTGAGTTAGCTATAGAAGCAGTTAGAGACGCTGATGAACCTGGAGCCATAATTGTTCCTGTGTTAAAGGGAACTTTACCAGCTGAGTCCAGTCGCAGACAAATTGATATTACTAGAATAAGGGAATCTGCTGAGCAAGCTCTTTTGGTTCATGTTTTGGTCGCTTTAAAGGAGATGGATATTCCCGAAGATACAATTCGCACTATATTCGAAGGCGAATTGTCGGATTTGAGAACAAGATCCTTCGAGTATTTCCGCCAATTCTTTTTACAGAGATTTAAACAGGAAGAGGCAGAAAAAATTGCCCATTTGGCTCTTGATCTGCTTCAGCTTTTGGTGAAGGGGGAAGAGGAAAAGGCAACATCTCTCTTGGAGGAGAGTTTTAATGAAAATTGAAAGTATTGAACTTGAAAATATTAGGTCTCACATAAAAACTTGTATAGATTTTGATGAAGGATTTAATTGTCTTATTGGAGGGCTTGGTACAGGAAAATCCAGTATTTTGTACGCAATTGATTTTGCGTTTTTTGGTGAACCAATCGGTAGAAGCTATGATTATCTGCTTCGAGAAGATGCCGAGTATGGTATGGTCACCTTAAAATTCGTTAAAAACGGAAAAGAATACATTATCCAAAGGGCGCTAAAGCGGCAAAATGACCGAATTAGCCAAGACACGGATCAACTTGTTCTTAAGGAAGAAGGCAAGACCATTGCTGAAATGAAAAGCGAAGCAGTTACTGAGCAGTTGTTTCTACTTACAGGTTTTGACAAGGAGATTTTTAGAGAAATCATATGGATGCGTCAAGAACACCTAAAAGACGTCCTAAATATGACGCCTATTGAAAGACAAAAGAAGCTAGATCAACTTTTTAACCTTTCAGACTACGAGATTGCATGGTCAAACTTTAGACCCGTTATTACAGAATTTGAAAAGGAATCTGCAATTCTGCAGCGGGATGCGGATGTTACAGGATTCGAAGAGCTAATGCTTCGACATCAAGAAACATTAAGAGAGCTTGAAATAAAAGAGAAAGAGGCTGAAGAAACTAAAAAAATGCTTTTTGAGGCTGAAATAAGATATCAACAAGCTTCTGAACGTTTAAAGAACCTCGAAACCATTCGTCGGACAAACGAGCAGCTTCGCAGAGAGGAATCGATTCTTTACTCAAAATATACAGGCGTTCAACAATCCAATTTTAGGCTTGCTGAAGAGATTCAAAAACGTATGTTCAGAATTGAAGATCTTGAAAAACGTCTTGTTATTCAAAATTCTCAAATATACTCCTGCCGAGATAAATTAAAAGAAGTTGGATTGCCTTTAGAACTTTCAATTGAAAAATTATTAGATTTTAACCAAGCATTGCAATCGGAGATACAGGGAAACCTAGGTAAAGAGGAAAGTCTAAAATCTGAAATTAGCAAGTCAACTGCGCGAATATCGAATCTCATTAGAGAAAATACTTGTCCTTTGTGCTTTCAAACTCTTGAACCTAGTTATAAAGAAAGATTGATTCAAAGGTTGTATGAGGAGATATCAGAGAACAAGCAACAACTTGCGAATATTGAAAAAATGACAGAAAAACATGAGACTGTTAAATCTGTCATTGAGTCCGTTATTCAGAGTTTTCAGAACATCCAAGCTCGTATTGAAGAAATAAGGAGACAGATAGATGAAGAGAAAAAAATCTTGGAGGACACAAGACGCCGCTTAGAACAGAGCCAAAAAGACGAAAAAATACTTGAATCAGACCTGATTTCGCTGCGTTCAAAAATAAGAGAATTCGACATCACTGATTTAGAAAACGCACAAAAAGAATTCAATGCCGCGTATGAAGAATATTCCAGTCTTAAGCATAAATCTCAAAATATTGAGTTAAGCAAATCTGAAATTATTAGAAGACTGCAAATCGTCGAAGAAAGATTGAAAATTGCACAACAAAAGAGAACGAGGCTTGAAAATGTAAATAAGATAATAACATATGCCCAAGAGATTCGACAAGCTTACAGAAGCATTCAACCTAGATTAAGAACGGAGTTTATCAGATATCTTGAAAGAATCGTTCAACAAGTTTTAAATGAACTCTCCGGTACTGAAGGAATATTATTTTCAGTAAAAATTGATGAAAACTATACTCCAATTATTGAAGTTGAAAAAGGATACGAACGAAGCATTTTTAATTTATCAGGTGGCGAAAGAACACTCTTGGCTTTTGCGTATCGTATAGGGTTAGGTCAACTTATCATGCAATGGAAGGCTGGACATGGGCTTCCATTGCTTCTTTTGGACGAACCTACTGAAAGTCTCGGTAGGGAAGATGGTTCAATAGACCGTCTAGCAGAATCACTCTCACGGCTAAAAACGGTTGAGCAAATAATCGCAGTCTCCCACAACGAAAGCTTTGCAGACAAAGCAGATCACGTTATAAGATTAGAGAAACTTGGAAACAGAAGCATAATATCAAAAGAGCGTTAAAGCCAGAGAGAAAGAGATATGCTTAAAATTGGATGTTGCGGATATCCGGTCAACACTAGAAAGTATCAAGAAACCTTTAATGTTGTCGAGTTAAATATTACTTTCTACAGGTATCCCAAGTCTCAAACAGTAAGAAAATGGAGAGAAACATCGCCAATTTGTTTCGAGTTTACGGTTAAGGCGCATCAAGATATCACTCACAAATATAAAATGAACCTCGAACTGACCCGTGAATCTCTTAATGCTGTAAAAGAAATCTGTAACATTCTTGATGCCAAGGTTCTTTTGTTTCAGACACCCGCTGCTTTTAAACCTGATAGAATAGGAGAAGCTGCAAAATTCTTTGAACATGCTGATCGAGATGACCTTATTTTTGTCTGGGAACCTAGAGGTCCTCTTTGGCAAAAGCCTGAAGTACGACAAAAACTTAAAACAACACTTGAAAAATTAGATGTTTCGCATGTTACGGATCCTTTTCTGTCAATGCCAGTGTACACAGGTAAAGTTGCATACTTCAGGCTTCACGGACACGGCGAACGAATGTATTATTACCAGTATTCAAACAGTGAGCTGAGAAATCTGCATGACAAAATCAAATTATTAGAAACAGATGATAAACAAGTTTATGTGTTTTTTAATAACATTACAATGTTTGAAGATGCCCAAAGATTTTCGTCATTCGTAGATTCAGGAGTTTTTCCTAAACCGGAAATTTGCAGCAAAGAAGCATTAGAAAAAATATTAAGAAAAATCAGATATCCAACAACAAAGAACGAGCTGATTTCCAGAATAGGTTGGAAACTTATAGAGATAGAAAATCAGAAACAAATCAAAATGGCGAACTTGTTTAGGCACCTTGAACGAAACAAATATGATAATCCAATAGACATAATAAATGAACTTGGGTTATAACAGTTTTATTCTATTGGCATGTTTACCAATATTTAAAAGACAGATTTTCTAAGTATTCGTTAAAAGATTTAATCTTAACTTCTCCTGCAACACGATATTTTAGAACTTTTACAAGAGCTGAAGCCAGCTCCAGTGTTGTCACGACAGGTATATTGAATTCAACTGCTAATCTTCGAATTGTATACTCGTCCTCAAGGATTTCTGATTTTTCAATTTCAGAATTTACAGCTGGAATATTAATGATGAGGTTCACTTTCCTCTCAAGAAGATAATCTAGAATGTTAGGTTTCTTTCCTGACTCTTTAATCTTATGAAGAACAGTAATCGAATTTAACCCAGCTTTACGAAAAACATCCGCTGTGTGTTCTGTAGCATAAAGAACGAAACCTAGATCCTTTAGAGTTCGAGCCAATGGTACAACTTTCTTTTTCATCGCTTCTCCACCAATTGTAATTAAAACTGAGCTGCCTTCTTTTGGTATCTCAAATTCAACAGACTGCAAAGCTTTGAGCAAGGCGTCAGCGAAGTTTTCGCCAAGGCATGCAGCTTCGCCTGTGCTAAGCATCTCACAACCTAATATTGGGTCCGCTCCAGTTAGCCGCATAAAACTAAACTGTGGAACTTTTACGCCCACATGTGGAACTGGTGGCAAGTCAATAATATTTAAGTCGCGAAGAGTTTTTCCAAGCATGACAGCTGTGGAAATCTCAATTAAGTTAACCCCTCTTGTCTTACTTACATAAGGTAATGACCTTGAAGCACGAAGGTTACATTCAATAACAGATACTCCCCCATCCTTAACTAAGTATTGAATATTGAATGGACCCTTGATTTTTAGGGCCTTAGTAATCGCTTTTGAGTATTCCTCAATCTTTTTTACAACTTTACTACTTAAGGTTTGAGGGGGAATACTCATAACTGCATCGCCGCTGTGGATTCCAGCTTGCTCAACATGTTCGATTACCGCACCAATTAAAGTATCTTCAGCATCTGATATGCCATCAACCTCTACTTCTTTGGCTCCGACTACAAATTTAGAGATTACAACAGGATGTTCTTGAGAAACTGTAGCTGCTAACTCAAGATAATCTCTTAGATCAGTTTTGTTCTGAGCAATTCTCATTGCGTAACCTGATAAAACATAGCTTGGACGTACTAGAACTGGGTAACCAATTTCCTCAGCAAACGTTTCAGCCTCTTCTATTGTCGTAAGCTTGCTCCATTTTGGTTGCGGAATTCCAAGCTGATCTAAAAGTGCACTGAATTTGGACCTATCTTCTGCTAGGTCTATGCATTCACTTGATGTGCCTAGAAGGTTAACTCCAGCTTTAGAGAGCTTAAGCGCAAGATTGTTAGGAATTTGACCTCCTACGCTACCTATTATGCCCATTGGTTTTTCCTTTTCATAAATATCTAAGATTCTTTCAACTGTTAACTCCTCGAAGTACAACTTGTCTGAAATATCGTAGTCTGTTGAAACAGTTTCAGGGTTATAATTAATCATTATAGTTTCATCTATTCCATGTTTCTTCAAGGCCCATATTGTGTTAACACCTCCCCAATCAAATTCGACACTTGATCCTATCCTGAAGACACCTGCGCCTAGAACCATTACCTTTTTTTTGTCTTCGCTAAATTTTAGGTCGTCTTCATCACCATGATACGTTAAATATAAATAATTAGTTATAGCAGGCCACTCTGCAGCCAATGTATCAATTTGTTTAACAACTGGAACTATGCCGTTTCTCTTTCTATAATTTCTAATTGTATATTCATCAACGCCTAGGCACTTCGCAATTTGGTGGTCAGAGAACCCTAAACGTTTAGCCTCAAGAATCAGATCTGACGCTTTTGCGCTATTTAAATCGAGAGTCTTGAGACGCCTTTCCATGTCAATTATGTTCCTTATTTTATACAGAAACCATGGATCGATGCCAGTTAATCTGTAAATCTTTTTTATTGAGATTCCCATTTTGATCGCGTCGACTATTCTGAAAAGTCTTTCGTCCGTGGGGTTTTCTAATACATCAATAACTGATTCGATAGTCCTTGTTTCAATATCATCATTAGCTACAAGTCCAATTTTTCCAATGTCAAGCATCCGAACAGCTTTCTGTAAAGCTTCTTCAAAGTTTCGTCCAATCGCCATCACCTCGCCAACAGACTTCATCTGCGGACCCAGATGAGGATCAACACTTCTGAACTTTCGGAGATCCCAACGGGGAATCTTAACAACCAAATAATCAAGTGCAGGTTCAAAACAGGCAGTTGTTATACCGGTGACCTTGTTAACGAGCTCAGGTAAAAGGTAACCTATAGCTAACTTAGCAGCAATATAAGCAAGGGGATAACCTGTTGCCTTACTTGCTAAAGCTGAGGATCTTGACATCCGAGCATTAACTTCAATTGCCCGAAACTCTTCTGATTTCGGATGAAGAGCCCATTGGATGTTGCATTCACCAATTATGCCAAGGCTTTGTATAGCTTTGATTGAAGCAGACCTAAGTATGTGGTATTCGCGGTTTGTTAAGGTCTGCGAAGGCGCAATGACAATCGAGTCTCCTGTATGTATGCCCATTGGGTCAAAGTTTTCCATATTACATACTGTTAGACAATTGTTTTCACGATCCCGCATTACTTCATATTCGATTTCTTTCCACTTTCCAATGTACTCTTCAACTAAAACCTGTGTTATCATGCTTTGAGCAAGAGCCCTGTTAACGATCTCTTTAAGTTCCTTCTCGTTACGAGCTACTCCTGAACCCTTCCCCCCAAGCGTATATGCTACTCTTAGGATAACCGGATATCCAAGATCATCTGCAATCTCTAAGGCTTGGCTTACAGAAGCCGCTGACCTACTTTTTGGTATAGGAATGTTTGCTCTAATCATTGCTTGCCTAAAGAGTTCTCTGTCTTCTGTGTCTTCAATAGCCTTTATAGGTGTGCCTAAGACTTTAACGTCATATTTTTCAAGTATACCCAATTTGGCTAGTTTTACACCACAGTTTAATGCTGTTTGCCCACCGAAGCTGAGAAGAATTCCATCGGGATTTTCCCTTTTAATCACTGCTTCCACGTATTCAGGAGACACTGGTAACAGGTAAATCCTGTCTGCAAGTCGCGGATCAGTTTGTATTGTAGCAATATTGGGATTAATTAATACAGTTTTTATGCCTTCTTCCTTCATTGCCTTAAGACACTGGCTTCCAGAATAGTCAAACTCCGCTGCTTCACCAATCTTTATCGGTCCACTTCCAAGAATTACGACTTTATGTACCCAATCGAACTTCGGCATCTCAATCAATGCTCCTTAGAAATTTTTCAAAAAGAAAAACAGTGTCATAAGGCCCAGGACCAGCCTCAGGATGCCATTGAACAGCAAATGTTTTACCATCCTTATGCCTAATACCCTCAACAGTCTTGTCATTAGCGTTAATGAACCAAACCTCAAGGTCAGTGCCCTTTAAAGACTCAGATCTAGTAGCGTACCCGTGGTTTTGCGTGGTAATGTAACACCTTCCAGTTTCAAGATCGTAAGCAGGCTGATTCTGTGATCTATGTCCATACTTTAGCTTGTAAGTGTCTCCTCCAAGGGCTAAAGATAGAACATGTGTTCCTTGGCAAATTCCCATAATTGGAACGTCTTCTTCGACAAGATGTTTCACTGTTATGATGCATTCTTTCGGCAGAAGCTTAGGGTCACCTGGACCGTTACTTAAAATGACACCTGCGGGCTCAAAACTCATTATCTGTTCAAAAGAGAAATTGTAGGGCACACGTATAACATCTACACTGTATGCAAGTAGATTTCGTAAAATTCCTGCTTTAACTCCATAATCAAGCAAGACAACTTTCATCTTGCCGTCATTATCGTATATAACAGGGTTCTTTATCGTAACTTCACTGCATAAATCGCGCATGTTCGGGTCTGGAATTCGTTTAGCTTCATTTAAAAGTTCTTCAATATTGGGTTCTACACCTTTTTCGCATACTTCAAGTATGCCAAGCATTACCCCTTTTTCTCTTAGCTTTTTAGTTAGTCTCCTCGTATCAATGCCACAAATTCCTGGAATGCCCTCGCTTCTCAGCCAGTTGTCAAGTGTTCTTTCTGACGACCAATGATGTGGTTTTTGGCAGAGTTCTTGAATAACCAGGCCTGCAACTTTGATACCTATAGACTCGAAATGTAAAGGAATACCGAATTTGTCAACTCCGTTCTTGTAATCTGGAACTCCATAATTGCCAATTAAAGGATAAGTTAAAGTTAGAATTTGACCATGATAGGACGGATCTGTTAGAGCCTCTGGGTATCCAACCATAGAGGTTGAAAAAACAACTTCTCCTGAAACTTTGCATGGTGCCCCAAATCCTTTACCGAAAAAAAGCGTGCCATCTTCCAGCACAAGTATGGCTTTTCTAACTTTCTTAGGGCGAGACTTTGCTTCCAATCGACCCTTCCCCAAGCAGATTAAAAACTAAAATTTAAACATTATGGTTAAAAATTTTCGACTAACAGGAACTTAGAATCTCCGTGATGCAGTTTTCTAATCTCCTATAAGCCATTGACAGCTTATTTTTCTTTTCTGAAATCCACGTTTCTGTTTTAGAAATAGTTTCGAAACGAGCCTTCATCATTCTTTTCACTTCTTCCGGAGCAGGTCCACCTTTAACATTATATGATTCCACAATGCGCGACAAGTCCATAATGTTGGAAATTTCTTTGGCTTTAAGCGGAATATAATGTCCAAGAACTTGTTTTGCAACTTCAGAAACAAGTTCAACTGTTAAATCTCGGAAAGATTTACCATCTTCAAGCAGTCTTTTCACTATTATGCCAACGATTCTGTGAGAAGTTCTGAACGGAATCTCATAGTTTCTAACAAGCAGGTTAGCAAGTTCCGTGGCTGATAAAAAAGATAATGAATGTTTATCCAGAGCAATGGATTTTATAATGAGGTTTGATACTATTTTTGCAAGCATCGATAAACAGTCGTCTACTGTATCTATAGATTGCCAAAGCTTAGGTGTTATTTCCTGAAAATCCATGTTATATGTAGATGGAAGCGACATAAGAACTGTTGCTGAACCGGTATAGTTGCCTAAAACCAAGCTTATTCTTGCCCTTATGACCTCTAGTATGTCTGGGTTCTTTTTCTGCGGCATTATACTGCTTGTGGAGGCGAACCCATCTGGAAGTTCGACTATTCCAAACTCCATTGTGCTCCATATTTCGAGGTCCTCAACGAAACGTGTTACATCAACAGCCAAAATTGTAAGTTCTGCCATAACTTCAAGCAGAAAATCCCGGGCGGTCACAGCGTCAACCGAGTTTTCAAGCACTTCATTAAATCCAAGTAGCTCAGACACTCTTTCTCTATTTATTGGAAAACTTGTGGTTGCTAGTGCGCAGGCTCCCATTGGGCAAAGGTTTACATTATCAAAAGTCTCTTGAAGACGTAATATCGTTCTTTGAAGCGCGTCGAACTGTGCAACAATATAATGAGCAAACGTTATTGGCTGAGCTGGCTGAAGATGCGTATATCCAGGAACAATTGTAAAAAGATGCTTGTTAGCCAAATGAAGCATTTTCTCTTGCAGGTCAACTAAAGTTTCTATTAATCTGATAATTTCTTCTCGGAGTTCCATCCTTATTGCTGTGGTAACTTGGTCATTTCTGCTTTTAGCCAAGTTTAGGTTTCCGCCTATGTCCTGACCTGTGGCTTCAATGATTTTTTCCTCAACAACCATGTGACCATCTTCCATGTTTGAAAAAAGTTTGATACTGCCATGCAGGTTACTGAGTGCTTTTAGAATTTTACATCCATAATCTTTGCTAAGGATGTTGCATTCAACAAGCATAAGAACATGTGCCTTATTGATTTCAATTATATGTTTCAAAATTTTTTTATCAATTAAAGCAGACGATGTGAATTTTACAACATCTCTTCTGGCTGATGAAAGTCGACCTTTTCTAAGTAGATTCGACATTATTTTTCGCCACTTTTTTCTGTTTTAGGGCATTGGCTACTCTTGTCGGTAGCCCCCACAGCTCTATGAATCCAGCTGAAGACAACTGGTTAAATGTGGTTTTTATGTCGTATGTTGCTAAGTCCATATCGTAAAGTGAATTAGGCGATGTGCGACCTACGACTTGGAGTCCTCCCTTGTAAAGCTTGAGCTTAACCTTTCCATTGAGACGTAATTGCGTAGTCTCTATGAAGGCCTCAAGATCGTCTTTGAGCGGATCCTTCCATAATCCAGTATAGACTAAATTGGTCCATAAAGTATCAACTTGCTGCTTGAAACTAACTTCATGTCTTGTTAACACCAGCTTTTCAAGGTCCTTATGCGCCTCAAGAATGACAGTAGCTGCCGGGCACTCATATACTTCGCGTGACTTAATTCCGATTAACCGATCTTCGATGTGGTCAATACGTCCCACACCGTTTCGACCCGCAACAACATTAATGTAATCGATTAAAGATACTGGATCCATTATTTCCTCATTTACTGCTTTTGGAACGCCATTTTCAAATTCAAGTGATAGATATTCAGGCTTGTCAGGTGCTTTTTCTGGAGAAGTAGTCCATTCAAAAACATCTTCAGGCGGTTCCTTCGCTGGATCCTCTAGAATTCCACATTCGATTGAGCGTCCCCAAAGGTTTTGATCAATACTGTATGGTTTTTTAGTGGTCACGGGAACTGGAATTCCATGTTTTTTGGCGAAATTGATTTCTGCTTCTCTATCCATATTCCATTCTCGGACAGGTGCAATAACTGAAATCTCAGGTGCAATAGCCTTAGCTGTGACTTCTATTCGGACTTGATCATTACCTTTTCCTGTGCATCCATGCGCAATGAAATTGGCATCTTCTTTTTTTGCTATTTCCACAAGTTTTTCTGCAATTAATGGTCTGGAAAGAGCTGTACTCACGGGGTATTTTCCTTCGTAAAGTGCATTAGCCTTGATTGCGGGAAATACATAGTTTTTGACAAATTCATTTTTAGTGTCTAAAGAATAATGTTTGAGAACTCCCAGACTTTCAGCTTTTTTCGCTATTGCATTTAAATCCTCTTTTTGTCCTACATCTAGGGTAACAGTAATGACATCGGCATTGTATTTTTCCTGAAGCCATTTTATAAGAACTGATGTATCAAGGCCTCCTGAATAAGCGAGGGCTATTCGCATTTTTCATCCCTTTTTTATGAAGAGAAAAAGGAAATTCTTATATATGCTTTTTGGTCAATATATGCCAAAAAATTAATTAAGTGACCAAAAATGGTCGAACCTTCGTTGGCAAAAACTGTTCAAACACTAATTGAGCAAGATTTCTCGATACAAGATGCTTTGGAAAGAGACTACGCCAACTTTAGCGGAATAGCGCGAATGCTTAAACCAAAAGTTGAGGAAATTCTAGGTAAAAAAGTAACAATTGAAGGACTAATCACATCTGTAAAAAGAACTAAACCGCTATATGTTTCGCAAACGGATTTTCAGAAAATCATAGCAGGAAGCATTATAAGCCTCAGAACAGATGTCTCTAAAATTTCACTTGAAAAAACCCGAAAAAATTTGGAAAAGGCAAGACTTGTTTCCGTGAATTATCCAGAAGCTTTTTTCCAAGTTTTGGAAGGTACGACAACATTAACATTGATTACCGATCAACGTATCTTTAACGAAGTTCATTCTGTTTTTGAGGACGTTGAGAAACTTGATGAGAAGCAGAATCTTGCTGCAATTATGGTGCAGAGCCCAAAAGACATCGTTAACACGCCAGGATGCATCGTTGCATTCTATAATCCAATTGCCAGAAGTAGAATAAACATCGAAGAAACAGTTAGTTGTTTCAACGAAACAATCATTGTTCTAAAAATGGAAGACGCTGCCCGAGCCTTCAGCATCCTTTCAGATCTTATCGCAAATGCTAGGAAAAAATTAACCTAACTTTGGTAATTGTGGGTTCTACTTACAGCTTTACCTAGAGAAATCGTTCTAGAAATTGCTTAGCTTTTTTAAACCCATCTTCAGCGGTAAAGAATGGATCCTCGTGCTCTATGCTTAGAACGTAATCATATTTAACTTCTTTCAATGCTGTCAAATATGCGGACCAGTTAATGCTTCCCCAGCCAGGTATTCGGTACCTCCACCAGCCTCTGCCGAGTACTCCAACATGCCTAAGCATGTGTTCTATTATTTCTGTGTCTTTTGCATGAGTGTGATGTATTCTATCTCCAAATTTGTAAACCGCTTCAATATAATCAATTTTTTGCCACACTAGATGGGAAGGATCAAAGTTCAATCCTAGAGTCTTGTCTGGGACAGCTTCAAAGGCAGCTTGGAAAGTATCCAACCCTTGAAGGTTCGTTTCAAACCAGTTTTCCATCGCAAGTTTGATGCCTTGCTCTTTTGCCCTATCAACTAAAGGAGTAAACACGTTTGGAAACTCTTCTCTTAAAGTTTGGATTTTGCTTTTACCTTTTACAGGTTCACCTGCCAATGTACAAGCAACTGTTACATCTAATGCAGCGCATGCATCTATAACTTTTTTCAGAAATTCTTGGTCCGCTGGATTTTCAAGGATCTTTATTGTGTAATAAGCTAAGCTAGTGATCTCTATGTTATTCTGACCAATAAGTTTCTTAATCTCGCTTGCCCCGCCACTCAAAACGCGGTTGATATCGATTTGCCTAGTTGCCGGTGATACGCTTACCTCAAGACCTTTAAATCCATTCGACGATGCCCAATTAACTAGTTTTTCAAAATTCCAGCTACTTATTGGCGCTGTCAACAAACCAACAAACATTTCTTCACACCTTACAGAATAAATTCCTTCGTATCACTAATTATTTATTTTTATAAAAAAGCTTACGGACAAATATTAATGTAAAAACATTCAACGATGTTTCTTTAGTCTGAAAAACTGCTTTTTAATTTTGTGTTGTTAATTTTGTTAAGAGTCTTGATTTCTTCTGAATACTTAATCATTTGTCCATTTAGCTCGTCAATGCGTTCATCCATTTTGTTCATTTGCTTATCGAGCCTTGTTATGTGTTTATTGAGTTCTATTATATGTTCATCTAATACCTTAATCATTCTATCAGATTCTTCTAGTCTCACGTTAGTATCGTTAATATGTTTATCCATCCTTTTGTCAAGTTTCGTATGATTGTATAACGCATAAAGCTCAATGGAAATTGCAGCAAGGACTAATATCTCTAAATACCCATTAAGATTCAATTTTTTTCACCATTAAATAATAGAAAAACAACAATCCAAATAGAAAACTTAAATTTTATGGAACATCACGACTGAAAATAACAAAAGGGGGAGGAGGGATCCGAAAAGCTTAGGATCAGCGCTCAGCACAGTCGCATGTAAAGCCTAGCTTGGAACCCTCCTCCTGATGCGCCAGCCAGCCCCGTTGCTTTTGGATGTCCGGCGACAGTGAAGCCCGCACTTTAGTGTTGCGGATGGTTGTTTTATGTTTAGTGGCAATTTGATTTATGCGGATTCTGCAGATTTAACGTTACATTCCACGTAGTACTGGGCGTTTTCAGTGAATACTGTGATGCCGATTGTTACGCCGATGTCACTTACGCTGATGCTTTCGGGATTTTCGACGTAAATTACTATCGTGTCACCCGAAGCTAACGGCTTGTCATAGCTGTCAACTGTAAAATTTCATGTTTTTCCTGAGGTGTAGGAAAAGTTTTCCCAATTAATAGTTTTGTTTGGGCAGTTTAGCGGAGTTGAAAGTGCTGATTGAACTCTTAAATAGTGGGCTTTTGTCCAATCAGCCTCAACGCCTCTGACTTGAAGCTTGTCTATGACTACGTCTCTTCCTCCAACGTTGTCAATCGCTAGAGCTGCATATGCGGTGCCGTTACCAAAAAACCCATATCTCTTGTTTTGAAAGTTTGAGTGCCTCTTGTTGAGTGCGTGTTGAAGTTATGTTTATCGCATACATCGTAACGACTCCAGCAAGCAGCACTGAGACCACAAGTATGATGAGTGTTGAAACAACATTACTAAGCGCCTTGCGATTGTGTAGTTCGTTTTTAATTTTGTGGATCCTTCTAAGTCTCGAGCTTAACTTAGTTACGAATCAAACCTTAGTATAGAAATCTAATATCAAACTTTGTGTGCAGATCCATGGAACGCACAGTCTGAACCAACAGTTCAGACAATAAATTTGAATTCAACGTCCAAAAAAATAATTGTTAACGAAAATATTACTTGTTGCTTTTATAGGATACATGATTACGACAATTCGATGTTCAAAGCTTTTCTTTCAATCTTTTTTGAAAAAACTCGATAAATCGCTACTGAATAGACCAAAGTAGGAACAGCAAAAACAATTCTAATTAGTATGTCAAAACCTAAAAAGATGTTTGCTAATGCATAAATGTAAACTGGGGAAATTAAGAGTCCAGATAAGAACATTGCTACATAACTTATCATGATAGATGGGGTTGCCCTTCGTTTTTTTGAGAGAAACTCCATAGCTGTGTATAGATTTATCGAGGAGCCTATAATTGAGGAAGATGCCACAAGCACTAAGGAAGTTATGGGTTCAAAATTGTTTACAACTGACAGGATAAGAATCAATATTGCGGGAACAGTAAAGCCGGTTATTACAAAAGTATACATTATAGCCTTTGTTATAAAAACGAAATCTAAACCCGCCGTTATTGGAATCCATAATAAGTCTTGTTCTACAATTCTCCAATTACTCATTAACATAGCAGGAACGAGAAAGGCATAAAAAGATAAAAGGAATAGCAACATTGGAAAAGCAGCTTCGCTTGATCTGCTCAAGAAGCTAATTATCGACAGTAACACATAGAATAATAAAACTATGAAGAAGCTTCCATCACGTGTCATTCTTACAATTTCTTTCTTAATCAAGAAAATCTGAAGCGACTTTGATTCAATATTTAGGCTAATGTAAGATCCAACTTTTGAGAAAAATCGGATGTTTTGACCTGTTTTGATTGTTTGTGTTCTCATCGAAGTGTCAAAAGGAGAAACAAGCGGAATGGGTTTTGCGTATCTATAGATGTCTATTTTTGAACAATGAAGGAACAAGATGATTTTTGAACAATGAAGGAACAAGATGAGAGAAAGTGAAAAATATGTTAATACACCAAATATCAGCATAGGGTTCAATGGGCTGCCTTGTATTGACCTTAGCACTATTTCAGTTACCAATGTCGAAGGGTATGGTAATTTGCTGTATCCTATTTGATGTTGAAGTGCATACTCGACCGCTGGAAACAGCAGTAAGGCAGCAACAAGCACAATGATAGCTCGTATTATGATATTTTGAAGATGCGATTCTAAAATAGAAAGTGAAGTTTTGATAAAATATATGAAAAAAGAAACAAGAATAAGGCAAGTTACGACCATAGCCGTTGACAAGACAGAAAGTTGAAGAGAAACTATGATAATGATTAGAAACAAATATGCAGGAAATAGAAATATGGAAATCGCTGTTATATCGGTCAAAAGACTAGCCAGCAGATAAGTTCTCGGATCTACTGGAGAGGTGAAGATCACGTTTTGTTCATATTCGTAAGCTACGTATCCACGCAAAGAAAAAAGAAGCAGAAATACGAATATAACGTTAAGGATTATTGAGAAAAGATCAACGTAAGTTGTTAGGTCAATTCCGCCTTTCACGAGGTTGACGACAGTTAAAGACATGCCTACGCTTGAAGGCAGTAACCCAAGGACATAAATAGCTATAAGAAGTAAGCTACTTTTAGAAGACCTAAGGGCTCCTAAGAAGACCTTGACCTTGAACATGTAAAGGTCGCGGAAAATAGACATACTTGGGTTCACCTTAATATGCTAGATAAGCCTCGTTTCTTTGTTTGCTCTTCCATTTATTCCTTCTTTTCCATTCTAGTTTCTTCGGTGAGTTTCAGAAAAACCTCTTCTAACGTTGCGTCTTCCCCTGTTTCAGAAAGTCTTCTTAAATGCCTTAGATCTCCGGTTGCGACATTTTTACCTTTATGAATTATTGCGACTCGGTTGCACATCCTTTCAGCTGTATCCAGCATATGTGTGGACAGAAAAACTGTCTTGTTTTCTTCGACTCTTTTGTTAAAAATCTGTTTTATTGCGTGTTGGCCAGCAGGGTCGATGCCTATTAATGGTTCATCCAGTATTAGGAGATCTGGATCGTGTATGAGCGCTGATGCCATAGCTGTTTTTTGTTTCATCCCTCGCGACAATTGTAAAATAAGCGTTTTTCTTTTCTCTTCTAGGTCAAATATTTTCAAATAACTATCAATTCTTTGTTTCAGAACCTCGTTTGGTACTTTTCTGATTTTACCTGAATAAATCAAGAGCTCCTCAACAGTCAAATAGTCAGGTAACGAAACGGATTCAGGTACATATCCAATTAAACGTTTATATTCATACGGATGTATTGTCGGATCTATACCGTTAACCATGATGCTGCCTTTATCCATTTTTAGGAGACCGACGATAATTTTCAGGCAGGTTGTCTTGCCAGCTCCATTTGGTCCGACAAGCCCGAAGATTTCGCCTCTAAACACTTCTAGGTTTAATCCACATAAGGCTTTCACTTCGTCGTAGGATTTCCAGACGTCAACTAGCTGCAATATTGCGGGCAAAAAATTTTCTTCCTTTTCACTATTTCTTATAGCCAATTTTTCTTAGCAAGTTTCTGCGCCATTCAACTCCCTTCTCATCTTCGATGCCCAATGGTTTAAGACCGTCGATTACACCGAGGATGCCCTTTCCCTGCTCAGTTTCAGCAACAACCACTTCAAGAGGGTTAGCTGTAGCTGCATAAATTGAACAAACCTCAGGAACTTTTTTTAATGCGTTGAGAACGTTAATTGGATAAGCACCTTTCATAAATATTAAGAACGAGTGTCCACACCCCAGCCTCAACATGTTCTCCGCCGCGACTTTTTTGAGTTCTTCGTCTGTGCCTTCAACTCTTATTAGCCTTTCACCACTGCTTTCACAGAAGGCTACTCCAAACTTTATATTAGGCACCGAGTTCACCATTGCCTCGTAAATATCTTCAATAGTTTTGATAAAATGGGCCATTCCTAGAATCAAGTTACAACCTTCAGGCTGCATAATTTGGACGACATCAATTTTCATCTTGCATCACTCCAATATTTTAAGAATAACCTGTGATATAATGTTATAAAAATACACAATAATATTATTTCGGTTAATGGAAATTCTAAGGGAAAAGATATTTAATATAGTTTATTGGATTTTTGACCTTCAAGAGTTGAGCTGCTTGGACTTAACCATTGCCCTTATTGCTGTTAGCTTGGCTATCGACGCCTTTTCTGTGTCAATAACTCATGGTCTAGTAAATAAAACATTTAAAATTGCTAATGCTTTGAAGCTCGGAATATCCTTTGGTTCATTTCAAACCTTAATGCCAGTGTTAGGGTGGCTGGCTGGAGTTAACATAATAAACTTCATTTCAGGATTCGACCATTGGATAGCCTTTGGGCTTCTATGTTTTATTGGATCTAGAATGATTTATGAGTCAACGAAAAAAGAGTCTATGAAATTAATCAATTCTCTTAGTATTAGTGTTTTGTTCGTTTTATCTGTAGCCACGAGCATCGATGCCTTGGCTGTGGGATTAAGTCTCTCGTTTCTCAGAATCCAAGTATTGGAACCTGCAATAGTAACTGGCGTAGTGACTTTCTGCCTTTCCTTTCTAGGCGTCTATTTTGGTAATAGATTTGGCCATTTTGTAGGAACAAAAGCCGAGGTTACAGGGGGCTTAATATTAATAATAATTGGTTTTCGGATATTACTTGAGCACATAATTGCATAGAACCCCCTTGATTTGTGTGACGCAAATTGAATTGGCACTTCAATAATAAGGTCTAGACTTTTCTTAACGTAAGTGTTGCAGCAGTTCATAAAAACGTGCAAAGCTACTAACGTAATGAAAAATTATTAAATATTCTAAATTTTGTTCGAATTCATAAAAAGGTTAATATCTTCGTTTCTTGATTGAATGTGGTCAATTCACTAAGAAACCTGACGTCAAGACATGCTTGGTGTAATTAATGAGTGTCGCTAAGCCTGTAATTGAATATGCCAAAACTATTAAGACTCAGGCTGAGCTTAAACGTTCGGTGGCCACTTTCAGAAGGCTACTTAAATATCATAAACCTTACGTTCACATTATAATCCTAGTTTCATTTCTGTGCATTTTGAGATCATACCTTTTCGCTCTTGAACCCATTTACACTTCGCAAATCCTTGACGAAGTCATCATATTAGGAAAACAGGATCTGTTACTTGACCTTGTATTAAGAATCGTTTTTTCCGTGCTTGGTGTTGGATTGCTGAACTTCGTAATTGCTTATATTCAAGGTTGCTTTTCGCAAATGATTGCGAGAGACCTAAGAACTGACTTTTATTCTTCGCTTCAAAAAAAGTCGTTTAAGTTTTTCGACACGATGCCTGTGGGAGACTTAGTTTCAAGGTCAACAATGGACCTACAGGTTGTCAGCGACTTTCTACGTCAGTGGATAAGCATTGTGTCAAATGCTGTTTTTACTATAATAATTGTTTTTTCGTTCATGTTCTCTGTAAGCCCAGTAATGAGTTTATTAGCCATTTTACCGATGATTCCAATTTTCTATTTTACAACTCAGCTCTGGATTAAAACTATGCCTTTGTTTAGAAAAATGATGCTTTTGCTTGGTAGGCTAGGAGCATATGTACAACAGAATGTCATAGGCATGAAAGTCGTCAGGATATTTCAAAGAGAACAAGAAATGGAGGAAGGCTTCAAACAGGTTGAAGAAATATATGTTAACACAGCAATAACTGCCGGTAAAATACAGTCTAAATACATGCCGTCTGCACAGGCAATTCTCACCCTTGGTATTACAACTGTTTACGTATATGCAGGATTGTTGATAGCCTCACCTGAAACAACATTTACTATTGGAACTCTCGCGCTTTTCGTAAGGTACATGATGCGGCTTAGTTTTCCATTACGTGACCTTAGTATGCTTTCAGGATCGTGGGTTAATGCCTCAGCTGGGCTTGACAGGGTTTATGAGATAATAGACGCTCCGGTGGAAATTCAAGATCAACCTTACGGAAAAGAATATGTAATTGAAAAAGGCAAAATTGAGTTCCGAAATGTAACATTCGGGTATGTAAAAGATAGGCCAGTGTTGAAAAACCTTAACTTCACAGTTCAGCCAGGAGAAAAAATAGCAATTTTAGGAGCAACAGGTTCTGGAAAAACCTCGCTTGTATTCATCATTCCAAGATTTTATGAGATTGATTCTGGTGAAATATTAATAGATGGTATCAACATCAAAAGTTTCAAGTTATCTTCATTAAGAAATCAAATTGGACTTGTGCTACAAGATGTTTTTATTTTCTCAGGTACAATCAAAGACAACATAGCTTTTGGCAAACCAGACGCAACAATGAATGAGGTAATCACTGCAGCCAAACAAGCGAAAATACATGACTTTATAATATCACTGCCAGAAGGCTACAACACGATTGTTGGTGAAAGAGGCATAACTCTTTCAGGCGGACAAAGGCAAAGACTAACCATAGCAAGAGCACTTTTAACTAATCCGAGAATTTTAATTCTTGACGATTCCTTATCCTTTGTTGATGCAAAGACTGAACAGGAAATTCAAGCCGCAATCGAGGAGGCTATGAAGGGTAGAACATGCTTCATAATTGCGCAGAGACTTTCAACAATTAAAAATGCTGATAAAATAATGGTCTTGGATAACGGCGAAATTGTTGAATTTGGAACTCATGAAGAGCTTATGGCCAAGAGAAAAATATACAGCAAAATCTATCAAACTCAGTTTCTTGAAAAAGCTCCAGAGGAAATCTTGGATGCAGATGGGTAAATCTTATGGGTAGTCCTTTTGGAGTCTTTTCGAGATACGAGGAATCAAGAGAAAGAACGGTTCCAGACAGAGTTCTGATTAAAAGACTTTATAAATACATTAAGCCGTATAAAAAGAACCTTTTAATCGGCGTTATTACTATTGTTTTAAGTTCAATCACTGGTCTGCTTTCACCTTATCTCCATAAAGTGGCTATCGATCAAATAATCTCACCTATAAATCTTTCTGGCTTCCTCTGGTGGATCCCAGTTTTCGTTATCGTAACTCTTTTCAACTATTTGTTGCAGTATATTCAAGTTTTTCAAATGAGAATTGTCGGTGAACACGTTGTGTCACAGATGAGAGACGAAATGATTTCTAGGCTGCAAAAAATTTCTCTGCGTTACTTCTCTGAAGGCGAAATTGGAAGAATAATGTCGAGACCAACGAATGACGCAAACAGAGTAAGAATATTTCTTAGGATGGGTTTAACCGAAATTATTACAGATGTAGCCTCCATATTAGGCTCATTTGTGGTGATTTTTACTTTAAATGTTAAGCTTGCCTCTTTAGCTGTTGCTATTCTACCAGTTGCTGTCGTATTGTCATGGATTTTGGGACGATTTTCGAGAAATGCGTACCGAAAGGTCCTTTCAACCTTAGGAGGCTTGACGGCTCAAATAAACGAAAGTCTCTCAGGCATAAAAGTAATTAAATCCTTTGTTCAAGAAGAAAAAGCAATTAATGAATTTAAGGCCGCCCAAAAGAAAAATGTCGACTCATCAATTAGGGCTATGCTGATTTCGTCAACATACCAGCCTTTCATCATGTCGATGAGAGTAATCGGATCAGCCTTAATACTTTGGTTCGGCGCTTTAATGGTTATAAATGGCGAAATCACAATTGGAACTCTAGTTGCTTTTGTCGAATATCAATTCAGCTATTTCATGCCTTTAATGACTCTAGTTGCTCAGTATGATCAATACCAGTCGGCTATGGCTGCCATTGAAAGAATGTTTGACCTTATTGACACGAAAATTGAAGTAGAAGATCCTCCAGCAGACAAAGCCATCAGCATAAGAAGAATCGAAGAAGTAAAATTCGAAAACGTTACATTCGGATATGATCCCAAAAATCCGGTTGTAAAAAATATAAGTTTTGCAATTGAAAAGTCTAAAAAACTTGCGATAGTTGGGCAAACTGGTGCTGGAAAAAGTACAATCATTAATCTCTTAGCAAGATTCTACGACCCGAATGAAGGAAGGATACTCATTAATGGGCATGACATAAAGGACATAAAAATCTCGTCTCTTCGTCAACAAATGAACATCGTCCTTCAAGACTCATTTCTTTTCCCAATAAGTATCATGGACAACATTAGATTTGGTAAACCGGAAGCTTCGGATGAAGAGGTTATCGAAGCAGCTAAAACTGTTGGCGCTCATGAATTCATAATGAAGCTTCCAGGTGGTTACAACTACATGTTACAAGAAGGCTCATCGAACATATCTATAGGTCAAAGGCAACTCATCAGTTTTGCACGAACCCTTTTGATGAATCCTAGGCTCTTAATACTTGATGAGGCTACTTCTAGCATTGATCCCTATACCGAACTTGTTGTTCAGAACGCTTTGAAAAAGCTTCTTGAAGATAGACTGGCAATCATAATTGCTCATAGGCTTTCAACCATAAGGCTTTGTGATGAAATCATAGTTTTAGAAAATGGAACAATTATTGAAAAAGGGACGCATGCTGAACTTATGAAAAAAGGTGGAATTTACAGTGCGTTCTATCGGATGCAATTCAGAGAAGAAGAAGGAATAGTTTTAGAGTAAAAACGTATAAAAACAATATTCAATGTTTTTAGTAGCAAGATTGCATAGTTCTCGTAAGTTTCTGGTTTTATTCGTACCTTAATGCTTCTACAGGTTTAAGTTTTGAGGCTCTCCAGGCTGGGTATAATGCGAAGAGAACGCTTGTTGCTATCCCAAAAAAGAAAGCGCCTAAACAGACCGTTGGTGTTAAAACTGGAGTAATGTTCGATACTACTCTGTTTCCTTGCGCATTAGTTTGGTTTGTTCCACCGCCTATTAAGGGAAAAATGAAGGTTGTTACGAAATTTGATAGTCCTAACCCGAATACGATGCCGATCGCTGCGCCCACTAGGCCAATTAGCGCAGCTTCACATAGAAAGATGGTCATAACTGTCTTGTTCTTCATTCCGAGAGATTTCAATATGCCGATTTCTCTGGTTCTCTCAATTACTGAAACAATCATGATGTTCATTATGCCTATTCCTGCAACAAGTAACGAAATTCCAGCTAAGCCTGCAAGAAGCAGCTGAACCGTTGAGAGAATACTGGAGAAGGTGTTAAGCATAGCAGAAGGGGAGATAACTGTTACTTTGTCACCGTAAATGTTCTTTATTGAGTCAGTAACAGAGTCTATGGTTGTCTGCTCGCTGTTTACCAGTTGAACTTGGATTTGACTGACTTGGTCGGTTTCGAAAATCTCTTGCGCAGTTGTAATTGGAATGTAGGCTTGAATGTCTGAGGGTCCGAAAATGCTGATTCCCCCGATTTCTTTAAGGACGCCCACGACATGAAATGTGTACCTTTTAACTATTGGTTTGGCAATTGATCCAGTGGTCCAAGTCAGATTAATGTAATCGCCAACTCTAACGAGTATTGTGCCGTTTTTCCAGGGATCATAGAGGCGATATCCGAGAATGATGGAGTCATTTGAGGGATTGAGGGGCACTGAACTGTTTTGTAACACAAATGACGTGCTATATATCGTTGAATATTCAGTGAAATTTATGCCGACTACCGTAACCGTGTATGTTTTTGTTCCTAGAGAAACGCCAATGGATTTTGATAAAGTTGCAGTTGCCTGTTTAACGCCTGCTATTTCATCGATGATATAAGTATCATTCAGGGTTAGATATTCTTCTGATCCACTGCCTGCAATTATGCTCGCCAATAATCCTCGCCCTGCCGTCACTGTCAAGACGTCTAGGGCAAAGCCTCTTTCAAACTGGCTGGTGATTACTATTCTGAACCCTTCGCCTAGTGAAAGTAAGGCGACAATTGCTGCAATGCCTATGATGATTCCTAAAGTAGTAAGGGCAGCTCTAAGCTTGCGCAGCTTAATGCCGCCCCATGCGTATGAAAAGATGTCTACGATGTCCATTTTAGCTTCCTCCATTCATGTTGTTTGTTTCTTCAATTATTTTTCCATCCAATATGCGAACAATGTGCTTAGCTTGTTTAGCAATGTTTGGATCATGCGTAATCATGATAATTGTGACCCCTCTTTCCTCATTCAACTTCTTAAGAAGAGAAATTAACATGTCAGCTGTCTTTGAGTCGATGTTCCCAGTAGGTTCATCTAACAGGAGAAACCGCGGATCATTTGCCAAGGCTCTTGCAATAGCTACTCTTTGCTGCTCTCCACCACTTAACTCTGTGGGGTTATGATTTGCGCGTTCACTCAAACCAACCGCCTTAAGCAATTCAACAGTCTTTTCTTTTCTTTGACGTTTATTAATACCAGCAATCGCAAGTGGAAGCTCGACATTTTCGCTTGCAGTAAGTCTAGGAATTAAATTGAAAAACTGAAAAACGAAACCTATGCGTCTTCTTAATTCTGCTAGCTGGTCGTCATTTAGTGTAGATACATCAACTCCATCGATGATTACTTTGCCTTCTGTGGGTCGGTCAAGGGCGCCTATAAGGTTTAAAAGAGTTGACTTTCCAGACCCTGAAGGACCGACAATTGCCATGAAGTCGCCGCTTTCAACTTCTAGGTTGACACCTCGAAGAGCGTTAACGGGAACTTTTCCTAGCATATAGGTTTTCTGCAAGTTAATTGTTTGAACGACTGGCGCCAATCTTCGAACTCCCTCTCGCTTTCACAGTTTCACTTAGTCAAACATAGATGGAGTATGAAAACCTTTTTATTGGACAACTGAAGTCGAGGAGCTTTAGCTGCTGGCTGTTAGCTTCTTGTTTATATTTTCGATCTTTTGCGCGGTTTCGTCCAAAACATTGCAGGCTTGCTCTAATGCTTCTTCAGAGAACTTTCGTTCAAGAGTTCCTCCAAGATCAAAGATCGCAGTGAAAAGTCGACGCACGGTTTCTCTTATCCTCACTGTTTTTTCAGGAGGAATTTTGAACCACAAAGCACCAAGGAAAGGCGGCGGGAAAAACTTAGCTTCTTTCCTGAATTCTTGTCTAATCCTCCTTTGTTCTTCGAGAAGATCTATACCCTTTTCCGTAAGCTGGTAACGTTTAAGCCCGCTTTCATCAGTCGGCAGTTCCTTCACGTAATTATTGTCTTGCAACCAAGCGAGAAGCGGATAAACAGAACCTGGGCTTGGCTTCCAAAGGCCATTAGTCTTTCTTTCAATTTCGTCCATTATCTCTGAGCCGGATCTTGGCTTTTCACTTAAAATTTCCAGAACATGATAGCGAATGAATCCCTTAGGCACAACCGCTGTGTGACGCATCCAGTGTCTTCTATGTTCGAACATTATTATATCACCATTGATATCAATTATGACATCAACAGTGATATTTAAACTTATCGCTAAAAATCCCAAGAATCTCCCTATTAAACTAATAATAGGCGAAAATCAACAAAAATTTTTGACACCTCTCTTAATTTTCGAGATGCAAAATGATTGTCAGCAGTAATAGAGAGTTGTGAGCCGCCTAAGAAAGTTCATAAATATCAGGTTTCAGATAGCTGGTGTTGATAGAATTGTGGAAGGTTGAATTGAAAGATGGTCAAGAGGTAACACTTAGACCTCCTACAGCGGAGGACGGGGACGCTCTATTCCAAATGTTTTCTTTCATGTCTGATAAGGCTCTTGAATGGAGCATGGCTCCTTACACTATTGACATTATACAGAGATGGATTGACAACATTAAGAATTTGATTGCGCTTGTAGCTAATTGGGACAATAGGATAGTTGGTTACGCGGCAATTTACAAGTTTCCTCATCCTAGAAGAAGGGGAGTTGGTGATCAGCTCATCAATTTACACCAATATTTTTATAATGTTGGACTTGGAACAGAAATGATGAGGAAACTCATTCAACTCGCTAAAAAAGAGGGGTTGCACAAAATTGAGATCCACGTCGTAGCAGACAATAAGGTCGCAATCCATCTGTACAAAAAAGTTGGCTTTGAAACTGAGTGAGTAAGCAGGGAGTCATTTTTTGGAACTGACGGAAAATATCACGATATAGTTAGAATGGGACTGATATTAGGTTAGAGCTTGTTTCATCAAAATGAGAATGGTTTGTTAGGGAAAACTTGGCTACACCTCAGTGCAGCGAGGTGCAAGTATCCTTTTTATGAACGAAAAACAGAAATCTTGGTTTATCTTTGCATTTTTGAAGATGTCTGAGTTGAATACGAAAATCGAATCTGTAATCTTTGATTACGGTAACACACTAATTCTTGATCCGTTTCCAGCAATTCTAGAGATGAAGTCGCAAGAGTTCCAACGCCAATTGATCAAATGCGACTATCGGATTACGTTAACAGATCTTCTTGAAGCATGGGCTAAGGCAAATAGGGAAATTAACCTTCGATTTATCTCTCACTTCTGTCAAGAGGAAATTATCATAGAGCAGGCTCTTCAGAGTTTAGGCATGAACGGAAAGGACGCTTCAAAGATCGGCTATGAACTTCTACATGTTTATAGGCAAGGATTCAAAGAGAGATTATCTTCTGATCCTAGAAGAAATGAGATAAGGCGGACATTACTCTACATCAAGAGCAAAGGTCTAAAGTTGGGAGTCCTAAGCAATGAGAGGAAAGATGCCCTCGATTTCGGTCTAACTTGCTATGGCGTAATCGACCTCTTTGATCTAGTATTAAGTTCCGAGGAACTGGGAATAGAGAAACCCTGTGTAGAAGCCTTCCGTCAAACTCTTGATTTACTTGGTTCAAGCCCTAAGAAGTCTGTTTCAGTTGGAGATGACTCAATTAATGATGTGCTTGCACCACAAAAAATTGGGATTAAAACTATTCTGTATGTGCCGCCTCCTGAATTTTCATTTGAGACCAGTTGGAGACACTATCGATATTCCGAAATTAACCCAGACTTTGTCATCAAAGACTTTACCGAGCTGGAAAAAATCTTTGACCACCTATTACTATAACTAATAAGAAAAGGCTGTAACGTCCATCTTAGTACAATAGCAAAACAAATACTGAACTTCCAGTATATTCTGTCGTATTGATGATATCAGTTCTAAACCGACCTTCTCTTAGTGCGGCCGGGGGGACCCGTCGCGTCGGACGCCATGTTCATGGGAATCCCATTAGCGCAACAAAAAGAAATAGGAAAAATCAAGGTTCTTTATAAAAACTTAGGCAACAGTCACAAACAGTAGTGGTTACCAGCCTACTGGGTGAAAGCCTTGAAAACGGTCAAAGTAAGCGAAGAAACGCATAAGAGACTTTTGAAGTTCACTGGGCAACTGCAGGCCAAGGAAGGAAAGCGAGAAACCGTTGAGGACGCCATAATATTCTTGCTGGACGAATGTGAGAGCGAAAATGAGGTCAAGGTTGAAAATGGATGATAAAGTTTAGGCTTTTTTAGTCCTTTATTTTTCTGAAGGCGTTTTTTGGCGCTCCGCAAATCGGGCACTTCCAATTTTCGGAAAGTTCCTCGAAACTTGTGCTTGGCTTAATGTTGTTTTCAGGGTCTCCATAATCTGAATCGTAGATAAAACCGCAAACGGAACACTTCCACTTAGCCATACTCAGCTCCTCCAACAAAACCTTACGGAGTACCATTTGATCCCTTAACTATTTAATACTTAAACAAATGTTGGGTAGTAGGGTGTTTTTCGGGGACGAAGGGGGCGAGAATGTTGAA
>JAGTRI010000013.1 GCA_018397065.1 Candidatus Bathyarchaeota archaeon
ATGAACGTGAGAAAGCTCATGACGAAAAAACCAAAGCAAATATTGGTTTGGATCAACTCCTTGAGGGATAATATCAGGATTAAAGAAGACTGTTCCATTTATTGCAGAAAAATTTGAATTGTTTTCGTCATTTGCACTGATAGATAGTCTGACAGGTGGACAATTAAGTTCAACCCAGACTTGATTAAACAGATTTAATATGTCGACCTCTTGCTCTTTCATTAAAAAGGAACACCTTTGTAGGATGGTCGTTTCCAACCCATTTGAGTGGATAATGTATCGTCTCGCCTCAATAGTCCCTCATTAACCCATTGATCTTCAAGGCGAATTAGCTCCTCTGCAAAAACAATGTCTTCGATTGCTGCTTCTCTTGCTAATCCATAAACTGATCGGTTGAAATCCTTTAATAATTCGTTTAGAAGTGGCCATTGTCTTCTCGCGTTTCTATCCGCCATTTTTACTCTTTCTCTTTCGAGAATTTCAATCATGTCATTGATGATGTTTCTGGTTCGAACAAGAGTTAATCGGTGTGGAAAGACCAGAAGTGCCATTCTAAGAATATCTTCAAATTCACATTTTCCATCCAGCCACTGAGCTGCTTTAGCTAAATGCGTTAAGGCTACAGTTGCACGTTCACTAAGCGGTTCCCTAATTGTACCACAAATATCTCTTATAAAATGGCACCCCTCACAAAGTGCAGGAGGCTTGATTTCCGACTCTTCTTTATCGCGAATGCATGCCTGAAAATCTCTTACTAGGAGGTTTATGTTGCCAACGACGCTTGGGTCGAGTTCAATTGTGGCAACCTCTTTCCGAGCCTCCTCAAGTTCATCAAATGATAAAACTTGAGGCATAGAACTAATAAGGTTCCAGTCATATTTTTCGAGAATTTCCTGGAGTTGGAATTTTTCGCTTAGTGTCAGTGAACGTAAGAAGAGGCATATGTCGAACCTATCATAAAAAGGTGGTGGATGAATGAACGAGGTTGCATCCATAGGATTTTCATTCGCAATTAAGACATAGTCTCCAACTTTTGCTTTTTTACCATACGCCCAAACTTCACCGAACTGCATTAAATGATGTATGTTAGCGGTTGTGTAGGGATTTAGCCTATTAACTTCATCTAGTGCTTTTCCTTTACTTTGTATGAAGGCTGCCCAAAGAACTTTTTCAATGCCTTCTTTCTCAAGAGATGGAATATGCAATCTTCCAACGACTTCACCTCTTTTCACTTCGGATGCACCAGAAACGACAACTAAGTCGTCTCCGCATATACCTTTAAGTAGTAAAAGCATCAGTGTTGATTTTCCTACACCTCGACCAGCTCTAATAAGAGTTGTTGACCTGGGATGTAGCTGATTCAAAACCATCATGTGAATTGCTTCTTCGTTTCCTACAAACCGTAAATTAATTTCTTTTTCAAGCTGTATAATTTTGCTTTGGATATTCACAAATTTCACCTATAATATGATTCTAAATTGAGGTATAATCATGCTGAGAAGCAGAATGGTGACAAATAACAGGCCTATTCCAAGTGCTATTAATAATATTTTGAGTGTAGTTAACCGTTTTTTAAGTTTGAGATTTTCATCTTCAAGTCCTCTAAGCCTATCTCTAAGTAAACCAGCAACCTTACGTTCCACTATAACTGTTTCGTCCATGTTTTTCCCTAAATAAAGTGAATCAAGGATATCAGATGAACTTCCCCGTTTAGGCTCGTTTCGAACATTATCCCAAGTAATTTTAAATCCCGTATTACTAGTAGAACCTTCAATTTTTACAGGATTTTTCTCAGCTTGTTTTTCCAAAAATTTCCGATATTTCTCGCTTTCCATACAACTCAAATGTTTATTGGCTATAAGTGGATTTTAACCTTTCCTAGCTATCCGAACTAAGCAATTCTATAATTAAATTTCTATAATTTAATGAAAAACTATTCTAAATTCATGTCTTTTTTAAAAATTGCCTGCATAAGAAGTCTATTTTATTATGTTTTTTAGAAATTTCGCGCTTCGGGAAACTTCAATATCTAACTTTTCGCAGGAAACCTGACGTGTGATCGCTTCGTTTACAAGGTAGCCGTCAAATCCAAATTTCTTGACTGTTTGTACAACCTCTGAAACGTTGATGTTCATTTTTTATGCATTTCATCATTTGTTGGGTCAACAAGGTTTACAAGCTTGATTTTTTCTTTTACCTTGGTCATGTGATCTATTAATGGTTCATCCTTAGGTCTTGCATTAACATTCTCGACCTCTAAACATACACCTACATTTTCTTTTCCAACTTCATCAAGAAACCTAAGTATACTTTCAGTGGTTGGATACCCTATATTCATAAACTCTATCGCAATGTTTACTCCATGATCCTCTGCGTACGATCCCACTTCTTTGTAAAGGGCAACAGTTTTTTTCCATTCTTCTTCGCCTTTCGGAGATGACCCGCACATGACGACTTCTGCGTCAAAATATGAAGCGGTTTCAATTGATTTTCTTAATTGTGAAAGAACCGTTATTCCAGTAGGAAGCGGCCAAGCTGTGGGGGTTGTAAAACTCGAAACCTCAAGTCCAACAGAATCTATCAAGTTCTTAATGGCCTTTTTATCATCTTGAGCTAGACCTAATGGCCAGAATTCATCAACATGTTCACAAAAATCAATTGCATCGTATCCGCTTGCAGCAACTCTTTTTATTATTGGATAAAAAGATTCATTTAGGGACTTTGTAGTATAACATTTCCAGTACACTCGAGTCATAATTGTTATTTTCATTTAGGGTCACGTCCTCTTTCATTTATTTGGCACTCTATTATTATTTTTCACGAAAAAATGAACTCTCAAAAATGGTTAAAAAAATAGTGCGAAATTCATTGATTTTTAATTTGTTGTTCGAAGACTATGGGTTTTCAGTTATTATTGTGTAGTGTATCCCATCTGTTGTGACTGTTATTGTACCATCGAGGTCAGTTCTATAAATAATAATCCCTAAACTGGTCAATTTTTCAATCGTTTCTTGATGCGGATGGCCATAACTGTTACCAAGACCCACACTGATTATAGCAACTCTCGGATTAACAGCCTCTAAAAACTCTAAGCTTGTAGCTGTTCGACTTCCATGATGACCTACTTTGAAAATTGTACTGGTTACATTAAGACCTGCTTTAAGAATGCTTGTTTCGGATTTTGATTCACTGTCACCCGTGAATAAGAACGTTACGTTATATACTTGCATTCTTAAAACTACACTGTTATCATTCGGGTTGTCAAACTCAAGTGGACTTTTTGGGTTTAGAACAGTTAGGTTTACATAGGTGTCCAGAATAATTACTTGACCTCTAACGGCATGCTTCAAGGTTCTTTCATTCGCAAGTGCAATAAAGTCTTGATAAACCTTTGAAGATGTAGTGAATCCACAGTCAATTATGACAGGTGCGTAGGTTGAGTTGTATTCCTCTAGAACTTTGATTAGACCGCCTATATGGTCAGCGTGAGGGTGAGAAGCGACAACAAAGTCTATATGAGTGATCCCTAAATCTTGGAGGAACTTAACAACTATGTTTCCAGCATTTTCGGTTCCACCATCTATAAGCATATCGCGGTTAAGCGTATCAATAAATATGCAATCTCCTTGGCCTACATCAATAAAGTAAACGGTTACATTGCCAAGAAGAGGAGACATAGTATGCGGAGTTTGATCTTGGTCGGATTCCCGGACGAATAAATAATAGGTTGCTCCTGCTAAAGCACAAATAATTATTGGGAGAATAATTAAGACTGCATTTCGATTTTTCAATTTTACAGTAATCACTATGTAAAAGTTTGCGAATTCTCATTCATATTGTTAACGTTTCAGTCACCAATCTTCACATTCGATTTTAATTAATGATTACACGAATGCATTCCTGTGTCGTCATTATTTCAACTTAAATATATAGAACAACATTTCAAAATAGATGAGATTTGACATCTATGCGACATAACATACCGTTAAAACGTCCTCAAACTCTTTCTGTAGCAATTCCAGCATCGCTTGTCTCCGATGTTCCTCATTTAAGAGAAAAAACCATGAAAATCGGTTTAATCGGAAGAGCCTTAGCCATATTTCGTGTAGACGAGGTTATTGTTTATCCAGATATTTCGATGCAACGTCAATTTCGAGACATTGATCTTATCACCACAATATTGGCTTATTTAGAGACGCCCCAATATCTGAGAAAGCATCTTTTTAAGATTAGACCGGAGCTTAGGTACAGCGGCATTTTACCTCCGCTTCGAACGCCTCATCATCCTTTGTGTAACCACGAAAAAGACCTTACAGTTGGAGAGTTCCGCGAAGGAGTAATAATCTCTCGACCAAAAAACGGGGTTCTAGTTGACATTGGAGTTGAGCGTCCCGCTTTAGTTGTTGGTGAAAACATCTCAGAAAAAACCCGTGTTACAGTGAAGGTCATAGAAAAAGGTAGACAATTAAAGGCACAGTTGGCAAAAGCTGAAGATATTCAAGAGTATTGGGGTTACAAAGTTACTGTTTCAAACAAACCATTAGGACATATGTTAAAAGAAAGGCACTTTGACCTAGTTATTGCCACGTCAAGGCTTGGAGAGCCCTTCATGAAGGTTGCGGAAAAAATATGCCAAAAATGGAAAGAATCTGAAACCATCTGTATCGCTTTTGGTGCACCTATGAAAGGTCTTTACGAGATTGTAAAAACGGAAAACCTCAATCTATCTGACCTAGCAGACTTTATTGTTAATGTAGTACCAAACCAAGCAACCGAAACAATTAGGACAGAAGAAGCATTGTATGCAACCCTCGCTGTTCTTAACATTGTAACCCCTTAATTTAATATTTTTGAAAACATGACATATATTATTCATAGTAATCAATGAGTGCTTGTTGTGCATCTTTTTCTTTCATAGACAATTTTTCCCATTCTTCTCGTTTTACGTATCCGCCAATTTGCTCCTTAATTTTCTTAGCAACAGCAGCACCAATCAATGGAAGTCCAATGAGGGAATCCAATGAAACTTTTTGTAGGTCTTCAAGGGTTCTTAATCCTGAGTTGTATAACACTCGAGCTCTTGCTCTACCTACTCCTTCAAGCTTTGTTAATGGCAAAAGTTCTGCCTTAACGCCTTTGATGACTCTTTCCCGTAGCTCTACAATTTTCCGCAAAATGTCTCTGTGACCTAAAAGCTTTGCAATCTCTGAGCTACTGTATAATAGCCACTCAGCAGTAGAAATTAGACGATAAAGGTCGCCTGGTTCCACATTAAAAGTTTCAATCATCTCATCTTCAGAAGTTTCTTCCGCCCAAGCCTTGAAAACAAGTGCTGTTTTTACTTCGCCTAAGAATTCCTCATATTTTATTCTATCTTCACACTCATCTGGCGGCTTAAACATGAATTCCTCAACGTGATTTTCTACATACAAAGCAATTTTGTCAATCTCTCGGTTTGAACATCGAACTTTTGGAAACATATCAGGCGTGTGTGAAACCATGTGTAGAAAGCTTAAGTCTGAGAGTTTAGGTGCCCTAGAATTTAGGCCGTCGCGGATAATTATTGCTGATACTGGGTCAATATATAACTGAGATACTCTTTTACCAAATTGTGTTGCCTGAATTCCAGTCCCATTTGTTTCAATCATTCCTTCGTCATAAAGGAACTTAAGAATCTTGGCAATAACGCCCTTAATTGCTCGTAAATCATATTGAAAGGCATAAAGAGTCCTGTTAAAAAAGTCATATACTCCTTGTTCGGAATGAGCAAATTCTGAAGCTATTGTCGCAAGAACGTGTGTTCTTAGAATTTTTTCTACACCTATCTTAGACCATATTCGTTCAGGTTGGGCTAACACGTAACTTGTGAGAAGATAGTCCATCTCTTCCTCAGTTTTTGCAACCAGCACTGATTCCCCGATTTTATCATATTTTGGACGGCCGGCTCTTCCAACCATTTGTTTGTATTCAAGTACACTAATCGGATAATAGCCATATCCTGGGTCATATCGTCTGTAGCTGCTAATAATTACCATTCTTGCTGGCAGGTTAACACCGAAGGCAAGTGTCGGAGTGGCTGTGAGAACCTTAATTTTTCCTTCTCTAAATGAGTCTTCAATGATTTTTCTGTGGGATGACCCTAAACCAGCATGATGAAAGGCAACACTATTTTTAACGATTTCTGCTAACAGTTTACTTACTCTTGTCTTTTCTCCTGAACTGGATATTGATTCTGAAATGTGTTCCAAAGATCGTTTTAATGATTTAGAAAGAGTCTTGCCAACTTCTTGCGCTGCTTTTTTAGCTAAGCTTACTGAATCTTTCCGTGTTGAAGTAAAAATAAGTACTTGCCCGCCTTGTTGAATGTTATGTAATGTAAGGTTGATAATAGGGTTGCTTGATAATTTCTCAAAATTCACTGATCCGCCATCTTTGAATTGTATCTCTGTGCCTAATAAAACACCCTCTCTGAGAGTAACAGGTCTCCATTGAGTTGTAACTGGAATTGCTTTCAACCATTCTGCAATCTCTTCGGAATTTCGAACTGTTGCACTTAATGCTAACAATTGGATATTAGGATTTACTTGAAGCAAACGGGCTAATACAACTTCTAATGTAGGTCCTCTTTCCGCATCGTTTAGGAGGTGAACTTCGTCTGCAACAACAAGCGAAACCTCATCTATCCATTGTGCTCTATGTCTAAGCAGAGAATCGCATTTCTCGTTTGTAGCCACAATTATGTCAAATCTTGCTAACCAAGGGTCACTACTGTCAAAATCCCCTGTACTTATGCCAACCTTGACTTTCCTGCCATCCGGTTTTTTTAAGGACTCATATTTTTTGAATTCAGTGAATTTCTCGCTGGCAAGAGCTCTTAAAGGACACAAGTAAAGAACCTTTCCATTCTGTTCTAACACATGTTTAATTGCGCACATTTCTGCAACGAGGGTCTTGCCAGAAGCTGTTGGACTTGCTAATAACAGGTTCCTTCCTTCAAGAACTCCTGCTTTTAATGCTTCAATTTGCGGAGGAAAAAGTTCCTTAATTCCCGTTTTAACAAGTAATTGTTTCGCTTGTTCTGGAATCCATAATTCTTCTAAAAGCAAATTTAAACCCTTTTTACATTAGAACTAGGCTCTTCTAATATATCCTTCTTTAGGTTCGTAAATAGTGCCTTCTCTTTTCATTAATCCAAGCAATCTTTCAGCTTCCTGTTTGTCAATTTCGAACTCTGAGGCAAGTCTATCTGTAAGGTCAGATCTTTTAACCATGCCAGTTTCTCTCTCCATATCAGCTAAAATATTCATAATTACACGCAGCTTATCTTGGAGGCTTTTTGGTTTTCCAGTCATAATTATGTCAATGTCTATTTTATGTGTTGTAACATCAATGCCAGCTTCCTCTAAAGAAACTTTCATGATTGCTATCGCATGTTCAGCGTCTTCAACTAGAACTTGTTCTCTTAAGGCTGCCCTAGCTCTTGCCTCTGATATTCTTACTAACGATTCTAATTGACGTGCCGTTATAGCAATAGGTGATCCTTCTGTCTCGCTGACGGAACGCATCCTTAAATAGAAATCCTTTAACATTTCGAAGGCTTCTGATGTAAGGACAGGCGTAATTCCTTTAGCATACGCGATGTATTTTCTTAAAAGATCTGCTTGAATAGGCGGCGATTCTGGAGGAGTTTTTCTTCTATGAAGTTCAAGAATGTGCTCACTCATCAAAGCATCTTTTTCCTTTTCAGGTACATCTTTTAACACGAAGATTAGGTCAAATCTTGATAAAATCGTTATTGGAAGAGAAATGTTCTCCGCCACAGTTCTGTAGGCATCGTATCTTCCAAGTGCTGGGTTTGCAGCTCCTAAAATGGCTGCACGTGCATTTAATGTCGCAACTATTCCGCCTTTTGCTATTGAGATTGTGTGCTGCTCCATAGCTTCATGTATAGCAACCCTGTCTTCTGGACGCATCTTATCCATCTCGTCGATACAAGCAATTCCCCTATCCGCTAAGACAAGCGCTCCTGCCTCAAGAGTCATCCCGCCAGTAGCAGTAGGCAAAACAGCTGCAGTTAATCCGGCTGCTGTAGTTCCTCTTCCACTTGTATATAATCCTCTAGGAGCAATTTTAGGAACATACCTTAAAATCTGAGACTTCGCTGTTCCTGGGTCACCAACAAGTAGAATGTTCAGTTCGCCCCTTATGCTGATGTCCGGTAAATGTTTAGGTACTCCTCCGAATAAAAGGTACATTATTGCTTCCTTAATGTGTTTGTATCCATAAACTGAAGGCGCTATTGAACGAATAATCTTGTCATGAATATGGGGGTCTTTCGATAATTCTAGAATTTGCTGTTCATCTTCAGGTGTAATAACTAGCGACTCAAGTTCTCTTCCTGAGGAATCGATGAAGTTCGCATCTATGTAGAGATTAAAAACCCTAGGTTTCCCAGCTCTTGGCAATGGCCGATTTTCTGCACGAACAACGCCAACGACATACACGCGATCTCCTGGCCTAGCTAAATCAACCAAATCTTTCCCCACAAGTTGAATATCAAGCGAGCGTGGAGTTTGTCCAGGAGGAAGCTCTTCTGGATATTCTTGGATGCGTATTTCTTGTGAATCTACAAATTCTGATTCTTTTTCAACAAGTTCAAAGCTGGACGTGTTCCGACATATTTGGTTCTGGCATTTTGTTGGTTGTGTTAAAAGGTTGCCTGATTGTGGAACCTCCATAGTTTCATTACATCTATTGCACCTAAAAACTGCCTTTGTTACAAGAGGTCTGACATTAGTTGCACGGATAACTATGCCTTCAAGCAATACCAATTTTCCGATGTGGTCGGAACTCAACTTGCGCAGTAAAGTTTTAAACGGAATACCTCTAATCCTTAATTTTACTCCTTGTTTCTTAATTTTCTCGGCATATTCTGGGTCTTGTATTTGCAGCTGATCAAAGGCTGCATTACTTCCATATTTCAGAAATTCGTCAGGATTATCAATTATTCCCTCTGCTAACTGGCTGTCAACAATCAGAAGGTCGTTGAAGTCAAGAATTAAAGAAGTAGCACCGTTGATTGACATTTGGGAAATTCTTTGGCGATATTTATCTGTTTTAAAGACAATCTGAAATCTTTCTTGAGGGTTATCTAAAATAAGCTCTGTCAAATTTTAATCCTACTCCTAAAGAATTTCGCGTCTCCATTCATCAATAATGTTTTCAAGCCGCTCATATAGTGATAGTTCTTCAACAGTTAAATTTCGAAGTATTTGTCCTTTTTGGCCTGTGGTGGAGGCTAGTGCTATAATCTTTTTGAGCCTACAATCTGCAATGTCTTTCGAAATCTGAAGTACATGTTCATATTCTCTCATTTTTTCCGGACTGTTCTTAGAAATGTTCTTTAAGTCGTCGAGTACTCTTCGTAACCTCGGATAAAAATCTTCAGGAAGAGAAGAAAGATTACTTATTGGCTGAATACGTTCTCTGTGAAGAATGGGATAAAGTCTTGCTGCGTTCAGTGTTTCTTCTCTCTGTTTCACTATTCCCATATTCTCTAGTTCGCGTGCAATCCAAAACATGACCTCGTACTCGTTCCCTTCTTCAAAAGGACCGACGCTAATACCCACGAGTTCGATTTCAGGAAAACTTTTTATAGCAATTACCTTCACGGGCTTATTTTCGAATGAGGCATCAGCGTCCTTAATGAGGGAATGTTGCCTTGTTGAAGACAAATCCAAGGACCTCCACAATTAGTATTCATTAATCAAACACTTATAAAATTGTCACATACAAAAAAGTGTATTCAATAGCAATTATTTATGTATAAAAAATTTAGGAATAAACGAGTTTCAACGCTAAACTATTTTATAAGTCATTGTTTAATATTTTGTTTCAAGGGAAATAACGCGAAATGTGTTTTAGTTATAAAATTAGCATTATGCCAAAAAAGGTGGAATGATTGAGGCTTCACGTTCATAAAAAAGCCTTCAGAGCCTTGGGAATTTCAGAAAGTTTCGTTAAGGGAAAAAGCGTGAAATCGGTGTTAGCAGGCGTTGTGATGAGAGCTGATAAAGCTATTGATGGATTTACCTTTACTGAGGCGACAGTTGCAGGAATGGATGCAACTGAAAAGGTTATTCAAATGATAAAAAATCTTAATAGAAAAGATATTAATGTGCTTTTACTAAATGGCTGCGTAGTAAGCTGGTATAATGTAATCGACCTTTTCAAAGTGTCTAAAGAAACAAATCTTCCGTTAATATGTGTTACATATGAGGAGTCAGAAGGACTTGAAAAATATTTCAAGGAACTCTTTCCTGAAGATTGCAAATATCGCATAAAAATATACCGTAAAAATAAAAAAAGAGTACAACTGAAACTTAAAACGGGACATAGCGTTTTCGTTAGGTTCTTAGGAATGAATTTTGAGCAAGCAAAAGAAACTTTAGATAAGTTCACTTCTCATGGCTCTGTTCCCGAACCATTAAGAGTAGCTCGTCTGTTAGCAAGAGCCATAATAAAGACTTCAGTATTCAAGAATGCACAAAAACATGAACCCGGGCGGAATTAATAAATGTCAGACTCTTTGCAAAGAAAAATTGACGAAATTGAGCAACTCTTGGACAACTTAATTCTTGAAACCCAACGTGGGATACCTATAATTGTTGAAGGACCAAGAGATGTATTAAGTCTAAAAAAACTTCAGGTTAGAGGTGATTTTTTCTTGGCAAAAACTCAAGGAAAATCTTTTTTAAATGTGCTTAAGGAAATTGAATCAAGCGGTAAAGATGAGGTTATTCTACTTTTAGACTTCGATAAACGAGGTAAAGACATGACTACTTATCTTAAGAAAAACTTGGAAAATCGTCGAATAAGGGCCAACATTATTTTCTGGAAAAAACTTTTAGGTCTTATTGGCCGAGATGTCAAGGATATTGAAGGCTTAGCAACGTACATTCAAACTCTTCATAAAAAATTAGGTAAAAACGTTCTCTGTCAAATCTACTAATAAGTATCAGATGTAACAAATCCGTTGATTAAAAACTAACCAAAAAATCTAATGGTTTACTATGAATCCTATGATTAGAATAAACTTGAAAACCGAATCCCTTTTATTCTCGTTCTTAACCTATTATAGTTAGGAGTTTTATAAAAAATCTCCCAAAAATCAAGATAATGATACTAAATTAGATTTCATTAAAAATAAGGAATCTGAAAAAATTGAAAAAAGATAAAATTAAAGAGGTGTATGTTAATTGTCTTTTCAACCTTTCACGGTTAAGTATATTATCCGTGCCAAATTCCAAGTTGAAGGGGTTGTTGAAAAACCCGACGTAATAGGAGCAGTTTTTGGACAGACAGAAGGACTGTTTGGAACAGAACTTGACCTAAGAGAACTACAAAAATCAGGAAGAATAGGAAGAATCGAAATAGATCTTAAATCTGAAAAAGATAAAACAGAAGGTTCTATCATTATTCCTACAAGCCTAGATAGAGTTTCGACAGCCATAATTGCAGCAAGCGTCGAAAGCATAGACAGAATAGGCCCTTGCCAAGCAAAGGTTGATTTAGTAAGGATTGAAGACGTAAGAGAAATAAAAAGAAAGGCAATCATTGAGAGAGCTAAAGAAATTCTTCATAACTGGAACCTAGAAAAAAGACCGGAAACTGAAGAAATATTTCGAGAAGTCTCCGAGATTCTTAAAGCCACAAAAGTAGAGACGTATGGCCCAGAAAAACTTTCTGCTGGTCCGGATGTTGCCTCTTCTAAGGAAATTATTATTGTCGAGGGAAGGGCAGATATAGTTAATTTACTAAAGATGGGAATCCAAAATACAATTGCGCTTGAGGGAGTTAAGGTTCCGGAGACGATAATAAAGCTAACTAAAGAGAAAGAAGCTACAGCGTTCTTAGACGGCGACCATGGCGGTGACCTCATCTTAAAAGAACTTTTACAAGTCGCTAACGTAAAATATGTTGCAAGGGCACCACCAGGTAAGGAAGTAGAAGACCTTACGGCAAAAGAGGTTGAAGTTGCACTCAAAAACAGGATTCCAATAGAGGAAATTAAGGGTAAAAAGAAGAAACGAAAAAAAGTTCTGGTTCCTAAAGAAATTATAGAAGCTGCAAATGAACTTAAAGGAACACTTGAAGCAATTCTTCTAGACGACAAAATGAATAAAATTGGACGCATACCAGTAAGTGAACTTGCCGAAAAACTTCGTGAAGTTGAGGGTGTGAACACTGTTGTTTTTGACGGTGTGACAACACAAAGACTTATAGACATAGCGAGCGAAAAGAACATAAAATATCTTGTTGCTGCAAGAGTTTCCGACGTTATAAAGCAGCCTTTAAACGTAAACCTCCTTACATTTAATGAGGTACTAGAATAGCCATGACTAGCCTATAAAATCCGTAAGTTTTTTAGGTTTTATAAGTATCTCGTCTTCTAAAAGTTTTTGTTCACTTAAGCCGAATAACGAGAGAATTCTTAAGGCAGACGGAATAACTTGTTTGGAAATATAGTATTCTTTGTCCACCTCGTCATAGGATGCGAAAATATAAGGTTTAGCTCTTTCATACAATTTCCCTGTTCCACGAGTGATAACATAGCCAATTTTATCTCCAACCGTTAAATCCCATCCTGAATTGGTTAATATTTTTGCTGCCTGTACGTGAGGGGCATTTACTTCGTATTGTTCAGCAGATTTAGTAAGCGTCTTCCAGATGATTAAATCCGTAAATGGAACTTTTTGTTCGCGAATTTTTTTTATGCGTTCTTTAACGAATCTCACAGCACCTTCGACAGAACGTTCCCTTAGAACCATTTCTAAAACCTTTTCTTGAACATCCTTAGCTATTTTCGCCCAATCTCCCCTTACAACTTCTAATCCAACGGTGTCCAGTGTACCATCAGAAAGTAAACCACAATAACGCTTTTTAGCTTCAGTAAATAGAACTCGCTGATAAAACTTATCAGGCTTTAACTCAAGCCCAAGATTTTCTTTAATTGTTTTACATAGCATTTCAATTTTTTGGGGTTGATGTTCAATGAAGATGCTGTCTGTATCACCATAAATAATTTCTAATCCAAATTCCCTCGCCATCTTGATACTTGATAATATCATGTCACGTCCCCATGCTGCTACTGCCTCTGCAACTGGTTTCTGGAACCATCTTGCGCCCAACCAACCAGTATACCCATAAACAGCATTAGTTATCACCTTTACAACCCTTTGCCGAGCATCTAGGAGACCGTATTCATCACTCTTTGAGTCCATTTGGGACATTTTCTTTCTAATTTCTTCCCTAGCTGTAAGTAGGTTTGAAAGAATTTTCTTATAGAATCCCGGAGGTTCTTTTCGGAATTTATGGCCTACTTCTGGGGCAATATTAACACCTGAAGGCGGATCCGGTTCTAATGGAGGAATATATGTATCAGGAGAAATATTTTTCTCTATCATGATATTAGGGTACATTGATTTAAAATCAAGAACTGTAATGTTTTCATGTATCCCTGGTTTCGGTGAAAGAACTATTCCTCCCACATATGGAATATAGGGTCTGTCAATTCTTTCTGGAATTAGCTCACCAACTTTGTAAGCTTCTCTTATCATGTACCATTCGGTTCTAAAACCTACTGCAGCTTTAATAACATGGTCTAATGGTAAACCAACAAGTTTTGAAAGCTCCACAGTGTAATTGAGCATCATCCCCAAAATTTGAGATATGCATTCAGCTCTTTCCATCGCGAATTTAATAAGTTCCACACGTTTAGTTTCATTTTCCCAATAAGGTGCATATTCTGTTTCATCTATGAAAATTTGTTGTTTACCTCTATCTATTTTAAGGTAGTCTGCTAGGTTTTCTAAAGTTTTAACCTTAACTTCAGGCAGCTCCTCTGCGAAGTCCAAGATGTCTAAGTTAATTCTTCCAGTTATTGACATATGACCATATACACTTATGTGAGGCACCCCATTCGCTCTATCTACAATTAGATTAAAATTGTGCTTGTTCGCTCTTTCTATTAGGTATTGCCATTGCAGTCTATTCGTTTCAAACCCGGCAATTATGTCTGGATCAAATTTTTTAACACATTCAATGAAATCTTTGATTACTGAGGAGTCATCATGGTTTTTTGCCACAAATATCTTTTTTTCTCCTGTATTAAAAACTGTTGCAATTATTAAAACAGGGTCTCGATTTGGTTTTGGACTGCCTTTTGATGCATAAAAAATCGGATAGAAACTGAGAATCTTGAGTTGTGGTAAACCTTCTTTATCGATTCTTATAGGGGAGGATTGCGCTGTTAAAACTTTGTCTACTTGGATTTTTGAATCGTTTTTTACTTCGTTTACTTCTATTTCGTACCATCCGCATGGTGAAACATTATTATCAATAATGTACCTCATTGAGTAACGTATGTCATGTTCAAGGCATTTTTCCACACCATTAACTTTCGAAAGAGGTTTTACAACTTCTGAGATAGATTCAGGATTTTGGCATAAAACTTTTATAGCGTACACTGGCTGTCCAAAAAGTCTTCGTACAGTGAGCTCCAAATCGGCGATGTGCGGAATTTCAGCTTGTTTCTCTCGAACTCTTTCAAGAACTGAGTTTGGATTCTCTTGCGAATTCAGAACAAGGTAAAAATATGGTGTAAAATTTCTGTCAATTACTAAAATGCGCTTTCCTTTACCATCTATGCCCCACATCCAAATTTCTGGCTTATTATCCTTTATTTCATAATTTATGTCCAATAACCAAAACAGACATTTTACTGATGTTTTATTATCTAATTTGTCTATCAATGCTGGGATCCATAAAAGATTAAGTTAAAACATCAAGATAAGTTTTAATTAAAAATGTAAGAAATAGTATGGCATCCTGAGATAAACCACTTTTAATACGAAAATCATATATTATAAAATCTGGTATGACGAAGTTGATCCATAATGAAGGTAAATGAAGAATATTTTAACGACCCTATTATTGCAGCATACATGCACATTCTTCGAAGAACAAACTCTTATGATGAAATTGATAAATTTTTTACAGCGTTAAAAGAAGCAAAAGCAACTAGCATTTGGACCTTTTTCCCAGGATCAGAAAACAAAAAAATTGAACTTTTTATGAACCGTGCTCACAACATGGGCCTAAAGGTTGTTCCGGTTCTTCAGCCAGAAGTGTCTATTGAAGAACACCCAGAAGTTAGAATAATTTGTGCTGATGGCTCCACCTCAGATGATCCTCGATACTTCAATATAGGATGTTTCAATCATCCATTTCTATTAGAAAAAGCTAAAGAGATGGTTAAGAATTTTCTAGAAAAGTTTAAGGATCATCCAGCACTTTATAAAATAGATGGATTACCACTTTTAAGTTTCGTTCATGAAGCATATTATAGAACTGATGTTCCAGAATTTGGTGGAGGACCCCTTAAGCCTTGTTGTTACTGCAAATATTGTGTAGAAGACTTTAGAAAAACAATGAAAGCGAAGTATGGAAGTATTGTGAACTTTAATTCAAAGCATGGAACCTCTTTTGAAAGCTGGGATTTGATAGAGCCGCCTAAAGAGCCTAGTAACCCGTCGCTTTGGAAAGAATGGTTTGACTACCACGCCGAGATTATTCCAAAATTTTTAAAAGAAATGATTGAGTATGCCAAAAGTATTACGCCTGTAGCTTCAACGCATGAATTGAATGATTTTTATCCATGTTCATACCAAACTGTCTTTTCTGGTAATGATATTTACCGTATGGCTCGAGTAATCGATGTTGGTCATGAAGATATGTATCCATTAGAGTTTGACCATCGATATGTGATCTACGTTTATGAATACATCAAAGACCTTGTAAGAGCCGCGATGGGCTTTGACAAGTTATATACAGCCAATGGTCAAAGCTTCAATTCTTGGCTAGGATATAAAGTTCCTGTTGCAGGAATGTCTGAGCAAATTTACTCTTGTCTGGCTCATGGCTCGCTAGGTATAGTTTGGTGGGTTGATTGGAGAAACTTGAACCTTTGGGCCCAAACAAGACAAGCTAATGAAGAATTTACCAGTCTCGTAAATACGTTTAGAGATTACGAGTTATCAAATGCCGAAGTTGCTCTAATTTATCCTTGGACAACCATGGAACTAAAAATGGATGATGTATTTAATTCAGACAATCTTCTTTTCTATATGATGCTTGTTAGAAGCGGAATTCCAGTTGACATCATTTCAGAGCAACAAATTGTGGATGGTATTCTAGAAAAAAGAAGTTACAAGGTTTTGTGTGCAGTAGGTTCATCGGTGCTTCCACCAGAAACTGCTGAAAAAATAAGAAAGTTTGTTGAGAAAGGAGGGACTTTAATTCAAGATTATGAGGGAAAACCTGTTGGCAACTTTAAATCAGTATATCCAGAACTTGTTGCTGAACCATTTATCGAGCATACAGTTTACACAATAAAAACTAGGCTCTCCTCAATTAATAGGCTAAATGGCAAAATAATTCCAGTGGGTAATATATGTGAGAAATTAAGCTCAAACATGGAATCGACGGTTATTGCTAGGTTTGAGAATGGTGAACCAGCTGCTATTATTTTAAGTAAGGGAAAAGGTATGGTCGTTAAATTGGCAAGTATGATTGGCTGGGACTATTCAAATTATCCTGGACACTATGATTTTGCATTAATGTTCCCATCTCAAATTAGGAGAAACGAAACGGTAAGAGAATTAATTTTTGAAATACTCAAAAAGGCTAAAGTTCAACCTCCAGCAATATCAAGTAATCCTGATATTGAAGTTGCTGTTTGGAAAGGGAAAAAGAGCGACATAGTCTTAGCCATTAACCATCTAGATCAGAATGCTGAGTCAAAAATTACACTTAACCTTAAAGACAAAGGTAATACAGCTTATTCTGTGCACGAATATTTCTCTAAAAAGACAATAAGATCGACAAAAGACAAACGAAATCTTTCTTTCGAGGCAAAGCTCACTAATTTCCAAGGCAAAGCATATCTTGTTAAAAAGGTAGTTAACCAATAAAAAATGTTTATAAAAAAGATTGTTTAAATGTTAATTCAGAAAGCTTATTATATATTATACATTTTTATCCTTAAGGGTTTAGAAAATGAAAACAGAAACGAGATATTCCATTGCCTTTATTATTCTTCTAATTCTAGCTAGCCTTAATGTCGAACAAACATCCTCACAAGGAAACCTCGGCGTTTTTGGAAAAGTTATTGACGCAAAAACTGGAATACCAATTTCAGGCGTCAAAATAGTTTTTTGGGACACAGAAACACTTGAAACACCAACTTTAGGTAACGGTTTATACATCACAGATGCAAATGGAGAATATTTTGTTTCTGAAGATTTTTTGAAGATTGGTAAGAATTACTATGTTTATGCCTATGAAGGTGATTTCTCTACAAAAAACGTTAGGTATGTTCCTTCTAACAGAAAAATAGTAAGACTAGAAACGTTTGGTCTTCGAAATGTTTCTTTTTCGCTTTATCCAGGTGCAGTAATTCAATGGGAAGGCACAGCTTATCTCGTTCAAGCTTCAAGCCCCGAGGATCGTGCAACTCAAATCACCGTTTTATCTAATACTGAAATAGAATCCTCTACAATGACTAAATTTGGGGATGTTGCTGATGTTTTTTATATTGGTTTAGATTACAATACAGCCATTGTACCAGCAGAAGTTCCTGTGGTTCTAGAGGCAAAAATATATTATTACTCCAACGATCCAACCCGCATAATACCAATTGACAGCGATGTTTTCAGGATTTATAATGGTTCGCTACCTTTTCTTCTAAACCAAGGCGACGTGACTTCTTTTAAGATTGCTAAATATAGCCTTAGAAGGGGCATTGAATATGCTCAAAGAAGATATGTTGACATTTCATCTCAATTAAATATTGCATTAAGTATTGGTTTTGATGTTTTTGATGAAAGAGAAATGGTTGAACAAGCACACGAGATTATCATTGGAAACAGCACAAACCTCTCAACCGCCCAAACGGACATCGAATTTCAAAATGTGTGGAAAAACATACGTTATGCTTTATCAACGTTTGACGAAGTTGCAGCTGGATTACAACTTAAGCGGTTAATAAGTGAAACAAACGCTGTATACCTGTCTGCTATTATGGCAACATTTAGTGCGGTGCTTGCTTTCTTTTTGTTTGATGAAAACAGGAAGAAATTTTACTCAAACATTGTAATTTATGCTGCTTTTCTAGTCGCCTTATATTTTATTTATCCAGGTGCGCACATAATAGTTAACGAAAATTTCAATCTATTTATACAATCAGTAACCATATCGTATGCTACAGTAACGGCAATTGTTTTTGGTATTCCACGCATCTGGAAGGAGAGAGTAATTGAAGGCGAAGTGTCTTGGAGAAGCGCAATAACAGTAATTTTCTCTATGGGAAAACGTCAAATAAGACGTAGAAGAACTCGTGGATTCTTCACCCTGTTATCAATAATTATTCTTGTTTTAGCTTTCGTTTCCCTCACCTCGTTCGGTTCAGCCTATGGAATGGTATCTGACATAATATCAAGAACAGCACCTGCAAATGGGATAATGGTGAAAAGAATGATGAATGCTACCTCACTCTTATTCCGCCCATTAGGGTTCAATGATTCAAAAATGGTTTCACAATGGGCAAGCATAAGCAACATCGCGGAAAGATTCAAAAACGTTGCCTATTCTGAACCGGTAGTCAGATTGGTTAACCCGATAACCAAAGAAAATTGGGTCATCTATGGAGTAATGGGCATTACACCTTCAACTGAAAGTATGTATACGAAATTAAACCAAATTATAGAATCTGGAAGCTATCTCAACGACAACTCTTTAGATGAAATCCTATTGACAGTAAGTGTTGCCACTAGACTAGGCGTAACGTCCGGGCAAACCTTAATCATCGAGGTCTTAGGCACACGTGTCTCAAGACAGGTAACAGTTGTTGGGTTAATCAGTGACAATGGATATTTGAACCTAATAGATATGGATGGAAATCCTTTTGGTCCAATTCGAATTTCAGAAAGACAAGTAAGAAGGTGCAATGAAACTGAAATAGTCATCATGAATGCCTTAACCGCTAAAAACATTCAAAAAGAGATTGATGCTGAATATGGGTCTGGCGCAAAACAGTTTGTTGTTCTTTCCGATTTCGTGTTTCAGCCAACAAGTGGAACAAATTTGGATCAATTGATTAAAAACCTCATCTACTGGCTTAACTACGATGTTTTAGTTGCTTCAAACGGGGTTATAACATACCATCATATTGGCTCATATTTCGAATTGAAAGGCTACGTAGAGCTCCTTATTCCATTGATCATGGTAGGATTAAATGTCAGCATGGTTATGATGAACGCTGTTTATGAAAGAAGAAAGGAAATTAGAACACTCTCGATGCTAGGACTTAACCCCACTCACATCGGACTAATTTTCGTCGCTGAAGCCGTCATACTCGGCATGGTAGGAGGAAGCCTAGGATACCTCACTGGGTTAGGGTTCTCAAGAACAATGGTATTCCTTGGAGCTGAGCTTAACGTCAAAGAGAAACTTGAGTGGTGGTGGAGCGCTGCAGGATTCGCACTTGCAATGACAGCATCAATCATATCATCAATAAGACCTGCTGCATTGGCAGTAAGCACTTACACCCCATCGATGGTGAAAAAAGTCAAAAGGACAGAAAAAGAAGCTGAAGTTCGTAAGGAAGAAATCTTTAAAGTATATCAAGAAAGACAACTAAGCATGCCCGTAAAGATCCTTACAAGCGAAAAAGAATTCTTTATCAGCTTTTTCCTAGATAGACTTAATGAGCTTAAGACAGGGTTTGTTGAACGTATAGAAAATGTTGTGCAAAACCCAGAAAAAGAAGACGTCAAAGGAGTACTTGTATTAACGATAGACTTTAACTACGTGTTCGGGGCTACTGGAAGTGAAAGAGCCACAAAAAATACCCTAATAATGGCGAAAAATCCGAACGAAGACTACTACAGGGTAAGGCTGGTGTCAAAGCCCAGTGTTCCTGGATTACCTGAAAGTGCAATTGAACGGACAATAAATTTTGTTCATGAAACATGTTTGACGTGGGCAAAAGATAAAGATAGGTATCTTGGAACCGTTTAACTTCCTGTTTTCAAACATTAATTTATAGTTGATCCAGTAATCTAATCACTTCAATCATAGCTCTACCAGTGTGATAGGCTGCTTTCCAAATGTAGGCTTTGCCACCAGTTGGTTTTCCATCGGGTAATATGGTGTCAAACCATTCGCCGTTTTCCCAATCAACTTGATATTTCTCAGTCCAATCAAGAATGTTGTCGAAATGTTTGATAAAAACCGGATTTTTTAACAATGTATACATGTAAGCCGTGGCTACCAAAGCCTCTGCCTGTACCCACCAAATTTTGCCCATTTGGTCAGCCGGTTTATTGAATGGTCCACTATTATAAAGTCCTCCATTTTTTTCGTCAAGCCCAAATTTCATACAATAATCATAGACATCTCGGAAAAAGTTCATAAATATGCCTACTGGAATTTCTGCAGCTTTGCAAGCTTCTACGATTAACCATATGGCTTCAATGTTATGCCCATATGAAATCCGGTCTTGTCTAGGTCCATGAACAGGAGTCCAATCGCGGTTGTGAAGATCAGTGCATGCGCCAACCCTCATTCGGACCACTGTGTTTGTTAGAATAAAGATAAGCTCAGTTAACCGTTTTTTGACCAAAGGATCTCTTGTAATGTTATAGAAAACAGTGAATGCTTCTAGAAGATGTAGGTGAGTATTCATGGTCTTGAAACTTTTGCTTGGAGCTAACGAAGTCGGCATGTCAATTTTTAGCTCAGCCCAGTCTTGATCGAAAAGCTCTCTATATCCTCCGTACAGTTCGTCGTGCGCGTGTTTCTCCATAATGTTGAATAATTTCCATGCATAATCAAGCACTTCAGCGTCTTTACTTGCAATTGCATACTCAGAAAGAGCATACAGCCCATATGATTGCCCATATAAATGTTTATATGGTCGCTGAACTTTGTCATGTTGGTCTATCTCCCAAAAGAAGCCTAAATGCTTCTCGTCCCACATCTTGTCACGTAAAAACTTGTACCCGTGTTCTGCGGCTTTCAAAGAGTCTTTTCCACCCCAGCCAGTTTCATAAAGCCTTGAGAAGTACCAGACCATTCTTGCCTGAGAGACAACCATTTTCGGTCCATCTCCTAATGGTTTTCCGTAAACATCGTGATTCAAATTGTAGCCACCGTTCTTCATGTCCAATGTTGCTGGATACCAAAATGGCATTATATTTTTGGTAAGAATTTTTTCTATTCGGCTTCTTGTTGTCTTTATCCATGATTCAAGATTTATATCCGCCAATTCTGTCAACCTCAGAAACACAAATGTATCTTTTTTATTAAATATTATTAAATAAAAGAATTCCCTAATCACCGGTTAACACGTAAATTCTGAAAATACGTCCCTTTAATGAAGTATTTTTGCCCCTAAACCTGTACCTCCAAGATACATCCTTAGAATTTTTTCAGGAAGAATATGCCTCTCCAGTTTTTCTTTCTCCAGATCTACCCTTAATATACTTCCCTCATACCCGGTCATGTCTGAGACACAAACGAAAAATGTTTGTTTACAATATAAATAACTATCGATAGCTGATGAACCAAAAATGATGGTTAAGCGAGAAGGCACAAAAATTTTGGTCTCTTGGCAAAGCACCTGCATGGAAGATGTTGAAAAAGCTAAAGAGGTTTACAACAATCTTACAAAACAAGTATGGTTTGCGGTTTTTACATCGGAAGAAGAAAATAATCAAAAAAGAGTCCTTGAATTCAAGCCTGAATATGAAAAATTGAGGTTCATCCCACTATCTGAGGGTGGCTGATTTTTTCTCAACAAAGTTAGCTAAACCTTTATGAATAAACAAGACGATATCCTTCAGAATGTATTGAACATGCATTTCTAGAAAGGCGTAGCAATATGATTGTTGCGGTAATAGGTGCAGGAATTATTGGAAGTGCTGTTGCCAAAACTCTGATTTCAAGCAACAGAAAAAATCGAATAATAGCATCCGACATACGTGTTGAGCAACTATCTAAGCTGGAAAAAGAAGGTGTTGAAACAACCACGGATAATAAGAAAGCAGCTGTAACAGCAGATGTAATAATCTTATGCGTAAAACCACTAGATGTAAAAACCGTTCTTTCACAAATTCAAAATGAAATCAAAGGAAAACTCGTAATATCAATGGCAGCCGCCGTTAATCTTAAGTTACTAAAGAAATGCGCTCCGCAGGCAAAATTTGTTCGAGCTATGCCGAATTTAGCAATTATTGTACAAGAATCTTTTACGACATATTGCCCGGAACATGACCTTTCCAACAAGGACCTGGAAATTGTGGAAAGCATTCTTAGGTCATTTGGTACTACTGCTGTTGTTAAGGAGGACAAGATGGATGCTTTGACAGCACTTAGTGGTTGTGCTCCAGGCTATCTATCATCACTTATGGAGCACATAGTTCGTGGAGGAACTGAAATTGGACTGCCAGCTGAATTGTCTTTGACCGCCTTAGCACAATCTATGATCGGAACTGGCAAGATTATTCTTGAAACCAAAAAGTCTCCAGCAGATGTGATGAAGATGGTTGCAACACGAGGCGGTGTAACAGAAGAAGAACTTAACGAACTTGCAAAATACCCTCTGCAACAAGCTTTCCGATCTATTCTTCAAGTAGGCGTTAAGAAGTCAAAGGAAATAACGAGAAAATTATTGGATGAATGCCAGTAAAGAATTATTTGTTAATTGGAGCCTTATCAGTTTTCATCAAGTCTCGTAATCTTTCAACTCCTTGAATCTGTCTAATGTATTCTGCCACACTTTTGGGAAGAAGAGATTGCCAGTTTTTATCTCTAATCATTCTTTCTCGAATTTCCGTGGACGAACACTCATCCCTCTTGAAGTACGGTATTGACTGAACATTAAAGTTCGCCTCTATGAAAAGTCTCCTAGTCAAAGGTTCATTTGAATAAACAACATCAAATTTTGGAACTAATGAACAAACGTGGGAAACCCAAATACCATGAATGTCAAGGTCCGTGACTGGAATAATATAATACTTAGCTGGGTCAACCTGCGCCTCATTAAGCGCAAGCTTAATCATGGTTACTCTCTCTCCAGCTGTAAATGGGTTATTAAGAACGTGGCTTTGCAGTGCGCTTCCAACCATAATAATGATTTCTTCTGAGTCTTTCAGAATTTGTTGGACTGCCCAAAGGTGACCGAGGTGAAAGGGCTGAAAACGTCCAGGATACAATGCTCTACTAAATTTCCTCTTTGCATCAGAAATGCTTCTCATTCGATCCGCCACCATCAAATAATGCTTAGTTGCCAATGAATGTTATGTTCAAGATTTATTTCTTTTGTTAATTATGGGTGCGCGCATAATCGTGTTTTTGCCGTATCAAGTTGCACAATTAGGACGAGATAGAGTCTTTTTTACAGAAAGGCAAGTCGTTCCATAATAGTTATATACGCGCCTTCTTTGTTAATGAGCTTGTTAGAAAGAAATTATGCTATAGAAAAAAAGAAAGTCAGTGTGTGAATACAATAATGGTTCAGGTGAAGGAGTGAAAAATAATGGCTGCTTTGGAGATAAGGTCTCGAATGCTTGTTAAAGACGTTATGACCAGTCATGTTGTAACGGTCACTGCGGATGAACCGGTCAGCAAAGTGGCACAACTCTTAGCTAAACATGAAATAGGTTGCGTAATTGTCAGTACAGCTGACGACAAGCCTATTGGTATAATCACTGAAACTGATATAGTTAAAAGAGTGGTGGCAAAGGACATTCAGCCAAGCAAAATAAAGGCTAAGGAAATTATGAGTGCTCCTGTAATCACGATAAATGCTGATCAAACGATTAACGAAGCAGCTCGAAGAATGAGCCGAAACAACATTCGAAGATTGGCCGTAATGCACAAGGGTAGTCTTGCTGGAATAATCTCAAGTAAAGACATACTTGCAGTAACACCTGAGCTAATTGAAATAATTCAGGAACAAGCACGCATAGAAAACCAGAACATGACTGAAGAACAAGAAACGCCGCCTCAAGCTGGGTACTGCGATAACTGTGAAGAATGGTCTGACAGCTTAAAGGAGTTTGAAGGAAGATTCCTTTGCGAAGATTGCCGAGCAGAAATAGCTGAATCTGAATATTAACAAGATTTTTAAACTTCACTTCTTCACGAGTTCTCGTTTGATTTATTTATTTAAACGCAATAACTTATTCTGAGCTGAAGCTAGTTGACAGTTGACTTGGTGTTAAAAAACGCAAAAATTTTCCTTGACGAAAGAATTGAAAAAGCAGGCATCGCGATAGAGTCGGGTTATATCGTAAAAATAGCGAAAGATGTAAACTTGCCTGCCGCATCTACAAAAATTGATGTTAAAGAAAACTTGGTTATTCCGGGTCTCATTGATGTCCATGTTCATTTAAGAGACCAGAAATTGTCGTATAAAGAAGACTTTGTTTCAGGGACATCTGCAGCTGCAAATGGCGGTGTAACTACTGTTCTTGATATGCCAAATAATAAGCCAGTTACAATGGACACATCCTCTCTTAGTGAACGTATAGCTGAAGCCTCAGACAAACTGATAGTCAATGTTGGCTTCTTTTCAGCATTTCCATCGGATGTAAAGGAGATTCCGAACATAGTTAAAGCAGGAGCAAAAGGGTTCAAATTTTACATGTCAGAGCAAATAGGGGGAATAGATCCAAGCGACGACGAATCAGTAACTACAGCACTTGTTGAAACACAAAAGTTAGATATTCCAGTTTGTATTCACGCTGAGGACAAACGTCTTCTAGAAATCATTTACGGAGAAGAAAAGAAATACAAGTGTACAACAATTGATGCGTTTCTTTGTATGCACTCTGAAGATGCTGAGGTTAGGGCAATAGAAAGAATCTTGAATCTTGCTCAAGAAAGCAAGGCTAAAATCCACGTTTGTCATGTTAGCACGTCGAAAGGCGTCCAGTTAATTGAAAAAGCTAAAAAAACAGAATTAAAAGTAACTTGCGAGGTTACCCCTCATCATCTTTTGTTGACGTGTGAAAACCTGAAGAAACTAGGCATTATTGGATTAACCAAGCCTCCCCTAAGGTCAAAAGATGATGTTCGTTCATTGTGGACTGGCCTTCAAAAAGGCGTAGTTGACATTATAGCTTCAGACCATGCGCCACATAGTTTAGATGAAAAGAAAAGATCTAATTTTTGGCAGGTTCCTTCTGGCATAGCAGGATTAGAAACGATGCTTCCAATTATGCTAACCCAAGTTAATATAAGATTGTTGTCTCTTCAAAAACTTATAGAAGCCACTTCTAAAAGACCTAAAGAAATCTTTAGAATCAAGGAAAGAGGTGAAATAAGAGAAGGATACGTGGCAGACTTGGCTGTCGTAGACCTAAAGAAGGAATGGGTAATCGATTCTTCCAAATTTTATTCAAAAGCCAAATTCTCACCATTTGACGGATGGAAAGTTAAAGGTAAACCGATTAAAACCTTTGTAAATGGGCATCTTGTTATGGACGATGGCGAAGTGTTTACAGACCAAAAGCAAGGTCGCATAATTAGATAAGGTGAAGATGCTGCATTGAAGTTTCTAGCAGATGGCATGTTAGGCAAATTGACCCGTTGGTTGAGAATGCTGGGCTGCGACGTAAAATACTATAATGATCTCGAAGATGAAGAACTAATAAAAATCGCTAAAAATGAAAACCGAGTTCTTCTAACCCGAGACATCCAACTATACAAGCGCGCTGTAGCTGAGCATGCCCAAGTTTTCCTTGTAAAATGTTCAACGGAAACTGAGCGACTTACTGAAGTTGCTCAGCATTTTAACTTGAATCTTGAAATAGACGTTAATAATTCGAGATGCCCAAAGTGTAATGCAAAGCTGAAGTCTGTTTTAAAAGATGAAGTTGCTGAGAAGGTGCCAAAGTCTACTTTACGGTTTTTTAACGACTACTGGATTTGTTTAAACTGTGGGCAGGTTTACTGGCAGGGAAGTCACTGGCAAAAAATTAAACAAAAACTAAGTGAAGCGAAGGATTTAAGAAAGAATTAAAATCGTTGCTGTAAAGATTAGGCAATTTCAATATTGTCTGAAGAGGTAAATCTTAGCTCACCTAACTTTCTGATTTTGAAAGCATCATTGAGGTTAAGAATTCTTTCAAAAAGGTTAGAAACCCTTAGTGGACACACAATCACATCTTCACATGGTTTTGCGTTCTCAATTTCCTTGGCAATTTCAGAGTAAGAAATCCTTTTTCCTTTACCATATTTTTGTATAAGTAAATTGTATATTTTTTCGACCTGCATGCAAGAGTGATAGAACCTATTTGGAGGGCAAATATAGTACTTAAAGTCACGGATAATTGAACTTTCTATTGTTTTCCTTAGATTTTCAAGACTAAATTTTTCCATAATTTTTTTCTCAGAAACCCTTTTTCTAGCAAAGTTCTCAATCATTGTGCAATAAATTTCAGTGTTCGAATCAAAGAGTAGCTCTTGTCTATTTATTTGGTTTCCTCTGTAGTCATATTCTCCGATCCATATACCACATTTTTGACATTTCCGCACTGGGCGAATGATGAATCCTCTAGACTTTTGCGATGTTCTTTCAAGCAACCACTCTGCATCGTCTACAAGGTTATTGTATCCCTTGTAGTTTTGGAAAATTGAGACTCCCAAATCCCTGTCAAAAAGAATTATGGTATCACTTAGCTCAAGATTTTTGTTGGTCAACATGATTTCCTCTATTGGATATAAAAAACCCGTATTAAGTTTTACGCTAGAAATCCTAAAATTTGATTTTCGCCTTGTTTTAAGCATATTTTCAGAAAAATTTATATTTATATACAATTTTTAGTGTTGCATCATCGTTGGAGGATTCACTTGGTTGTGGCATAACACTGACCCTAACTTCACCACACTATTTCCTCCAATTAACAGAATCTCAACCTTATACATAAAATGTAGGGAAACATATTCTCAAGGAGCGTTATGACAAGACGAATTCTAAAAAAGAAGCCATAATAGGTCCACCTAAACTCACTCGGTTCGAGAAGGCACGTATAATAGGAGCTAGGGCCCTACAGATTGCAATGGGTGCACCAATTTTAGTTCAGCCAACTAAGGAAAAATCTAGCCCTATCGATATTGCAATTGAAGAATTGAACCGTGGTGTTTTACCAATTACGATACGCCGGACACTACCAGATGGCGTAACAAGCCAAGACATTCCTATAAAATGGCTCTTATGATTTTGGTTCAGCAAAAAACCTTTCTATTCGAAAACATTCCGTTATTTTTCTAAGAATTCCTTTGCTCTCTTAAGGGTTTCATCTAGAGTTATGTATACATCTTCTTCTGGGGACAACGAGTTTTTCTGGGTTCTTAATATAATGATGTATCCTTTTTCCATTTTTCCAATTATTACTTCTTTTTGAAAATACATTTTTTCATTTTTTCTATAAAACATATTTTTTCATCCGAAAAGAGTCAAAGATACTTAAATACTTTTTTGGAGACTGCTAAATTAAAAGCATGCAAATTACTGTTTAAAGTCTACGAAAATTTGTCTACATCTTTAATGAGAGCCTGAATGTATCCGGCCGCGTACGCCCGCATTCTATGTCCCCATGGTGAATCATCAATACTAGCGGGTACATGGTCATCGATTATGCATCCTTCAAACTCAACCCTTTTATATGCTAACATTGCCTCGAGCATGTCCGTTTGCCCATCATCAATGAAAGTTTAATGAAATTTGTATGGGTTACCGATCACGTTACGAAAGGGAACGTAGAATATTTTCTTTCGCGACCCGAAATATTCTATGGCTTCGATAACATTGCAACCCATTTCTGAGAATGTTCCTTGACAAAACTCTATGCCGTTGTATTCGCTTAAAAAACTCTATCACACGTTTAAAGGCATCTACACTTCTCATTATACGAGGTATGCCGGCAATAGAGGGAACAGGAGGATCGTCGGGGTGAAGTGCCATTTTAACATTAGCCTCTTCAGCGACTGGCATCACTTTTTCGATGAAATAGGAAAAATTTTCCCGCATCCTTTCTTCAGTCACAATTCTGTACTCTGTAAAATGAGCGTTTTTTACAAGTTCATAGTCGAAGCTCGTGACTCTTGCTCCTCTTCTCCAAACTCCACCTGGACAAAAATTATATCCTAATATTGGAATTCCAGCCCTGCCCATGTTGTGGAGCGTCTTGCAGAAGTTCTCTATTTGTTCATCGCGCCCTAGCAAACCAAGCATTATTTTCAAATACCATTCCCGAGGAATGTTCTCAATCGCCTCTAATCTAAGACCTGCAGACTCAACTCTTGTCCTAGGCTTTAAAAGAGGAAGAAACTCATAGCAGTTCCCGCCTAAAGGTGAATCACCAGGTAGAACTGGAGAATGAACTATAACGTCTTTGACTCCTAGATGCTTCGCGAAAACAAGAACATCATCCGTAAGATTATATATTGATCCAAGAGCGTACCTCAAAAGTTTTCCTTCAACGATTATTATTTTATTATAATATTAAAGAAAAAAGAGAGAAAATAGAGAAGTCTATTTTTTCTTAACGAGCTTCATTGGTTTTCCGCAGCAAACTAGTGTCCCAGCGCCTGATTGTAGGACTTTCACTTTGTTTCCGCATATTTCGCATAGGTAGATTTGCCCAACTTCCGTCATGCTCTCAACCCTTCAATCAGATTCACATCTAATAGTTCTCGCACCAAACTTCAAAGTAGCTTCTTGAGTGAGCGCAAACAGGGCATTTTTCAGGTGCCTCGCTACCTTCGTACACGAAGCCACAGTTTCTGCATTTCCATTTTATGGGCGACTCTTTTTTGAAGACTCGGCCTTGTTCTAGGTTGGCAAGTAATTTTCTGTAACGTCTTTCATGGTAGGTTTCGACGACTGCAACCCCTCTAAAGGTTTTAGCTATATCTTTAAATCCTTCTTCTTCAGCAGTTTTTGCAAAATCGGGATAAAGCGTTCCCCACTCGAGTTTTTCTCCGTCCGCTGCTTCCTTCAAATTTTCCTTTGTTGATTTAATTATACCAGCAGGATAGGTCGCTATGATCTCTACCATTCCGCCCTTAAGGTAATTAAAGAATAGTTGGGCATGTTCTTTTTCATTGTCAGCAGTTTCTTGAAAAATCGCAGAAATCTGCTCATAGCCTTCTTTTTTTGCTACGCTTGCGAAGAATGTGTATCGAGTTCTAGCTTGGGATTCACCTGCAAATGCTGCTAAAAGATTTTTTTCGGTTTTGCTGCCTTTCAATTCCATTCCATAACAACTCCAATAAAATTATTTATATTCAACTTTATATTAAAGGATTCGACAAAAAAGAATGCATTGAAATCTTTATTACGGATATTGCAAGAAATACAAGAAACCAGCAATATTTTGAATATTACTCCCCTAGAACACTGTAGCCTCTAAGTGTAGTCTTGTATTGCTGTCTATTTCATGTCTAGAGAAGATTTAAAATGGGTTGGAAGTACACCGAACCCAAAGTGATGATGCTCCGGCCGGGATTTGAACCCGGGTTTGTGGCTTTCTTCCTTTTGTTGTCGAGAGGCCACCATACTTGACCGGACTATACTACCGGAGCTTTGGGTTGTTATGTTTTTCATTTACCGTTGCGGTATTTAGCCCTATCGTCTCTCTTTTCTCATTATTATGATGTTCTTAGTTTTTAATGTAAAATATGATGTAATGGCGTGTAAAGTATTAAAACCAACAGAATATGTTATGATCGATTCTGTGTTCATCAATTTCAACCAAAAGGAATTCATAATGAAAAGTAATCCGCCAATGCTGAAAATCATAAAAAGCCACATGAATAGAATATACTTTTTGCCCAATTTATACGCAAGCTTCAGCCGCCCTGCGGTAAATAAGAAATCTCTGAACTTTATCGGTTCAGAAAAATCTCTTCTTTGCAATTGTTTTGCTGCTTCCTGCCTCTGTATTTTCAATGTTTTTGGCAATCCAGCGGTGCTAAGTATGATGTTCATTATAAAAATAAGGAACGAAAGAATTAACTGGTTAAGGAAAATTGAGACAAACACTAGCACCATCATAAAACTTACCGCAGTGCCTAAGTAGTACGTTTTTTCATCTTTCGGCTAGCTTGTATAGCGTTAACTATTGCCATAAAACAGAAAAAGGCAAAGCCAAAGAGAATGAACTCGTAAGAAACGTTTAATGATGCACTCACCATCTTTCAGCCACAATCAAATACTAATAAAGCGCGTCTTGATTAATTTGCTATTTAAACTATTTAAAACAACACAAGCCAAATTAATGCTTCCGTTTTCAATATTTTAATTCATGAGTTGTATGATAATTCAATAAATTCAATAAGTGAGGCTAACGTTTAGCAATTTAATTTCAGAACCTTTGGAGACGGTATAACTTGCACGGAACAGGTGAATGGAAGACTTTTCAGGGTAATCATTGCCGAACTGGGCGTATAGAGACGCCTGGGAATATTAAAAAACCAAGGATTATCTGGGACCTCGACACCTCAGCTGCGGAAGTTTATTTTCACGTAAGATCCGAAAAGGCTGGTTGGCAAAGTCGAACCTTCAGTTTGGTTGATGCGCCTGAATGGAACAACGAGATGCAGGAACAGTGGGGTTTACGGACAAAAAAGGTGGATTTATGCGGTGACGGAAAGTTATATGACATTCACGACACGTCCCCCTTGGAGGTTTGGGGAAAATTTCTGCCTGATGTTCCCGGGTTCCAAAAGATACGTTTCACGAGCACTTGGACAGGCCCAGGACAAGCTAACCTGCAGCTGGTTTCGTATGAAAACGGCGTTGACAAGCCCAGAATAGTGTGGGAAGTTAAGTTTGAACCTAAAGCGGAGGCGCCAATGCTCATCGTTACAGACGTGGACGGCGACGACTTTCCTGAAGTCGCTGTGTCACACTGGTATGGCGTAACCGTCTATAACCTTCAAACTGGCGCAATGAAGTATCAGAAGATTTACAGAGAAAGCGATCACGGTCGCCAGTACGGCCATTTCAGCGCAGTGAAACTTCCAGACGACAAAGTTGCTCTCTTAGTTGTAGGTGACTTTTCACCGCACATCGATATGTTGATGGTAAGAAACGGAAGACTTGAGTTGCTGTGGTACTTAACGTTTGAAAACGACAGGGAGCAAGGTATCGATAGGCGGGTAACCATCAACCGTGTAGGTCCAGATCCCGCAGGTGACTATGATGGAGACGGCCAAGTTGAGGTCATGATGAATTTTTTCAATGGCAGCGGTGATGGCTGTTGGCACCTCATCGGGTATGACGCATTAACAGGTCAGGTGAAATATGACATCGCAGACTTTTATCTGGATGGAGCGGTTGACGTTGACTGCGATGGAAGAAAAGAGTGGGTTGGACGGCGTTGCAGCAGTCGAGCTCTTAATACGTATGCCCCGCTGCTCATTTTAAAACCCGTCGGCAAAGGCCAAATATGCGAGATTTGGTGTTGCCCAAAAGGACGCTGGTCTTTGCAGCCGATTCTGCCACGGCTGACTGTGCGAACATTCCAATCTGTAGGTGCAAGAGTGCTTGAGCCAGTGTCGCAGGTTTACATGAAAAAAGCAGAAGCCGTCCTCTTTTACAGCGAACCCGTTCCCGAAATAAACGGCGAGGCTCTTTCAACCTTGAAATTCGTGAATTGTAAACCAACTGTTTTGTGGACATTGAAAGGTCCGTCAGACAGCAGACTACAAGCGATTTCCGTTCTTGACAAGGATGTTCTGGTAAAGCTTGTTCAGCCATCAAGAAATTCTGCGGAAATTTGCTTTAGAGAATCAAACATTAAGGTCATTGGTCGAAAACGCGCAGTGTGGTTTGCACCGCAACCGATTGTTCTGAAAAAAGATGAAAAAGCCTACATAGCTGTTGCCACATCCGCTTGGCAAATACAGTGTTTCCAGTCACAAGGAAGACAGAAGCCAAAAATGATTTGGAGTTATCCTGGAAGGCCGATGTCAACCGATCGATCCTCACGTGATTCTTGGTATGGCTTAGAAGCTGGCGACATTAACGGCGACGGAGTATCTGAAATCCTTTACGTTACCGAAAATCCAGATGGAGGCGCTCGAGTACTGGCAAGAGATTTAGAAGGCAAGGTAAGATGGTTTTACGATTTTCCAGATTTTTGTGGCTATGTTGCCGAATGGGGCGATTGCATGACAACCTTTTGGACGCTTGGCCACTTCATCAGCCCAGACAAACTGGATGTTTTTGTCAGCAACCGCCGTTCAATAATGCACAGCGACGAGTCTGTCGTGATTGATACGCGAAAAAACATTTTAGCTTGGCATAAGGACACGTTGGAAGTACGTGAACCTTGGACAAGCACATACCGGCATACAAGAGGGTACGGGGGTTCACTTCCAGCGTTAGCGGACTTCGATGGCGACGGCTTGGACGACATTGTGCTTTCGTACCCAAGTGAACTTTCCATAGTTAAAGGCAAAGACGGCTCCCAACTGTTCGTTGAAAATATGGGTCCAGTAGATGGCACAAGGGCAATTGACAGACCTGACCAGACAGGCTTCTGGCTCATAGGTGGAAAGGTCCTTATTGAAGATTTTGACGGCGATGGAAAAAAAGAGTCTCTTGTGACTCACCTTGGAATGGTGTTGGTCTTTAAGCACAAAAACCAACGCAGCCAAATAATTTGGCGCACAGAGCCAGGAGATGGCGTTACGTGTTTGCCTGCAGTTGCGGACGCTGACGGCGGCGGCTCATTTGAACTTGGTTTAGCTGGCTGTCGCGACAGCTTCCGATGCGTGGAACCAAAGACAGGTAAAATTCTGTGGAAAATAGCTGAAGCCTCCACATCAAACTGTGTGGCTTGCGACATTAATGGCGATGGTTTGGTGGAATTCCTTTTTGCTAATGCTGCAAATGTTATGGCTGTTAGGGATGGAAAAGCCGTCTGGAACATAAGTCTTCCATCAGTTATAACACAATTAGCCCTTGCAGATGCCGATAACGACGGCTTTACTGAAATCCTAGCTGGCGCTGAAGATGGCAAATTGTACTGTATTGACGAAAACGAATAGGGCAATAGATGATACTTACTTAAACGGCAAATTCAGCCATAAACAAAAATTCTGTTTAATTCCTAAGTTGGGTTACTTAAGGTAAATTGGGTTTGACCATGCTGTGCGGCCTTTGAGGTCTGAAGCTTCCACCCGCATGTACCTGAGGAAGATTCTGGATTCAACCTCAACTTGTTCGATTCCTTTTGGAGAAAAAACGATTTTTGCTTTCCACGCAATCTCGTCTAGGAATGCAGTTGTGACCTTGTTTTCAGTGTTTACTTCTACTTGTCTGTATCGATGTGCCATTTTTTGTCTTTCAGAAGGGTTTTTCCAAGCCTTCAGCAAATATCCGAGGTCGTTCATGCTTATGCAGAGTCCTCTGCCATTATGTGAAACTATGTTCACTCGGGTTACAGGAGAACACTTCAAATGAACTGCGCTGTCTGACATCTCAAGCGATTTGAACCTTGGGCCGGTTGAGGAGAAAAACTGGCCTGTTTTTAGCATTTTCATTGCTGCTGTGTTGTCACTTGGTTTTTCGATACAGATCCATCCTCCGTCAGCGTCGAGTGGCGGAACAAGATACCGGTGAGCGTCGTCGACAGCGTATCCCCAGCATTCGCGACCCATAGATAGAAGATTATCCCAATGCGACACGGCGTATCCTTTGGCGACTTCAACGTCGCATCCCGTGTTGTAAACTTCGATTCCGCTGTAATCCTTCAAAACTGCTAGATCCTCGTGCACCAAGCTAGACCAAGAAGGGTGAGCTACGATTACCAATCCTTTAGCGCTTTTTACGTTGTCGATAACTTCAAGTGGACTGTTAAGGTCGTTTATGCTCGGATCGTCTACTCCTAAGGCCACGATGTGGTATGGCTCCCCAAGTTTACTTTGACCTTTAGAAACCTCGATGCCTGTTAATACCGTGCATTCGCCGTCGTTAACGAAATTTGTGGTGATTTTACCGTGATCAGTTAACGCAAGCAAGCCGTATCCTCTTGAAACATAATAGTCAGCAACATCTCCTGGCGAAAGATGACCATCAGAAGACGTGCTGTGGCAGTGAAGCGAACCCTTCACCCAGTTCTCATCGGCAACAAACCTGTACATAGACACGTCATATCCGTAAAAAGCAGTCTCAACATTAAAGACTTGCTGTCACAACGACAAAAACGGGAAAAGAAAGAAAAAAGGTACGGTTAGTATGCTCGTGGCATACCGCCTGGCGGCATACCGGACGGAGGCATACCCTCTGAGGCTTTGGGTTTAGACGCTGCGATTATGTCGTCTATTCTGAGGATCATGCACGCTGTTTCTGAGGCTGATTTTATCGCGTGTTCCTTAACGATTGCTGGTTCAATGACGCCTTTTTTACGCATATCCGTGACTTTTCCGCTGAATACGTCGACGCCTATTGTTGCTCCTCTGGGTTTTTCGTGAGCAGCTCGTAACTCAGAGACAATGTCGATCGGCTCAAGGCCAGCGTTCTCAGCAAGAGTCCAAGGCACAATCTCTAGGCTTTCTGCGAAAGCGTTCACTGCCAGTTGTTCTCTTCCGCTGACCTTTGGCACATAGTCTCGCAGCTGCCTCGCGATTTCAGCTTCCACGGCTCCGCCTCCGGCGACGATTTTGTTGTGTTCAACGACATTGCGCACCACAGAAAGGGCGTCTTTAAGCGCGCGTTCAGCCTCGTCCACCATCCTTTCAAGTCCAGCACGAACGAGGATTGCGACTGACTGTGGATCCTTGCAGCCTTCAACAAAGATCATTTTGTCGTTGGCGATTTTTCGCTCCTCAACAAGCCCTGCTTCTCCAAGATCTTCTGGCTTCAAGTCGTCAAGGTTCACGACGACCTTTGCTTTTGTGGCTCGGGCAAGTTTCTCCATGTCAGACTCTTTGACCCTAGTTGCAGCTAAGATTCCTTCTTTGGCCAAGAAGTGTTGAGCAACATCGTCGATGCCTTTTTGGCAGAAAACCACGTTTGCACCTGATTTTTTGATTTTGTCAATCATTTTTGAAAGCATTTGGGTCTCTTGGTCCATGAAAGCCTTTACTTGAGTTGGGTCTCTGATTCTTATTTCTGCGCTGAACTCGGTTTTTTCAATCTCTAATGCAGCGTTAACTAGGCAAATCTTCGCGTTTTCAATTCTTTTCGGCATTCGGGCGTGTGCGACCTCTTTGTCTATGATGACGCCTTTTACGAGGTTTGTGTCAAAAAGGCTTTTTCCAACTTTTTTCACGATTTGAACTTGGTCGATGTCTGCGATTTTTTTGTCTCCCCGTTGTTCCGTTATCTGTTTAATGGCTTCCAAGACAACTTCTGCTAGGTGACCTTTTTCGTAGCCAACTGCTTTACTTGACATCGAGGTTTCCGCAATTTTCCTTAATATTTCGGAGTCGTTAGGATCAACCTCTTCTGAAATTTCGTTAAGTATCTTAATAGCCATGGCAGCTGCTTTTCTATATCCGCTTACGATGGATGTTGGATGGACATCTTGGTCGAGAAGTTCCTCAGCTTTTTTTAACAGTTCGCCTCCGAGAACGACCACTGTTGTTGTGCCGTCGCCGACCATGTCATCTTGGGTCTTTGAGATTTCCACCATCATCTTCGCTGCTGGATGTTCAATGTCCATGTCTTTAAGAACTGATGCACCGTCATTCGTAATTGTTATGTCTCCCAAGCCGCTTATCAACATCTTATCCATTCCGCGTGGGCCAAGCGTTGTCCTAAGAACCTCAGCGACTGCTCTGGCTGCGGTAATGTTTCCTTTTTGGGCCTCTTTCTTTCTCGTTCGTCCAGTGCCCTCTTTCAAAACTAAAATTGGTTGACCGCCTTGTGTGGTTAAATACGCCATTTTATTCATCTCGTTCTTGCAAATTAATATGCCCTAAAACATCCAGAGCCCTAAATATAAGTGTTTCAGTTAAAAGAAGAATTAGAAACAAAAAAAGGACAAGATTCGGGTTTAAAGTTTATCTTCCCAATATTTTTTCAGCTGCACGCCTGATGTCTTCAGACTTAATTGTCTTTCTTCCCGCGTGCATCGACCAGTCGATGGCTTCCTTTCCAATTTTTATGCCGATCTCTTCAAGAACTCTGCCCATTTCCCTTGCGGCGGGCTCACTCACTCTTTCAGCTCCTGCTTTCTTACATATTCGATGCATAGCTGCAATTGCTAATTCGCCCATAACAATCCCTCCATCCGTTATGGATAAGTAGAGTTATTTAACATTTTTTCTGAAACTTTAAATAGGACTCCTTCTCTGACGCCTCGTCAAATCCATATTCTTATATATGACGTTTGAAAAATTTCGAGGAAAAAAGGTAAGTTCATTAAGGGCATTGAGAACATTTGACACCAAAATAAATCTAAAAAGGATGAGTGAACTTGGGAAACGTAAGGCCAGAAAAAGTGAAAAGGGTTGCTCGGGATCTTTTCACTAAATACCCTAGCAAATTTACTACGGATTTTGAACAAAATAAGGAAATTTTGAAGTCAATAATTAACACGCAGTCGAAAAGTCTGAGAAACACAATAGCTGGATATATTACGCGTTTAGCTATTATTTCTCAACCTAAGACTTCAGATGCGCCTCTAAACGAAGAAAACGATTAAATAATTATTTGATCAAGATTGTTTTAGTTACACATATTGAAACATTATATAATATGCAAGAGAGTAAAAGGGTTGATTGACGATTTCCGTAAAGGCTGGGCTCTGCGTTACATAAGAGAAGCAGAAGACGAGATGAAAGCGTCTCGGAACGCAGCTAAGCCCTTATATCTAATTTTGGATGCAGCGAGAAAAGCTCAAGCGGCAGTGTACTATAGCCTCGGAGACCCCATGTACATTGAAGGTCTTGTCCAAGAAGCCTATGAAGGTAGAAAAAACGTTGAAAACCCGATTCTCAGATGCCTAGTTGATATCGAAGATACGCTGCAAAAAATGGAAACCTTACCGGAATCTGCGGATGAAGAAGCTTTCAACGATGCAGCTGAGATAATCAAAATTGCGTCTGGCATAGTTAAGCTGCTTGCGATCGAGGACTAAAACAACAAAAGGAGTCCGTTTTATAAATAGAAATCCACAAGTTTTTTAGTTTCAGTTTTTCTAATGATTTCAGCACATTTTCTTGGATCCAGCTGCTTAAAATCTAATCCTAAAGTTGCAAGAAGTTTCTGCGCGCCCCTTGCCAGTTGAGGAGCCACGATTACACCTCTAATTTCGCGGTTCACTATACCCTTCACAGATTCAACGTATTTTGCTAGCTGAAGTACGGCGTCTTTCCCAGCTGATTTCCGTTTAATCTCGA
>JAGTRI010000014.1 GCA_018397065.1 Candidatus Bathyarchaeota archaeon
CAAACAACAGCTGAAAACTGAGTGTTAGTGACCTGCATAAACTTCTCCACACCTAACAAAATTCAACACTTCAAAATAAACCTTCTTTAGGTCTATAAAACCCGATGACCTGTGAAGCCTTGAAGCCATATGTGAGCTAAGCTGGAACTTCCAGCTGTTTCTCCCCAGTCTTAGCCTTAACAAAGGTGGACACGAAATCACCGAGAAACCTGCTGGCATTCAATATTTCAATCTCAACAAGCTTTCCATTCTTATCATAATTGACAACTACATTACCATGCTCCTCAGCATCCACAATCTGCGCTTCGCTAAAAAGGATGCTTAAAGTATCCCCTAAACCATCGTATTTAACCTTCAACTATACCGACCCCTTTTACACGGATACAAAGTAACCACCAAGACCCTATTATCCTTTTCTTCATACACAACCCTGAGAACCAACCGTCGCGAAATACTTGACTCAGCAACCCTCCTACCAAAATAACCCGAAAAAACACGATCCGGATTTCTAACAATCTCAACAACCTTTTCAACAGTAACCCCAAGCTCAGACAGCCGACCTAACTTATCCATAGCATGAGACGTGAACTCAACCACCTTCTTCTCCAATCTATCATCCCTTTAAGCCTACATAAACTTCGCACAACAAACCCAACCGATAAACATAACCCAAAACAGAATCGTAGACAAACAATGATGATGACAAAAAACAGCTAACAAGAAGGTGGCTGCCTATGAACCCCGCGCCGCCAGAAACAAGAACACTACTATAACTAAACAAAGGAATCTCGAACCAGACCAGTTAGAAAATTGAATGCCTCTGTTCTGCTATACGATCTTAACATCACTTGGCAGCTTTTTCTCCTTTTTTAGGAAAACTTTTGATAACCATACCTTATAAGACATCCTACTTCAAGATCTTCTCTAATTCATCTATTGAGCATTCAACATACTCGCCCTTAGCCACCTCTTCTCTGCTCCTTCCAATAGTCTTCAACGCATCCTTATCCGCAAGCGTCTCCAAAGTGGCTAAAATCTGCTCCAACCTAACATAAGCGCCCATCATCTCCCTAAAAAGCTCCTCAGGAATAATAACTCCTTTCCTTGTAACCTTTACTTTTACATCCACAAAAGACACCCCCAAAATATTTTGATCAACTGAAAGATTTAAACTTTCCACAAACCCAAACTGAAGACCAAATAACGGCTTAAGTTTTAAACGATCCCAAAAACAAAAACTTTGGTTCATTCATCTCTTTCCACGAATCCTATACCTTAACGAAAAACCGTGACATCATTGAACTTGCATACGGCCAAATACTGGATGAACCCCTTGTCAAAAGCCCAATCCTTGGCTTGAGTGTTGCCCCAATTCTGGGCTACCCGGCTTATCCTCTCCGCTAAGGGCACTGCTACCTGGCTCCTGAAACGTTCCAGCGGACTGCGCAAGGCTTCTTTGATTTTCACTATTATCTTTGCAACAGCGTCTACAAGCAAAGGACTCTTTACTGCATCAACACACCTAGGAGCGAGGGTCAGTATGGCCCTCTCAGCGGAGTTTAAAGCCTTAAACCAAATACGGCATCGTAAGGCCCGTTGACGAACAGACACAAGGAAACTTGAACTGAACTCAACCATATGTTATCATGTCCTCAACGAGCCATAAACTGTTGTAAAAAATTTTTCACCATTTACGTATTTAATCCTTTTGCTACAATTCTTCCGCAAAAGACAAAAACACAAATAGCTTATATGCAGCTCCTTTAAATCCGCAACATGGAGAACCCGAAAAATCCTGCTGTTTTTCTGTTAAATCCTAAAACGTGCTTTCATATGCTTGTTAGAACAAGCAAAGCCGAATTTTTCATGTTTATGCTTCTCTCCTCTCAATCTCCTTCACCCTGTCGAAGTCTGGATCAGAGGAGACTACTACGCGAATTCCGTTAGCAAGAGCACAAGCAACGTGAATAGCGTCTCTAGGGTTCAACTCGTACCTTTCACTTAGTCCATAGGCCACCCAGAGCACCTCGGTTTCCACAGGAAGAAGAGTAAGGTTCGGCATCTCCAACAACGCCTTTGCGGCCTCCAAAGCAGCTTTGAAGCCTCGATGCTTTTTTATTACCCAAAAAACTTCGTCATAAGTCAACGCCGACGTGGCAGCCTGCTTCTTCCCACTCTGCACCTCAGACAAAAGCTTTCTAGCCCTTTCACCTCGCTCATCCACGAAAAGGGCGCCATTCAAGAACAAGCTAGAGTCAAGATAAATCAACCAAACCGGTCCTCCAACTCCTCAACATACTCATTAGGCTCTATCTTTTTCACAAGATTGCCAGATTTCGCTATCCTCTCAAAAACCTTAACAACATCAACACTACGCTTCCTAATCAGCAATCTATTTCCATCCAACTCAAAGACCACCCTAGACCCAGGACCAATACCAAGAATCTTTCTAAACACCTTGGGAATCACAACCTGACCCTTTAAACCAACCTTCATCTCTTCCTCCATAATTTCCTACCTCAAGTTATACAAAAGTATTACCCACATTTATACCTTTTTCCATAGACCAGCACAAAAGCCACAAAGAACCAAACCTTAACTATAAATTACCAACAAACACTTAACAAAACAGAAAAATAGGAAAAACAAACACAAAAACAAGGCAGCAACCTACCAAACTTTAACGCCATGTAAAAAACAGTAAGAACTCAAGCGCCTGGTCCTTCAACAATCTTCTTTACGCACATTCAGCCTTAATAATTCCTCATTCAAATACCAGCTTAACGAAATCCACCTTTCCAAGATGCCGCTTGTCATTTGAGTAGACCTCAAAGACACCATTTCTCTCCAAAACAGCCACGTTTACTCCATCATTGAAATCAACACGGTAAGCCCGCATGTAGTTTACACCGAGAAGTAAATCGTCCACGTCAAAGCTAAGAACCTTAAGAGACTCGTAAGAAAGAATCTTCTCCAACGCAGGTTTTATTTCACCCTGCTTTCCCATAGCCTCCAAAACCCATGCGACTTCACACAGCACAAGCGTCGAAGTCAAAGCCTCCTCTCCAGCCTCAATTCTCCCCAGAATATTTTTTGCAACCTCCCCAAATCTAGGATGACCCGTTAAAGCATAGACAAATATGTTTGTATCAACAAACCGCCTCAAGAAAACTCCTCAACAAGCTTTCTTTTAACGTGTTCCCTCGCAACCCTCTTAGGCTCGTCAACAGGCTTTTCCAACCGCACACTTTCGTACAAGGCTTCAGTAGGCCGCCCATACCTTCTAACTGGAAATAGCACAATCTCTCCTCCACGCTCACGAACAATAAGCCTAGAACCCTCATCAACCTTATATTTGTCCCTTATCGCTTTTGGAAGCACTATACGGCCATATTTCCCAACCTCGACAAACAAGACATCCACCGACAAATTATAATTTAATTGACAAATATAAAAGTTATTGCCGAAGGCAAATCATCAAACCCCTTCATCTTACCCATTTGATAGTCTTTCTTGAATTTTATACAACACCCCAAAATCTTCCACTCTGGAATAGTGAATCTAACCCCTGAAACCAGCTTATTTTAGGACAGGCGACCGCTCAATCAGAGCGACTACAGATACGTTCTCTAAAATCTCTTGTCTAGTCTAATCCTATCCAGAACTATGCCGGTATCTAAGACTGACAAACTCTCTTCGCTTTTTCAACAAATTTAAGGAAGAGAGCCTCAGCGCTATGCTCAACAGAACCAATCACCTCATCAGCCGCTTTGAGCATCTTCTCCTTGAACCTCTTCACGTCAACCCACATAGGAACCTTTAGCCTAACAACACAAAAAATAAAGTAATAGTTAAACGTTCAAAGCAGCCTTGCTTAGCCAAGACTTCTTTTAAGTATGTCCACTATCCTTTGACCGGCTTTTCCATCACCAAACGGGTTAGGCCAATCCCTCTTTGCACCAAGCATTTCAGCGGTTTTTTCAACAATCCTTTCTGGAACGGTGCCAGCTAAAACGTTTGAGCCAACCTCCAAGGTTTCAGGCCTCTCAGTGTTGTCCCGCAAAGTCACGCATGGAACCCTCAAGACGCAGGTTTCCTCTTGAACCCCGCCGGAATCCGTCAAAACAAGCCTAGCACTGCTTTCCAGCTGGAGAAAGCTCAGATAATCTAAGGGCTCAACAAGCGTCAAACCTTCAAGCGCTATCTGGAAAACCTTCAACTGCTTCCTAGCCCTCGGGTGAATGGGATAAACAACAGGCAAACCAAACCTTTCCTCAACCAACTCCAAGCCCCTGAGGATTCCCCTAAACCTCGCTTCGCAGTCAACGTTCTCCTGCCTATGAACCGTAGCCAAGAAAAACCCGTCTCTTTCAAGCCCAAGACTGCTGACCACAGAAGCCTTGCTCTTAGCCAGCTCAAGATTCTGAAAAACAGCGTCAACAACCGTGTTCCCAGTAACAAAAACCTTGCTTTCAGCCACGCCTTCACCAAGCAAAATCTCACGGGCCTTCCAAGTTGGAGCGAAAAGCAGGTCAGAACAATGGTCAGCTAAGACGCGGTTAATCTCCTCAGGCATCCCACGGTCGTAGCTCCGCAGACCTGCCTCAACGTGGCCAACCTTGACGCCGAGCTTAACAGCAGCCAAAGCGCCAGCTAAGGCCGTATTAGTGTCGCCCTCAACCAAGACAACGTCAGGTTTCTCCTTCGCAAGGACTTTTTCGACGCCTATGAGCATTTTCCCCGTCTGCTCGCCATGGCTGCCTGAACCAACATCAAGATTGTACCGAACCTCAGGAAGCCTCAGCTGCTCAAAGAAGACACGGTCCATATTGTATGAGTAATGCTGGCCAGTGTGCAAAACAAAGTAATCAAGACCTTGCCCATTAAGCTCCCTAATTATGGGCGAAAACTTGATGATTTCAGGACGAGTCCCAAGAACAACGCAGGTTTTCAAAGCAGACCCTCGACAAGCGTAGACATTGTCTTTAAGCTCACCTTCCCATATTAAAAACGTTAGGTTCATTTGCTTTAGATTACAAAATTTAAGCGCACAGAACAAGCTATACGCCTTGTCATCTAAAATTGATTGCGTTTTAAGTTTTTACTCGGTTATTCCGCACTCGCATTGGCAGATTTGGTAATCTTTTAATGTCCTTAAAATTGTCGAAGTGACTGTCAAAAGAGTAAATTTCCCTAACGCCTTCATCAATCATAAAAGAATATGCTAAAGCGTCATTCACACTTACATCGTTTTCTTTAGCAAGGGGAAAAGCAGCTTCATAATCCCGCAAAGAAACAGACCGAACCGCGATGTTATTGCACGCAATGATCCATGCGAGAAACCTAAAAGACTTCTGAAGACCTACCCCAGATTCAACAATATTAATTATCTCTGAAAGATGGACTGTTGACATCACAACCTCTTCACCTTCTTCAACCCGCTTGACAATCTTTTTGGCCTCATCCTTAACAAACTGTTCTTCACTGGTCAACGCTCTTCGAGGAACCAGAAACGCATGAAGAAAAACGTTTGAATCTATAAACCTCAATATTAATGTTGCTCCAACAAAGCCTTCTTAATTGAATGAGGGTCAGCGAAGTCCACATCATCAGAAATCCTGATTGAGTCAAACAACTCTGACGGAGAAATAAATTCAATTGGAATCAACTCAATACGATCTTTCCGCTTTATCATCACTAACTTGCGCGACTTCCATTTTGCTCTCCATCTGACTGGAATTATTACGCGACCTTGAGAATCCGCTTCTTTAACAACCATTTCCACCATTTTACTCAACAACACCATAAATAGTATTAATGGAAAATATAAATATCTTACTAAAAATAATTAACGTGGTGAAAAACACATCAAACTTTCAAATATGTCCATATCAAAACTAAACTTCCAATCCCGACCAAGCCAGAAAGATTCTTTTGCCTATTTTTAAGACCCTAGCTAAACTGATGCTAAAAAGGCATTAAAAAGGACTTAACAAATTCAATATTGGAAGAAACACTTAATTATCTTCTTAAGAAATCCTATGAGATATCTGGCAACAACACAAGGTTAGGCAGATGGAAACACCGAAGACGATGGATGCCTCAGACGTAGCCTCAGGCTCAATATATTTGACTGTCCAAAGCGTGTTTACAAACCTAATTGGCGTCTTCGGAATCACGTACCTCGCAAGAGCAATAACCCAAGAACAAATGGGAATGCTAACCGCGATAACGCTTGTAAACTCGTTTGTCCAAGTAATGTCCGACTTTGGACTAGCCTCATCCCTGCCCAAGTTCATTTCTGAACTAAGGGGAAAAGGCAAAGACGCATCCGCACACATTCTGGCAGCCGCAATCTTTAAGGTTCCGATAACTTTTCTCCCATGTTTACTACTTTTCGTTTTTTCAGGTGAAGTGTCAAACACCCTCTTTGGCACAGCAAACAGATTTGACCTCGTAAGGTTGGCGGTCATCGACTCCTTCATTTTAGGTTTCACACCCATATTCAACAGCGTACTTTTAGGCTCCGGGCTTATGAAAAGAATTGCCTTCATAGGCGTTTTTTCAACAACTGTTAGGTGGTCGTTCATTGTGCTCCTTTTGCTAAGCGGATACGGATTCTACGGCACAGTAATAGGATGGATAATCGGCGACCTAACAAATCTGCTACTCTATATAGCAACATCATATCGACTCCTAAAACGTGAAGAAACATTATTTAGACATAGCATAAGTTTGATACCTAGAATTCTAAAATTTTCTTGGCCTCTTTTTGTTTCAGTGATAGTATCCTTTCTATATACGTGGTATGACAAAGCCATAATTCTAGCCTTCCTTCCATTAACAGACTTGGGAATCTACGATGTGAGTTACAAGGCATTCACAGTTCTTGTCACGTTGGCAACGACCCTCGGCTCAGCGCTTTACCCATTCTATGGCATGGCCCATGGAAAAAAAGACGAAGAAGCAATAGTTTCAGGCATAAAAAAGGCCACAAGATATTTGGCAATCATCGTTTTCCCATTGGCTCTCGGACTTTTTTCAACAGCAAAACCCGTGATCACCCTCTTCGCGGGACAACAATACCAATCCGGCTGGTTTATACTTGCAACACTTGCAGCTTTCGGCATTGTTTATGGGCTACTTCCAGCATTCACTGGATTACTAGTAATTTATGAAAAGACAAAAACCGTTCTGCTTCTAAGCCTTGTTCCAGTAGCCTCAAGCCTATGCTTTTTGCCTTTGCTCTGGATCTTAGGCCTAAATGGACTTGCCGTCATAAGGGGAGTCTCGCTTCTCTTCACGTTCCTGTTAACAGTCTATTTTCTTTCAAAAATCGTCAAAGTCGAAATTGACAAAGAAGCTGTGCTTAAGGCACTCGCCTCATCAGCCATCATGGCAACCACAGTCTTGATTATACAACAGGTCTACTATAGATTATTACTTTTTCCAGTCTACGTCGCCATAGGTGGTGTAACATACTTCATATGTATCAGAATTTTCAAGGTCCTAAACGAATCCGATGTCAGCCTAATTGAGAAAATCGTTGGAAAAAGGATAGCAACAATTGTAAGAAAGACACTAATCACCTAAAAACACAATCTTAACCAAAAAAATAAGATGACACAAAAAATCATCATAACACTGAAAAATAAAAGGGACAATTCTGTAAGAAACAAAAAATCTTTGGACTGGTAATTAACTTTCAACCACTCATGGATTGAAACAACAATCTTAAATATTTTCGAAAATAAATAAAAGATGCTTTCTAAGGAACCTTGAGAAAATGATGTGGCAAAAGAGCAAGAAATGTTTGTCGCTTGTTCTTATCATAGAAATTTTGGTTTCGGTAATTGCCTTTTTTCCCTTCGTTAATACTGTTTGCTGCCCGCCTCTAAAGCCTAAAAGCACTTTAATCTATTCTCGACCAAACGGAAGAATAGGCAGCATAACATTACTTTCTTCTGGGCAGCTTCTTTTCACGAACTATCCAACTAAGCCTGGAAAAATTTTACTTATAAATCAAAGCTACGAGATAGAATACTACACGACAGGTTTCTCGACACGCGACTATTTCGGCGTAGCAGTTTCTCCTCAAGGAGAAATCCACATTTCAGTTCCAGCAACAGGCCAAATCTTCAAAATTGGACCAAACAAAGTGGAGATAGCAGTCTTTGGGTGGGCAACCAAGAACGTCGGTAGCATAGCCTTCGCTCCAAACGGAACACTGTTCATGGCTGAGACAATTCCCACAGAAGGTTACCAATCGATCTATAGGCTCGAACCTGACCCATCTTCACCCAGTGTATTAAGAGCGATTAAAGTGTTTACCCCGCAGCAAGCCATTGGCGGAATAGCGTTCAACAGCAAAGGCGAACTGTTTTACAGCGACGGACCGAAAGGAAGGCTCTGGAAGGTTGTAAACGGTACTAGTCAACTTTATGTTGACAAAGGCTCTTGGTCGACGATGTATGGAATAGCCTTCGACCCCCTCGACAACGTGTACTTCTGCGACTGGAGCAGCCCTGGAAACATATACTACCTAGACTTCACAATAAGTTTGACATACCAATTTCTAAGCAACAAAAACATCCCATTGAACGGCGCAACAGTTTCTGTCAAACTGCCAAACAACACCGTGCTGCAGCAAACAACCAACTCAACAGGACACGTATCTCTAAGCAAAGCCTTTCAAGGCAGCTACGAACTATCCGTAAAGTGGCAAGGCGTTTCAGTAGGCCAATTCACGTACGACGAGACAGCAAGCATAAGCAGAAAACTACAATGCAACGTTTACGACTTGAAAATCACCGCAAAAGACAGTCAAGGCCAGCAACTGGAAAACTGCACCCTTAACATTCAACTCCCAAACGGTACAGCTGTCAAAACCTCCTCTCCAGCTTCTCTTATACTGCTCCCAGCTGGAATTGTCACGGCTGCACCAACATACAAAAATGTCCAAGTCGCGGAACCATACACAATTAACCTAACAACAAACCTTGATGTTTCCATTTCCTGCCAAGTTCACTCCCTCTCAGTAGAAGTCACAGACAGCGGCATGACCCTGCTAAACAATCCCTTGATACAAGTCTTCTCTGCTGATGGGACACTCATAGCCAATCAGACTTCAACTTCAGGAAAACTCACGTTGAAAGGTTTACTCAACGGTAGATACACGGTCGCTGTGAACCTTAGACAACTTCGGGTTGCAGAAACCGAGGTGAACTTAAACTCTTCCCAAACAGTTGTGCTTAGAGCAAACCTTTCCAAAATCGTGTTGACAGCAAAGGACATCTTCGGGTCTCCGGTTCAAGGCGTCAACGTCCAAGTGACACTTTCAGACGGCTCCATTTTCTCTGGAACCACAAACGAGTCAGGAGTCTATACGTTAACTCAGCTTCCAATGGTCAACGCGCAGATCCTTGTTTACTCAGAAAACGAAAGAAAAGAATTTTCAGTAAACCTCAACGAACCAACAGTTGAACTATCTGCAACCTTCACATTTTCCTCAAACGTCAAAACATGGTTAACAATAGGTCTCTCCGCCTTCTTGGTCGTCCTTGTCCTCGTTATTCCTAAAACCAGACATTCCTTAGTCAAGTTAATAAGAGCCATACCGATTGAGGTGTCATTTGAAACCGAAGAAAAAAACCTTGCCACGATGTATTCGCGTTTCTTATCAACAGTTGGACTACAGATCGAGGAAGCAAAGGAAACCACGGATGAAGAAACCAGAATCATCGTCGAAGGTAAAGTTCTCCCAAGCCTTCAAACACGGGAAGAACACGCCGTGTTCCTCGTTTCCGACAACAACGTAATGCCATCAAGAAAAGAGATAAGAGTCGTCAAACAATTAAGAGAAATCAAAACGGACTCAGTAACCCTTTCGAAGCTTGCATATGCGTATTCTCAAGCAACTGGAATAAAGGCGTACGGAATCCTAATTTGCGACAAAGTAACAGACAATATGCTGAACAACATAAAAGATCTAAAAGGCGAAGTCGTCCTAATGCAAAGACAAACCATACAGGCAATGTTAGAAACCAGCTAAAATACCAAAAAACACAAACAGATTTGAAACCAAAAACATAATTCAAGAACTATATTATTGTCCAAAAACCTCTCCACAAACTCTATTACAAAAACAAGGTTTGAACCTTAATAACCATTTTAAGGCTTTCCGCCGTTTCACGGTTCTAAAGAGGGACCTTTTCATGAAAAAATGGTTTGCGGAGAACGCTCAAAAAATTGGTTCATCTGCATCCATGCTTGCCCCAGAGTTCGATGACCCTAAGGGTTACTCCCAAACTGAAATTGAACGCAATCTCAAGGACAGTTTTTCGTTAAATGACAGGTTGTTTGATAACTTGGAAGCTGTTGAAAGAAGCGACGAACGTTTTTCGGTTGACCAAACCAGCCTAGATACCAGTTCGAAAGCAACGTGCACGAAAAACAGTTTTTACAGCTCAAGGCCTTACCGTAGACAAAAGACCTTGCAGATTATCTGTGGAAACGAAGGAACGAAGCTTACACGCGAAACCCTGTTTGAACTTTCACGTTCAAAAGTTAGGCTCATCCCATAAATCCATAAAGCAGTTAATACCTTTGAAGAGTGAAAGTGAAGGTAAGGCAATGTTCTCCTAAAATTCCATGAGCACTTCCTATTTTTTAACATAGCAAAAATTTAATCCGTTAACGATAACTAACATATCAACTGTCAAGAAGGGTTGAACAGCATGTTAAATTGTAAAGGATTTGTTGATGTTGAAGCGCCTCTTGGTAAGCTTGACAAACGCTGTTACGGCCAATTCATAGAGCACCTGGGCAGATGCATCTACGGCGGAGTCTGGGTAGGCGAAGACTCAAAAATCCCAAACGTGAACGGCTTCCGCCTAGACGTGCTGGAGGCAGTAAAGGACCTTAAACCCGCAATCGTAAGGTGGCCAGGCGGAAACTTTTCTTCCGGCTACCATTGGCTTGACGGCGTCGGACCGAGGGAAAGGCGTCCCCGACGCTTCGACATGGCTTGGAATTCGGAGGAGCCAAACACCTTCGGCACAGACGAGTTCATACAGTGGTGCAGGCTTGTTGGAGCTGAGCCTTTCATTGTTGTTAACGCCGGAAACGGCACCCCCGAGGAGGCTGCAAGGTGGGTTGAATACTGCAACTCTTCAGCCAACACAAGTTACGTTAAGCTGAGGCGGCAGCACGGTCACCAGGAGCCTCACGGCGTTAAGGTTTGGGGCATAGGAAACGAGCTTTACGGCAAGTGGCAAATCGGCTTTAACGTCGACGGAGAAGAGTGCGCCCGCAGAACCGCAGAGTTCGCCAACGAGATGCGCATGGTTGACCCAAACATAAAACTTGTCGCGGTAGGCTGCGAAGACCCAGAATGGAACCTCGACATGGTTAAGAAGGCTGGAGAATACTTCGACTACTTGTCCATTCACATCTACATTTGGGGTCCAAAACCGTACAATGAGTTGGTTGCAATCCCCTTAAATATTGAGCAAAGACTAAGCAGCGTCTACAGCCTCGTCCAGTCTGCGAGGCAAAGGTTCAACGTTAAACGTGAGATTAAGCTCGCCTTCGACGAGTGGAACGTCTGGTACCCCGAAGCTAAGCAGCCTTTGCATCACCAGATCACAAACGTGGGCGACGCTGTCTTCACCGGTGGAGTGTTAAACGCGCTACATAGGCTTTGTAACAAGGTGCCCATAGGCGGGTTTGCGCAGACCGTGAACGTCTTACCCATGATCCTTACATCAGACGAGGGCGGCATGGTTTTGACGCCTCAGTACCTTGTCTTCAAACTTTACGGGTCAGGCTCAGGCGATTTGGTTGTCAGGTCAGTTGTGGATTCGCCTTATTACTTTTCAAGTGAACTTGGAGAGCACGTTCCCTTCGTCGACGTTTCCGCAACAATTTCAGAGGACAAAAAAACCGTTTATCTGCACGTCGTGAACAGGCACGAAACAGAAACAGCGGATCTAAGCGTTTTCTTCAGAGGTTTCAAACCCAAGTCCGGTTCTGCTCAATGCGTTGCCGGCGAGTCTCCAAGCGACAAGAACACGTTTGAAGAGCCGAACAGGGTTAAAATTGAAAAGGCCCAGGTTAAGGTCGAGAAAGGTGAATGCGTGGTAAGCCTTAAGCCTCATTCAGTGACCGTGGCAAAGCTTCAGGCATGAAAGGCTTTTCTAGAGAGAAGTACAATTTATTATTGGCGGGGGTTCGAAAATGGTCAATATTGGTTTGTTAGGATCGGGATTCGTCGCAACCTTCTACATGAACGGGTTAAGGGACGTCCCAAACCAGCAGGTCATCGTGAACTACTCGCAAAGCGAGGACCGAGCGAAATCTTTTGCCAATGAATGGAAAATCCCGAAGTGGACGACTGACATGACGGAGGTTACAGAAAATCCCAAGGTCGACCTGGTTGTCATAGCCTTACCTAACTTCATGCACAAGGAAGCTGCCTTGTTAGCCTGCAAGTCAGGAAAGAACGTTGTCTGCACCAAGCCGCTGGCAAGGAACGCTGAGGAAGCAAAGGCGATGCTGGACGCTGTTGAAAAGGCGGGTGTTCTCCACGGGTACGCGGAAACCGAGGTTTTCAGTCCAGCTGTCATGAAGGCAAGGGACGTTATAGAACGTGGAGGCTTAGGCGACGTTTTCTGGGTCAGGTCCCGTGAAGCCCATTATGGCCCTCATTCAGGCTGGTTCTGGGATCCATCCTTGTCCGGTGGAGGCGCATTGTTGGACATGGGATGCCACTGCGTCGCGGCTTCGAGATACTTCATCGGCAAAGACGTCAGGGCTGTTGAGGCTTTAGCTTGGGGTGACACATTGGTTCACCGCGTCAAGTGCGAAGACAACGCCTTACTTCTAGTTAGGTTTGAGGGTAAACAGCTCGGCCAAGCGGAGGTCAGCTGGTCTTCACGTGGAGGCTTAGACCTGAGAAACGAGGTTTACGGTTCGAAAGGCGTCATTTTCACGGATGTTACTCGTGGAACGCCGATAACCGTTTTTACGCTTGAAAGCACTGGCTACGTTGTGGAAAAAGCTGAGATGGATAAGGGTTGGGTCATCCCGTGCGTGGACGAGGCGCGAACCTACGGCTACCACGAAGAGATGCGGCACTTCGTTGAATGCGTCCAAAAAGGCGTGATGCCGAGAGAAAACTTCTTGGATGGCTACATCTGCAATGCCATCCTAGACGCTGGATACAAGTCTATGCGCACAGGCAAATGGGAAAAAATAACGTACTAAACCTCTAAAATCGTCAACTAACTGGGTATTCGCGGAATTCTCGAACAGCTTCATACATCGCTAAAACGTTTTCCACCGGAATTCTCGGCTGCACATTGTGGATTGTGTTGAACACGTAGCCTCCTTTAGGCGCAAAAATCCTCATGCGCTGTTGAACATCCCTTTTCACTTGCTCTGGCGTTCCGAACGGAAGCGTGTTTTGTGTGTCAACCCCGCCGCCCCAAAAGACAATTTTGTCCCCGTACTTGGCTTTAAGCATCTTAGGATCCATGTTCGCAGCTGAGGTTTGAACAGGATTCAAAATGTCGAATCCAGCTTCGATGAAGTCATCGATTAACGATTCAACTGAACCACACGAGTGAATGAAGGTTTTCCAAGACGTGTGCTCGTGTACCCAATCGTTCACTTGTTTATGAAAGGGCATGTACAACTTGCGATAAGTTGCATTCGACATTGCTGGTCCTTTCTGGGTTCCAAAATCCGTTCCAGAAATAAACACGGCGGAAACCTTGTCTCCGACAACTTTCCATATTTTTTCTAGATTATCAAGCGCAACCTCGCATTGTCGTTCAAACACTTTAAGTATAAAGTCTGGGCGCCTGACATGGCACATGTACCACTCCTTGACTCCTCTGACTCCTTTTGGATGCTTGATGTGTAGCCCAGGTACAAGTGCTATGTCGCCAAAGCTTGTTCCGCCAAAGCTCGCAAGGATTGCCTTGTCCGTTCCTGCGTACAGCCTTTCAACTTCGGTTCTGTAATACGCCAAATCTTCATTAGAAACCGCGCTGAACTCTTCTACGTTGTCAAGAACGTTCAAGTTATTCCAGTCGATTGGTTGCTGTCTGTCAACAGCGTCAAAGTAGAACCCGTTCTTAGGCATCCTCCCACTCGGCGCCACTGATTTGTCACCTTGCGGATACATCAAAATGTTGCCTTCCGCATCAGGAGTTGTGTTAAATCCCTCTGGAACCAGCACAGGTGTGCCGTCTGACAACTGCCATTTTTTCCAGCCTTCATTTTTGAACCCAAACATCGTTGTTGGGCTGCTTAACCCTACAACGTCAACTCCTAAAGCCTCAATCAAGTCCTGCGCAATTTCACCCAGCATCTGGTAGGGTTCAACAACCTTAACAGGCGTTCCAGGTGGATCAAGCTTCAAAGCTTGTCTTAGTGCATAGACGGTGCTTACGTGCATCCCCGTGACTGCGCTTGCCCCTAAATCCAACGGTACCATGTCTGGCTCTTTGTGGTTTAATGCAAGTGACACGCGTTCCCTTGAGTCCAAGTTTTCCGCACCATAACCTTCAGTTTAAACACGCTATATTTGGTTATTAGAAAAAAATTAAACTTACTCTGTTACGACGTTTCTTTAAAAATATTAGAGAATTTTTATATTCCAAATGTTTGTTGTCAATTAATGTATATGCCATTATAGAAGGTGCCATTATGGACGAACTGAACATAGCTCTTGTTGGATGCGGAGGCATGGCAGGCGCACACGTCGAAGGCTACAGAGACCTTTACGTTCGCGGATTAAGAGTCTTCAAAATAAAGGCAACTTGCGACGTTTCAGAGGAAAACGCTAGAAACAAGGCTCAAGCCATCGAGTTTTTCCAGAATTCTAAGCCGAAAGTCTACACGAAGCTGGGGGACCTGCTGAAAAACGAGGACTTGGATGCGGTTGACATATGTTTACCACACAACCTCCACCACTCAGTCGCCATCGAATGCCTAAAAAGAGGAATACACGTCATCGTCGAAAAACCCATGGCAATCACAATGAGGGCAGCGAAACAAATGATAGACGAATCTAAAAAATCAAGCAAAACCTTAGCTGTCGCAGAGAACTACCGGTGGGAACCCAAGCAAAGAGCGTTCTGGTGGGCGATCCAAAAAGGGCTCATAGGCGAACCCCGCATCGTTCTTTGGACAGCGACTAGCTGGGGCCCTAAGCCATGGGGCTGGAGAGAAGACAAGCTTATGGCTGGCGGAAGCTGGGTTTTCGACGGAGGAGTCCACTGGGCTGACCTGGACCGATACCAGCTGGGCAGAGAGGCAGTTGAGGTTTTTGCAGCAACGCACACCTTTGACCCAGTTAAAGACGGCGTGAAGGTTACAGTGGACGACATGACCATGGCGATTGTGAAATACGAGAACAATGTTTATGCACAGTGGCTTTGGACACGGGCAACCCCAGCGAAGGGAATGTGGACGCACATCATTTACGGTTCAAAAGCAGCTTTGTCAGATGACGGGCTGCAAATCCAGAAAGAAGAAGGCCGGGTTGAAACGCAATCAGTAAACTCGTTAACGTACAGCATGCGAAAGGACATGCCGCCAGAGGAAGTTGAAAGGTTTTTCCCTAAGGGGTCAACAAACACGGTTGCTACGGAGCTATACGATTTCTACTCTTCCATTGTGAACAAAAGGAAACCCGAAGTTGACGCCGCAGAGGGATACAAAGACATGGCTATACCCTTAGGCTTCTACGAGTCAGCGCTGCTCGGAAGAACCGTGAAAATCAGGGAAGTTGAAGAACTCAAACTTGAAGGATACCAAAAAGAAATAAACGAGAACCTTGGACTGTAAGCAAGTTTCACTTATGGATCCAATTTCCTCCATTTTTTATAAATTGCTCATTACTTTTGCAAGGAAACCGCAATCTTTCTTAAGAACCCCTGAAATCCACATTTCCACGTTTATTCCGCAGAGCCTATATAAAGAAAAAATCTCAACGCGCACGGAACAACCCTAAAATAAGGGCAAGATGGACAAAAAAAGCTGACCTGACTATATGTACCGCCTTAATAGCACGCATAAAATAAATTCAAACTGAAGAGCCTAAAAAACAAAACATGTTAACCCAGCGAATCTCGATAATCCGTTAGTTTAAATATTATTTCTATGTAACTGAAAAGGTTGAGGCACCCAAGTTGGATCCACTACCAACCGACAAAGAAATTGAAAGCCAATTTTTTACGTTGTACAATCTTGCTGAGTTAGGCGCCCGAGACAAAACGATAAAAATCTCAACCAAGTTTCTAGCTGAAAAAATGGGGCTTTCCCAACAAACAATCTCCCGCCGCCTAATTGAGCTCGAAAAAAAAGGCCTGATACAAAAAACCGCTACACGAGACGGCTGCCTTATCAGCCTAACAAAGCAAGGAGAGAATCAACTGAAAAAAGTTTACACAGTGCTAAGCACGATTTTTGAACAAAAACGGCCAGTCTCAGTCACAATTGAAGGAACAGTCTTCAGCGGACTGGGAGAAGGCGCATACTACGTCACCCGACCACACTACAGAAAACAGTTCAACCAGAAACTAGGATTCGACCCATACCCAGGAACCTTGAACATAAAAATAACTAATGATTTGGACCTTAAAATGCGAAGCGAATTGGACGCTTATGACGGAATAATGATTGAAGGCTACACAAACCAGGACAGAACATACGGCGCTGGAAAATGCTTCAAAGCCATCATTAACAACAGAGAGAAAGGAGCTGTAGTCATAGCGCTAAGGACACACTATGATAACTCAGTAATTGAAGTTCTCGCTCCCACAAACCTGCGTCAACGCCTAAACCTAAAAGACGGACATAAAGTAAAACTGGAAGTCTACCTAACTGAAACCTAAGATGGCAAACAGTAACTACGTCTTAACCAGCTGAACAAGCCGCTTGTCCTTTGCCAAAGAAGAAACAGAAATTAAACCGGAAACCTCCAACTTCATCAAAGTATTATTCAAATCGTCAAATCCAATATCCTTATAAAAGGCCTTTAATGCCTCGAAAAGCTCAACGTCTGTAATTGAACCCTTCTCGTTAAGAATCTCAACAACCGTCACATAAACAGGCTGAACCTTCCACGTGTTTCCCGCCATAACCATAACACCAAAAAAATTATGCAACTATAGGCGCAGGCTTCTGCACCTTCCTAACTTGCTTCGAGAAACTCTTGTACCAGTTCTCCATGTCCGCCGTAATGCTTGGACCAACCTTCTTAAACGCCTCAGTAAAATCTGCTAAAGTCACTTCCTTAGAGTTAATGTCTCTGCGAAGTGCATAAAGAGCTGCTTCCCTGCAAGCTGACTCAATGTCAGCTCCAGAATACCCTTTCGTTAACCGAGCTAGCTCCTTAAGGTCAATATCCTTAGCCAAAGGCATACCCTTCGTGTGAATCTTAAGAATCTGCAACCTTCCCTCCTCACTTGGCTCAGGAACATAAATCAACCTGTCAAACCTTCCAGGCCTTAAAACAGCAGGATCCACAATGTCAGGCCGATTTGTAGCCGCGATTACGACAACATCCTGAAGAGCCGAAATTCCGTCAATCTCCGTAAGCAGCTGACTGATCACACGGTCAGTTACACCGCTGTCACCGTAGCCGGAGCCGCGTCTTGGAACAAGAGCATCTATTTCGTCAAAGAAAATAATCGACGGAGCAGACATCCTCGCCTTCCTGAAAACCTCTCGTATAGCCTTCTCAGACTCTCCAACCCACTTTGAGAAAACCTCAGGACCTTTAATTGAAATAAAGTTTGCCTCACTTTCCGTAGCAACAGCTCGAGCCAACAAGGTTTTACCGCAACCCGGCGGACCAAACAATAGAATACCTTTAGGAGGCTTGATTCCCATTCTCTCGAAAACATCAGCATTCTTCAAAGGCCACTCAACGGATTCCCTAAGCTCCTGCTTAACCTCTTCTAAGTCCCCAACCTCATCCCAATGGACAGTCGGAACCTCAATTGCAACCTCCCTCATCGCAGTAGGCGTAATCTCCCTGAAAGCGTTTACAAAGTCGTCCATCGTAACCTTCATCTTTTCCAAGACATCAGGCGGAATCCTTTCTTGCTCAAGATCAATTTCAGGCAGATACCTCCGCAAAGCCTTCATTCCAGCTTCACGGCTTAAAGCCGCCAAGTCTGCACCCGTGTATCCATGCGTAATTTCAGCGAGTTTCTTCAAGTCAACATCATCAGCCAAATTCATGCCGCGCGTGTGAACCTGCAGAACCTCGTAGCGTCCCTTCTTATCAGGAATACCTATCTCTATTTCACGGTCAAATCTTCCAGGCCTTCTAAGCGCTGGATCTAAAGCGTTCGGACGATTCGTTGCACCAATCACAATAACGTTTCCACGGCTCGTTAAACCATCAAGCAATGCCAAAAGCTGAGCCACGACTCTTCTTTCCACTTCGCCAGTGACTTCTTCACGCTTCGGAGCCACAGAGTCAAGCTCATCAATAAAAATAATGGCTGGAGCGTTCTTCTCAGCCTGCTGGAAGATTTCACGAAGCCTCGCCTCAGACTCACCGTAGAACTTGCTCATAATCTCCGGACCGTTAATAGAGAAAAAGTTTGCATCAGACTCGTTAGCAACTGCCCTTGCAAGTAAGGTTTTACCGCAACCCGGCGGACCGTGAAGCAAAACACCCTTTGGCGGATCAATTCCAAGTCTCTGAAAGATTTCAGGATGCCTCATCGGAAGCTCAACCATCTCTCTAAGCCTCTGAATCTCCTCTTGCAGTCCACCAATATCCTCATACGTTGTTCGTGGAACACCAAGCTTTGCCTCAGGAGCTGGTTCAGAAAGAATCTGGAGCTTAGTGTCGTATGTCAACCTGAGGATGCCGTGAGGCCTTGTCTTCATCACAGTAAACTGAACAGGGTGACCAAGCATCATAACAAGAGTTGTGTCTCCTTCGACAAATGTCCTTTCCATAAGCCTGTTTTTCACAAAGTTAGTAAAATCTTCATCAACGTTAAGCCGCATATCAATAGGCGCCAAAACGATACTTATAGCGTCTTTAACCTCAGCCTTGCTTATAGTAACATACTCATTTATTGATACGCCCGCGTTCTTACGTGTAAACCCGTCTATCCTAATAATGTCCTTGCCTTGATCCTCAGAGTAAGCAGGCCAAGCAATTGCAGACGTCCTCCGCTTCCCAATTATTTCAATAACGTCGCCTGCGGAAACATTCAATTTCTCCATCGTTTTCTGGTCGATTCTGGCGATTCCTCTAGCTACATCCCTTTGTTTTGCGTCTCCAACCCTGAGCGAAACTTCGGTCACCTAGGTCACCTTTACTTGGATGTTTAATAATCTATATACAGAAAACGCAAAAAACCATATATAAACGTAGTGAACACTAGACTCTTCTAACCATCAATGTTTGAAAATCACTTATCTTATCAATTTTCCTTAGACTTAGCTCAACCTCGTCGATGCTTCCTTCCCTATCCTCAGGCACCAATATATGTGCTAGCACAGCGACAAGTCCGAATGCTATGGGTTCCTCCTCGAACTGGTAAACCGAAGCGTACTCTGGAAGAGTCTTCTCTATTTCCTTTTTCAAGGCTTCGCGGTCGACGTCAATGTCTGAAGGAAAAATCTTCATCGAAACCATGACCCTTTTCGCCAACATCAGTCCTCCTTTGACTGCTTTAAAGAAACGGTACTGCTATTTTAAAATTGTGTTAAAAATTTAAAAAACAGCAAAATTTAATGCAATGTGAGGAATTATGCTAAGAACATTTTTGTTTACATAACTTAACGAACTGTTATCTCAATGTTATCAATGTAATAAGTCATAACTGTTTCCCATCGAACAGAGACTCCTAAGGCAACCCACACTTCACCATTCGCTTCAGTGTTCACCGTTGTCTCGAACTTGTACTGCTTCCAACCTGAGACCTGATTAGCAGCACCAAGAACCTCGAAGTCAGATTCTTCCTCAGGGTTACGAACTCCAGCAAAAGCCACCACTGCGGCTAGAGTATTAAAACTTTCATGCTCACTAAAAAGCCAGAAAGACATCGTAACTGAAACTTGAGCGTTCTTTGAGGCGACGATTTTTCTTTCTAACCAAATGGTTCCATCATCCTGCGAACCATCAATGAACAACCTAATGGCATATTGACCCGAATAAACAACATCAGTTAACCTCGTGATGTTCCATGCTACAGGTTGACCCGGATTAGTCGGATCTAAAGGAACATCTGCATCATATTCCCACTCTCCAAATCCACTTTCAAAGTCTTCCTTGATCACTAACAAATTAAGGTAAAGCCAAATCTGCCAAGCGCCAAAACTAACGGCTATCACCAGCAAAAGCGCGACGACGCAGATGACTTTTCGGTTCAACATGCAGTTCGCTTCCATCATTTTTTCACCGTTAAAGTTTCTCGTTTTGCCAGATAACTCTAAATTTTAGAACATTCCTAACGAAAGCCGTCTAAAAATAAGAACAAGAAATTCGTTCAGTATGAAAACTACAAATTTTTTAAAAGCCTTCCACTTATTCACTTAAACGTCAAGCTGTGAGACAATGAAAAACAAAGAAACAGACATTCTAGTGATAGGCGCAGGACCAGCTGGATTAATCGCTGCACGTGAGGCTGCAAGAAGAGAAACAGGAGTTATGATTGTTGAAGAACATGCGGAGATCGGGCACCCTTGTCACTGCGCTGGACTATTAAGCATCAAAGGCCTAGAGCAACTGGGTTTACCAAACAATGAATTTTACGTTCAAAACAAGGTTAAAGGCGCACGTTTCTTTTCGCCCTCTGGGTTGTCTTTTACTGTTGAAAAACAGGAGGAAGTTGCGTGCGTTGTAGATCGCAGCCTTTTCGACCAATACTTGGCAAACAGGGCAATTGAATCCGGCGCAGAAATACTTCTGAATGAAAAGGTAGAAAGCATAAAATATGCCGAAGACAGGGTTTCCGTTCAAACACAAAAAGACAGGTTTACAGCAAAAATGGTGATCGACGCTGAAGGCGTTTCCTCAAAAATCATAAAGGAAGTTGGACTGAACCCCATAAAACGCAGCTCATATGTTCCGGGAATTCAATACGACCTTGAGAACGTAGACATAGACGCAGAGTACGTCGAGGTTCACGTTGGCAAGAAAATTGCACCTGGACTCTTCGCTTGGATCATTCCCCTCAGTGCCCGTAAAGCTAGGGTTGGTTTAGGATGCAAAGGAGCAAACCCAAAGTTTCTACTCGACGAATTCGTTAGAAGACGCTTTAACAACGCCCACATAACAATAAGCGAAGTCCGCTCCGGCTTCGTCATAACAGGTGGACCCATTACCAGAACGTTTCGCGACCGATTCATAGTCGTCGGCGACGCAGCTGGACAAGTTAAACCGACAACAGGCGGAGGAGTTATCCTTGGAGGAATCTGCGCATCGATAGCTGGAAAGGTAGCGGCAGAAGCTGTTGCTTCAGGAGACTATTCGGCTTATTTTCTCAAGCAGTACGAGAACATGTGGAAAAACCAGTTAGGCGCCGAATTCAGGACTATGCTGCTGGCAAGAAGAATTCTGAACCGTCTCTCAGACCAAACACTTGACAAGATCTTCAGAATAGCTGTGAAGGAGAACCTTCAAGACCTTTTCTCAACAAATGGAGATATGGACTTCCAAAGCACCGTTCTGCTCAAATTGTTCAAGAAAAAAGAAGCCCTAGAAGCTTTGCCATCGCTACTCAGAGACGCAATTCAATTTTGAAACTTTTCCCATAGCAGAAAGTCAAAACTCAAGAGTGTCTCCAGTCTTTATTGGATTGCATCTTTCGCCGAAGGCTTCAATCAGCAAACGCGACGGCTTGTTCCCAGTGCAATGACATGGGCAAACATGATCTGGGTTGATTTCAGCCAAGTCACTTATTGTCGCCTTGACTGTCTCCTCGCTTGAATCGTTCAGGTGAAAACCCCCGATTACGGCGTGAACCCTTTTTATTCCGGTCAGTTTTTGAGCATGCCTGACTGTGTTTATTATTCCCGCATGGGCACAACCGACTATCATAGCTAAGCCCTTATTTGGTAGGTTAAGTATCAGTGCCTGGTCATCCTTCATCTGGTCTTCAACAAACATGTCGTTTTCTACTGTCCAGAACCCTCTTGGTTTCTCGTAAGGCGTTAGACGTTCTATCTCGCCAGTGGTCAAGATGTTCTCCGCAATCACAACTGAGTTCCTAGCGAAAAGAAATCTTGAAGACAACTCTATATCAGAACGCTTTAAAGGTAATCCTATGCATCGAAGGGTCGGTGTCGCCTTGAACTTCGGTTTCAAAACATCTGGATGCGCGATCACAGGTACATGCCTATTCGTTTTTTCCAGAACTACAGATAACCCTCCTGTATGATCATAGTGCCCATGGCTTAGAAAGACGGCATCTATTTTCTCCAAATCCAAACCCAAAGTCTCCATATTATGCAAAAGCGTATCTGAAGATTGGCCGGTGTCCATCAAGATTGATTTCCGCGGCTCCTTTTGTTGTATGACTATGGATAACCCATGTTTAGCCTCTAATCCCATGTTCTTTTTTTGAGGGCTTACAGCGTCTTCAACCACAACGGTTAGATTGAACCTTTTCAACATCACACCCTTCAATCATTTCTCGTCAAACTAATTGTAAATGCCATTCGTAAATGCCATTCTTGACTAAAGGTGCCCCCTATAATATTTAGTAGCCGGACACCCTACGCATCGCTCAGATTTGTATCTAGCGCACGGTCCACAGTCAACTTTACAAGGTGGGACAGATAAATCCTTATGAGCTAGGTATCTTCTGATTGGCATAAAAGGCGAATAGTTGACATCCATTACGGGATAGAATTCTGACCTGCGGATTCCTTTCTCACTTCTAAGCGAACATTTTTCCATTGATATGCTTTCTAAAGTTTCTTTGTCTTCGGCTACTACAAGGGCTATCATGTTGAATCCACCTATTGTCGTAAAAATATAGACTACACGTGGGCAGTTTTCGAATCGCTTAAGCAACCTTTGAAGAGTTTCAGTTCCATCAGTCTCAATCAAGACAACGGCTAGGAATAGGTTGAAATGCCTCAGATTCACTAACGCCGATATTTTTATTGCTTCACTTTCAAGAAGATTATTGACTCTCTTTCTCACGCCCATGTTGGTATAGCCAGTTATCTTTCCAAGCGTCTCTAAAGTTGTGCGTCCGTCAATCTGTAGTTGTGAGACTATTTTTCTGTCGACTTCGTCTAAGGACTTCATGAGTTTATTTTTTAAACATAATGCATAAATATAGTTTATGATTCAAACTTTTCAACAAACAACAACGGAGAAATAGAAGTTGACGCAAAGAACAAATGATCGAAAAAACCGCCGATTTGAATCTGTTGACGCCGCATACAATGAACAGCAAGAGACGCTTAGAATAAGAATGGACAAAGTAAAACACAAAATTGCTGTAATAAGCGGTAAGGGGGGCGTAGGAAAAACAATGGTAACAGTGAACCTAGCTATAGCCTTTGCCAAACGCGGCATTGCAAGCCGGATAGGAATCCTCGACGCAGACATACACGGACCGTGCGTCCCCAAAATGCTGGGAATCAAAGGTCAGATGCTTAAAGCAGGCCCACCAGGCGCATTTCCAGTCGTAGGACCTCTAGGAGTCAAAGTTGTTTCAATGGATTTCCTATTGCCAAACCAAGAGTCGCCAGTAATATGGCGGGGTCCTCTTAAGATGACTGCAATAAAACAGTTTCTCTCCGATATTGTTTGGGGGGAACTTGACTTTCTCTTTATCGATCTGCCTCCAGGAACCGGTGATGAACCTTTAAGTGTAATGCAGCTTCTCCCCGAAATGGACGGTGTAGTCATTGTAACTATACCTTCAGAAGTTTCACAAGACGTTGTTAAGAAAGCCGTTACCTTTGCCAGGATGCTTAATGTTCCCGTTATAGGCATAATAGAAAACATGAGCGGTTTTGTATGCCCAAACTGTGGAGCACAAATAGACATATTCAAAGTTGGAGGGGGAGAAAAAATCTCAAAGGACCTCGAAGTTCCATTTCTCGGAAAGATACCGATCGACCCAAGAATCTGCGAAGACTCAGACAAGGGTATACCCTTTGTTATCGAGAATGCAAATTCGCCAGCAACGAAAGCCTTTATGACAATTGTTGAAAAAATAGAGGGCTTTCTAAATGAGAAGGCAAAACAAACGAATAAAATTGAGGGGGAGGCGACTTAGTTGAGGATTGCGGTTTCTGTTACTGAACCTATTCTAGATGCTGCCGTGGATTCACGCTTCGGCAGGTGCTCCCTATTTTCTCACTGTAGATGCTGATGCCATTTAAAATGAAGCGGTGCTAAACACGAGTCAGTACACCGCTAGTGACACAGACATTTAATATTCTTAGATAACAGCCAGTAAAGGTGCAAAAGTTGTCTTAACCGGAAGTGTCAGACCTAATGCTTACCAAACACTTTCAGAAGCCAGAGTTTAGATGGTAACTGGATTCTTCTGAATAGTCAGAAAGGCTAAACTTTTTGGTTCTCTTGAATTGTAAAAGATTAGAATTGTAGCTACCAATTTATTGGACTCCGTCTAAAAAGTAATGTGACTGAGATGCTGGACAAGAAGATAGTGGATATGATTTTGGTTTTTCAGAAGAATGAGATTACTGAACATGCTGTTTATAGGGGGCTTGCCAAAAGAACGAAAGGGAAAAATTCTGAGGTTCTGAAGCGAATTGCTGATGATGAGCTTCGTCACTACAGTGAATGGAAGAAAATAACGGGTGTTGAGGTTCAACTTGACAGTTTTTCTGCTTTCAAGTATTCTTTGTTTTCAATAGTTTTTGGATTAACCTTTGCCATCAAGATGATGGAAAGGGGTGAAAGGCGAGCTGAGGAAGTATATTCTGAGCTTGTGAGGAATCTGCCAGAGGCTGAGAAGATACTTAATGACGAGGTTGAACATGAGAAGCTACTGGTCGAAATGATTGATGAAGAAAAAATTGGTTACATCAGCTCAATGGTTCTCGGATTAAACGACGCGTTGGTTGAACTTACAGGAGCTCTGGCCGGGTTCACCTTCGCGCTTCAAAATGGTAGGCTGATTGGAGCAGCTGGGCTAATAACGGGGATAGCTGCCTCCTTGTCGATGTCTGCCTCTGAATATCTGTCACAAAAATCAGAAAAAGAAAACAGAAACCCGGTAAAAGCTTCATTTTACACAGGCTTAGCGTACATACTTACAGTATTACTCCTGACAACACCGTATTTCGTCTTTGAAAACTATTACTTATCTCTATTGGTCACCGTGCTAGATGCTGTTTTAGTTATAATCATTTTTTCTTTCTTTGTAGCCGTTGTTAAGGAGTTATCATTTAAAAAAATGTTTTTTGAGATGTTAACAATTAGTCTAGGTGTTGCAGCAGTGTCTTTTGTTATTGGATGGGTAACAAGGGAAGTGATTAACATAGAAGTCTAACTTCAAGACGTCAGAATAAGCATAGAATGCCTTATTTTGTTTACACTAACAGAGAATCCAACAGCATCATAATAACAAATCCAATTATTAAGCCAAACGTTGCCTCCATCTCGAACCCCTTTCGATGGCTTTCTGGAATCATTTCGTCGCTTACGACATAAAGCATGGCGCCAGCGGCGAAGGCAAGACCCCACGGTAATAAGGGATGAAACACGGAAACCAAGGCTACTCCTAACAAACCTCCAACAGGCTCAACCAGCCCAGTTAAGGTTGAATAGCCAATGCACTTGCGTTTACTGTATCCTTCTCTTAATAATGGCAAAGCAACAGCAAGACCTTCAGGCATGTTCTGAAGCCCGATGGCTAACGCAATTACAAGCCCAACTGAGACATCTCCACTGCCGAAGCTGACTCCGACCGCTAATCCCTCAGGAAAGTTATGAAGCGTTATTGCTAGAACAAATAGCCAAATTTTCGACAACCTCGAAGAAGGCCCCTCCTTACCCAGTGTAGGATGAATGTGAGGAATAAAACGGTCGAACAAATGCAACACAATTGTTCCCAAAATAATTCCGAATATAACAATCCATGGACCGCTTAACTCTATAGCTGGGACTAACAAACTGAAGGATGTCGCAGCCAGCATAACTCCAGCTGAAAAACCTAGCATCGCATCCATTAACCTGTCTGAAACCTTCTTGGTAAACAATATAGGTAATGCTCCTATGCCAGTGGATAGTCCAGCTGCTAAGCTAGCTAATGAGCCTAACAGAACTATTTCATTGATCATATGTAACACCTTAATCTGTAGAATATTAGGTATTTTTTGAACCTGAAATTAAGAAAAAGTTTAGAGGCCTTCAACACGAATCTTAGATAAGATGCCAGTTCATATTAATATGCGTTAACAATTTTATTCTGTTTTACTGTGAACGTAGAATAGAATATATATGGAAGTGTTCACGTAATTATGCCAATTCGTTTGAGGTGCAGTTGATGAGCGAAGGAAAAACTGTTTCAATGCCCACTTGCACATCGTGCAACAGAATAATCGGCCCAGGAGCTGAAGCCACAAAATTTCCATGCCCAAACTGCGGAGAAATAACAATCTGGAGATGCTCAAAATGCCGAGAGTTCAGACGGCTCTACAAATGCCCAAAATGCGGATTTCAGGGACCTTAGGCGCATTTCAGGGATCTCTCACTTCTGTTTCCTATAGATCTTGACGCTATAGCGTTCTGTCACGTACTCGAATACTATTTTCAACATTTTCTCACTCTCTTCTTACGTCCTTGCGACTTACCCCCTACTTTTGAAAGCTTGTTTCAGGCTTCTTTTCAGCAACATCAGAAATTGGTAAACTGTACCGTTTTGCAGGTTTGCTCATTTCTTATTCTTGCCTAGTTTTTCTAGGCTTTCCATGATTTTAGCATAGGATTCAATGCTACATCTCCACCCAGCGAAAACCATGTCATTAATCGCTTGCTTCGCCTCTTCGTTTGTAATAAGCCCCTGATATACTGCCTTAACCAAAATGTATGGGGTTCCAGCGTAGGCTATACCACATATTTTTGCCGTCTTTCTCGCAATCTCATAGTCAATTATGGCTGTTTCGTCTCGTTCTTTTGCTATAGCTAAAACCTCAGCGTCACTCACGTGAAGTCCATTTGTCTGCAAAAGAATTCCTAAAAAACTTGTTTTCAGGTTTCACAACCTTGAAAATACCCTTCTCAAACAGTCTTTCTAAGATCATGGCGTCTGCGACACCCTTACGTTTCCCTTCATCCACAACCTCACGTTTAACACTTAAAGAAGTTAACTTCTCGTCTTCAAGCTCTTCAAAGATTTGGCTTAATCCAATCTTTGTAATGTAAATCAGTGGAGTCGAATTGAACGCAAGCGGCTTCATCACTACTCCGCCGGGTAAGCCTCTTCAAACTCTTTCTCAAGTTCTTCACGTGAAAACCTGACCCATTCAATATTGCGCTGCTTCAATAGGTCGGCGAGGTCCCAAAGAGGAAGTTTAGCCATCTCCGCAGCCTTAGCAAAGGTCACTTTTCCATCACGCAGCAGCTCTAGGGCTGTTTGCTTACGCCACTCGCTGATACCCAACTCAAGAAGATTCCTTACAACCGTCGCCCTATCCAAACCTTCCTGTTTAACTACTATCTGAATTTCCTTCTCAATTTCCTCAGGAATCCTTACGGCTAAAGGCTTAAGAGTCAACTTTGCCACCGTAAACAAAAGACATCAAACGCATACATAAAAGTTACGTCTGTCAAAACATTACTAGACGGATTTTGCTTCATTAACGCCCCTAAAATTAGGAATCACGCGTTAAGATCTTTGCGCCGATCTCTCGGCAGCTGCCAGCACATAAGCGTCCGCAAGTGTAAAATTCTTCACTCATATAACCTAAAATGAGACCAAATTTATATTCAACATTTCCGCCGTCCTAACCACAAAACCTTTCTAAAGGACAATTATGAAGAACCAGAAAGTTTAGGCTTGGGAAAGGAAAAGAACATTAGTCTTATCAACATAAATTACTACATGCTCAGTAGTATCTTCACAAGATTGCACACGCAGTGGTTAGAACATTATTCGATTATGCAAAAAATCGAAGAAGAGGCAGGAGTAGCGTTATATAAATCGATCAATGAGGTCAAGAAAAGTAAAGAATTCTCAATGTTAGTCCTCGATGCGGTATCAGATTTTTTCTCAATAGCCTTTACTCATGCATATGGAGAAGGAAAGTTTCAAATAGGTGTCGAAGGCGGCATCTTTATAGAAGATTTGATTTCTCGCTCCTTAAAATCCTTCTTAGAGGCCGGATTACGAGATAGGCTGGTAAAATATGTTAGGCGATCTGAACAACTCGCCAAGTTAACTACTCTATGGGAATTTTCCCGAACTAGAAAACTGAAAGCTAGTATGGACATAAAAATTACGCCAGACATAATAATAAGCGTAATGAAAAACGGCTGTATGACTGAAAGGGTAGCCTTAGAAATAAAGACCGAATACAGTGAGCAGGCAAAACAAAAACTAACCAAAGCCAAAGAAGCTTGTTTAAAAAGTGGCATAGACTATTACGGTGTTTGCATATTTGCCAGACAAACGTACATAACAGAAATAAGTAAGGAGGACGGCCAAACAGGTAAAAAATGGATCTATCTTGTTGGCGGTCCATACAGCTGGGATCAAGCTAGAAACACATGGGTCTTTCGAATGGTTAATGATGACTTAGAAAGGTTATACATAGAAATATTGGACAAGATCTATAACTGGATTAAACCATTGTATGATAAGTGATTTTCAGATCGAATTGAAATGTGTCTTTATCATCAAAAATATGCTATTTTGTCTTTTTCTTCTTTGAGCTCGTACCTTTTGGGTTTGCCTACTTCTTTTCGCCCTTTGAAACACGTGTCGCAAACAGGGTACAACTGCACATTCTCAACCAAATCCTTAATTAGATTCTTCAAGTCCACAAGCAAACTGTTCAGCTCGTCCCTGCGCAGACTGCCAATAAAGGCGCTGTATTGGATACGCTGCAATCCATAATCCTTCAAGGTTTCAGCCACCAGAGCCCGAAGGTTGTCGTCAGTAATGTCATATATTATGACGTACCGCATTAGCGCTTACCACCCTAAGCAGAAAGGCACGTAGTCTGCCTCTCGTAAAAGGAAACGGACTAAACATCGCGGCTGAGAATAGATAAAACTTTTCAGTGTTCCCTTTTGGCCATTAAACATTACTTCGCTTTCTAGACGTTCCTGAAAGCTGGTTAACAAAATCTTGACAGCATCTTTGCTCAGTACTCTGCCTTCCTCAATCTCCTCAGCTGCTAAAACCTCATTAAGCTTTATGATGTTCCTTGTAATCAGTCCAACCAAGGTTCTGTCTACGATCTGTTGACGAAACTCCTCCATCAAATCTAAGACCAGCGAAGGCTTTCCAGGGCGGTCGGCATGCAGATACCCCGCGTAGAAATCTAAGCCAGCGTAGCTAACAGCCTTCCAAACCTCAGGGAAAAGTATGGTTTGATAACCAAAGTTTAGCATTGCATTGAAGGGGTCACGTGCTCCCCTTGTCTCTCTTCCAGTAAACCCCAGTTCTGGAGGCAGGATTTGCCGAATTGAGTCCCAATAGAACCTTGCAGCCTCAGCCTCCAAGTTCATTAGTTGTTGACGTTTCTCATCAATGTTCAAGCCTTGCTCTTCGCTGATTCTCTCGTTCACTTCATCAATCAACTTGCCAGAATCATATAGCTTCTCAGCCAGGTCAGGATTGGTCTGTCGCCTATTTTTTGCCATCAATTTTAGAAAATTCGCTTGGTTAACAAGCTTGCCAGAAATAAACTTTTTTGCCAAGATTAAGCCTCGCTCATCATTATAGGCGATGAACTGCTCTCTGCGGGCTCTAACAGACCCAGTCATGGATGCAGGCATCAAAACGGCATAAGGCCACCCGCCGTAACGTGCAAAGACAACATGAATGTTGTTCTCGACAGCTAGATTCAAAGCGCTTGATGAAAAAGCAACTCCTGAAGAGCAGCAAATTATTGAATCTACATCGTCCGCCACGATCTCCTTGACCTCGCCATTCTTCTTCACAATAAACCGGTTTCTCTTTCGGCCAAGAAAAATGCCAAAATCGTCAAGAAAGATTTTCATATACAGGACTCCGTTTCTTTTTCACCCATAACATGCTTCGAAAAACATGCACGAGTCTAAACATTGAGAGCATTCTGGTCTACCTGGATCCTTAGCCTCAGCAACGATCTCCATCTTCTTGTCACGTTCCTCAATCCACCACTGCCTTAATTCTTCATTTGCAAAGAACAAGTCTTTTTGAACGCTGATCTTGCCATCCTTGATGTTAAGGTAGACGATGCAGCAAATGTCTACCGGAACCTCATGGACGCTTTCAAAGACCAGCGCGTAGCCAACAGGCGCAAGCCTATGCCATTCCTTTCGTTCATCGTTGACTTTTAGATCGAACATTATCGCGTGCAAATAGTCGTAGCAGTCGAGGCTCAATATCCCGCTTAAGCCAAGAAGCTCCCCTGAAATCTTATGCTCAACCAGAAAAGGCAAAGCTGAAGACGTTGCGTCATACACAGAAGCATACGGCTGTCTGCTTGAAACATCAGCAATCCTAGCTTCGCAGATCTTGGACACGTGTTCCCAAACTCTTCTAGATGGTTCAATAACGTTTTCAGGTTTATCAGGTATTTCGTCCCACCGAATCTTCCTCAACCATTCCTCAAAGTTAATTCGATGCTGCTGAAGAAAGGAGAGGAGACAGTCGCTGACAACTCCGTGAAGTATCTTCCCTAAGGCTACGTCCGCCGTTGGCTTAGGATACACTTTTTCAATGCTCCTAAGAAAGAGGTCTCTGCCAGTTGGGCAATATTTCGATGTTACGGTGTACATTGGCAACTTTACGTTATCATAATATGGTTTTAAAGGAGGCTGAAACCAACTCCAACCTCTTAACTCTTTATTGATTCCAACCTCGCGTGCAGTCGGCAAAAGCTGGTGAAGAAGATACTTATGTTCCACATCTGACAAGAAATACACTTTGAACCACGTCCCTTCGATTATATTTATAAATCAAAATACAAAATAAAGATAATCGAACTCCTCATCTATATTGGCATGAAAAACGACTCTAACAAGGCAAAAAAGGAGAAAATGAGGTCGGAT
>JAGTRI010000015.1:0-23207 GCA_018397065.1 Candidatus Bathyarchaeota archaeon
GTGGTTGCCCTCTACGAGCAGAGTCTAGATGACGCATTATATAACAGAATGCCAAAGCTTGTTGCATGGACAACCTTCACTGTGACCTCCGAAGAAGAAACGGCGATTATGGACAAGCTTGAAGAAATTGAAACAGCAATAAGCGAACTAAACGCTTACGTTACTAGTTCAACCACAGGCTTGCCATCAATAAAGACCCTGTTAACTGCAGTACAGTCCGCAGTCGCTGACGCCAAGTCAGCACTGTCTACCCAGATATCTGGACTGTCTACGGAGCTGACAAGCATCACGACATATGCTCAAGACGCAGCAACAAAGGCCACGTCAGCTTCAACATCAGCTGCTTCAGCTGCATCGGCAGCAGCGGACGCTAAGACAGCGGCACAAGCAGCTCAATCAGCAACTGCTACAATCTCAACAGCCGTTTATGGGGCCATCGTCCTGTCGCTTATAGCGGCACTAGCCTCGATCGTTGCGGTAATTACGTTGCAGAAGAAAGTAGCATAAAAAACCAATCTCCTTCTTTATTTTTTTGAATAGTCTAAGATCAGAAGTGGTTCTAGACACCTTTTTACGCAAACAGTTTTCTAAGAGGCTAAAATATGTTTAAGTATCTCGCATTCTAAGATAACCATTAAGAGACGCGGTCATACTTCTCATCTTTTCTTTAGAATAAGGGGTGGCGGCAAGACTGTTTCCTCAACAATTATGGCGGACGAAAGTTCTTCGATGCCCTCTATGCACCTAAGTTCCTCCATAAGAGCTGAAAGTCTTTTTAGGCTCTGCAGCCTCGCCTTCAAAATTAAGTCGAAGTTGTATGCTTCAACCTCAATTACCTCCTCGATTTCCTCATAATTTTTGAGCTCGTTGAGAACATCCTTTCTTGGTATGTAGCCTTTGTTTGGCACTACTCCAGCGAGGTTAATGAACAAGAGGGCACTTATCGGCTTTAGACGTTTTCAAAGTTTATCAAAGCCTTGTATCCCTTGATTACGCCTGCAGCCTCAAGTCTCTGGATTCTATTGTGCACGGTGGAGATGGGTAACCCCGTCATTTTCGAAAGAACCCTACTTGGCAAGTGCGCCTGCCTTGCAAGTATTCTGATTATTGCTTCGTCCTTGTAATCCATACGCAGTCATCCAATGTGAGAAAAATCCTGTATATAATACCCGCTTTGTTTTATTCTCTTAAAATTTTTGGGTAATCCCTATATGGATTTTACGAATCTTCCAGTTTATGAGGAAACAAAAAAGAAAAGAGTAGGTTAAAAAGAATGTATTAAAAAGAAGCAAAGAAAAGCCGAAAATGGTTAGCGTTGATCTTAGCTGTAATATTCCTAATTAGCGTAATAGGAATCCCAATCTTCATGACAACAATGTTCTGCTCCATCGGAGTCGGCGAGGCAGGACTGCTCGTAGACCCTTTACTGCATTCAATTTCCGACCCAGTTCTAGGACTGACTTAGTGAGTAAAGGCGCCTTGGGTAAGCCTTAAAACAATTTACTATGCAACAGACGTTTACGAAGACGAGATAGCGTGTTTCTCAAGAGACCAGCTGGAAATGAAGATCTCTGTATTGATGAGGTGGCAGCTAAACGTCAGCAAGCTTAAGGATCTTTACCTGAGCTTTCTAAGGTTAGATTATGATCAGACCGCAATTGACTCAATCATGAAAGAGATAATACGGCTAATCACAAAAGAATACACATCTCTCGAAACAATCGAGCACCGAGACATCGTGGCTCAAAGGATGCAGGACGAAGTTTTCCAGAAAATGCGTGAAAAGTCTCAGTAGGGGCGCTTCATCACCTAGAATTTGACTTGAAAAACGTTGCATACCAAGCCAAATACACATCGGCAATCGAAGACAAACTCGTGGCTGAACAACGCAAGATTCAAGCAGAGTTCGAAAAAGAAAGAATATTTGTCCTTGCAAAAGCGTCATCTCAGGAGGTCTCGATTCGAGCTAAGGATGAGGCTGAAGCGAAAATACTTGTCGCTGAAGGATCGATGCAGGCGATAGAGAAAATTATGAAAACGGCAGGTGTAACAAACTCGACGAGAATAGCGGAGCTTTACCTCCGGGTTGAAACCATGAAACAACTAAACATCAGCACCTTTATAGTGGTAACAGGTGAGGGTGGCTTCCCAATAATATACCAGATTCCAACGAACTCAACAACATCATAGATTGAACAGACCACAGTGGCAAGAAAAACATCTTTATGTAACTGCGCAAAGATTATAAACTAAAAAACATAAATGCAAGACACTACATGCCAGAGGAGAAAGCTTTTGAATAATCACACCTTAGGGGAAAAAGCTTTCAGAAAGGTTCTTACCGATGTCAGCCGAAGCATCTACGTAGAGAAATGGGAAATTTCGAACGAAAACCTCGAATTGGGACATGACTGGCAAATAACAAAACGTAGGCTGTCAGGAGGGCTTTCAGACGGCGTAGACGTTATAGACGTAAACAACGGAGCCTTTTCGTATACTCTGGTTCCTACAAGAGGAATGGGCATCTGGAAAGGCAGCTACAAAGGCACATACATAGGCTGGAACTCGCCAGTAAATGATCTTGTTCATCCAAAATTCATAAACCTCGAAGCACATGAAGGGCTTGGGTGGCTCGACGGCTTCAACGAATGGGTTGTCCGATGTGGACTAGGAAACTTCGGGGGACCTGGACGCGACGTGATCATCGACAATAACGGCAATCAAAAGGAAATTATGTTAACCCTACATGGAAAGATCGCCAACATACCTGCAAGCCAAGTTGAAGCTAAAGTTGACCTGAAGGAACCTTTCGGGCTAACCGTAAACGGCGTTGTTTATGAACGCTCAATGTTTGGCTCAAACCTAAAACTGAAAACGTCTACGTCAACAACTTTGGGAAGCAACACCGTTAGAATCGTAGACGAAATTACGAATTTGCGTGCTGCCTCAGACGAAATGCAAATCCTGTACCACTGCAACTATGGGCCACCTTTCCTGACGGAAGGCTCTAGGCTGATTGCGCCAATAATGGAGGTGGCTCCAAACAACCAAAGATCTGCCGAAGGCGTCAAGGAATATGACATCTTTGGTCCGCCGCAAGATGGATTCGTTGAACAAGTCTATTTCATAAGACTCGTAGGCGACACCAACGGCTGGACCACAGCTATGCTGACAAACAAGGATGAGACACAAGCCGTCTCAGTCAGTTTCTCCTTAAGGCAGCTGCCATACTTCACACTTTGGAAAAACACCAACATTCCTGAAGAAGGCTACGTAGTAGGCCTTGAACCGGGAACAGGCTATCCAAACCCAAAAGCATACGAACGACAAATGAACCGTGTTCCCACACTCAAGCCGAAAGAAACGTATCGCACAGAACTCGTTCTATCCGTGCATCTTGGCAAAGACGAAATACAAGAAATGAAAGAAAAAATCGCAAAAATCCAAGGAAAAATAAAACCGAAAATAAACCAAACCCCTTTAAGATAGAATTATCCCAAAACTGCTAACTTATGTTCTGAATCCAAAAGTTCCGAGATTTTCTCACTTCCTTGCTGTTCATGATTTTGGGCGATGCCTAAGAGACAATTGATTTTGCTATTCTAGGGCTCCTACAATTAGTGTTTTCATATCTTTGGGTTGCTCCGTCTGCTTAATCCTTATTGTTGATAAGTTCTAGAATCCTGTTCCACTGCTCTATCGTTAGTGGAAAATTTGTCCCTTGTGGTTGCTTCAAGATTTCCATGCCCCGAAGCAGCGGGTCTCGCAGGCACTCTTTCGCAAGAAGAGGACTATCAACGAACAGCTTCACATATCTAATGATGACGCTGCTCTTCTCTTCAAACTTGTAGACATCCAAACTGTTTACCCAATATTTCTCTTGTTCCTTATTTAGCGGCTTTCTGCTCGGATCAGTCTCTACCTCTCCTATAGCGTAGAATCCTGCCTTTTCTCCTGAAGCCCAGATAGCAGCCTTGTCTCTTTTGTGAATCTCTCTAGCATGTTGGCTCACCAACCATTGTTCCCAGTCTCTTTTTTCTTCTATCCAGTCAAACCACCTATACATTGCAGGATTAAACTGAAATATCCAGCATTTAGGCCTACGAGGATGAAGTAAGAAAGTACCGCAGTCTGGGCAGAATCTGCTTTTCTCATATTCCTTGAACGAAACAACTTTTCCGCATTTTCGGCATTCGGACACAGATTCAAGCATTCGTTGTACAACACTCCCAGAAGAAGATCATACCATTATAATAACTTTAGAAGATGACATGTCTTTTAAGAATTCCTATCAAGGAATTCTACAAGTTAAATCACAGAAAGACCGCATGTTCATAAATCGGTACAAATTTATTTACTTTCCAGAACTGAAACAAACTCTACTGACAATTCCCAATCTCTTTTATAGCCTCCTATTTCAGGCAGGCGCCTATCGCTGCTAACTACGTAGTCTGCTCCAGCCACCATGGTGCACTCGATAAATTTGTCATCTGCCAGATATTCCAAGACAACAATAACGCGCTTAGGCACCTCAACGAACTTGGCAACCTTGAGCACGGCCTCAACAAGGTCTTTATGACTTAAACCCGCAACTAGATACACGATTCTAAGCTTCGAATAATTCGAAACTTGGCTGATTTCCACGGCAATCTTCTTAGACACCGCAATTTCAACTTTACCTTCCTCAGCCACCTTCATAATTTCAGCAGGCTTTTGACCCCAAAGCAAAGCATAAACCTAAACGTTAACATCAACAACTATTTTGGGCACGCGCTTCCTCGACGAGGGCACCTATATCCTGCATCGCAAGACCCATCTGCCTAATACGTTTCCAAAAAAGCATCATGACATCTTCAAAAGATCGGTTATCTATCTTTTTGAGAACTACCCTGTCGTTAATTGTTTTGGATAGAACCTCTCGCCATTTTTCAGACTAGTTCCTTTGTGCACGTTCGCCGGAATAACTATTTGCCCTTTAGAGGAAACTTTCAATATCTCGACCAAACTCATCAAAAATAGCAAGATTATTCCTACTCTATAATCGTATTGTAAAGAACTAACCTCTACGTGTCAAAATCACATTGCTTCTTACAGATTTAGACTGTGGTCTCTGCAGAACTCTGTCATAAGGAAAACTCCTGCAAACTCTCTGGGAGCTTTCCAAGAAAGGCGCTAGCAAATTTTTTGGACTTCTCGCTTCAATCCAATTTTAGGCGACACAAAAGGTCAACTTAATTGAGGAGAATAAAGCCACAATAGAGTATTATGAAAATAGAAAGTATACTTCATATAAAGTGGGTTGCTCGTTTATAAAAACTTCAAAAAAATTTGTTCATTTAAAATCAGCTTTTGACTTTGTTGACTATGCGTACATCTTCAAAACAGCGGCAAACATCGAAGAGGCAAAAGAACCTATATCGGTATGCTACCAACAGGTCTGCGATATGGAGGCATCAATGCTTGACAGAAAACGAAAATGAATATTTGAGTTTAATCTAAAGTATGTAGGGTTTATGCTAAGAAGCCGGGGATGGGAATTGAACCCATATATAGCTGCTCTGCAGGCAGCCGCCTGAACCGTTCGGCCACCCCGGCGTAGACTGATTTTGTTTTAACTTTTTCCAGGGTTTTTATGTTTTTCGATTTCTTATCTACATTTTTACTATTTGGGCGTGTAGTATGCCGCAGACTTTTATGACGGCTTCTGGGTGGACGTAGCCTTTTTCGATTGCTTTTTTCACGGTGTTGCATCCGATGATGTTTACGATTGTTGATTGTTCGATGAGGCCTATGGCTTCGTCGATGCTTGTCTTTACGCCTTTATAAAACTCTTCCTTAACCTCTAGAACTATGTCTGAATCGTTGAAAGTTTTTCCCAGAATCTCAGCGTCGCATATAGCAAGTAGAACTTGTTTCCCCCACTTTCGCATTTTAACATAGGCCAAGCTTACCGCTTCCAGTTTACGTTTAAACGGGTTTAATGGGCGATCGGGCTCCGCAGGCTTCGCAGACGAGGAAAAAGAGCCTTTTTTCCTTCACGATTTTCGTGTCAGGCCTTTTGCACACTGGGCAGATGACGAACTCGTTAACGTATCTCTTTAAAATTTGGGTGCATGTTTCAAGCTCGAATTTGCCTTGAAAGATCGCGCGGTTCTCATCTATTACGCCGGCGGTCGCCATCTCTTTAGAAAGGTATCTTAACACGTGAACGGGGTCTCTGTTCAGAATGTCGCAAACTTCTTTGAAGTTGTAGAAAATTGTTCGGGCGCCGAACGTGGTGCATGATATTTTTGGAATTTCGAATCTTTCGTGTTTCGAAACTTCTCGCGGAAGCTTACTGTAAGCCTCATCAAGCATCTTCTCGTAATTCAAAGACATAGTTCATCAATCCTAATATTCGTCGAATCCAGTTTAATATGTTTACCTAAACTCCGACAAAGACAAAATCTCAGTTAACCAACGATCGGGGTTTATTTCTTGTAAATTCTTCGCGTCGCAAGAAAAAATAAAAGATTTATTAGGACTTTCCTCAATGTGTGAATCTGGCAAGACAAGAAACCAACATATGCGGACGTGTACCTAATGAAAAAGTTTCAGAGCTTCAGCGAATGGTTTGACGAAGTATTGTTCAAGGCCGAAATAGTTGACAACAGGTACCCGATCAAAGGCTTCAACGTCTACAAGGCTTGGGGTGCAAAAATTGCCAAACGGATAACAAGCATGCTTGAGGACCTGCTTGACGCTTCCAGCCACGATCCTATGCTTTTTCCGGTAGCAATTTCAGAAGATGCCTTCGCGAAGGAGGCGAAACACATCAAAGGCTTCGCAGCTGAGGTTTTCTGGATAACGCATGCTGGAAAAAGAAAACTTGACAAAAAGATGCTTTTGAGGCCAACTTCTGAGACCGCCATGTACCCGATGTTTGCGCAGTGGATAAGGTCACACGCAGACCTTCCTCTGAAGGTTTACCAAAGCGTATGTGTTTACAGGTACGAAACCAAGGCAACTCGCCCTTTGTTGAGGATGCGGGAGTTCCTTTGGAACGAGGCTCACACTGCCCACGAAGACTGGGATTCAGCTGAAAAACAAGTTAAAGAAGCCGTAGCCATTTATACCAATGTTTTTGAAAGGTTAGGGCTTGCGTATTATTTGTTGAAGCGTCCTGACTTCGACAAGTTTGCAGGGGCAGAATACTCAATTGCGTTTGACAGCTGGAACCCAGATGGTAGGGTCAACCAGATCGGCACGGTTCACAATCTTGGCGAGAATTTTGCAAAAGCCTTTGGGATAACTTACGAGGATACTGACGGGACTCACCGGAATGTTTCTCAGGTTTGTTATGGGCTTGGAATAAGCCGCGCTTTGGCTGCTGTAATATCTCAGCACGGCGACGATCACGGGTTGGTTCTGCCGCCGGAGGTTGCTCCTGTCCAAGTGGTTGTTGTGCCAATTCCCTACAAAGAAAAGGAAGGCGAGGTCAATGCCTACGCAAAGATGGTTTTTGAGGCAGTTAAAAAAGCGGGGTTCAGAGTTAAGCTCGACGATAGTGAAAAAACGCCTGGAGAAAAGTTCTATTATTGGGAGATGCTCGGGGTCCCTGTGAGGGTTGAAGTCGGTCCGAGAGACTTGAAGGAAAGGAAGGTGACGATAGCGGAGAGAGCCAACCTCAAAAGAAGCGTCGTTGATTTTGATGAGGCGGCCTCAGCAATAAAGGAGACGTTTAACTCTATAACAGAAAGCTTGCTGAGGAGGAGCCGCCAGGTTCTTGAGGAAATGACGGTCAACGCGAAGGACTTGGACTCACTGAAAGAGGCTGTTAGGAACAGAAAAATTGTTAGGGTCTGCTGGTGCGAAAATGTTGGGTGCGCTGAAACCATTAAGGAGGTTTCAGGAGGCGAGGTTAGGGGGCACCGAGTGGACGTGGAAGAAAAGCCGGAGTCTCCATGCGTTGTTTGTGGAAAAAAGGCTGAAAAGGTCGTTTACATAGCAAAGGCGTATTAACCAAAGCCACATTCACGAATATTTCCAAGCCTTGAATAATAGCATCAAGTTCAAAAAGGGAAAGGGATGTCGAAAGGCCTAAAAATTGTGGTCTTAGTGAAGCAGGTTCCGGACATTGAAAAGGTCAGATTTGACTACGAGAAGGGACGTTTAGACAGAAGTTCAGCTGAAGCAGTCATCAATCCTTTTGACTTGAACGCCTTGGAGGCAGCTGCCCAAATAAAAGAGAAAATCGGTGGCGTAGTAACAGCGGTCAGCATGGGTCCTGAGCAGGCTAAGGACGCTCTTAGAGATGCTTTGGCAAGAGGCGCCGATGAGGCTGTTCTCCTCAGCGACTTAAGGTTCGCGGGCGCAGATACGTTAGCTACTTCTTACACCCTTTCCTGCGCGGTTAGGAAGCTTGGGGCCTTCGATTTGATCATATGCGGTGAAAAAACAATCGACGGAGACACGGCGCAGGTTGGGCCTGAGGTTGCGGAGTTTTTAGGCATTCCACACGTAGCCTACGTTGATGAAATCTTGGACATTAGCATTGCAGAAATAACGGTTAAATCGCGGCTTGACGGAGACAACTATGTTGTCAAAATGCGTTTTCCAGGGCTTATCACGGTTACAAAGGACGCTAATGTGCCAAGATTGCCAACGTTGAAGGACAAGCTAAGGTCGAGGAAGGCTGAGATAACCGTGTGGGGCATGAAAGACTTGGCTTGTCTGGATGAAAAACAGTTTTTCGGTCTTCAAGGCTCCCCAACAGGGGTTGCCAAGGTTTTCGCGCCCACGTCTGGAAAAAAGAAAGGCCAAATCGTTATGGGAACACCTGAGGAGAAAGCTCGTAGGATTGCGGAGATTCTTTTAAAGCTGGGGGCATCACAGTGAACAATGTGCCTGACGCTGAAGGCGTGCTGGTTTTTGCTGAACAAAACAACGGTTTGGTTCACCCTGTTTCTTTTGAGCTACTTGGGAAAGGTAGAGACCTTGCGGACAGGCTTGGTGTCAAGTTGTCAGCCGCTCTGTTAGGCCACGGCGTTCACAAGGAAGCTTTGGAGCTCGTCTATTATGGCGCTGACGTGGTCTACGTCTTCGACAGCCCCTTCCTCAGCATGTTCGACCCAGTTCAGTATGCCAAAAATCTCGTTAGGCTCGTTACTGAGACAAGGCCAGCCATTTTCTTGTTAGGCGCCACACGATTAGGCAGAAGCTTAGCGCCAAGAGTAGCTGCGGCTCTGAGAACTGGGCTTACGGCTGACTGCGTCGATCTTGATCTAGACGAGAATGGAAACCTAGTTCAGGTTCGCCCCGCGTTCAGCGGTAACATTATGGCTCAGATTAAGACGAAGACGAGGCCTCAGATGGCTACGGTTCGATACAAGGTTATGAAGGCCAACGCTAGAGACCCACGTAGAAAGGGCAAGGTCATCGTGAAGGAACCTGAGGTCTTAAGTGACACGGGAATTCAGATTCTTGAAAAAACTGCGGTCGGTGGGGTTAACCTTGCAGAGGCTGAGGTTGTCGTTTCAGGCGGCAGAGGCTTAAAAAGCCCAGGTGACATTGCTCTTCTCAAAGAGCTAGCGAAAGAATTAGGTGGAGTAGTTGGATCAAGCAGGCCTCTTGTCGACGCAGGCTGGATAAGTAGGGATCATCAGGTTGGGTTCAGCGGGCACACCGTTAAGCCAAGGGTCTATGTGGCCTGTGGGATTTCAGGTTCCCCTCAACACTTGTTCGGGATGAGGGACTCCGACGTGATTATCGCGATAAACAAGGATGCTTCAGCTCCTATTTTTAACGTGGCTGACTACTGTGTCGTAGGCGACATTTATGAGATTGTTCCTTTACTTGTTCAGGAACTAAGGAAGTTGAAGGCGGTGAAAAATCTTGACGAACGTAAGTAAAGACGCCCTTGTTCAAGAGCTAGTTTCCATCGTTGGGAAAGAATGGGTTGTTACAGAACGCGAGTACATGTTAAGCTACCTGCAAGACGAGACACCTGAACCCGTTAGACCTAAAGCTGCCAACAACCTCATTCTAGTGAAGCCCTCATCCACAGGCGAGGTTTCAAAAATTTTGAGAGCTGCTAACCAAGCGAGAGTTCCTGTGTTTCCAGTTGGCGGAAGAACTGGACTTGTTAGCGCCTGTGTGCCAACCATACCAGGTATTATCTTGTCCTTGGAGAGAATGAAGAAGTTGGAAGTTGACAGGGAAAACTTGATGGTTGTCGCAGAAGCTGGTGTTACTTTAGGCGACTTGCTGCGTGCATGCGACGAGGCAGGATTGTTCTTTCCTCCTCATCCTGGAGACGAGGGAGCGCAGGTTGGCGGTTTGATTGCTACGAACGCTGGTGGAGTTAGGGCTGTCAAGTATGGAGTTATGAGGAACTACGTTAAGGGCGTTGAGGTTGTTCTAGCCTCAGGTAAAGTTCTCAATTTAGGTGGCAAACTGATCAAGGACAACGCTGGCTATAGCCTGTTGCATCTTGTCATCGGAAGCGAGGGGACGTTGTGTGTGATTACTAAGGCAATCATTAAGCTTCATCCGAAAAGTGAACATAGCGTAACAATCATTGTGCCTTTCAGTGGCCGGCACGAGGCTTTGCAGGCTGTTCAAAAGATTCTGCTTTCAGGTGTGGTTCCTTTGGCGATTGAGTATGTGGAGCCTGATGAGGTTAACTTGTCCGCTGCGCATCTAAATGAGAAGTGGCCTGTTCAAGTTGGAGGGGCTCAGCTCTTTATCATTCTCAATGCTGAAAGCGAGGAGGAGCTGCTAGTTTCCTGCGAGAAGGTGTCAGGGGTGTGCAGTGAAATTGGAGCTGGCGAACCTGTTCTCGCTGAGACACGTGAAGAGCAGGATAGGGTTCTTAGGATTCGAAGCAACATTTACACGGCTCTTAAGCCTCAGCTGATTGACATCTTAGATGTAACTGTGCCGCCGAGTAAGCTAGGAGACTTGATGGACGCTGTTGAGGAAATCGCCGAGAAGTATGGTGTTCACTTGCCCGTTTATGGGCATGCTGGTGACGGAAACTTACATGTTCACGTGATGAAGGAAGAAGGCAAAGCGCCTGACTACGTGGCGAAGGTTAAAAGTGAAATCTACGAGACAGGAATTCGCCTAGGAGGAGTCATCACAGGCGAGCATGGTGTAGGCGCAATCAGAACTCAAGAGCTAACAAAAGCCACGGATGAGGCTGAGCTCAACCTTATGCAGGGTATCAAAAAGCTCTTCGACCCTAACAACATCCTTAACCCAGGAAAGGTCATAACATAAAAGTGAACCGGCAACGGACTTTTGTTGAAATCTGTTTCAAACAGCACGGTGTCCGTGTTTGCTTAGCTGCTTTAGTTTAGAAAAGTTTAAAAGAATCATCGTTAACAAAAATTGATACACATCTAAATTTGGGGGGCTTTAATGGAGTTCTGTCCCAAATGTGAGACTCGACTTGTGACTAAACGGAAAAAGGACGGTAAAGGCTGCTATCTTACTTGTCTGAAGTGCGGCTACAAGAAAACTGTAGAGCCCGAAGCCTGCACATTAAAAGTTACAGCCCCGAAGCCTCAAGACCAGCTTGTCGTCATTGGAAAGAAGGAACAGAAGCTTAAGACTCTGCCCACGGTTTCGATGGAATGCCCAAAATGCGGAAACAACACCGCCTACAGTTGGCAGGTTCAAACCCGAGGAGCAGACGAATCCTCAACCCAGTTCTTCCGATGCACAAAGTGCAACTACACATTCAGAGAATACTCATAAACATGCGCAATCAAGAATAGTTCGCCCCATTTTTGGGTATTCAGCAGCTTCAGTACATAATCTTTACAGACAAATAACCAAAATTTTACTAAATTCTCTAAGATTCATTCGGCTCCACCTCAAAATTCCAATGTTTCCACAGGGTTTTTAAAAACAAAAAATAACACGTACTGAACAGCCAAAAAAATGACCCGACTATATATACGTCCTACGCTCAACGTCTTCACAGACCTCTTAAATGCATTCTAATCTAAGTTTGATTTTCTCATTACTATGAAGCCTTGACCTTCGGCATCGAAGATATGCGCCAGCTTTTCGGCGAACTAAAACGGGAGAACACATCTCCTTTCACGGTTCGTAAATGTGCCACCTTTTTCTGAACTGCTATGCGTCCGAAGCCAACTTTCCATTGTCAAAGGAGGACTTAACTCACCTGCTTTCTTCATTGACGGAAGCAACCGCTTCAACCCGGACCTGATCTCGGAAAACGCTTGTCTACTGGAACTGGATCCCGAGGAACCCTTGAAAAACATCTGAACATGACAAAAGAAGCAAAACTTCAGTTTCCCTTGAAAGAATATTATTTTTTCATATAAGGAAATCCTTACGAAGCTGAAAACCATGTTGGAATGGGAAACTGAAGTTAGCCTAAGATTTTTATATGGTTTAGAACTCTTTGCATTTATTTCAAAAAAGCCAGTGAAAAACATTTGTGAGCGGACCAGTTGAATATGGCTGAGGAACTTGGATCTCTACTGGAATCTCCTGATCTAAGCAAATATAGAGATAGGATCGTTAACGGCTCAACAGTCAGCACGTTTTTTTGGCTTGGGGTTCCTCCTATGTTGAATCAGCTTGTGCTCATTGCCTATAATGTTGCTGACACTTACTGGCTGAGCCGTTATGACGAGTTATGTGTATCGATTCCTAGACAAGTTTTCCCTGTCCTAATGCTCTTTCAAGCCCTCGTTATGGCTACAAACGCCGCTTGCCTAAGCATAGTTTCACAGTATATTGGTGCAAAGGCCTACAAGAACGCAAGCAAGGAAGCCTCACGGTTCTTTACAGCCGCTTGCATTTCAGGAGTCTCACTGAACATAATTCTCCTCTCTTTCAGAGAACAAATCTTCTCATGGCTGATTTTTACTCCGCCCGAAATATTTGAAGAGGTGATGGCTTTCTCCGCTGTCACGGCTTTTGATGTACTATTTATGTCGATAGCCTTCACCTTCACCACGCTGTTTCAAAGCTTAGGAGACACCCGGCGGCCAGCGACAATTAACATAGTGTGCGTTGCAGTTAACATAGCATTAGACCCGTTCCTAGTTTTGGGAATAGGCCCGTTCCCACGCTTAGGAGTCGTCGGTGCCGCACTAACAGACGTCATGGGAAAAATTCTTTCGATTATTGGACAAGTTTTCATACTTTGGAAAAGCTATCCAATGTTAAGGCTAAGACTTACGAGAGACTTGAATTTTGAATGGACTAAGCTCGTTTTAAAAATAGGCCTGCCCATTTTGTCTTTTGGCACAATGAATGGTGTTGCTTTTCTTTTACAGCAGAGGCTTATCAACATGCTAGGCATAATTGTTGCAACAGCATTTTCAATCGGCTTCGTGATAATGAACGCTGTTGACGGCATGCTTTTTGGACTGTGCCAAGCCACCGCCATAATGGTGGGACAAAGCCTTGGTGCGGCCAACCCTAAAAGGGCGAGAGAAGTAGCCTTAAAGACAACAGTAATTGTGTTTATCCTCGTTGCAATAGGGGCGACATTTGTTTATCCACTAAGAATGTCAATAATAAGCGTTTTTGCAAGCAACCAAAACATTATCGAAGAAACCGAACAGTTTTTAAGCATAGTGTTACCGCTGCTTCCCTTTTTTGGAATCTGCATAAACGTCATGTCCGTTGGAAGAGGATCAGGCCACACAATGGTGCCTACAACCATCGAAATAGTCAGAATATGGACTTTAAGGATAGCATTAGGATACTTCTTAACGTTCATAGTCGGCATGGGATCATTGGGCATTTGGCTACCACTTTCATTAAGCAACGCAGTGGGAGGAACAGCGCTCGCTATCTGGGCGAAATATGGAAAATGGGACAAAGCTATAATAAAAACAACCTAAAAATAAAGGTCATTACACGCATAGAATCCACCTTATTTCGCCAAAATGCAAGCAAAGATAGATTTTCAACTTGCTTTTCTTTCCCATTTTCGGCTAACCCATCTTTTTGCTGTCCTTAATCCGAAGATTTTTTAGCTAGTATTAAGAACCTTTTGGCGTGAGAAGATCCGCATAAAGAAACTAGAGTATCATCATTATTAGGTCATTAATCCTTCTCTTTGTTGTACATAATAAAACAAAAATTTATGAGTTTAGAGACGAGAAAGTATTCATCTAAGTTGGATGGAGAACTGCGGACTATGAGTTTCTCGGCTTCTATGGTTAGACTTCAAAATGTGTATAAGGTTTACAAAACGGGCGAGGCAGAAATTGTTGCTCTAAAGGATGTGAGCTTTAATGTTGACCGGGGAGAATACGTAACGATTTTAGGGCCGAGCGGTTCAGGAAAGTCCACAATGTTGAACATAATAGGTGGGCTTGATCGCCCTACGAAAGGCGCAGTCTACGTTGACGGCGAAGATCTGCAACGTTTAAGAGATTCAAAGTTGGCACGTTTTAGAGCCGAAAAAGTAGGGTTTGTTTTTCAATTCTTTAATCTTATCCCAACCTTCACGGCCTTCGAAAATATTATGGTTCCAGCTGAGATACTGGGCCTAAAAAGAGAAGAGAGTAAAGAAAGAGCGAAGATGTTAATTAGAAAAGTTCGATTAGAAGAGAGAAAGAATCATTTTCCGCATCAACTTTCAGGCGGGGAACAACAGAGAGTTGCTATTGCTAGGGCGTTAATCAACAATCCTGTTTTGCTACTTTGCGATGAGCCGACTGGAAATCTTGACAGTAAAAGTGGTGCCGAAATAGTTAGTCTTCTTCGCGAAATAAACGAAGAACAAGGTGCCACATTGGTAGTTGTTACTCATGATCAACGGATAGCTCAAGAGGCAGATCGCGTAGTTGAACTTGTAGATGGGCAGATTTTTGAGGAATAAACGATGCAGCCTTATCTTAGATATAGCGTTAGAGGTCTGACAAAGCGTCCCATCAGAGCGTTTTTCATTATCTTCATGATCGTTACCGGCGTTATGTTGATGTGCGGAACAAGGATTGCTCTCAACAGCATTCCCGCCATGGTTGAGGCTTCTGTTGAGGAAGCAGATATGGCCGACTTCTCACTGAACTTTAGACCATTGCCAAAAACATTAGTAGATCTTATTTGTAACGATACAGAAGGCATCGAAGAATACGAGTTAAGAATAGTCTTCAAAACTACGGCGTACAGAATAAAAGGATGGCCAGCAAGTACAGAGATTCTTCTAATAGGTGTTGAGGACCATTTGAACCTAAACAAGGTTGTCATGGTTAATGGCAGATTCTTTGAAGGCGACGAGAACTCTATAATCATTGAGCATGACTATGGCGAAAATGTTTTTGAAAAGGATATTTTGGTCGAGATGCCTACAGGAAACGTTACGCTAGAAGTCGTAGGTACATGCAGAGCGGTTTGGATGCCTAGATGGGCAGTAAGTTCCACTGCTTACGCCATGGTTCCATTGAAGGTGTTGCAAAACTTTCTTAATATTAACGGTTCGGTAAATCAAGTTTTAATAAAGGTTAGTGCAGGTTTAGAGCCTACAGCGGTAATGAACAGCCTAAGCAGAAAGTTTGAGCAGTATGGCCCTGTTATTAAGTCTATCGAAGGCACTGTTATGCCATTTGTAGAGACGCAATCTTATTACAACTACTTAGTAGGACTTCTTTCGCTAATTGGGTATTCCCTTTTCGCTGTAGGCCTCGTATTGCTGTATAGTTCACTCAGTTTTATGGTAACTCAGGAATATAGGGAAATAGGGACACTGAAAGCCTTTGGTGCAACGCAGAAAAACATCGTCACAGCCTACATCGTCAGAAGCTTGCTTTTAGGGTCTATTGGAAGCAGCACAGGCGTATTTTTGAGCGTTCTTGTAGCAAACGGCCTTATTGGCGGGTTTACCTCAGTAAGCCTAAATTTCGAGGGGACTGTTTTTGCTACAGTATCTCTGATGCAGATGATACAAGAAAACAAAGAGATATTGCTACTTTATGGAGGTTTAGGCACATTGCTTTCATTGATCTTGGTTTTTCCATCAGCTCTTTCCGCTTCGAAAGTCTCTGCGTCACATGCTATAAGAAGCTTTACAGGGATGCCGGCACAAATGAACGGTTCCAAATCTAGGCTTCAGCATAGTCCACTGTTTCTCAAGTATGCTTTCAGAAGCTTAGCTCGAAAGAAATGGCGCGAAATGGTTGTGGTGCTGGTTATTTTCATAAGCGTCTCTGTAAACTCGACGTTGATTGCCGCATCTGACTCTCAAAAGGGGATACTTGAGGAAACCTCAAACGCGTTAAGATTTGACTTTTTTATATGTCTTAGCACCCGCTCTAACTCTACGTTACTTGATGAGAAACTTTCTTTCTTCACGAAAAACGTGACATTTATGGAATTCGCCTACTATACGACGGCAAAAATAGAGGGCTACACATTCTTTCTTATAGGTTCGCCCGCTAACGCCCCGTACTTTAGGTATTCGCTTGTTTCTGGGCGCTGGCTTCAAGAGAATGAAAGCGGTGCTGTCCTCACCGAGAGCCTTATTAGAATTTTGAAGGTTAAAGTCGGAGACACCCTCACTCTTTCCAACGATGTTAACCAGATCAATGTTACAGTCGTAGGCATCAGACGGGATCTTGTTTTGAATGTACCAATCGTTTCCTTGACTTCTCTGCAGAGCCTTGACAACGCAGAAGGAAAGATAAACGCTATAGTGGTAGAAGTCAAGAAAGACGTTAACCTCGATCGCATTATACTCGATATCAGGAGAAATGTGCCAAATTACCTTTGGCACATCAAAAAAGAAGGCCTAGTTGATATTGGAGAGGATATTTTGGCAAAAGCCTTCCAGTCAACTGCCACTGCCATGATAACTTTTACGTGGCTTACCTCAATTCTTCTTATATTTAGTGTGGTGGGTCAAAACATCAACGAAGAGAAGATGGTTATAACTACGCTTAGAGCCTTAGGAATGAATAGAGGTAGATGCATCCTCATTATAGTTTTGAAGATAATGCTTCTTGGACTTGCAGCCGCATTGTTATGCGCTTTGTTCACACCCTTCATTCTTGAAGTATTCTCTATCTTATTATCCAAGACTACAAACTTCTCTATTCATATACGCCCTTCAGCTAACATCATATTAACCTCAGCGTTCTTCATATTAGCTACGACGCTTCCAAGCAGCCTTTCATTAGGTATCTACGCTACAGGCATCTCAATCGTCGAGAACCTTCGTTACGAGTAAAGCGATTTCAATCATTTAGGATCACATCAGATTCTTTCCTACAAGACTGATTTGTTATTACTGATTGCCTCAAATAGTCCTAGGGTAAACTTAGAAAAACCAGTGTTCTGTATGCTACGCCGCCGATGAAGAGGGCGAAGACTATTTCGAATACTGTTATGAGCAGCGATTTTTTCCAGCCGATCTCTTTTACGAGCGCTGCAATCGTGGCCACGCAAGGAATGTAGAGCATGACTACAAGCGTGAAAACAACCATCTGAACCCGCGTCAAAACTGCGAGGTTCGACCCAAGCAATGTTGCAAGCATAATCAACGTGAGCTCCTTCCTAAGCACGCCGAAGAAGAGGGCGACGCTCATTTCAGGCCGAAGCCCAAGCCACGACACTGTCAGTGGGCTCATAAGCTGGGTAAGCGGATCCAGAAGACCGAAAATTTCCATAGCCTTGATCGCTATGCTGCTTACAATTATCAGTGGAAGAGCCATCTTGATGTATTCACCAAGCCTAAACGAGGTTTGGGTCAACGCAGTCTTCAGGTCTGGAACTCGGTACTCGTTCATCTCCATTATGAGGCCTGTTGGTTCACCGGGTAAAGCCTTGAATGCTATTCTTCCAAGCGCAACCACAATGGCGAAGTTTACCAGGTAAAGTGTCAAAGCCCATCCGATGCTTACGTATTTTCCCACCAAGCCGAGTACAACGACAGTTACGGCGGCGCAAGGCATCAAAGTAACGATGAAGATTGCCAGAAGCCTTTCACGTTCAGTTTCCATTATTCTGCAGGCTAAGCACGCAGGGACATTGCAGCCAAAAGCAAGCATAACAGGGATGAAGGCTTTTCCGTGAAGCCCAATCTTGTGCATGGCGGCGTCCATGAGAAACGCAATTCTACTAAGGTAGCCTGAGTCTTCAAGAAGATAAAGCGCAAGGTAGAACGGCACAATATAGGGAACAGCAACAACGACGGCGGCTATTAAGCCTTCCATAGCTCCGCCCCAGAGCAGCTCCTTAACTAAGCCTTGCCCCAAGACTTCTGAAAAAAGGGGCTCCAAACCGTAAAGGAGGCTGCCAAAATTTTCGGAGACGAAGCCACCGAAAGAGAAGATGGACCAGAACACTAGAAGAAGCACTCCAGCCATTATGAGATAGCCTGAGACACTTCGGGTTGTAAGTTCATGAACCCTCTCGGTCAACGTCTGTTTTACGCGCGGCTGCATCTTTTGAACTTGGTTCGCTATGCACCTCGCGGTTTCGTACCTTTCCGAGGCCACCACAGTTTCACACGTGTGACCGTGAATCTTCTCGATTTTTTCCGCTTGTTTCTGGACGGTTTCAAGGATTTCTGGCGATGTTTCGCGGATTTGTTTTTCAATTTCTTCGTCTCCTTCTAATAGCTTAATTGCTGCCCATCTCGATGGATACTTGAACTCAGATTTTTCTATATGAGCGGCGATTTTTTCTATTGCTTCTTCGATTTCTTTTCCGTACTTGATCTCCGCTGGTTTTGCTTCGCCTTTCTCGATTGTTTCAACGGCTTTTTCCAGCAACTCGTAAACTCCGCTGCCTTTAACTGCGACTGTTGGGACAACAGGCACGTTTAGGATTTCAGCGAGTTTCTGAGCGTCCACTTCTATGCCCTTTTTCGCTGCGATGTCAACCTGGTTTAAGGCTATGATCATGGGTGCCCCTAGCTCCATTAGCTGCAGGGTGAAGAACAGGTTTCGTTCGAGAACTGAGGCGTCGACTACGTTGATGACAAGGTCTGGCTTTTCGAAGACGATGTACTCTCTTGAGACCAGCTCCTCCATTGAGAAGGTTGAAAGCGAGTATATGCCTGGAAGGTCGACGATGTCGACGAGGTAGCCTTTAAAATACAGTGTTCCCTCTGCCTTTTCAACGGTTTTTCCAGGCCAGTTGCCGATGTGTTGGTGTAAGCCAGTTAGGTGGTTGAAGATTACTGATTTGCCGACGTTTGCGTTTCCAGCCAGCGCGATCGTAAGCTTTTTTTGGGCTACTTGGTCTTCTCTACGATTATCCGTTCCGCCATTCCCCTTCCAAGTGCTAGCCTGGATCCTCTGACGATGACCTCGATTGGGCCGTGGAAAGGCGCAGACTTCGAAACTTCGACCTTTGTTCCCGGCGTTAGACCCATGTCCATTAGCCTTTTGATGCATCCGTATCCTCCTCCGTGTCTCCATCCTTTTCCTCCTGGGTTTGGCGAGATTGAGACGATTATGCCTGTCTCTCCTGCCTTAAGTGTCGTTAATGGCGTCTTCAGTTCGCTTTTTTCGGACTCCATTCTTTCACCTCTTGGCGTACGGAGCCGTTTTTTAGTTCTGTTTTTATGTGGATGACAGCTGCGACCTTTAACGTTATTTTTTGGCTGGATCCATCGGCTTGAATGGTGAGTGTGCCTTTTCGGGTGCTTTTTTTGACAACTTTTACGTGAACTCCTGGTTTCAGCCCAATTTTAGCTGCGTTTTCAAGTGTTTTTGGGCTTTCGTCCGTTATGCGTTTCACGGTTCCTTCAGTTCCGGGATTGAGGGTTGACAGTGGAACCGTTGTTTCTTCGAAGATTTCGCCGTCAATTGTTGGGATTGGGTTTCCATGTGGGCACGTTGTGGGCTGCTCGAGGTGCTTCTCGATATTTCTGACAACTTCCTCCGTTACGCCGTGTTCAAGTTGACATGCTGCCTCGTGAATCTGGTTCCACTCCATCTTCAGCACGTCTGAAAGCAGCCTTTCCGACAGCCTGTGTCTTCTAAGAACTCGAAGGGCTATCACTTTGCCTTCGTCGGTGAGTTTTACGCCTCTGTAAGCCGTGTGTCTGATTAGTCCCCTTTTCTCTAGTCGTTCAACGGTGTTCGTTACCGTTCCGGGAACTACGTGAAGCATCTTTACGAGTTCGCTTGTTCGGGCTACTCCGTCTCTTTCTTGAAGCCTGTAGATGGTTTCAAGGAACTCTTCGGTTTGGCTTGTCAATTCTTCAGTCAATTCCAGGCACCATTTGAAATAGAAATTACGATGAATCGTAAATTTAAACTTATTGCCTATTTTATAAACAGGAGGACAAGGCTAAAATTAGCTTATGTGACTAAAGATTCACATATTGTAAAGAAATTTATTCATTAAGGTTTAGTAGGTGTGTTGGATGAAAAAATATTTTTTTAAGGAGAGGTGGACTAGATCATTGGTTAAGGCAATTTCGTACAGAGTTTTGATTATTGTGTTGGATTTTCTTGTTATTTTCATTCTTACTGGAAAGGTTGATATTGCATTCTGGTTTATGATGATGAGCAACTTATACACAAGCGTAGCTTACGTTGTACATGAGAGGATCTGGAACAACATAGATTGGGGAAAGGCATCGAAAGATCATCCGGCAAATGACGCCTAGTCTTAGAGTCATGTTGGTTGTGAAGGCTGAGTTGATGTTGAGGGTTGGGTTTCACGTCTCCATTGCTGGCACGATTGATGAGGCTGTTGATAGGGCGGTTGAGCTTGGCTGCAACACGTTTCAGATGTTTACTCGTACTCCTAGGGCTTGGGCTGCTGGTGAGCTTAGCTCCGACGAGGTTCGGGCGTTCGTTGATAAGGTGAACAGCTATGATGTGAAGCCTGTTTTCGCACATGTTCCCTACCTTTTGAATTTGGCTTCGGCGAGGCAGGACGTTTATGCGAGGTCTGTTAAGGCTCTTAAGGAGGAGCTTGCCAGGTGCAGGAGGCTTGAGGTTCCCTTTTTGGTCACGCATCTAGGTAGCCATTTAGGGGCGGGGAAACAGAAGGGTTTTGAGCGGATAGTTCGGGCGGTTGATGAGGCTTACAGGTTTGGCGGTGCCGGGGTTGTGTTGTTGCTTGAGAACACTGCTGGAACTAGGAACAGCATGGGCGGCAGGTTTGAGGACATAAGCCGCATCGTCAGCAGCGTGGCTAAGCCTGAGTTTGTTGGTGTTTGTTTTGACACTGCGCATGGGTTTGCGTCTGGCTATGATCTTCGTGCGGTGAAGGCTGTTGAGGAGACTTTGCGTGTGTTCGACGAGGTTATCGGGTTTGACAGGCTTAAGCTTGTTCACTTGAATGATTCTTGGGGCGGCTGGAACTCGAGGGTTGACAGGCACCAGCATATTGGCTTGGGCAAAATTGGTGAGAAAGGGTTTCGCGCTATTCTGCACAGTAGGCTTCGTGAGTTGCCCTTGATTTTGGAAACTCCGTGGGAAGGCACGTTACGGGACGTCGACAATCTTCGGAAGGTTAAAGAGTTGGCTGGAGAAATATGAAGGGGGGATGGGCTGTTTGGCTGAGGAGAGGCGTTGCGAGGGCTGCGGTGCGGTTCTTTCCGAAGAGGACGTGATGAAGGTTCAGCTTGAAGATGGGTCTTGGGAAACGGTTCCGCTTCCGCTGTGCCCAAAGTGTTTCAAGGAGTCATTGATGAGAATTGCTGAGAAAGAGAGGCGTGGCGAAAGCAGAGCCCATTGAAGGTGTTATGTTTAAAACCTTGTTCGTCGTTTTAATTTTTTGGTGTTAAGCTTTGGTTCTGCCTGTTAAGATCTTCGAGATCAAAGAAACCGTGGATTTCGGGTTGATGGTTCAGAAGCTAAAAAACTTCCGTGAGGAGGAACCTTTCGAAACCGAGTCAGGCCAGCAGGTTTCCTTGGTCACCGAGATCTTGGACTTGAAGGTCGAGGGCGAGGTTGTTTCAGGCGTCTTCAGCAGAGACTACGTTGGCGCCCGTTTTTATAGGCGGGAGCTCGTTCAAACCGTTGGAACCGAGGAGGCTCCTTTCTGGATTGTGCCCTACAACAAGCGCTTGTTCCTCATCGTGTTGGCTCCAAGCGTGGCTCGAGGCGTGAAGAAGCTGCTTACGGGAACCGTAGCCAACAAGATAAGCCAGATCCTCTTCATTCAAGTCGGCGTTGTTGTTGAGGTTAACATCCCAAGCGAGACTCTGCGGGAGCTGCACGAGGCGAACCCTGCTGCGACGAAGCTGATCTGGTTTGATAATGTTGACATTCCAGGCGTAGAGAAGCTTTGTCTCGCAGGCTCAGACGTGGCGGACACGGCTTTGTACAAGGATTACCTCAGTCACGGGCAAATCTGGTACGTGGTCTTCGAGGCGCAGCGAAGAGGCATAGTCGTCGGCATAACAAGAAACTGCACAGTCACCCTGTTCAGCAAAAGCACAATAGGCGAACTCATACAATACATACAACAAGACATCCTAAAACTTATACGATGACAAATAAGAATTTGAAGATCTCTTCAAAGTTTCTCTAGGAAGGTCTTTGCTTTAAAAGCTTATGCATTTTATTAGAGATATTATCTTCTTAATATTTTCCATTATAAGATATTAGCGGCAATTCTTTTCCGTCTTAATACCATAAGAAATAGTATTTTGATTTTTTGGAAATATGGATTCCTCGGTTTTAGTGGATAGAAGAAACATTGGCTATTGAATTTGAAAGAAGGGAAGTGAAACTGCTGAAAACGGGGGCAAAATAATGACATTAAAAGTTACAGAGTGGTGGTCTCACACTTAATAAAATATAGAGAAAAAACTCTTAGAAGGTAAGGTAGAAATGGATCTGCTTCCACTGAAAAATTTAAGTAAAACTAGAACATTTTAGAGATAATGAGCATGACATCGATAAAGAATTTCAAATTTAAGATAAATCTTTTATTCTTCTACTATCGTCTAAAAAGGTGATAATAATGGAAGAAATGTATTCGGATGAGACGGTGAAACTATATTGGGGAGATGTTTTTGACTGTTTAGAACTTTTGCCAAAAGATACAATCCAAGCTGTTATAACGAGTCCCACTTACTGGGGAAAAAGACGATTTACAAATGATAAGAGAGAGTTTGGAAGCGAAAAATTGGAAGATTACGTTGACAAGAACGTGAAGCTATTTTCATCATTACTGAACCTTATGAAAGACGGTGGATCTGTTTTTATTGTCATGCAAGACAATTATAAGGGAAGACGCGCGCTTCAGTCTCATCCTAA
>JAGTRI010000015.1:23217-30398 GCA_018397065.1 Candidatus Bathyarchaeota archaeon
CAAGACACTTATATGGGTAGTGGCGTGTCTCGGTCGCATCATAACCATTGGGAACATAATATCAATCCAACGTATAGGAGAGTTGGATTGGATTCACAAGGACAAGGAAACATAAGCTCTGTAACTGCTCACCATGATATAATCAAGAATAAATCATTAAGCGGAATACCGTATAGAATTGCGCTTAAACTAGTTGATATGGGCTTTATTTGGAGAGAACAGATTATCTGGGAGAAGCCTAATCCTATGCCAGAAAACATAGAAGACAGGGTTAGACAGAGTGCTGAATATGTTTTGCACTTTACAAATAATGGGAAATATAAGTTTCATCCAGAGTCTTTCATGGTGAAAACTAAGGATGGTGGACTAAGGCTGGATAACCAGGTGTGGGTTATTCCATCCGAACCTAAAAAAGGACATACTGCAACCTTTCCAAGAAGGCTTGTTGAGAGGCTGTTGCTTGCTGTCACAGATAAAGGGGACACCGTCTTTGATCCTTTTCTTGGTTCTGGCACAATGTTAGAGGTATGTCTTGATACAGAAAGAAAGTTTATTGGTTGCGATATTAACAGACAATTCATAGAAGACGCTGTTAAAATGGTCAAAAGTAGAAAATTAATGACATTAAATGCCTATTACTGTTAATGACATCTCTTAACTTCTCATACGTAACTCGCTGATGTCTTGGTTATTAGGCTGTATTATATTAAATTTCTCTGGGTAAGCCAAAGCACATTGTTCACATCTTATGCCATCACAAGTGTTACAGATTTTATTCTTTTCATCATTTGCTAATTTTGAGAGTAGTTGCCAGTTGTCTAATTCATTTGAACCTCTTTTGGATAATGGTCTCCTATGATCATAACTAGCTAACATAAGACTTTTGAGAAATTTATTACCTTTTATTTTATTATATACCTTTACTCCTGTAATGTTGCATCTGCCCTTAAACTTCTGATATATTTCTTTCCTATCTTTTGGAGATAATGGTTCACGAGTATCCCTTGCTAATACTATAAACTTGCCGTCTTTTGGTGGTCTAACAAATTGAAATAGTTTTGGTATGTTTATTTTTACAAGCATCTCACGTTTTTCTCCCCTTCTTTCAGAAAGGAAATTAGCGTATCCATTGGTATTTCGTAGATCAGAATGTGCCCTATTTGGATCATGAAGGATTGAATCTAATGAGTGGATACTTATGTAGTTTGGATATGCCTCTAACAATTTTTTAAGTACTGTAAATGATCTTTTTTGTTTCAGCTGAAAACGTAGAGTTTTATTGTTGTAATTTATTTCTACCTGCTTCTTATCTTCACTTAAAATTTTGAAACTGTATTTAGCCATGATTTTTATTTATATTCAATTTTTCCTTAATATAACTTATGAGCGTATCCAAAATATGTTAATGGCACCCTATAGTTGAAACAGCAAAAGTTTAAGACTTGAACTATATTAGTGTTAATCTTAATTTTTATCATACATTATTGACCATTTTCGACAAAAAAGCGTATGTAAACCTATTACGGGTCTCAATGTTTCCACAGTGCCTATATAAAGAAAAAAATCTCAAAGTGCACGGAATAAGCACGAAGCAGGGCGGATGGTCAGAAAAGCTGACCCGTCTATATATACCCTCCCCCCTCTGGCTTTTGCGCACATTTATGCAGAGTGTGGCTTGATATTATTATTGTATACATGTGCGTGTTGGCAAAGGTTATCTTTACCTTGCTTGCATCAAAAGGGCGGTGTAAAGAATGAGCATATGGAAGTACTCTTTCGAGCTTTCAACCAAGGAGCTGGAAGTCACAAGGAAAAAGAAGCAAGCCTTAGACAACCTGTACTCCGCGAACAAGATTTCAAAAGCAACCTACGAGACGCTGGAAAAGGAACTTTCAAAAGCCATAACGGAGCTGGAAGGACACCTTGAATCAATCAAGACCCGAATGACGACAAGAGCCCAAGAGCTAGAACAGCAGATAAGCACGCTTGAACTGTTCCTCGCAAGCCTCGAAATCCACCACGCCGCAGGAGATCTAGACGATGAAACATACGAAAAACAGAACAAAGCCATACAGCTGGGGCTTGAAGCAACAAGACAGGAACTCGACGAAATAAGAATGTCAACAAAAATCATATCCCAACCAACACAACCCAAAATCGAAGACACAGAACCAGAAGAACCAATAATGACAGAAGAAGGAACAAACATAACTGAAGAAACAGAAGACGACCTCGAAACAGACGAACCAATGTCAGATCAACAAACCCTAATCTAAAAAGCTCCCAAAAGCATCTAAAAAACCTTCAACAAAAAAGGCTTAAGATAAAAAACAAGAGGACAACATAAACGTCCAATAAGATAAAAGAAAACAAAAAACCTTTTCAAAAATAGGCAAGGCTAAACCAGGGCGTAAATGTCCCCGTTTTCCTCAATTTTTAACTTTATTAATTTTTCAAAGGCTTTTTCGGCATCCTACATGCTCATTTAAGCATTTTTTTAAGGTTCTCCAAGCACCTTTTCGCACATTCCAGCGGAGGATACGCATAGGACTCCTGCTCAACAATGTACCACTCGGTTCCGCCAACAGTTTCACAGAGCCTAAAGAATTGCTTCCACTTCATCTCGCCCTCGCCAATAACAGCCTTAGGATTAGAAGACGAAAACTCCTTCAAGTGAACAGTAACCGCCCTGCCAGGATACCTCTTCACAACCGCAAGAACATCGTCAACGCCGACCTTACCATGCAAAGCATTCCCAGTGTCAAGCTGCATCACAACGTCAGGAGAAACAGCACCAAAGAAAATGTCCCACGGCAACTCACCGTCAATCGGAATAAACTCCATGTGATGGTTATGATACCCAACCCGCATACCCTCACGCTTAACCTTCTCAGAAATCCCGTTAAACAACTTAGCAGTGTTCAGCCACGCCTGCTTTGAACTCCTCAACTCCTCAGCAATCCAAGAAACAATTAAGAACTTGTTCCCAAGCACCCTGTTAAACTCAACCGTCTTCTTTAGCTCCTCGCCTTGAAGCGTATTAAGCCCAATGTGCGTTCCAGCCACCTTCAACCCCAAGTCGTCAACCAGCCGCCGCAGCTCCTCAGCAGACCTATTATAGTAACCAGCGAACTCAACACCGTCATACCCCATATCCGCAACAGCCTTAAGCGTTCCAGGCAAATCACGAGCACAATCATCACGGACAGAATAAAGCTGCAAAGCTATCGGAATCTTACCCATTCAGCAACCACATCCTTTTTTATGTAACTAATCTATTCACGTGAGCGATATTTAAGAATTACAAAACAAACCCAAGGAACAAACAGTGCAACACTTAAATAACCGAAGAAGACCAATGAAGCATAAGGAGCACTAAATATGGCAACCTGCACAAAATGCGGAACCAAAAACGAAGAAGACGCAAAATTCTGCGTCAACTGCGGCGCCAGAATGGAAATAACAAGAGAAAGACACGGAGACTCATGCTTTGAACCTGAAAGACGCGTAGAACGCGAATGCTTCGGACTCCCATATGGAGGAGCAATCATAGGCATAATCATCGGACTATTAATCATCATCTCAGGACTAAGCATGATCTTTGAACTAGACCTTGGAAGATACGCAGGCGCATTCTTCGTAATAATCATCGGATTGCTAATTGTCATCGGCGCAATATACGGCATCCTAAGAAGAAGACGATAACAGTTTAACCTTAACTGGCAAAAGACAAATCGCAAGGCTTACCGCATCGCAAACATTTTTTCCTATGTTCCACCCTTGACAACTCAATACGAGTCAAAACCCAATAAACGCTTAAAGCAACCAAATACAAATCCAACAACAAACTCACGAGAAGACTGTCAACCGCCACAAGAAGAAGAAAAGACCCAAAAACAAACACCACATTAAGAACAAAGTGAACCAAACTGCTATGAGACGAAATTCTGTACTGAAGCAAGCCAACCGAAACGCCGAAAAACCCCAACCAAAAAAAGACCATACTAAAACCGTTAACGCATAAACCGACAAAAAAATAGAGAAAACAACCAACAAGCGACATGACAGCTCCCACAACAAGACCCATGCAACCCGCACAGAAAACCCTGCCATTAAACGATAAGACATGAGATGAAAAACTTCCACAGTTAGGATGGTGACCAACAAAAACGAACCCTTCATCTTCACTGCCATGCGCATCACCCGCAAAACCGCCTTCCCCAACTCGTTTATAATGTGTCCTCCGCGAACACATACTAGGCGACAACCCAGCTATAATGCCTAAAAAACAGATTAAGCTAAAGATTAACCCAACAAGCTGCTTTTGCCAAACAAAATCTGTCCTAGCTACCGTTCGACCAGCAAACATAACAGCTAACAAGCCTAGCCCAAAAACAGAAATCAAAAGAAAAAACGAGGCTGCACCGCCACTTCTAGCCAAGTTCCTCAAAACAACTCCCGAAAAGCACTTAACAACCCTTGACTAGCCAAGTACCTATAAGTTCTCCTCTTCAATGAGTTCGGCGAAAAAATACTTTTCAACCGCCTACTCATCGAACCATAGAAGCTCCGATAACACTCATACAGCTCCTCTTGAACCTCAAGCCTCGAAAGATTCTCCGTACCCATAACAGCGTGAACCATGTCATAATTAGCCCAATTCAAGTCTTCAATCCACCCGTTACTCCGCGCAATGTCGTAAAGGTCGGCTCCAGGAAACGGCGTCAAAATCATAAAAATCGCCAAATCAGGATCAACCTCATTAACGAACTCCCGAAGACCACGAATTGAATTATGCGAGTCCTTTCGATCCCCAATAATCATCGTTGCCTGACAAAAAATGTCGTTCTTCTTTAACAGGTCAACCGCCAGCTTCGAATCGGACAACCGAATACCTTTACGAAAACCATCAAGCGTCTCTTGACTGTGACTTTCCAAACCAGTAAGAACCCAAAGCAGCCCAGACCTTCTTAACTTAGGCAAAATCTCTCGGTTAGCGCAGACATCGTCACACCTTGCCTGAACAAACCACATAATGTCATCAGAAAGACCTCTGCTAAAAATCTCGTCACATATCCGGCCAGTGTTCTCACCAAGCCCAAGATTGTCATCAGTAAACCAAAAGAACCTAATTCCGTACTCTCTATAACAAAATTCAATTTCGTCAACAACACGTCTAGGCGACTTACACCGCCATTTACCACCCCAAAACTTCCATTGAGAACAAAAAAGACACCGGTGAGGACAACCACGCGAAGCCTCAACAAGAGCGTACCCAACGTTCTCTCCAGCCATCATCCTAAAGTGATACTTTTTCACGTGATCCTCAACAAAATGGTAGCCTGGAAAAGGCAAATCATCAAGACACCCAATCAAAGCACGGCTAGGAGTGTGAACAACCTTTCCCTCATCCCTAAAAGACACTCCTTGCACGCATGAAAGTGGCCTATCGCTCTGCAAAGCCCTAACAATTTCGCTCAAAGTTTGCTCCCCTTCACCTCGCACCACGACATCAATCTCAGGGTAAGCCTCAAGGCTTTCTTCTGCCAACGCAGTGAAATGTTGCCCACCAACCACTGTTACAATGTCTGGATTGACCTTTTTAGCAACCTCCAAGGTTCGAATAACCGTGTAAACGTTACAGGTAGCCAAAGCGCTGGGAGCAACAATGTCGGGACCAAAAGACTCAATCTTCTTCTCCAGCCCCTTCCAATCAACACCCTCAGCTTGGCAATCTAATACCTGAATCTCGACGCCTTTATTATGGCTTTCCAGGTACGCCGCCAACTCCAATATTCCAAGAGGAGGAGGAAGATATTCGCCCATAACGAACCAAAGATCCTTAGGCGGCTCAACGAACAAAATTTTCTTTAAAGGTGCCATCAAGACTCGAAAATATTACTTTACGGCGGTAATAAAGGCTGCTGTAAAGAGAAATCCAAAAGCCTTAAGATGCTTAGAACTAATTTATACACTGGTTAACAAACATGCCGTATTGTCCAAGATGTAATGCTGAAACAAAAGAAGGAGACAAATTCTGTGTCTACTGCGGTGCACCTCTCGCAACGGAAACTCTGAAACCAGCTGAAAGAAGAAGTTACGTCCGAGAAAGAGACACATGCTTCGGAGAAGAAGAAAAAGACTACTTAGGCCTAGTCTCGCTGGGCTTTTTCCTACTAGCAGTCGGAATAACTTACACGCTGAACACAAACATAATAGAGGACTTCCGCTTTTGGATAGAAGAACTCAGCCTCAGAAAAACAATAGTTGAACCGCCCTCAGGACTAATTTTCAGCGCCACAATCTTCTTTGGCTCCTCAGGTATTTTCAGCTTTATCAAAGCCATCGTAAGAATAGCAACCAACGACATAAAAAGAAGAATCCTAGCAGACATTTTCTCAGGCTTAGCGCTGTTACTATTCGCATACCTTATCAAACTCTACGGAACAGGCGCTCTTTCGTGGCAAACAGCACTCGGAACAGAAATAATAGTCTGCGGACTACTCGTCGCACTATACAGCATAATTAGTTCCTTACTGAGAAGAAGATAAGCCTCAAAGGCAATGCGTCTACTAGTGAATAAAATACCATATTGGAATAGTTAATTCATAAAGGATATTAAATGAAAGAATCATGCTTATTTCCACAAAGGTTATGCATATAAAAAAGAGTTTCAAACATGATTAGCCTAATAAAGTCCACAAAAGAGAATTGATTGTTTGGAGCTGTCTATGTGATAGTGAAGGATCCCGTCTGTGGTATGCCCATTGACCCCGAAAAAACAGAGTTCAAAGCTGAAGTAAGAGGAAAAACTTACTATTTCTGCTCCGACAACTGTAGACACATTTTCATTGAAAGATCCTACATCGCCTACTTTTCTATGGAAATCGGCATAAGAAGCGAAATCCCAACCTACAGTGGCGGATTAGGCGTTTTAGCTGGAGACACAATCCGTTCCAGCGCGGATTTAAGAATACCACTTGTCGCTGTAACGCTTGTAAGCAAGAAAGGCTACATTAGACAAAAACTCACCGAAGACGGCAACCAAATCGAATTTCCTGACGAGTGGGATCCTTCAAAGTTTATGACTTTGATGCCAGCTGAAGTTAACGTTAAAATTGGCGGCAGAAACGTCAAGATTCGTTCATGGCTTTATGAATACCAAAGCCTTACAGGAGGCT
>JAGTRI010000016.1:0-28969 GCA_018397065.1 Candidatus Bathyarchaeota archaeon
TTAATTGGTATTCAGAAGAAAAAGCAAAGACGAAAACCATTGTCGCCGGCTTTTAAGGCATTGGCCCTAAAGCGTAAACCTAAAAAACTTTCGGGTCCCTCAAAGACAAAAATAGCTAAAACTTTGGCAAGGTATAAGAATATTGAGAGACAGAAAGCTGTGCCTAAACCCTTGAAAGGAAAGTTTAAGCCAAAAAGTGCCTATGAAAAGAAGCTTTACAAGCCAGCTGAGAAGCCAGAGCAAACAGCCTAAGGTGTTTCACTAAAAATATTTTACTTAGAAAAACTTTTAGAAGCTGTCTAAGATACAATCTGTTCAATCAGGCACAGCTGGGTCTAGGGTATGAGCGAGTTTGTTGATATTTCATCCGTCCTTTCTGGACAATATACAGGCAAGACCGTTCAAGTTCGCGGTTGGCTTGACAATATGCGGTCAAGCGGCGGTATACACTTCTTCATGGTTCGAGATGGAACAGGCTTAATTCAGTGCACCATGAAAAAGGGCAAAGTGGACGACACGAAATTTGAGGAGGCAAAAAACCTTACTCAGGAATCGTCATTGGAGCTTACAGGCACAGTTTATGAGGATAAACGGGCTCCGGGCGGATACGAGATTAGAGTCGAAAACATAAACGTCGTCAACCTAGCTGAGGCAGATTACCCAATTGCAAAGAAGTTTCACGGTCCAGAGTTTCTGCTTGACCATAGGCACCTGTGGATAAGAAGTCCGAAGATGCAAACTATACTCCGCCTAAGGTCAAAGTTCCTCGAAGCTGCAAGAGAATGGTTCCAAAACAACGGCTTTACCGAGTTTCACTCTCCGACGCTGATAACAGCTGCGTGTGAAGGAGGCTCAACACTTTTCTCAGTCAAATACTTCGAACAGGAAGCATACCTCACTCAGAGTTGGCAGCTTTATGCGGAGGCAGCAATAGCCAGTTTAGGAAAAATTTACACAGTTGCCCCGTCATTTCGAGCTGAGAAATCCAGAACGCGGAGACACCTTACTGAGTACTGGCATCTCGAAGCGGAAGCACCTTGGTGCGATTTAGACTGCATAATGATGATCCAAGAAAGCCTTTTTAGCCACGTTTTCTCAAGGTTAGCGGAAAAGGCAGCGAAAGAACTTGAGATGCTCGGTAGGCCCCCTCAGGAACTCTTGCGTATGTCGCCGCCTTTTCAAAGGGTACGATACGATGAGGTTGTCAGCATCCTCGAAAAGAAGGGAGTAAAATTCGAGTATGGAAACGACCTTGGCTGGGTTGAGGAGAAGCAACTTACCGAAGAGTTTGATAAACCCTTCTTTGTCACTCATTTCCCTAAAGGCATTAAGGCCTTCTATCATAAGCCTGACCCATCTAATCCAAATGTCACTTTGTCAGCTGACCTTTTAGCTCCTGAGGGCTACGGTGAAATTACGGGTGGCGGACAGAGAATTCACGATTTAGGTGAGTTGCTGAAGAGAATAGAGGAAGAGAACCTTAACCCGAAGGATTACGAGTGGTACATCGACCTCAGAAGATATGGCTCTGTGCCCCATTCAGGCTTCGGGCTAGGCGTCGAACGGACAGTTGCGTGGATATGTAAACTTGAACACATAAGAGACGCCATAGCATTTCCAAGGTTAATTAACAGGGTCTACCCGTAACTGAACGTTAAGTTTTTGTGGATTTTTCCGCCTTTGTTCTTAACCTAGTCCACGCCTTCTTCTTCCGCTGTTTTTCTTATTGCCTCAGACCGCGTTAAGCCTAGTTTTTGGTATTCTGAAACCTTGTATTCTAGAACTTTTGTGTTGCCCCAGGTTTTGGTGTGTTTTTCGCTTAGTTTCCTATATAATGCCTCAGTGTCTTTTGGTTGAGCCTTCCACCTTTCGCGGTCCGCAAGCAAGGCTTTTTGGGCAAACTCTTTCTCAATCAATGGTAAAGTGCCGTTCACCAAGTTTAAGAAATTGTTAGCTGAACTGTTTGCAGTGTAAATAAGAGGAATGATGAGCGCTATGCCAAGTATCGTGAACATGTTGCGAAAAACCATGAACTCTAACAGTATTACCGCAGCACAGATTAAAAGCGAAGCGTAAACAGCTCTTTTGTAGCTGAAAACCAAATCTATGGAGCTCACGTCTCCTTCTGGAAGAACCTTAACGGTTACTGTTGCTCCAAAAAACCCGTTCAGCCTAGCCTTAGACATTAAAGATTCTTTTTGCGTTGACAAAGGTTTTTTTAAGCTTGAAACTTCGCTTAGAATGTTGTTTAAGCTTTCATAAGCTTGTTCTCCTGTTAGCCTAACATATTTTCGCGTTCTTGAAGGAAAAAACAACGAGAGAGACGAAGTTGAACCTTCTAAGATATTGTTTTTTCGCTCCATAGTTTGATCCTGACCTTAACAGAATAAACTGTATGTAAAGCGTAAATATTTAACTTAAACAACTATTCGACGAAAAGTTCCATAAAAACGAAAGGCGCTTTGGACAAACTCCAAATTTGACTTAAGCCATCTTAGGCTAAGGAATAGTTAAATCCCGCATTGCGAATTAGCCTTAAGCGGGTTAGGCAGCGCAGAAAGAGCGGTAGTTTGGTGAAAGTTTTTGGGTTTAGAAGAAGACCAAGGTCAAGATAATGTTCTCTTAGGCACATCTGGATGGAGCTATGAGGAGTGGGTTGGACTCTTCTACACTGAACGGAAAAAGATGTTCAGCGAATACACAAGGGTCTTTAGAACCTCTGAAATCAACTCAACCTTTTATACCTACCCCAGTCCAGGTTTGGTTTATGGTTTAACTCGAGGTTCTCCTAAAAACTTCGTTTTCGCAGCGAAGCTGCCGCAGCTAATAACCCATAAGAAGAAGCTTGCCCTAAGCGAAGGTGTAAAGGATGACTTGGAAAGGTTCCTTGACTTAATGAAGCCCATGAATAATGCTGGCAAATTAGGCGCGGTTCTCATTCAATTGCCGCCCGAGTTTAGCTTCAACGAAATTGAGAGGCTTAGCAGGTTCCTAGCGTTGCTTCCAGACAGCTACAGGTTCGCTGTTGAGTTCCGTAATGTTTCTTGGATTCGAGACGAAACTTGGAGGCTGCTTAAAGAACATAACGTGGCTTACACTGTTGTTGACGAGCCTCTTCTTCCGCCAAATATGGTTTTAACAGCTGACTTTGCGTACATTAGGTGGCATGGTAGGCACACACATCCGTGGTTCGATTATCGATACAGCGAAAAAGAGCTGGAAGAATGGGTTCCCAAGGTTAAGGAGGCAGCTGAGAAGACTAAGAAAGTTTACGGGTACTTCAACAATCACTTTCATGGCTATGCACCTGAAAACTGTGTTCAAATTTTGGAAAAACTGGGCATGGCAACGCGGCTTCAAACTAAGGTTAAAAATAGAATTCAAGCCTATATTGCTGGAAAACAGGCTGAGCTTCCAATTGAAGTGGTTCAAATGTCTATGAAAGAAGTTATGAAGCTAGGTCTTTCGCAACTGCTTCGAGAGTTTACCGACGCAGGCAGAATTGATAGAGCGGAAACAATTAAGCAGCCTGACGTGTCCTTCAAAGAAGCAACTGAAAACAGGATTTTCGCAAACGTGAAAGAATACGAGGTTCACATCGACCCGATTAACAAAGTAATAAGGCATACATGCGAAGACTGGACTAAGCAGCACCAAGAAAAGAAAATCTGTAAACACGTGGTAAGAGTTTTCCTTTCCCTCCCGTTGAATTTTTCAAAAGAAATATTAGCCGACATGGTTGTCAACAAGGAACAATGGCGGTTCGAACCGCTAAGCAAAGGAAAACAGCTAACGCTATAGAAGAAGACACTTTTTCTTGAAAATTGCTTTACTCGAGTGTAATGCATTTTGAAAAACGTTATTAATAATAGACTTCTATGAGTTGAACGAAGAGGATTTGGAGTGAACTGTTGTGTCTTTCCCCTATGGAGTTGATTATTACCCTGAACATTGGCCTGAAAAAAGATGGTTGAAAGACGCTGAATTGATGAACAAAGCGGGCTTTAACATAGTAAGGCTAGCAGAGTTCGCGTGGAGCAAGTTAGAACCAAGAAGAGGCGAATACCACTTTGATTGGCTAGACAAAGCCATAGAGATGCTTTCAGCAAAAGGCATAAAAGCAGTTCTTGGAACGCCCACAGCTGCTCCTCCTCCATGGATAGTTAAGTCCCATCCAGACGTTCTGCGGATTGATGGTTACGGCAGAAGGGCGGCTGAAGCAACCAGGAAAAACTACTGTCCCAACAATCCCGTTTACATCGAGTTTTCCAAGCGGATTGTGGAAGCCATGGTTCTCCAATATAAGAGCAACCCAAACATCGTAGGATGGCAGATTGACAACGAGTTCATGGGCGACCCTTGTTACTGTAACAACTGCATCGAGGCTTACAGGAAATGGCTAAAAGCGAAATACGGCTCCCTTGAAAGACTAAACGAGGAATGTGGACTGATTTTTTGGGGGCAACAATACAGCGATTGGGACGAGATTTTCCCGCCTAGACCACCTTTGACGATGCAGAACCCGAGCTTAAATCTTGAATGGCGGCGTTTTACAAGCGATTCGTGGGTGAAATATCAACAAGAACAGGTTGATGTAATCCGTAAGCACACTTCTCGTCAGTTTATTACGCATAATTTTATGGGCATGTACAAAGAACTGGACTACTTCAAACTCGCGGAGAACCTTGACCATGTTTCGTTCGATTACTACCCGAAATGGGGAGCGCAGATGGACCTTGCTCCTTTAGCTATGTGCCACGATATTATGCGGAGCCTAAAGAAAAGGCCCTACTGGATTATGGAGCTACAGTCTGGAGCAGTGGTGACAAGTCAAGCGCCGATTCCGTTACCTGGGCAAATAAGGCTTTGGACGTACCAGTCAATTGCGAGAGGAGCAGATGGCATAGTCTATTTCAGGTGGAGAACATGCAGGTTCGGAGCTGAGGAATATTGGCATGGAATCCTCGACCACGACGGTGTGCCGAGAAGAAGATATGCTGAGGTAAAGAAAACATCGGAGGAATTGCGGAGGATAACACCTTACCTTGAACGTTCAATTGTTAAGCCGCAGGTTGCAATAACGCTTGTTTATGATAACATTTGGGCTTGGGACATGGAGGTTCCCCGTGGAGACAAAAACTATTATGGCGAGTCGTCTTGGGGGCCAACCTTAGATTGTTATGGCGCTCTTTACTCAAGAAACGTGATGGTTGACTTTGTTGAGCCAACCTTCGAAAACGTTGAACACTACAAAGCCGTGTTTGTTCCGTCCCTGATGTTGATGGACAAGAGGGTTGAGAAAAACTTAAGATCCTACGTTGAGAAAGGCGGAATCCTTATTGCCACGCCTAGGACAGGTGCGAAGAACTGGAACAATGTAATAATTGAAGACACGCTGCCCGGCTGCCTCTCCGACGTTTTCGGAATAGAAATAGAGGAATACACTGGGTTACCAGGCAGCGAAAGGGTTAACCTGGAAACAGTTGGCACGGAACTCACTGTTCAAAACGTTCATGCGGGCAGAAACTGGGCTGAACATCTTGTGCTTAAAGATGCAAACGCGCTTGCTTACTATCAGACTGGATCGTACAAAAGTAAAGCCTGCGCATCCATGAACAAGTTTGGAAAGGGCGTGGCTGTTTACGTTGGAACCTTCGCTGAAAAGAGTTTCTATGAAGATTTAGTTGATTGGCTTACAAAGAAAGGCAGCATAAAACCCGTTTTGCCATGTGCAGAGGGGTTTGAAGCGACGGAAAGAATAAACTCAGACAGTAGCGTTGTTTTCGCATTGAACCATACGCAGAACTCAATAAGCGTGAAATGTAGTGGAGAAAAATTCAAAGACCTTTCAACTGGTAAAGAGGTCAATGAGCGCATTAATCTCGCATCTTTTGGCGTAAAAGTTCTGTTAAGGCAAAAATAACGGTACTTTTCATGCCGGAGATTATCCGTAAAGAAGGTGGAACCGAAAAATAGTTAATTTGGTTCACGACAATTTGGATGAGTGATTCGCTTGGATAGAATAAGTTTCTGGAAGATGCATGGCCTTGGTAACGACTTCATTGTCATAGACAATCGCAATGGACAACTGCCAGAAAAGGATCTTGGCAAAATCACGGAAAAACTGTGCAAACGATACTTTTCAATCGGTGCAGACGGCTCGCTTATTTTGTGCAATTCAGAGGTTGCGGATGTAAAGATGAGGATTTTCAACGCTGACGGAACTGAGGCTGAAACCTCTGGAAACGGCATAAGATGCTTTGCTAAATACTGTTACGAAAAGGGAGTAGCTAAAAAGAAGGAGATAAAAATCGAAACTCTTGCTGGAGTAAAAACGGTTTGGGTGGAAACTGATAAAGGCAAAGTTTCCCAGGTTATGGTTGACATGGGTGAACCTGTGTTTGATAAGCCGAGGATTCCCGTTGTTGGAGACGGAACTTGCGTAAACGAAGACCTTAACGTTGATGATGCTAGTTTCAAAGTAACCTGCGTTTCAGTTGGGAACCCGCACTGCATAATATTCGTCGAAGACGTTAACAGTTTCCCAGTTGGAACCTATGGTCCAAAAATTGAAACCCACAAAATGTTTCCAGCGAGAATAAACGTTGAGTTTGTGCAGTATTTGAACCGAAAAGAGCTTAAGATGCGTGTTTGGGAACGGGGAGTAGGAGAGACAATGGCGTGCGGAACGGGAGCCTGTGCAAGTGTGGCAGCTGCAAACCTTCTTGGAAAAGTTGATAGCCCATGTACCGTTCACTTGCTGGGTGGCGACCTCAAAATACAACTTAAAGACAAAAACATTTTGATGACGGGTCCTGCTGAGAAAGCCTTTGAAGGTGTGGTTGAACTGTAAATAAACTCAAAATATAACATTGTTAACATTTATTTAGGCCGTCCAACACTTATAAAACAAGATTAAAAGCAAGGTCTATAATAAATGAGTGCGGAGGAATTTTTGTGCAAGTAGAAAAGAAGGAAGCATTAAAAAACTTGATTCGAAGCCTACATGAAGGCGCAGACTTGGAAAAAGCAAAGGCTAAATTCAAAGAACTTTTTGGCAAAGTCTCATCAGACGAGATTGCCCGCATAGAAGAAGAACTCGTAAATGAGGGTATGCCACGTGAGGAAATTCATAGACTGTGCGAAGTTCACCTTGCATTGTTCAAAGAATCTATCGAAAAAGAGGAAACTTCAGCTCCAAAAGGTCACCCTGTTAACATACTTATGGAGGAACATAAGATTCTCTTGGAATTTGCTGGAACCCTTAAAGAAGTCGTTGGAAAGGTTAAGGAAGCTGAGGGTTTAGCGACTTCAAAAGATGATGTGGAACGTTTAGGCAATATATTAGAACATCTTAGAGAGTCTGAAAGCCACTATCTTCGTGAAGAAAACGTTCTTTTTCCACACTTGGAGAAACACAGTGTAACTCAGCCGCCCGCGATTATGTGGATGGAGCATGACAAGATTAGGCAGATTGAAAAAGAACTTTTCTCAACTTTTGAGACGCGAAGCAAGATGGATTTTCAGAGTTTCACATCAAATCTTGGGAAGTCCGCTGTTGCCTTAAGCGAGATGCTTTCCAGCCACTTTTATAAGGAGAATAATATTCTGTTTCCAACAGCGATGAGGGTCATCGGGTCACTTGAATGGGTTGAAATTAGAAAGCAGTTCGACGAAATAGGCTATTGTTGTTTTACTCCTGAACCTGCGGAATTCGTTGTTGAAAAAATTACGGCACCATCCTTTGTGCAGACAATTCCAACAGCTGCTATTTCATTAGAAACAGGGTCGTTCACGGAAGAAGAGCTTGAATCAGTGCTTAACACGTTGCCCATTGACGTCACGTTCGTTGATAAAGATGACACTGTGCGTTATTTCAGCCAAGGCAAGGATAGAATATTTGTAAGGACCAAAGCCATCATAGGACGGAAGGTTCAACAATGCCATCCTGAAAAAAGTGTTCACGTCGTGAACCAGATACTGGAATCGTTCAAAAAAGGTAGTAGAGATGTAGCGGAGTTCTGGATAAACCTTAAGGGCAAGCTGGTGCTCATCCGATACTTCGCAGTTAGAGACAAAAACGGCGCATACTTAGGTTGTTTGGAAGTAACCCAAGACATCACAGAAATTAAGAAAATCGAAGGTGAAAAAAGGCTGCTAGATTGGAAGTAAGCTCACAGAAAAGAGCGAAACAGGTTTGCCTAATTCATCGCGATAGGCTTTCAAGCGCTTTCAAAAAGCTTTCAGCCTTCTGTAGCATCCTCTTCGAGTTTTTATATTTAAGAAGATTCAAAGCTTCTGAATAACTAACCCACCGTGCGCCTACGTGTTCCTCTGAAACTTTCACATCCGCATTTCCAGTTTCTGCGAGAAAGTAGGTAACGGTCTTGAAAACTGTCTGTCCATTGAGGCTGTAAAACCATTTGGAGTGTTCTTTAAAACCTTCAATAATTCTTAGGTCTTTGGGTGAAAGCCCTGTTTCTTCCTCGGTTTCTCGCAAGGCTGTTTCGATGGGTGTTTCGCCTTCTCTGATGTTACCACGTGGAAAATCCCAATAGTCGCCTTTATACTGGTAATGCAAAAGTAAATACAGCCTTTGGTTGTTTTCTTTCCTGTAAACAATGATTCCTGAGCTGTTTTCCCTCATTCTTATGCACAGTCATGGAATATTTTACGCCAGTATATTACGTTTTTTATATCATATTAGATGTTTGTTGACAAACAAGCATAAATGTAAACACGTACCGTTCGATTGACAATAAAGCATATATTTTAGCCACTGTATCTACTCTGGGAAGGATCGGTTTTGGCTTACGATGTAATAATTGTTGGTGCCGGTCCAGCAGGCATCTTTGCTGCGCTCGAGCTAGCAAAAAACACAAATCTTAACATTCTTATGCTTGACCAAGGACCAGACATAGATAAACGTAAATGTCCTGCGAGCAGAGGCTTAGGCTGCGTTAACTGCGATCCATGCATGCTTCTTTCAGGTTGGGGAGGTGCAGGAGCCTTCAGCGATGGCAAACTAACACTTTCCACATCTGTAGGTGGTTGGCTGGACGAATACATTGGGCAACAAGCACTAGAAAATCTGCTGGATTACGTCGACAAGACATATACGAAATATAGCAACTCGCCAATCGTTTATGGAGAAGACCAAGACGAAGTTGAAAAAATAGAAAGAGAAGCAGCTCTCGCCGGGTTGAAGCTGATACGCCAGAAAATCAGACATCTTGGAACAGACAAATGCGCTGAGATACTGCAAAAAATGCGCAAAGAACTCAACAACAAGGTGGAAGTAAAGACAAGAACTCAGGTGAAAAGCCTTCTGGTAAAGGACATGAAGGCTGAAGGCGTTGAAACTGTAAGTGGCGAAAAATTGTTTGCAAAATATGTTATTGCCGCGCCTGGACGCGTGGGTGCAGAATGGTTGAAATGTGAAGCTCAAGCATTAGGTCTGAAGACACTAAACAATCCCGTGGATGTCGGAGTTAGGGTTGAAACACTTGCGTCTGTTATGGAAAGGCTTACCAAAGTTCTTTATGAACCCAAATTCATCTATTACTCAAGGGCTTTTGACGATCAGGTTAGAACCTTCTGTGTTGCGCCCTACGGCGAGGTAATCACCGAATCATATGGCGGAATAATCAGCGTCAACGGACAAAGCTACGCTGAAAGAAAAACTGAAAATACAAACTTCGCTATCTTAGTTAGTACGGCATTCACCTATCCCTTCAGAGAACCCATTGCCTACGGCGAATACATTGCACGTTTAGCTAACCTGCTTTCAGGATGCGTCGTAATTCAGAGACTCGGCGACTTAGACTCAGGTAGAAGATCAACTGAGGAACGCATAGCCAGAAGCGTTGTGAAACCGACCTTAAAAACAGCGGTTCCTGGAGACCTTAGTTTCGTTTTGCCTTATCGTTACTTAACGGATATCCGCGAGATGCTTGACGCCTTAGACAAAGTAGCACCAGGTATATCGAGTAAACACACCTTGCTTTACGGCGTTGAGGTCAAATTCTATTCATCTAGGCTAGAACTTAACGAAAGCTTGGAAACCCAAATCCACAACCTTTTCACGATCGGCGATGGTGCCGGGGTTACTCGAGGACTAATACAAGCAAGCGCAAGTGGAGTCATCGTAGCTAGGGAAATAATGAAAAGAGAAAAGACGTTGCCGATAAAATCCTGATTTTCTAATGTTTTTCTTTTATTATGTTTAAATTGTATTTTTTGATGAAACGAGTACGATGCCATTTTATAGTTGAGTGCATATTGATTTACAAGATTAAACCCACTTCAGAGGGTGATATGCGATCACATTTTTAGTTGGAATTGTTGGAAAACCAAATGTGGGCAAATCGACTTTTTTCAGCGCAGCAACTCTTGCCACAGTTGAGATAGCTAACTACCCGTTTACAACAATCAAACCAAACCGGGGAATAGGATACTTAAGAACACAATGTGTCTGCAAGGACCTTAACGTAAAAGATACGCCTGTAAACTCTTTATGCATTGGCGGTGTAAGGCTGATTCCCGTTGAACTTGTTGACACTGCTGGTCTGGTGCCTGATGCTTGGCAGGGAAGAGGGTTAGGAAACCAGTTTCTCGACGAGATACGAAAAGCCGACGCGCTCATCCACATTGTAGATGCTTCTGGTTCAACAGACCTTGAAGGGCGACTGGTAGCGCCTGGAATGCACGACCCTCTAGAGGACGTTAGGTTTCTAGAAAAGGAAATTACAATGTGGCTTGTCCAGATTCTCAAACGAGACTGGCTTAGAATTGCCAGAACTGTGGAATCTTCGAAAACAGATTTATACACTCTTCTTGAGGAAAGGCTAAGTGGGCTTTCGATAAACCGCAAACACATTTTGGAGGCTCTGAGGAAAACTGGGTTAAATGCTGACAAGCCTACGACTTGGACTGACGACGAATTTTACATGTTCGTCGACACCTTAAGAACAATCTCAAAACCTATGCTTATAGTAGCAAACAAGATTGACGTACCCCCAGCTGAAGATAACGTGAAAAGGCTGAAGGAAACAGGATACACCGTGATTCCCTGTTGCGCCGAAGCTGAGCTTGCTTTAAGAAGAGCGTCTGAAAAAGGACTGATAACGTACTTGCCTGGAGACAAAGATTTCCAAGTTCTAGAATCAACAACTATCACTGAAAAACAGAAAAGAGCCTTAGAAGTCATTCGTGAAAAAATCCTCAAGCATGGAACAACAGGAGTCCAAGAAGCCATCAACACAGCGTTTTTTAATTTATTAAAAATGATTGTCGTCTATACAGTTGAAGATGTCGAGAAACTTTCAGACCACAACGGGAGGGTTTTACCTGACGCAAGGCTGGTTCCAAAGGGAACGACTGCACGTGAACTAGCGTACATGATACATACAGAACTTGGAGAAACCTTCATTCATGCGATTGACGCGAAAAGTAGAATTAACCGTGGAGAAGACTACGAACTTCGTGACAGAGACGTAATCTCGATAATAAGCGCAAAGAAAAGAGCCTAAGAGGCAAGGAGACAGGCCATGAAAGCTTGGGAATTACATAAGCACATGCAAGAAGTTGGAAGCTGGGTAAACTGGGAAAAAACAGTTGACACGTTTCTCGTCGGCGACCCAAATACTGATATTAAGGGAATAGCGGTTTCGTGGATGCCTACGTTTGTGAACCTTAAAAAAGCACTTGAATCCGATTACAATTTGTTTGTCACACATGAACCTCTTTATGCAGTGACAGTTGATAATGAAGGAAGAATTAACGGCGGAACCCCTTCCGTCGACAACCATTTACGAGGGTTTTTGGGAATAACATTGAGTAAAAACGATGTGTGGATAAAGAAGCACGAATGGCTTCAAAGAACGGGAATTGTTGTCTACAGATGCCATGACTTTTGGGACGATTACCCTGAAATAGGCATACACGGCGCTTGGGCAAACTGGTTAGGTTTTACGAGGAAACCTGTGGCAACAGAAAGATTCTATGAAGTCCACGAGGTTAAGGAGACAACAGTTGAAAAGCTGGCTCAAGAAATCCTTAACCGCTTGAAACCTCTTGGACAAGAAGTTATTCAAGTCATTGGCGACAGGAGAAAAAGAGTTTCTCGGATAGCCATCGGCACTGGCGCCATTGTGGATTACCGTAAGATGAAAAATTTAGGTGCAAACGTCCTTTTGGTTACTGATGATGGAACAAGACTTTGGGAATCTGGGCAGTGGTCTCTCGATTCTGACGTGCCAATGTTGATTGTTAACCATTCTACATCGGAAGAGCCTGGGACGAAGACACTTTCCCTTTACCTACAGAAACAGTTTCCAAATGTTCATGTGAAACACATACCAACAGGCTGCATATATGAAGTCATCAAATAATTTTACGTGCCAAACCGTCTCTTCCTTTTTTGAAAAATTCTGATAGCTCTTAAAAGATCAATTCGCCTAAATTCAGGCCAAAAAACGTCGAGAAAGCAAAGTTCACTGTAAGCAGACTGGTACAAAAGAAATCCGCTTAGCCTCTCTTCTCCTGAGGTTCGAATGATGAGGTCGGGATCTTGCTTAGGTAAATGTGCCGTGTAAAGGTGTTTTTCAAAAGTTTCCTCATCTATTTCGTTAGGCAAAATTGTTCCACTAATGATTTTTTGTGCAATTTCCCTTGCGGCATCCACAATTTCTGCTCTTCCCCCATAAGCCATGGCTATATTCAGAAAGTGGCTATTATAGTCTTTAGTGGCATCCTCAACCTTCTTAACAAGCTCCTGAAGATTTTCAGGCAGAAGATTAAGCCTTCCAATGGCCTTCACTCGAACTTGGTGCTTATGAATGTTGTCGTCATTAAGAACTTTTTGAAGTTTCTCATCGAAAAGACTCATAATTTCCTTAACTTCTTCTGGCGGTCGCTTGAAATTTTCTGTTGAAAACGCGTATAAAGTAATTGTTTTAACTCCTAAGTCTAAGCACCATCTTAAGACATTTTCAGTTTTATCAGCTCCATAGAAATGTCCTTTATGCGGGTTCATCGAATGATTCTGCGCCCATCTTCGGTTTCCATCTAAAATGATAGCTATATGTTCCGGCATAGGCTTGCCTTTGACTTGGTTCAATAGCCATTTCTCGTAAATCCGGTATACGCCTATCATCGAAAGAAGGCTCTTTAACATAATACTTCTCCGGCTCTCTGTGCAACATACGCTAACAATTAAGCATGAATATTTACAGAATGTATGACTAATATAAATGGTGAACTTAATTTTTTCTGATTTCTCGTAATTCTGCGTATCCAGTCAAGCAATGAGTTATTACTTATTTTTTAAACATCTTTTTTGCATAAACTATTTTTCACATTTCTTTCCCGGTTCTTTTTCTTCCTCTAACTTGTCTTTAAGTATGTGCTGAAATCTTCGGCTGAGGAAATGGGTGCTGAGACCAGCAGCGACTATAACGATTATTCCCACAATTGTTGAGACAATAAGTCCACTTGTTGGCCAAGATGGATTGAGAATAACGAGAGATGCCTCATTTAGGATTGTCCATGACCAAGCGGCAACAATCACTAGAGCTGCGGTTCGCCAGAACCGTGAATCACGATCTAAGAGGTAACCAACCGATCTGCCAGCTAAAGACACGCAGATACCGACTATGACTAAGGTTGAGGATTTTTCAATCAGCCACCCAGATATCTGAGGCAAGATTTCCATAAAGCGGCTCATGTTCATTGGGAACTGAATATCAAAATTGAAATTGGCTCCAATGTAAGTCCATGCTTGGTAAAGGCCGATGCCTGCTAAAAGAAATCCTGTTACCAATGAGAAGTTTGTGACAAGACCTGAGATTGTGTAATGATATGGTCGCGAGAATACAGCTGAAATTTTTCGGTCAAGTCCATATCCTTTTTCGAGAAGGTATCCTCCTATTATGATTAGTCCAACAATCGCTGTCCAAGTGTATATGTCGAACCTGATAAATGTGCCAAGGTAAACCAGTATGCCAAAAGTTATCAATAGGATGCCTGGTAGTCCAAGCACGATTCTTGAGTATCGCGGGTCTTCCATGATCATCTTCCAGTATCGCGAGAAGATTGCTGCTGTTTCTTCAATTGACTCGCTGTGCTTTACTACTACTCTCCGTACGGAAGTAACCGGGACTCTCGACTGGACTAGTGGTATTATGTCCTCATCTGAAAAGCCGTCGGTGACAAGAATTAAGCCGTCTGCTTTGAATCTTTTCAGAACATCCGTGAGCTCAGAGACTAGCTTGCGATCTGCAGAGACTCCTCCAAGTTCTGAGCCTGCTATTGTCGCAATTTCGTAAATGTCGTTTGTTGTTCGATCTTGCTGAAGATTATCATATATCCTAAGAGCCTCAAACATCGTGTTGGCGTCAGCCTCTTCAGGGTCGGCGAGAATAAGCTTCAATGCTGAGTCAAGGTTGTCTCTTCTGCCAACTATAGGCGTTGGAGTATTGGTTTTTCTACCTATGTCATTATCTCGGTCAACGCAGAGAATGAGAAGTCGTTCAGCCTTCGGCTCTTCAGGATCAGCCATTAACCTTTTCCCACATAGGTTCATCTATGAATTATGCAATTCTTCCCAATAAATGTTATAGACCCGTGTATCTATCTAAGCTAAACAAATGGTAGCTTAGAAAAAGCAATGTTCATCCATTTTGGAAAAGTTTAGATTTTTCCTTGTTCAGCCAAGATTTTGAACTCGTCGAAACTGAGTTTCTTGCCTTTTTTCAGTTTTTCCAAAGCATAGTTCTCGATTTTTTTCTTAAGGTCTAGCTGCTGCTTTTTTGTTTCCTCTTCTTCTTTTTGCTTGATAACGGCGCGAAGATTCTTTATCTGTTCGGATATTTCCACACATTTTAGGTGGACTGCATTCGCCTTTTCTCTTGTTTCAACGTACTTGCGATGTATCTCGTCCGCCTCGGTTTGAAGAGCCTTTGCCTTTTCAAGTTCTTCCAACATTCTTTCGTGGAATTTTTGGCTTATTTCAGCCAGTTCATGAATTTTATTTGAGTCTGCCTGAATTTCATCTTTTAACGTCTGGGATTCCCTTTTTAGTTTATCAACCTCAATTTTTGTGTGTTCAATTTGTCTGTGCGCTTGTAATTGCGCCTCTAAGGTTTTTACTTGTTCAACTAGTTTTTTTTCTTCTTCCAATGAATTTGGTTCTGTTTGGATTTTCCAGTCGATTCTTGCGATTTCTTCTTCCAACGATTTTGAGCTGCGACCAGTCTTGGCTGACAGCATTTCCTTGATTTTCTGTCTTTTACTTTTGAGTATCTCTAAAATTTCTGAACGTTTTTTTAGGCGTCCTTCTTTAATTGTTTTAAGAAATTTTATCTCATTATGTAGGCTGTCTCGTTTAACTTTGAAGCAATTTGCCTCTTGCCTTATCCTTCTAATTTCCTCGTGGAGCTTGTCGCGCTTATCAGCCCACATCTTTGCCTCTTCATTATACTTGTCTCTTTCAGATCTCAAAGCGGAAAGCTCGCCATTTAACCGCGTAATCTTTTGTTCAGGAGTCTCGATGTCTAATCCCTCACGTTTGAAAAATTCAACATCAAGGAAAAATAAATACCTTTCAACAAAAAGATGGACGAAATTCTTATGATTTACAGATATTAAATAGAAAAATTTTTATATTGGATGGATTATCCAACCTAATATGCATTTAAAGGCAAAGGATTTGGCGTTAATTTCAGTTTTCTCAGCAGTTTGTTTTGTTGCGGGTTATGGTAGGGGTTTGGCGTTGTCTTCGCTGCCGGGGGTTTTTGAGTTTATGACTGTTTTGATTTTTGTAAGTGGATTGATGTTCGGTTGGGTTGTTGGAGCGTTGAATGGTGCTTTAACCCTTTTTATTTATATGTTGGTGCCTTATCCTTTTGCGCATCCTGCTGCGTTTTTGTTTACAATTTCGCCTGTTCTTTTGCTTGTAATGGTTTTGCTTGGGGCGGTTTATGGTGTTGTTGGTGGAGTTTTGGGAAAACGTTACAATCTAATGAAGATTAACGCTAGGTTTGTGGCTGAGATGGCCTTTTGGGGGTTCGTGTTAACCTTCATTTACGATGTGCTTGGAAGCGTCGGCTTCTATCTAGCGTACCCAATATTTTACGCTTCAGTTTGGGAGGCAATTTACCTTACGTTTATACCTCTGTATATGCCGTACCCGCCTATAATTCACACTTTCACGAACACCATAATCTTCGCAATTCTCGTTCCGCCACTGGTAAAGGCCATAAGCAAATTTCCTGGAATAAAAACCAGCAAATCCCAAAGCAATTAAATTCTTAAGAATGTGGTCGGGCGGGCGGGACTTTCATAGGAAACCATTCGCGGCTTTCCTATTTTGAATTCGCCGAACCATGGGCTAGCCATGGTTCTCCTGCGACGGTCCGGTTTCTGTACGCTCGGCAGCTGAGCAACATCCACCGCAAGGTGGACATCTACAGCGTCTCCATCAGCCAATTCTATTAGGCTGGTTCGGAAGCTCTGCCAAGCTGAGCTACCGCCCGACATTCTTTTCAGAAATAAAGAAGCAAATATATGTTTTTCGTTGTCCGAGCATGCGCCTACAACATCGCATAAAGGTTAAATCATGCTCAAAACCATTCATAGAACCTGAGGATAAAGGAAGCATCAAACTGGGCCGGTAGTTCAGTCTGGATGAATGCCGCCCTCGCACGGCGGAGGTCGGGGGTTCAAATCCCCCCCGGTCCACTACAAATTTTTAGGTTTGTGGTAATTAGGTCATTTTCTGGGTTTTATGTAATATTTTTTGTTGTTAGGCTTTTTATTCCCATTATTTGTACGATTATGCCGCCTACGAACAGTCTAACCCATAGAGTGAGGATTCGGATGAGGACTGTTGCTGCCGTGTAGATTGCGATGGCTTGCTGGTTTCCAAGCAGGGTGAACATTGTTGTCAAGAAGATTTCCATTGTTCCTAGCTCGCCTGAAACGATCGGTATGTAGTGGACGATGGCGCTTGAGGAGTAGACAATGATGAGGGCGCTTAGTGAAATCATGGCTTCCATTGGTCCTATAGAGAGAAAAACTAATGCCATAATCAGGATGTCAAGTATCACAGCGATGATGGATGAAAAAACGGGTACAATGAGGCCTTTTGGGTTCTGACGGAAGACAGTGATTCCTTCATAGAACTTGTTCATTGTTTTAGTGGCTGACTCTTTTAGGTGCTCAAATTTCCAGCGTCCACGTGTGATGTGCACAAGCGCCTTAATTGTCCAGTTGACTATTTTCTCGGCAGCTTCTTTTTTTATGCTTACATATATAACTAAACCAAGCACAACTGCGTTCAAGACTGCTATTGCCACTATGATTTGCAGGACCAAAGTTGGGGGATTGTTGTAAATCATGAAATACATTGTGCTGATTAGTAGCCCTAGTACAGATATGATTGTAACTAATATACGGTGGCACAGAACCGACGCCGCTATCTTTCCAGCATCCCCACTTTTCTCCTTTGACAACAGGTAAATTCGTAAAAAGTCGCCGCTAACAGATTCCGCTGGAACAAGTATGTCGACAAAGTTTGCTACCCAAGTATACTGAAATGCTTTCGTGAAAGATGCTTTTACTGAAAGCATCTCAAGGAGTTTTTGCCACGTGAACGCATAGAAGCCGTGGGCGAGAAAAAGTACAGCTAACGCGAGAAAAATGTAGAACGGATTGACCTGTTGAAAAGTTTGAACCAAATCGTTGAATGGAACAAGAAAGTAAATATACAACAAAAAAACGAATATGCCAGCTGTAAAGATCGGGACAATAGACCTGAGTCTTAACTGTTTTTGTCCAATCATTTGATTCTCTCGCATTAAACATTGTACATAGAATAGGTGCTGCAGCTATTTATCATGATTTTCAAGGCATTTTGGTTAAACGCTTTATTCTAGTGCGCTGGAGGCTAGTTCATACAGTCCCTGTATGCCTTTTATGGCCTTAGACGATACACGTCGATACTGCTGACCGAAGAGGGTTGATAGTCGTTGAGCTTCTTCGGGGTTTTTGTCAATGAGGTTCACTTTTTCTTTTGGATCAGCTTCTAGATTATAGAGTTCGTCAGGTTCACTTTCAGGACGTTGAATGTAGCTCCACTTTTTGTCTCTTATGCAACGATCTAGGCCTTCGAAATATCCAATTATTACGGCTTTTCTATGCGTACCCGTCTCTGCGTTAAGAACCGGCAGAAAACTTTTTCCATGCATCGAGTGGGTATTATTTCCCAGCCCTAAAAAGTCAAGAATCGTGGGTAAAACATCTGGAAACTGAACAATCGCCTTTGACCTTCGCGCCTTTTCTCCACCTGGCAACCGAACCATGAACGAAATCTTCAAGAGATCATTGTAAAGTCGGTCGCATCCTTTTAGAAATTTGCCGTGATCAGCCAACGGGTGACCGTGATCTGCTGTTAAAACTATGACCGAGTCGTCGTAGTATCCGAGGTCGTTAAGTTTTTCAAACAGTTTTCCAAGGCAGTTGTCAACAAAAGCCGCTTCGCCTGCGTAAAGCCCTCGAATGTGGCGGATTTCGTCTTCAGTTGCCCAGTCAGAGGCCTTTCCTCCCATTGGAAGTATGAGCCTTTTGCCTTTGTAGTCTGGGTCAGTGTATGTGTCGAACCGTCTCTGTGGATCCCAAGGCTCATGCGGGTCAAAACAGTCAAGCCGCAGGAAAACTTTTTTGTGAACCCTGTTTGCCTTCAGCCAGTTAACGGCCTCTTCTACAACTTTTGCTGGAAACCAGTCTTCCTCGTTTGCGAAATCGTCGGTGTTAGACAGAAACTGGTGAACTCGTTTTCTCCAGACTTCGGGATAGTGTTCGTTCACGTAGTCATCTATGTTTCTGCGAGACGGATGCGAAGTGTACGGATCATATTCTTGTCCGCGAACCCAACGGTAAGCGTGGAAGCTCTTATGGAAGTTTCTTCCAGGCGGCCAGTAATGATAGTTGTCCGATACCATGCCGCAAATGTATCCCTCACGCCTAAGTATGTCAGCCACGGTTACCTCATGCGACGAAAGAGACTCCCAAGGCTTAAAGGGAAGCGTGTCTTGGCCTGTCATAATCTCGGTTCTAACAGGGATTGTCGGCAACCCGCTTGGGTAGGCGTTTTCAAAAACGACGCTTTCCTTCGCAAACCTGTCAAGGTTCGGCGTTTCACAAGGCTTTACACCTTCAAAAACAGGTTTCTTTTGGTTGTAGAAGCTCACGTGGTCCTGCCGGAAACTGTCAAGAATTATGACAATAACATTCATTCTGCATTTGCTCCATTTCAACGTAATAATATGCAGTTATCAGCAAATACTCTTAAAAAAGGTTCCTAACCCACAATGAGCAGTCTTAAGTCCAAAAAGAAAAGCCAACCAATTTAAATAAACAAATACACAATTCCACATTGATTCCACAGAGCCTATATAAAGAAAAAAATTTCAACACGCACGGAAGCTCAAAAAACATAACGAAATAGCAAATTACCCAGTTTTCCGATGTTTATCATAAGAGGAAAGTTGGCTTTACTCTGTTTTCGCTAAGCATTAGCTCCTCTGGCTTGAAGCCCATGGCTAAGCCCAACAGCTGCGTGTAGTGTAAAACGGGCAGGTTAAACGACACGTTGAATGCTTTTTCTATTCTCGGCTGGTTGAAGTCGTACATCATGTGACAAGAAGGACAAACCGTCACTAACGCCTGGGCTCCCGAGGCTTTGACATGTTCAAGTTTTTCTTTTGAGATTTTGAAAGGAATTTCCTCGTTGACGCCTATTACTGTGTTGCCGCAGCATTCTGTTTCATCCTCGTAGTCCAAACATTCGGCGCCTGTTACGCTTATTAGTTTTTTTAAGATAATGGGATCTTCCGGGTTGTCCGAATGCCCTATGTTTTTAGATGGACGCAACAGGTGACAGCCAGTGTGTTGTGCTACTCGAAGCCCTGTTAATGGACTCTTAACGAATTCTTTCAGTTTTTCCAAGCCGACGTCTTCGGTTAGGATGTGGACCAAGTGTTTGATGTTGCTTGTTCCTTTGAACTCCATACCTATTTGTTGCAGGTTGCTGTTAATTTTGTCCCTTAACATCTTGTCTTTTTTAAGAACCTTGTTAGCTTCGTTTAAGGTCCCGAAGCAACCATTACACAATGTCATAACAGTCATGTTTTGCTGCTCCGCCAAACACAGGTTTCGAGCTGCCAATGAAAGCGCCAATTCATAATCTACAGGGGCAACGGGAAACCCGCAACAATTGAATTCGGGCATTTCAACAAGATCCACGCCTAGTTTTCCTAGGACTTTTCTCGCTGAGACTTCGTAGCTTGGAAGCCTATATGGAATAAGGCAGCCTAGGAAGAAAAGGAACTTTGTTTCTGCCATCCTAATTTGCACCTTCAGCTTTTGCATTTTCCATGGTCTTTGCTTTTTCAAGCGTTTCATTGAAGCCTGTTGCATGAAAGAGCTTGGCAACATCATTCAGGTTTGGCTTAGGCAACGGCGGCAGCCCTTGTTCTTCACGTTTTTTCAGTCTAGACTCGGGCATTAAGTATACGTATCCGGACTTTAGAATGTTTGATGCGAAGATTTTGTAGATTGATGGCATTGCGCCCAAGTTTTTCACTGAAATGTTTCTTAGAGCTCGGATGATGCTTGATACCTCTACGCCTTGTGGGCAGTGGTCAATACAGGTGTGGCATGTAGTGCAAAGCCACAAAGCCTCATTTCCTATAAGCCTCTCTTTTAATCCTAATTGTATGGTGCGTGCAATTTTTCTGGGCCTATAAAAATCGGTGAACCTTGCAATCACGCAGTCAGCTGTGCACGTTCCACATTGGAAACAAAGATGGACTTTTTCAGAGCCAGGCATACGCATGATTTCGTACTTGAATTTCGGGTCGATTTTTCCCGTTTTTAAGTTGTTCTGGCCTTGTTTCCGTTGCTCAGATGTGTCGTCCAATCTTTTTACGCTCTGGCAGGAGGGTTTGTAAAGGTTACCTCAGTGTAAAAAATAAGGATTATGGTTTCGTTAGATGGCGACTGAGGGGTCCGGCAATTATTTTATATTGTTGCGTTGTCTTTTTTCTACTGCTTCTATGGAAATTGAGGCTTTAGGCTCGGTGAACAATTTGGGCGTGGAACCCTCGTCGATGGCTGAAATACACAAAACATATTTTAGGCAAGGCTACAGGCTTTTAGGCGACCATTTTCACAGCGCGGTAAAGGTTTGTCAGTGGACGAAGGAAAGTCTCCGTCATAATAGGGTTTGCTATAAGGAGCTGTGGTATCCGCCTGTTCAAAGCCACAGGTGCATGATGATGACGTCGTATCTTGGCTGTAATTGTCACTGTCTCTATTGTTGGAGGCTTCACTCGCACGATAAACCTGGGTTGAACTGGAAGGAGTTTCCTTTAACTGTTGAGGAGTTTGACGAGCCAGCGCAGATTGTTGAGCAGGCAATAGAAAAAAGACGGCTGCTTTTGACAGGTTGGAAGGGAAATCCGAAGGCGGATAGGAAAAAGTTTGAGGAAGCCTTGAAGCCGACGATGATGACTATGAGCTTGACTGGTGAACCTACCCTTTATCCGCTGGCTTCGGAGCTCATAAGAGAGGCTGAAAAAAGAGGCATGATAACGTTTCTTGTGACAAACGGGACGGTGCCCGAAGCCCTTGAAAGATTGTCGCCTTTGCCATTTCAGCTCTACGTAAGCGTCTCAGCTCCAAACAGGAAAACGTACTTGTCTATCGTTAAGCCGCTTGTAAAGGACGCTTGGGAAAAGCTTAACAGGACATTGGAGTTGCTTCCGAGCTTGAACACCCGAAAGGTTCTTAGACTTACAATGATTAAGGGTTGGAACATGGGGAACCACGAGGAATATGCGGAGCTCGTGAAGAAGGCTCAGCCGAACTATATTGAGGTGAAAGCCTACGAGTGGGTTGGGCAAAGCCAAAACCGGTTGCCGAAAAACGCTATGCCGTACATGAAGGACATAGAGGAGTTTGCGGAAAAACTTTCGCATTGTTCAGGTTACGTGGTTAAAGCTAAATTTGAACCTAGTGGAGCAGTTCTCCTCGCGTAACAGCGAAATTAGCTAAATTTATTAATATTTCATTTTGTTGATGATAGGATGGGGTGGCGATGATCTAATCTGTCTCATCAGAAAATAGAGCAACATGATGAAGTACCAAGCTTTTGAGCCGCCCTTCAAAAAAGACCTTTCAGCTTATGATTCCCTGATGATGAGGGGGAGGGAGGCTATATATACTCGGGGCAGCTTTCTTGACTATCTGTAACGGTCACAGAACACGATCTCTTATATTTAGCTTCATCTGTTTGATGCGTTCTTTATGCGTAAATTGTTCATAACGAATTGTATTGGTTAGGTTCAGTTACGCTGTTACTAGAATGTCGGTTGCTATGTTTCTAAGTTTTATCCTCTTCTTTCTTTTCTTTATTATAATAATATAGCCTTAGGAGTCCAAGTGAAACTATAAGGCAGTAGAATTTCTCTATAACTCCAAACTCTAAATATGAGAAGGCTAGGTTTAACACGACAAATATCACACTCCAAACTGCCGTGAATTCCATTTCAAGTTCATTCTTCACCTTTCTACAACACCATTAATTATGGTTTAATTTTGAAGTATCTCACATTGATCAAACAGACCATTTTGTCTAAGAATCTTACTAACAAATTAGGCTTCCTAAAATAGAAATATACGGTTCATTGCTATTGAGCTTTCGCCAACAAGGTCTGTGCTTGTTATGTGCACCAAAGTTTAATATGGTTAAGTTGATTTTATCATCCAAATTAGCTCACTGCTGGTCATGTGTATGGCTGCCGCCCGCGGAAATGTTGACTGGACGCTTTTTGTTTGTGTTGTTACGCACGTTTTTATTCACGTTTATTCCATCATGTACACTGCGCTTTTGCCTGTTTTCATAAGCGAGTTCCAGTTGTCCCTTTTTGAGTCAGGTCTCCTGGCTTCAATCCCCCTAATTGTCTCAGTCACCTTCAGTTTTCCTTACGCCTTGTTTGCTGACAAGATTAACGCCAAAAAATCGATTGCCTTATGCCTAGTTATGTCGGGACTCTCAGGTCTCGCCTTAACATTCGCAGAGGACGTCGTTTCTCTCGTTGTTCCTTTGACCCTTATTCAGTTGTCATCCGTCATCTATCATCCTCTTGCATTAACAATTGTAAGCGAACTGATGCCGACGAAACGTAGAAGCCGTGCACTTGGAATTCATGGAGCAGGCGGAACAGCAGGCGTAGCGATTGGACCAATAACCCTGGGGCTCGTCATAGGCAGTTATGGATGGCAAACAGCATACTTGATTTGGGCGATCCCTATTCTGCTTTCAACCCTTTTCTTACTTAAGCTCCAAGACCCCTCTTTACTTAGGAATAAATCAGCGGAAACAGAGGACTCCGCATTGGAGAACGAAACCGGCGCAGCAAAAAATCACCGTCAATCCTATTTTCTGCTTCTTTTGGCAATAACCATACAGGGATTAGGAGCACAAAGCATCGGAACATATATGACGACGTACCTTGTCTCAAACAGAGGACTCAAAGAAGACATGGCAAGTCTTCTTTATGGTCTTAACTCAGCCGTCGGCATCATCGGCGCTTTAGGAGGAGGCTACCTTGCTGGGTACTCTGGAAACAAAAGGTGGATGACCATCGCCTACGCCGTCGGTATGATGGTCTACTTCGGAATTTGGCAGGGACCAATGTGGATCCTTATTGCCACATACCTAATTGGAGGATATTTCGGAGCAAGCACAATGGGTCCATCAACATCGCTAGCCGCAGAGTTCTCTCATCGAAACAGACGAGGCTTAGCATACACGATTTTTATGCTTCCCTTCAGCCTAATAGGCGCCGTAGCCCCAATCATAGCTGCTGGAGTGATTGAGCTTTATGGCATTCAAACCTTGTTTCCGTTCGCAATCAGCTTAACACTCATCAGCATCATAATTTTAGGCTTGTTGCCAAAGGAAAAAATTGAATCTTATAGAAAGAGATAAAGGGCTATTCTGCTCTTATTATGCAACCTAAGACTTGATTAAAACTTGAAATGTGGTGTTGGCTTGTGAAAATTGTTATGTTGGGTCCACCTGGAGCTGGAAAAGGAACTTACGCTTCGAGGCTTAATACGATTCTAGGCGTTCCACACATCTCAACAGGCGACATGGTTCGAGACGAAATCAAGGCTCAAACCGAACTTGGCAAAAAAATTAAGCAATACAGCGACAAAGGCGAACTTGTCCCCGACGAAATCATAATCCAACTTCTTAAAGAGAGACTGAAAAAGCCAGATTGCGAAAAAGGCTTCATTCTTGATGGGTTTCCCCGAACGATTAGTCAAGCTGAGGCTTTAGACAAAATTTCAAACATCGATGTTGTCTTGAACCTAAACGTGCCTGACGAAATAATAGTCACGAGGCTGTCGAACCGTGTTACGTGTAAAAAATGCGGAGCCATCTACAACCTCTTAACGTTGAAACCTAAAAAAGAAGGCATATGCGACAACTGCGGGGGAGAACTCTACCAGAGACACGACGACAACCCAGATGTCATAAAAGAAAGACTTAACGTCTACCGCGAGAAAACCCAGCTGCTGATAGAATACTACAAGAAAAAAGGGCTTCTAAAAGATGTCCACTGCAACGATCTAATGACGCCGCCAGAGGCCGTAGTAGAAAAAATACTTAAAATCCTAAAAAAATAATAAAGAAATAAAGTCCAAGATGCTTTGAGAGTAATTGCTAATTTAGGAATTTTTCCTCAAAATAGAAAGCGATCTCCCTTTGTGCAGCAAATAAACTTGTAAGAGGTCTCAAATAGACCTACCTTTGTTCCTAATATAGGCTAGGGCTTCTTCCATCCTCGGCAGACCAGTTCTTGTTCCAACCTTCATTACTTTCAGAGACGCAACAGCATTACCTAAAAGAACCGCTTTTTCCAGTGGCATCCCCTTTATCACGCCAGTTAAGAAACCTGCGTCAAAAGCGTCACCTGCCCCTGAAGTGTCAACAGCCCTAACTTTGGTGATAGGAACCGTTAACAGCTGGTTTCCCGTGCGAACTCGGTAGCATCTTTCTTCTCGCAGCACAATAATCGATGGACCTAAAGCCAGTATTTTTTCCGCAATTTCTCCGCCATCTTCTTCGCCGACTATTAGGCTAGCCTCCTTTAAAGTTGAGAGAAAAATGTCGGTTAGACCAATGATTTTCCTTTGAGTTTCAGAAAATCTTTCCTTGCTGCTCCAAAGAGTCCTCCTCATGTTTGGATCATAAGAAACCATTACGTCTTTCTCTTTCGCGGAACTCAAAACTTTCAATGCAGTCTCACAGGTCCGATTTTGCCTAAACATTGCCTCTGAAACGTGAAGCACTTTGGCGTATGTAATATACTCAATGTCTGCATCTTCCAATGCAAGTTCCGATTCTGGATCAGAGTATCCTGGGAAACGGTAAAAGACGTAGTGCCTTTCGCCGTACTCGTCAACTGAGTAAAAAGCGATACCGGTGTTTCTTCCCTTCACCTTTTTTAGATGAGAAACATCTACTCCTTCTTTCATGAAGTCGCGCAATATGAATGCTCCAAATTCGTCGTCTCCCACGCAGCCCACGAAACCCGTGGTTAGACCAAGCCTAGAAGCTGCAACAACCACGTTTGCCACAGCTCCGCCCGCGGATGGAGAAAAAGAATCAACTTCACTTAAAGGAACACCAGTCTTGTTCGGAACAAAATCAACAATTGCGGAGCCTAGTCCTATAAGGTCGAGCTTCATTTGAAACTGCACACTCGCATAAACGCAAGAAAAACGTGTTTCCCCATATTCTCCTGCTTACGGTTTATTAATTTTTCGAACATTCATTTCCGCATAAAAAAGTTAAGAATACCAGTGTTGAAGAAGGACATAAAAAGAGAAGTTTATGACAGTTTAACTTCATTAACTAACTCGAGGCTTGCTAAGTCATTTATCGCAATTTTTGCATCTGAAATCGAATAAAGCATGTTTTCAATATAGAGGCTACGCTTCACCGAATATTTGGAGTCAAAGTAGTACCCACTTTTCAGAAGATCTTCGTTGTTGTCCATGTGGGTTACACGTCCCCTAAGGCTGATCAAGTCCTCAGTAACCGTGAACACGTAGAGTCCCTGCCAAACATATTCGCCATAAGCGTTCGCTGGAACACCCTCTGGATACTGGCTTTCATCTATCTCAGCAAGCAGTATTGGCAATGCCAAAAGATTGCGGTCTCTGTCAAACAGGAAAGCCTTGTGGTCGTGGAGAACAGGCGAGTCTGTTCCTCTGTCGCCAATCACGTAACTTGCTATTTGCCTAGGGTTAGCAACATCGCTTACGTCGAACAACGCAATCTTTACGCCTTGGTACCAAGCGAAGTCTCCTTCCTCAGCCTCAACAGTTTCTTTGCCAACACCTATGAGCAAGTTCTCGCTGTACAGATGAAGATAATCAGAGAACCCTGGGATCTTAAGTTTCCCAAGAACCTTCGGAGAGGTTGGGTCGTCCAGCCCAATCACGAACAGCGGGTCAACCTTCTTGAAGGTTACCAAGTAGCACTTTGTTCCTATGAACCTAGCTGAGTAGATGCTTTCGCCAGGAGCAAGATCCTCAAGTCTTCCCACGATGGTCAAGTTCATGTCTAAAACATACACATTGTTGCTTTGATCACTCATCGTAGTAGCAATGCTCGTTTGTCCAAGGAACCTCCTAAAATTACTCATTGTAGTAGCAATCCTAAAGTATTCGCCGTATTCGTCCATCGAAAACTGGTTTAAGACACGGCCAGGAACCACGCCGCTTGCCTCGCTTTTAATCGTGCTGCCCTGTATGCGGATCCTCACGATATGTGTAGTCTCAACGTTTGTCTCGTAATCGTAGTGTGGAATAGCCAAATAGACGTTGCCAAGCGACGCATAGACGGAGCTAGACGTTCCTAAAAGGAACGTTTCATGAGTAGGCTCAACATTTTCATCCACAACATTGATGGCAAAGACTGTTGTATAGCTGTAGCCATAATCGGTGACATTAGTGTAATAAATGTCTGAAGCCTCAACCTCATCTTTTTCGCCGTCTTCTATGATAACTGGTAGGTTAACTTCGCCTTCACGAAGAATAATAGGCGTCGTAACAATAACGTAGACGTAATCGCCAATCATTCTAGACGTAAAATACCAGCCGTCTGCAGACAAAGTCTTCACAAGAACAGGATTGCCACGGTCTGCGACATCATAGACCATAATGTGTATCATAGAATCCGGCGAGAAAAATATGCTTGGTGTACGAACGAATATGATGCCTTGATACGAGGACTCAAAGACAACCAACCTATCACCGTTTATGAACAAGCCTGAAACAGTTCCGTTGAGCTGGATTTTAGCAACAATCCGTGCTTCGTCGGCTGGATACGCCTTAACGATGAAAACTTTGTTGTTTGAGGCTAAGTACAAATATTCGCCGTCGCTCTTAACAATGTCCGCCTCGTCGACGCCTTCAACCTGAACGTTAGTTTTAGAATAGTCGAAACTGGCTTCAGGAGCACTGAAGGCTGTTAAAGCCTGTCCTCCTCTTATGACATTAACGTAATAATAGGGGTAATAGCCTGAGTACCCGCTTCTGTTAATGAAGTTTTTAAGCTCAGTGTACGAAGAAAATTTTAGAAGAACAGAACTGTTTGAGGACAAAATAATGTTACTCGGCGCATAAACCAGAAACAACATCAAGTTGATGACAAGTAAACCCAACGTCAAACCCATTAAGGCAGCTGAAAACGACCTGACAGCAAGTTTGTTTCCAGCATTCAACAAATCCTTAGAGCTTGCTTTATACATGTTTTTCACTGCACTATAATAAGCGTAAGAAATTACATAATTCTATGTTTTAGAACGTGCCCAAAGACTGTGTTCTAATATCTGGACGCATAACAATAAAGGAATGCAGAAAACTATTTTTCATCAGCCTCTGCTGCGAGTAAAGAAGAAAACTCCGACAATCGCTATTCCTGCTACGCCGCAAGCAAACAGAAAAATAATTTGCACTTTTCCTCGTTATCTCTTGAAGTTCCATTCTGTCGTCGAGTATTTCTCAATTATTAGCCTAGAGGCAGTTTGCTCCTCGAAACTTGTAAGAGCTTCATCCACCAGTTTTATACCAAAGACTTCCTCGAATCCCCTCACTAGAGACTCTTTGAGTTCATCAAAACCAACGTCTCTTTTTAGAACTCTCTCGAGGCTTGTGACTCTCTCCTCAACCGATTTCACCATTTTATCTCGGATTTTCTCATTTGGAACCTTGAGAACAGAAAACATCAGCGAAGGGTCAACCTTTAAAAGTATGGTTCCATGCTGATGAACCACGTTCATCCCACGAGTTTGGGCATTGCCTGAAATTTTTTTGCCTTCTACTACGATGTCGTTGATTGGTTTAAACTCGGCTTGAACACTTAACCGCCTAAGTCCACGTACAAGTCCAGAACAAAGAGTTTCATATGTTTCCTGAAAATCTGGCGAAATTAGCCTATGATCCTGATTCATGATTATGCTATAGGTTAGTTCTCCGTTTCTGTCGTGGTAGACTGCTCCGCCACCTGTTCTTCTCCTGACATAATCAATGCCTTTTTTGTCGCAAGCAGCTGTATCAACTTCCTCTTCCATACTTTGGAAGTAACCTATTGAAACAGCGGAAGGTTCCCACCTGAAGAATCTTATGGTGTTAGGCACCAATTTTTTTGACCTTGCAAGCACAATGGCTTCGTCTAACGCCATGTTATAGAACGCATCATGAAGACCCGTGTCTAGAAGACGCCAGTTTTCAACCATTACCAACACCTGCCATAACTATGCATCTAGCAAAGTCTTCTGGAGAAGCGCCAAGCAGAACGGCTTTATTCTTTAAAATAAATTCTTTA
>JAGTRI010000016.1:28979-29390 GCA_018397065.1 Candidatus Bathyarchaeota archaeon
GCGAAAAGCCAAAAGCATCTATTCTTTAACAAAAATTATATCATGCGGTCGGCGATCACCTTTTCGTCAAGCGATGCTCCCGCAACTGCTTTTTCCATGTCGTCAATTAGCTCCTCCGGGTGAAGAAAAAAGTCGCCTGTAATTTTAACCTTCTTTATTTTTTTATCTTCTATTTCAAGTTGCACCTTGATAAGTTTGCCGCCCTCGACCTTTAGTTGTGCCTTGTTCATTTAACCCTCTTTCTCCGCGCATTCTAAGGAATCGTTTATTATTTGGCAATTCAGGTTATTTGTTATTGCTGTTAACTTTTTTTACTATTTTGTCTATGACCAGTCTTAAAGCTTCAAAAACCTCGTCCTTGTTAAGAAGGTTCACGTCCAAAATAAGCTGAAAAGGCTCGAGATCCTCTCC
>JAGTRI010000017.1:0-15687 GCA_018397065.1 Candidatus Bathyarchaeota archaeon
ATAGAATAATTGTTTTTAAGATCTAAAAATATATATTTTTATCATTTATTTTCGCTTCGAACCCTTTTTATAGTTTTAATGTTAACCGATGTTTGAACGATACAAACCTGAGCATTATATTTCCCCAAAAAATGTGGAAAGGTGCGATCCTTGAGTGAAAGGATAGAAGGGAAACTATTCATTTCAAAAAATAAATTGCCTTAATTAGGCGAGGACTTTGATCCTATGAAAAGAGAAATCGGTAAAAGGCATTCAATTATTCCAACTATTCAATTAACGAATGTTCGGAGAAAGAACCGTTCGGAGAGAGAACCCTCAAGACAAAGCTTTTGCAGAGATAAAAATTTTATTTTCTGCAGCCGATAGCATCGAGGCAATCAAAATTTTTTATGCAACGAAAGACAGCATTAAAAGCTCAACTCAAGCAATTAGAGACCTAGACTTAACCCAGAAAAAATATTATACGCACTTAAAGAGGCTTATAAACGCATGTTTAGTTGAACGAGCCAACTGTGTTTACCAGCATACAACTCTTGGAAAAATTGGATTTAAGCTTGCAGAAGCATTTATGAATGCTGTTACTCAGAAAGACAGATTGGACTGATTGACCGATTATCCAAAGCAAAAAACATAACGCTTGATGAAACCGAGGAAATCATGCGTGCCATTCTGAAAGACACAAACATCGTTCCAGGAGACCGAATAACAGACATCCTCGGACCCGTAGAAATAACAGACATGGGAAAAGAAAAAATAAAAATATCTGTCACAGAACTAAGCATTATCATATCATCTATTATTTCGTAGGCCAAAAGCAATGAACCTTGACTTGCACCTTTAAATGCCTGCCAACTTTTACAGTTAACAGTAACAAGATGCCCTTTTGTTCCAATAGCACTTACAATGTTCTTTATTTTGTTTCCTCCAAGATGCTCAATTATCCTGTCAAGGATTGAAGCTTTTTCCTCAAATTCTGAGATACTTGAACTTAATGCGTCAAATCTGTCAGCGATCTTCGAAAGAGACTCTTCGTGATCCTTAAGAATACTAATTATTATGTCCAAAACGTCAATTTTTTCTTGATAATCCTTACTTGCAGGCATCCAAGTTTAACTCTAAACAACAAAAAATAAGCAAGCATTTATTAAGAAGTAAGAAAGAAACCTAAGAAGAAAAAATCTATAAACAAACATATGAAGTATAATAACATTTCCAAAAAAACTTCAAACCTAACAAAAAAGCAACTAATCCAACAGATTATTAGTTACGCTTTAAACCATTTGAATATAAAATACTCAATTTCGTTATTCTCCAAATTTGGAACAGCTATAATGAATCGTTTCCTGACAGTAGTTGCGAGTCTTCCAGCCTTGACAATTTCTGTTGCTGTTATGTTATCTTTTTGATCTTTAACAGATACCATATAGGGTGCATGGTCGATGCCCGGTCCCTCTTTGTACACTGCAAAATCACAACCGTATTTTACCCCCGGCGTAACAACAAGTCCTTTTTCCCTTAAGTTTTTGTAAACAGCGTATTTGGTGTTAAATTCGTCATATGTTTTTTGAGCTTTAGCTTTAAGAGCTCGAAAACCAAGCAACTTTTTTTCCGGTCCTTCAAACACACTAATCATTTTTTTCTCTAGTAGGTATAATCCTTCCATTAAATCAAGAATAAGGGGAACCTCAAACTCTGAGCTTTTCGGTTTTGGAATTCCCAAAGGTTTGCCAAAGAAACCACATTCAAAAAGTTCAGATCCTTCCTTAGGGTTCCAAACGATTAAAAAATCTTCAACAAATTCAGCTTCAGCAATAGCATGCAAACTGTATACTCTCCTACAACGCAAAAGCTAGGATTCGAGCAGCGTCTGAAGCATCTTCGATTTTATCAGCTGTGTCTTCTAAAAGCTGAATTATGTCTCTCATTAAAAGAAGAGTCTGAATATCTAATTTACTCTCAAGGATAGCGATTTCTAAACTTCGGTATTTATCATCCACTTTTCTTTCCGCAATCTCTACGTCTTTGGCTTTCTCTAAAACCTTTGGCGAACCGTAGTTTAACATCAAAAAAGTGTCTCTAAGCATCGAAGCAGTGTCAGATACTGCACCAGCAAGGTCAACTATTTCCTGAAGAAGAGTTGAGGGAACTTCATATCCTCTCTCAACCATTTGATAAATCCTAAAGGCGATGCCTTTACAGACGTCAGATATTTCGCTGGTTACGTCTGTGAATCTGAGGAAATCTTCTCGGCTAATCAGTATGGTACCAATTTCGACGAGTTCCTGAGCGACTGCCCTTTTCGAATCATCAACTTCGTCTCCAAGGTCTTGAACTTCTTTGTAAAGCTGTTGTAGAGATACCTTATCATTTCTTAAGTAGGCATCCATTACTTGTACGGTTTTTCGATAGATGTTCATAACTTTTCGAAGATGTTCTTGGCATAGACGTAAGGCTCTTCTTTTCGCTCTGTGCTCCGCTTCAATTGGAAAAACCAACTGTTAACCGCCTCAAACTGTTTTTATGTTAACTTATAACTTAATTAAACAACAACCTTAAAAAACCTAACTAATCTTTTTTTAACAAAAAAGAAATAAAATCATGTTTATGATTTTATAGGCGACCCTAAATTACTGAACGTTAACTTGTTTTGGAAGAAATCATGAAGCAATTTTGGTAGATCATCAATTTTTGCTCTAACTTGTTTCCATGATTCTCTATCTCGGATTGTCACAGTTTCGTTTTCAATAGTTTGATAGTCGACAGTTATGCAGAGCGGAGTCCCAATTTCATCAAAACGCGCATACCTTCTTCCAATGGAACCTCCATTATCATACTCAACTGAGAAACCTTCTTTAGCAAGTAATGCGCAGAGATTCTTTGCTTTCTCGGGTAAACCGTCTTTGTTAACAAGTGGCAGAACGGCAAGCTGTAAAGGAACTATATCAAGTGGAAAATTAAGAACCGTTCTTCCCTTTCTTTCTGAATAAGCGTATTCCAACGCGACATATGCTAGTCTATCTGAGCCAAAGCTTGGCTCAATCACATGAGGAATGAATTTTCGACCTGACTCTTCAGTCTTTTTCTCAATAAAGCTGACATAGTTCGGAAGAATCTTAAAGTTTTCAAGCATACAAAAACCTTGATCTTTGAGTGCATTCTGTAATTTTTTGGGATCTGCCTTAAGAAGCAGACCGATTACCTTAGAGGTTTCTTCCTTGAAAACCGGGCCCATTTCGGAATGAATTGGTTTTACAACGAGTTCTTTTACGACTTTTTTTATTTTGTATGGCTTAAACACTGTCATATCAACACCGCTTTCCTGCATATGCCCTTTAAGGTCATAGTCTGTTCTATAGTTAAAGCCAGAAACCTCCGTCCATCCCCAACGGTCAAGATAAACCTCTTGATCAAAGCCTTGAACAGAATAATGAGCCCTTTCCCAGGCAAACTTTTCGATAAACCTTTGTTTGTCTTCTGGAACTCCAATTTCGATAATGAACCTTTTAGATAACGCCATAAAGTAAGCTTGCCATTCGGTCATAATATATTTTTTAGACACAGCCTCTTTCACCGAGACTTCAATGATTTGGTTTTCACCCTTTACTCTATCTTTTGTAAGCAGAAGTCTTAACACTTCATTCTCAACATTCTCTAAGTACGGGCATTCTGGGTGTTCGGGATCTATGAAAAACTCTAGGTCAATTATGGTGAATTCTCTGAGGCGAATTGGTCCTTGACGCGGCGAAATTTCATTTCTTAATGCGTGGCCAATTGTTGCAAATCCAATAGGCAGTTTCTCTCTTGTTTGCTCGTAAAGACGTTTGAATTCCACGAAAATACCTTGTGCAGCCTCTGGTCTTCCATAGCCAACTGCATCAGAGTATGGTCCTATGGCTGTTTTGAACATCGTTAGAAAGTACTCAGGTTGACCAAAGTTTCCACCGCACTCTGGACATTTCACTCCATTTTTCTCAATACATGCCTGGATTTCGTTTAGCTGCAATCTATCTGTTTCTTGTGAACTCATTTTTGCATATTCTTGAAGCAGATGGTCAGCCCTGAACCTCTTCTTACAGTTTGTGCATTCCACCATGGGTTCTTTAAAGCTCTTGACATGTCCAGATGCGATAAAGACTCTTTCAGGCGTAATTATTGGAGACTCTAGTTCGTATAATCCCAATTTATGTAGAAACTCATTTCGAAATTTGTCCTCAATTTTTCGCTTCATTATTGAGCCTAAAGGTCCCCAGTTAATGAAGCCGCTTACACCACCGTAAATTTCGTAAGATGGCCAAAAGAATCCTCTTCGACGCGCAAGCTCGCTAATTTTTTCATACTTGTCAACAGTCTTCAACGTCAGCCCATCCCTTGAAAACCTCATTACTTGAGATTCATGCAGCGATATTAGCTTTACCACTTATAAATCTCAGCAACTACCCCAAACTGTATGATCCAAATATATTCTATTTCATAATATCTTACTCATATAAGGTCCATCATATCCATAACCAAGCCTTTTATAATAGGCTTTAGTTCCCAAAGCACTTGTCACAATTATTTTATCATATCCATGTTCTTTACTAATTTCTTCAGCTTTTCTAAGAAGCATTTTTCCAAAACCTTTGTGTTGATGCGCTTCATCAAAACGCTTACCAACAGGCACAACTGGACCGCAAACGCGAAGCTCCCGAATTAAAGAACATTTTCTTTCTTGAATCTCAGGTCTGTGCGCCTCATTAGACGGAAACCTTAGTCTCAGATAGCCTAAGAGAACGTTATTAGTTTTGTCTTCCACCGAAATGAAGTGCTCAATTCCTCTGCTAGCATCATATGAGTTAACAAGAACTTCTACTTTATTATAATCTGGCACAATTCCGTCTTTAAGCCATCTATGACCGGCCTCTCTGCACCTGATACATTTGCATCTTAAACCGTGTTTTCTGAGATTATCTATTACGAGCTCTCTAAGGTTACTCTTGTTCACACCTTTTTTAATTAGATACGCCGGGATGTCTCTTTGTACACGCATTATCCTAATCCATTCGGGAACTATCTTCTTTATTTCAGAAATTAAACGAACAGCTTCCTCTGTTGAATAAGGAACGTATTTACCTTGTTTCCACCACTCGTACAACTTTGTTCCTTCAATAACGAGGCATGGATAAATTTTCAACATGTCAGGTTTAAAGTCTGAGTCTGAAAAAATCTTTTTGAATCCCTCAAGATCTCTGTCAAAATTGGAACCTGGAAGTCCAGGCATCATATGATATACAATTTTTAACCCAGAATCTTTGATTATTCGGGTTGACTCAATTACATCTTTAACGGTGTGACCTCGATTAATGATCTCATAAATGTCATCGTAGACATTTTGGACGCCTATTTCAACGCGTGTCACACCAAGATAAAGCATTTGGTCAACGTGGCATTCTTTAGCCCAATCTGGACGAGTTTCAATAGTAATGCCAACATTTCTTATTTTACCTGTTTCAGAAAGTCTCTTTGCTTCCTCAAGTGAACTTGAAAATGTACCGTTAACCGCGTCAAGACATCCTTTGACAAATTTTTCTTGGTACTCTCTGGGTGTACTTAGAAAAGTTCCGCCCATTATTATCAGTTCTACTTTGTCGCTGCAATGACCAATAGATTGGTACTGTTCAATTCTATGTCTAACCTGTTTATACGCGTCGTAACCGTTCTGTGAACCTCTCATCGCTGCCGGTTCAAGCCCAGTATAGCTTTGAGGAACGCCTTTCGCTGGACCTCCAGGGCAATAAGCACAAGATTGTCCATGCGGGCATGACCAAGGTTTAGTCATCACTGCAACAACAGTGACGCCTGATGCAACGCGTACAGGTTTTCTGCTAAGAATTTTTTGGATTCTCGCCTGTTCGTTTTGCTCAAGATATTTTAGTATTTCCGAGTTCCGTGGAACTTGATTTAGGCAATGTTTCTTGGCAACGCGAGTTTTTATTTGATTAACTTCGTTTCTGGTTGGCTTAGGAAGACGTTTCAATTCCTCGATGATTTCTAGGGCTATAGTTCTATTCATTGACAGTCGTTAAACTGTTTGAAAGAGAAAGATAAAAACACTTTCTTATATTAAGCCTAATATGACGTAACCATTTTTATGAAACATGCTTTGTCAAAAATTTTCGATGCTTTCTGAAGGTCTTTCTCAAAGCCAAACTTACATTGTCCTGTATTTCCTGTAGCTCTTGGTAAATTTCTACATTTTTCATATTTGGATAAACATGTGTTTTCTCGTCAATTTTGACGTAGCGATCAGTAACCTCCTGAATGCTCATTTTTTCACCTAAATAATTTTTGTAAGTCCACATTGCTTGTAAGGCGGCTCCGTAAGCGGCTCCCTCGTCTATTTCGAGACAGACAACCTCTGTGCCAAAGATGTCAGCAGCTATTTGCCTCCAAGTGGGATTTTTTGAGCCCCCTCCTGTAAGCCTAATTTGTAAAGGTTTTATGCCTAATTTTTTCATGCGGTTAAGCCCATAGTTCATGCCCAAGGTAACACCTTCCATTGATGCGCGTGCGAAATGCTCTTTATTATAGGTTTTACTGTTAAGTCCATAAAAGACTCCTGTTCCATCCGGAACGTTCGGGGTTCTTTCGCCTTCAAAATATGGAAGAAGAAGTAGACCGTTTGAACCGGGCGGTGTCTTTTCGACCAATACACTTAGTTCTTCATGAGAGAGGTTAAACAAATTTCTTACAAACTCGGTTGCCACTGTAACATTCATTGTGCATAAAAGAGGAAGCCAAGCGTTTGTCGAATCGCAGAAAGCTGCAATTTCCCCTTCTGGGTCAACAACTGGTGCATCGGAATATGCGTAAATGGTGCCTGAGGTGCCGAAACTAGCTGTTACTATTCCTTTGTGCGTGTTTCCAGTTCCAATAGCGCCCATCATGTTGTCGCCGCCTCCAGCACTCACAAGAACATCATCGTTGAAACCAAATTTTTCAGCAACTTCTTTTCTAACCGTGCCAACGGCCTTGTCAGAGCTTTGAATAGGCGGGAGTTTCTCGTTCAAATTCAGATCGATTGCGTTTAAGACTTCTTTGCACCATTTTCTAGTCCGGATATTCATAAGCGCTGTACCTGAGGCATCACCGTACTCCATGACCTTTTTTCCAGTAAGGTAAAAGTTTAGATAATCATGCGGTAACAAAATCGTATTTAGATGTTCAAAGTTATGAGGTTCATGTCTTTTTAGCCAAAGAATTTTCGAAGCTGTAAATCCAGGTGGAATTGTGAGACCTAGATAGTTTATGACGGCTTTCTGGCCTCCAAGTTTTCTTGTAAGAATCCTACACTCCTCAAATGTGCTCGTGTCGTTCCAAAGTTTAACTGGTCGTATCACTCTTCCATCTTTATCGAGGGGAACCAAGCCGTGCTGTTGACCTGAAACTCCAATAGCTTTGATGTTTTTTGGGTCAATTTTTGCTATACGTAAAGATTGAATTATGGTTTCATGCAAAGCTTCAATCCAAACGTTTGGGTCTTGTTCTTTATGTCCAGGTGGAAGGCCTTCAATCAATCCATAGCTTTTCGCAGCCTTCGATATCACACGACCTGTTGTGCCGTCGACAATTATAGTTTTTGTGCTTTGGGTGCCATTGTCGATTCCTATAAAAAATTCTCTTTCGCCCATTTTCTTCTCACCATTTTCTACGCTGCAAATTTTATGTATATCTAGTCCTTCTATTATTTGTATTATGATGTTGATTTCATTATCGATTCTTGACTATGAACAGGATCTTGTGGCAAATTCTAGTGACGTTTCTAAATCCAAGTTTATGCCTATAATACTTGATTTAATTCGAACGGGAAAAATCAGCCGTATTCACATAGACGTTATGAGGCCCCCAATGATACCGCACAGAACAGCTTTCTCTCTCGAGTCAATTCAATCTATGTATCAAAGTCTCAGCGACAAGATTCCTTTGGCTGCTCACCTAATGGTTAATGATCCTTTTCCCTTCGTTGAGAAAATGTGTTCCTTTATCCCAAGAGAGAAAAGAGAAAACTTTGAAATATTTATCCAAAGAGAATCTTTTAAATCAGAAGCTGAAACAGTTAAGGCTTTAGAATCCTTAAGAAAACTCGATTTTTCATCTGGAATTTGCCTCAATCTACCAACGTCAACTGAGCTTTTAACAGCTAACATAATCGAGACTTCAGATGTTGTTCTCCTTATGACTGTACCAATGGGTGCAGGGGGACAAGAATACAGTGAAGAGGGGTCGAAAAGGATCTCTTTCTTCTCAAAAATGTTTCCAAGTAAGAATATAGCTGTTGATGGTGGAATAAATAATAGAACTATTTTAGAGGCAAAAAGGGCTGGAGCAAAAATTGCAGTCGTCGGTTCGTTTATTACCCGTAGCAAAAATCCAATAGAAACTGTTCTTGATTTAGAAATGATCTTAAAACAGTCCTCATAAGTAGATGTGCATAACTTTTTTATGTCTGAATTCTAGGATAAAATGCGTCTAGTTTCCTTTTTGTAGTCTTCCACATTAGGTTGCCCAAATGGATTTACATCAAGAAGGTACCCAAGATAGACTGTTTCGATCATTTTAAACTGTAAAAACTGTCCAATCGCATATTCAGACTTGTTTGGCAAAGTAATCTCAATGAAAGGTCTCTTTTTTTGACTAAAAGCTGCCTTTGTTCCTTCTAAAATTGCGTCCATAATGGTTTTCAACGACCTCCCTCGAATCCCCGTTACCAGTTCCCTCATCTCCAAACTACTTGGAATTTTTATAGATGAAAAGTTTTCTTGCACAGAAACAAATGTTGTAAATTTGTCAAAAGGGCCACCAAGGTAAAGTTGTGCTACCGAATGAAGGTCAGTCGATCCAACTGAAACTGTTGGTGTAAATCCCACATTTACTTTTTCGCCTTTCTTATTATATTCTTTTCCTAGGCTTTCAGCAACAAGCTGCCTGTTCCATTTTCCAAGGGATTCTAAATCGTTTGCAAAAAGGAATAAGTCAAAAATGTTTCTTCCCTGCTTGTAATGTTGAAATTGTATTGACGCTGATTTTGCTGCAGGATTGCTGTAAACATCATCGCTTAAACAAACGTTTTTAATGTATTTAGCGCCATCAACTAGCGCGCGGATATTGAGACCTAATAGTCCAAGTGGAAACAATCCTACAGCTGAAAGCACCGAAAAACGTCCTCCAACTTTTTGCGGAATTTCAAGTGTGTCAAACCCTTTCTCTAGTCCGAGATTCCATAGTTCTGAATCTCTGTCAGAAGTAACTACTACATAATTTTCCGCTTCTTTTTTGTACTTTTGAAGAATGTTAAAGATGACCTCGAAGTTTGCAGCTGTTTCTGTTGTGGTTCCTGATTTGCTTACGCAATTTACGATTACATTACCGCCATTTACCAGAGAATTTTCAATTATTTTTATTATGCAATTGATGTAGTCTTCATCAACTGTGTCAGCGTACAAAACTTTTATGGATGAACTAAGGTTGTTGTAAAGTTTTCCTAAAACAGCCTCCTGCACAGCCATTGTGCCAAGGTTGCTTCCACCTATACCAACTACGACTAAATATTCAGGGTTAAGCTGCTTTTTTTCTTTGACAAGTTCAGAAACGTTTTTCAACATGCTTTCGTCTTCAGGTAAATTGATAAAGGCTTTTTCGACTTCGTAACCTTTTGAAGACGCTTCCTTCATGCTGCCAATTTCTGGTTTTAGTTTCTTAGCAGTCTCAATTATTTTATCTGTTGAAATCAGACAGTTATCAAAGTTAAATTCTATGTCTTTCATTTGTTGCCGCCGACTACTACTGTTCATTTTCGCTAAATAACCTTTTTTATGTCGATGAGGAATAAGCCTACGACTTCAAGATTATGGATGAATTGTTGGATTCATGTCGTCAGGATCCACTAGCGTCCGCCAAATTGTGCAATCTTCTAATTCGTATATGTTTGCTCCGTTTGCCCCTTCAGCATAATTTACGATCATGTATGCAGAGTGAGGGTTAAGAGTCATAGTGTAGTTATTTGAAAAATTATTTATTATTTCAAAATTTAAGTGAACGGTGTCAACTGGCGAGTCGTCATTATAAATATATGGATTGTCGCCTGTTAAGGAAGCAATTAAAGCCTTGTTTGAAGGAGTATAGGGTAAATTTAGTTGCACATCTATGCTTATTTCAAGGTCTCTATTAATCAAAAGAATAGAATACCTTTCTTTATACTTGAATGGGTACACCTCGATTTTTGGCACATCAACCGGATAATTGTGAACTTTCAAATTGTAGAGGGAGAATCCTTCCCACATCGGGATGTGATTTGCTGCGTTGCCAAATGGATCAAACGTGCCCGAATCGACTGAACAATCGAGTAATACTCCTCTTTGGAATTCACCGTACATTTGCATTGCATAGTACACTGGTCTTTTTCGCACATAGGGATAGTCGTCCATGAATCCCCATGACCATCCAAACCCTTGAACATAAAAGGCATTAATTGGGTTTAGACCATTTTTTCTTAGGCTTAGACTTGCGTCCAACATAGCTATAGCAGCGCCTAAGCTGGTTTCCATGTTGGCTAATTCGTGGTTGTACGGCTCTCTTTTGAAGACTCCTGTCATTCCGTATTCGTAGATTCCAACATCTACTTTCTTTGGATAGTTCTCTTCAACCATCTCTTTAAGGTACGATGCATACTCATTGATATATGCAGCTTCGCCTAACGCTCTTCGATACCAGACTGCTCTTTTTTCATCCGACCCCGTTATGCTTCCTTCGCTATATCTTTTTTCATTGGCGGTTTGCCACAACAACCAGTTAGTGTAAACGTAATTCGTAAATTCGTGACCTGGAAAATATCGAGCAACCAGTACAAAGTCTATATTTCCTCCTCCGATGTTAGCTGCCTCGTTTGTTAAAAATGGAACATTAAGGCTGACATCTGCGTACCATAATCCGACGCCTACTTTGTTTACATCTGGATTCCAGTAAGGTGAAGACTTAGCAACCTTAACAGCCTCAGTGACGTAATCAGCATACTCAGAAGGTATCCATGTAGGTCCATTGCCATTAACTAAAACTTCGTTCCCTAATTCGAAATAAACCTTGTCAAACTTACCTTCCCAAGATTCAAACCCAGCTTTTTCCCTCAACGCCCCATACACTGTTGTGTTATCGCCATACATATACTCTAATAAATTAGCAATATAGCTTGGATTCATAATCAAATATTGAGATATAACGTATTCTGGATTTGCGCCTGTTAGCTCACAAAGCTTCAAAAACTGGTTAAAGTCGAACACATCCCCACCAACGTTGCCATCCCAATCAACATAATTCGCCAAATCGAACCTGTGACCGAAAATATGTTCAGGCCTCAATGAGTTGCATCCTAAACCACCATATCTTAGTGTTGATGGCCTAAGCTTTCGTACTTCTTCAATGAAAAGCGTGGAAAGCCCCCACTCATTTATGCCTTCAGAATCATAAAACTGAGCGTCGTCAATCCAAAGGGTGCCAGCTGAAAAAATTTCAATTCTTTCAGAGCTCGCTTGTCCATAATAAGGGTCTATCGGTGTATAATTAAATGGAATGACGAACTCCATTTCGTAATATTTCCATTCAGAACTCACAGCGAAATTTTGTGACACATCAATATTAGTATCTCCGCTCCAGAATCGTATCCTTAGCCTAACATCCTCTGTAAGTCCGTTTTGCTTCATCCAACATCCAAACTTGTAAACCCTATTTGCCAAAAACATTCTTCCCGACTGGTATTGTCCAAGCCGAATGGGCTCAACATAGTTTGTAATCTCAATTTTCTGAGCATATTTTCCATGAACAAAGTTTCCTGGAGTCCCATCTTTACTAAGGGTCGCAGTGCTTCTTGTGCTTTCAGCTGGCCAGTCACCGTCGCTCCAAAGAAGCCAATCGTTCGCTATTTCGCCATATTCAGTATTTCGATAGGCCTCAAAACCGTAAGTTCCAAGAAAATTCATGTTAGGTGAAGAACTGTACCGAGTGCTAGTTTCAGGGATTTCCAGTCCTATGCGCAAGTCAGGTGACTGTCCGTCGTAAGGTGTCGAAGCAATAACTATTTGAACAAGAGATGGTTCAGGAAAACCTTCGTTGCCACTTGGATTCAATATAATTTCAATAATTCTGGGAACAACAAGCATGACAAATATAATTATTATTAAAAATGTTAGGATTTTACGTTTTGTAAACAAGATTTCTTTTATTTTTGAATCCAAATCCATCTCTCCATTTCCCACAAATAGAATTGCATTGATTTTTAAATAGTAATAAATGCTTATTAATATGAAGTTTTTACCAAAAATTATAAGGTGAGTATTACATGAAAATAGCTTTATGCGGCTTTTTAGGTTCAGGCTGTACAGAAGTAGCTGAAATCCTTGCTGGAGAATTCGGTCTTGAAACATATAATACATCAAGAATCTTGAAGTCAATTAGAAATTTGGACTCACTAAGCAGATCAGGCGAAATTGACATTGACGAGATTTTGAAAAATAAACTTGAAGAGATTCTAAAAATTGACAACATTATTGTCGAAGGCAGATCTGCTTTCATGGTTTTAAACAGAAGAGATGTCATAAAGATTTTTCTTAACTGTTCATCTGAGAACAGAGCGAAGCATGTTGCTGAAAGAAGAGGAATAAGTATTGAGGACGCTAAAGATGACATCCGAAGAAGCGACGAAGATAGATCCCAAATGTTTAAAAGGTTATTTGGAAAAGACTGCACCGATATTTCCAATTACGATTTTACATTAAACACCAACACAAAAACATATTCAAAAATCGCAAAAATAATTGCAGATATAATTAAGAGTCTGTAAAAATCCTCTCTTCTTAAAACTGTTTATTTAGATGAGGTTTTTTATTCCTTGAACAATGTATTGAATGGCAATTGCAGCTATAAACATAGCCATTAATCTGGTGACTACCAAAGAACCGTTCTCACCTAAAATTTTGAAAATAGGTGTAATATATCGTAGTATTAACCAAACAATTACAAAGGTTATCAACACTGAGAACACCGTTACTATGACGCCTGATGACTGTAGAATTAAAATCGTTGTAGTTATGGCTCCTGGACCAACAAGAAGCGGAAACCCTATTGGAACTGCTCCAACGCTTTCAGGAGAAGCTGACAGTTCGTGCCATCCACCTACAACTAGAAGTCTAACTGCGATGATGAGTAAAAGTAATCCACCAGCAACCATGAAGCTGTTTATCGAGATCCCGAACAATATAAGGATTTGTTGCCCAGCGAATGTAAACAAAAATAAAACTACCAATCCAGTGAGTATTGCAGATCGAAAAACGCTTCTTCTTTTGACCTCATCCACATTTTTTGTAAGACCGACGAAAATAGGTATATTTCCCAAAGGGTCAACAACCAGAAAAAGAGCTATTGTTCCCTTCATCAAGTCAATGAGAAAAAATGTTAATACTGACTCTTCAAATGAAACCATAACTTATATTTATCCTGATACATGCTCATAAACCTATAAGCTACAAGAAGCCATTTCATCATTATTTCATCCGCTATAACAAGGTTTACACCAAATGTTAGAAAAGATTTTTTATACTATAAAATATCTACTGAGTGATAGAGACACTTATCAACTAACATTTGGATTATGTAACTGAAATCACTTTCGTCGAAAATGTGATTTAAAATGAAACATAAAGGATATTTCATCTGCATAGAAGGATTAGATAAAAGCGGAAAAACTTCACAGTCAATTCTGCTCGTTGAGGCTTTATGCCGAAAAGGGTTCGATGCGGTCTACACCACTGAACCAAGCAATGGAGAAATCGGAAGATTCATCAGAAAATACGTTCTGCACCGGAAGGATAGAGTTTCACCCATTATTGAGGCTCTTCTTTTTGCTGCAGACCGAGCTGACCATGTAGAGAATGAAATCAAGCCACTTCTAAGTGAAGGAAAGATCATAGTTTCAGATCGGTATGTGTACTCATCTCTTGCCTATCAGGGTGCAACAGGACTAAGTTTAGATTGGATTAAAGAAATTAATAAACACGTATTGCAACCAGACTTATCTATTTACATCGATGTTTCAGTCGAGACCTTAATGAAACGTTATGGAAAAGAGAAATCTGTTATGGAACAATTCGAAACTCAGAAAAAAGTTGAAAAAATCTACAAAAACCTCGTGCAAGAAGGAAAGTTAATTCCAGTCAACGGTGAACAATCAATAGAATCGGCTGCCAACGAAATTTTTTCAATCGTGCTAAATTACATTATAATTTAAGCCAATCATCACCACCTAATTCGTCTGATCCGACAGTTCTAATTGAAACTAAAATCAAAGGACTCATCTGTTTAGATTGTAGTTCATGGTTAATTTTGTTAAAGAGGAATTTTATCATTTCTTCAACTGCTAGGTGCCTTGGACCTTTGTCGTGGTAGACTAACAATTCAACAGTGTTTTCTCTAAATAGAAATCTTATGATATAGTAATCAAACTTTAATGGTCTACTTTTTGCGCCATTAATAAGGTAGTAACGAATAATAAAAAACAAATCTAATGTATGTAAAGCATTATTCGAAACTTCTTTTAGACAACACTTCAAGCATTCAAGGTCAAAATAGTTAAAAGTAATCCCATCAGCAACGCCCACATCCATTTTAACGTGAATGTTTTTTTTGGCAAATTCTGGTAGCTTTAGAGGTTCGTTCTGTTCATTTAGTGATTGAAGAAGAAAAAGAATCGTTTTTTGCAGTTCCAAAGTCTCAGACTTGCATGAGAAAATCACTGCTCCATGACGAATGGCGGGGAAATTGTCATATACTCCAATCAATCTTTGCCCTCAAGAGACTGTGTGTTTTTGAAGTATCTTTTTTGCTTTATCGAGATTATCAAGTAAACTGGACAACACTGAATTTAATTTTTCTAGTTGATTAAGATCTTCTTCTTTTTGTATTCGACTATTGATTTCAATTATTTTAGCTAAAAGTGTGGATTCTACATTCCCAATCGAAGAGAAAGATTGGACGTCACCAATTTGTTCATTATCTTTAACCACAATAACTTTTTTCTGGCAGCTGGCACACCACAAATCATTGTTTTTCAACCTAAAAAGAGGAGAAGAGCACGCTGGGCAAGAAAGGTTAGTCATGGTTGCCCCGGCACGAAGAAGCTCAGCCATCGACTTTATTCTAACATCTGTAGACAAGAGAGTTTCCTCAAAAGAATCACGTTATCTATATTTATAAGGTTTAAAACAATGTCGCATCAGACAGAATAGAGCTTTTTTTCAGAAACTTTGATAAGACATAAAGAAAAAATAAAAATTAGGTATGAGGGGTAATGTTTTGGAAACAAAAATTCAAATTTTCTTGAGGAGAATTAGGCAGAGTACTTTAATTATTGGTGTTTTTAGTCTTTTTTGGTTCTTATATAGGACTGGAACAAAACCATCTCGCATCGTTTATCCATGTCAAAGAGCTGCTGCTTCAAACTGTTACGCATTTCTTTTGTATCCAGCATTTGCTTTTATTGTGAATTTTGTAAAAACCGAAGTTCCAAGAGCATACAACAAGATAAGCCATTCTCAAAAGGCACCCTTTTTTATTCTGATTATAATGTTTTCTTTAACAATAATAAGCTCTGGACTAGCGATATAC
>JAGTRI010000017.1:15697-24935 GCA_018397065.1 Candidatus Bathyarchaeota archaeon
TGTATTTTTTGACCCTTTAAGCGTCATAGAAACCCAAACAGGACCCGCTCAGAAAGTTTCTGAAGTCTCAGTTGTACAGGTAGAAAACAACCATTTGGAACAATCTCTTCAAGAGGCGTTAAATTATATTGGTGGAATTTCATCCATAATTCCTGAAGGCGCAAAGGTTCTTATTAAACCCAACATTGTGCGTTACCAATCTCCTCCTGATACAACAGATCCAGCTATAGTTAAGGCTCTTATTAACCTCATTAAACAGAGGAATCCAAGCGTTATTTGGGTTGCTGAAGGCAGCGGCGAAGGAAACACAATTGAGAACTTCATGGCTTTAGGGTACTCAGAGATAGCAGCCATGTCTGGTGTGGAACTTGTGGATCTTAATTACGGTGACCTTGTTGAAGTTTCTATTCCAGGAGGAGGCTATGTCTTTGACAGCTTTATGTTTAACAAAAAGGTTGTAGAGGCAGATGTTTTCATATCTCTTGCCTGCATGAAAACTCACAGTATGGCAGTTGTTACGTTGGGAATGAAGAATTTGGTTGGTATCTCAGCTGGTTCAGTCTATGGCGTTGCTAATTCTGCTAATCATTGGAGGCTTCACGAAGTAGCAGCTGAAAAAGGAGATACTTACCTTGGTGGTGTAATAACCGATCTGAATTCAGCTAGAAGAATAGATTTAACGATTATCGATGGAAGAGTAGCGATGGAAGGCCAAGGACCGCATGACGGAGAACCAGTGAATTTAGGACTAATAATTGTTGGGAAAGATCCAGTGGCCACTGACACTGTGGCATCGACGATAATGGGGTTCGACGCCAGAAAGATCCCAACATTGGCACTTGCAGCACAAAAAGGACTTGGCACAAATAAACTAGACGAGATTGAGGTTAAAGGGAGAACCGTAAAGGAAGTTTTTCACCCATTCGCGCCAGCCCAAGGTCACAACTCATTCCTCTTGATATCAGATGTTCAGCTTCTTATGTATCGTTGGCGGGAGTTACTGTTTTTACCAGCAATAGCGTTTGGATCTTTAACAGTTTTAATCTTTGTTTTGGCAAGGCGAACACAAAAACATACTGTTCAAGGTTTAAGAATGAATAATGTAACCAGACAAGAAATGGTAATTGATTCTAAACCTGAACTTACAAAAAAAGATGAAACAGTTGTTTTGTTTTCTGAAATCTCATCGAAACATCTTGAAGAAGAAATTAAGGATAAAACATCCAAGTTTAAGCACCACCTAAGACAAATCGAAGAAACATTAATAAGGTTAGAAGAAGCTTCCAAGCTTTTAAATTCTAGAGAAATTTCACACAATATATATGAAGTTCTAACAGCAGACCTTGCTAAACAGCTAATCAGCTCAGTTGAGACACTCGTCAACATGCGGGAAGATCTTGAATTAATAAGATCAAGGGCTATGATTGAGAAATCAAAAAACATTGAGACAAAAGACATGACCTCAACAATCTCAAACTCACCTTCTACACAAGAAATTGAGGACCTTCGATATGTAAGAGGATACAAAGACATTGTTGAAAGCCAATTGTGGTCCAGTGCTGGACAACCAGTTTATTCTTCAACATTTGATAAATGGACCGCGTTGATTTCACAAATAGACTCAGCGCTTTCTTCTTTACCAATTGACAAAGAATTGAAAATTATAGAAAAATTCATATTGTTAACAAAAGACAATGCAACTTATGAAACAGACTCAGAACGCGCAGGAAAAACAATTTTCTCATGTAAACAACGTTTAAAAGCATTATCAGAGAAGTGGGACTCAATTAGGCGTACAAAAATTGAACAATTAGCAAACCTAGAAAATGAGGCAGAAATTATCAAGGATCAAATAAAAGAACTGGAAACGAGATTTTTTGTTGGAGAAATATCGCAACAAATTTTTGAATATGAGAACAATAAGCTGCAAAGCAAAATAAAAAACGTTGAGAACCAAATTTCGGAAATCAAAAGTTCCCTTAACGAAATGGATACTGTTATTTTTCGATCAGCCGATCTTCTTAAGGAAGTCTTTTAATGTAAAATATTATTTAAGTTGTACCGAAAAAATAGTTTTCACTACAGAATTCGGTTCTTTTGTTTTTCTTTAATTTTCTTAACTGCATCAACTGCATTCTCAACATTATTTGTTCTAAACAATATTCGGATTCTTTTATTAGTAAGTTGTATTTTGGCTCCGCACATAAAGCACTCAGCAGTTTTTTGCCCCCACTTCGCGTATCTCGGTGAACTACAATCTGGACATAGAAATACAATATAGTCGGTCAGGACTAATCCTCTTCTGATCATTGCAGTGTGTCTACTGAGATATCAACCATTTATAATTAAAAACTTATTACTTTTGGTTATACTAAAAAAGTTTATATGTCTCATAACATTATGAACCGCCAAGATAACCTTAACCGAGTGTGTAGGACATGAAGATGAAACCTGTGAAGTGGGTTGTTGAGGATCCTAAGAAAAAGAATGTTTTTTGGCCATCTGAAGAACTTAAAAAAAGGGCTTGGGTAAACGATGAATCTGTCTACGCGGAGGCAGAGAAAGATCCAGTTGCTTGGTGGGGGAAACTTGCGAAAGAAGGCATCACATGGTTCAAGGATTGGACTGTAACTTACAAGGAGAATCCACCGTTTTATCAGTGGTTTGTTGGTGGAAAACTTAACATCTGCTACAACGCTGTTGACAGGCATATTACAAGCTGGAAAAGAAACAAGGCAGCAATAATTTGGGAGCCTGAGCCTCTTAATGAGCAACCTAGGGTTTTAACATTCCAAGACCTTTACAGAGAAGTATGCAAGTTTGCTAATGTTCTCAAAGGTTTAGGCATAAAGAAAGGAGACAGAGTTGGCATCTACCTACCTATGATTCCTGAAGTTCAAATTGCTATGCTGGCATGCGCTAGGATAGGTGCAGTTCACAGTGTTGTCTTTTCAGCCTTCAGTGGCCAGTCTTTACGTGACAGAATGATAGATGCAGAGGCCAAAGTTCTAGTAACAGCGGATGGTTATTACAGAAGGGGAAAGCCAGTTAACCTTAAAGAGAATGCAGACATCGGAGCTGAGGGAACCAAGATTAAAGATGTAATCGTGGTTAAGAGGCTTGGAACCCCAGTTAATTGGGTTGAAGGCAGAGACCACTGGTGGCACGAGCTAATGGAGAAAGCTGACCTTAATTGTGAACCAGAAGTCATGGACAGCGAGGATATGCTTTTTATCCTTTACACGAGTGGAACAACGGGAAAGCCGAAAGGCATCGAACATCACGTTGGCGGTTATGCTGTTCAGGCTTACTGGACAACCAAATGGGACTTTGACCTGCATGATGAAGATTTATTCTGGTGTACAGCTGACATTGGATGGATCACGGGTCACACTTACAATTGCTATGGACCCTTAATGAACGGGGTAACGTCCTTAATTTATGAGGGGGCTCCAGACTTTCCAGGTCCTGACCGTTGGTGGCAGATTATTGAAAAATATGCTGTTACAGTTTTCTATACTGCTCCAACGGCAATCAGAATGTTCATGAGACTGGGCGACGAGTATGTTAAAAAACATGACTTAAGCAGCCTCAGAATCCTTGGAACAGTTGGTGAACCAATTAACGAAGACGCTTGGTTATGGTACTTCAACACGGTTGGTGGTGGAAGATGCCCAATAATTGACACATGGTGGCAAACAGAAACTGGTGCAACGTTGATTAACTCGTTACCTGGAATTGGGCCCTTCATACCGACAGTTGCAGGAAGACCTTTCCCAGGAACAAGGTTTGCAATTCTTACCGAAGATGGCAAACCGACAAACATCGGTGAAGGAGGATTCTTGGTTCAGAAATCACCTTTCGCTCCTGGCATGTTAAGAACTGTATATGGGGATCCTGAAAAGTTTAAGCAACAGTACTTTGGAGTTTACGGAGAGAGGATATACTATACCAGTGATGGAGCTTACATCTTTGATCAGTTAGGAAACATCCGTATTACAGGCAGAGTAGATGACGTAATGAAGGTTGCTGGCCACAGACTTTCCACAGCAGAGGTTGAAAACGCCGTAGCACAACATCCAGCAGTAGCAGAATGCGCAGTTGTTGCCATGCCTCATGACATTAAAGGTGAAGTACCAGTCGCATTCGTTGCATTGAAAGCTGGGTTCAAGGGTTCACTGCAACTTGAGGACGAAATTAAGAAAAAAGTCACTGAGATAATTGGCCCTACAGCTAGACCTGAAAAAGTAGTGTTAGTTGACGACCTGCCGAAGACCCGAAGCGGAAAAATCATGAGGCGAATTCTAAAGGCTCTGACAGCAAACCAACCAATTGGCGACATCTCAACGCTGATGAATCCTGAGTCCGTTCAAACATTAAAGGAAAGAATCGGCTACAAAGGACCAACCTAATTTTTTCTCATCTTATTAAGTAAACATACGAAACAACCAAGTTAGTTGGTACTCTTTTTTAACTATAAAGAAAACACGCTCCAAAGGTAGATAAATAAAAAATTGGCATCTCAGAAAAACCTAAAAAATGTTATGGTGGGCCCGCCCGGATTTGAACCAGGGACCAACAGGTTATGAGCCTGGCGCTCTAACCGTGCTGAGCTACGGGCCCAATTGTTTTCTAAAATATATTCGATTTGATTCTTACTTAAGAATTTTCCCTAAGGTTATGATCTTAAGCTTTAAATATGTCATATAATTTTCAGCTTAGAATGCGCCGCCGAAACACGAGCCATTTGAGCCGCCGTTCATTCACCTCTAAGGGTGTTTGGACGAGAGCTCAGTTCGGTAGAGCAGCGGACTCATTGACAATTGGTCCTTGAGGCTGATGCTGTTAACTCGAAGGTCGACGGTTCGAGTCCGTCCGGCGGCGCCAGATTTGGTTCATGGTTTAGTATCCGCATTTTCTTAGGTGGTCTACGGATTTTTCCATTCTTTCAAGTGTTTGGGCTAGTGTTAGGTTTTCGCCTTCGATTCCTTCGATTTCTATTGTGAAGGGTCCGTGGAATCCTCGTTTGTTAAGGAGCTCTCGGATTTTTTTGAAATCTATGATTCCTTCTCCTAAGGTTGGGAAGTACCATGTTCTTGGTTTTCCGTTTGTGTCTTTAAGATGTACTCCTTCTATGTAGTTGAGGATTTTCTTCATTTCTTCGATGCCATCTATGTTTTCGTTGTAATAGTACATGTTTGCAGTGTCATAGTTTATTCGTATATTCGGATGGTTCACAGCTTTCATTGTTTGTAGACCCACATCACCATTTGTAACCAAGTCTGGATGAGTCTCAAGCATAACAATTAACGACCTTTCAGCAGCCAAATCGCCTATCCTTCGTAGTCTCTCATAAACTACTTCCTTATCGAGTTCACCGGCGTGAACGCTAACGAATATTCTTTGAGCCCCGAGATTCCCGGCAATGTCAATTGGAACCTTGAATTCATCAACCACGTTTTTGCTTTGGATGTTACATGGCGCCTCAATGCTTGCCACAGATAGACCGTGCAATTCCAATTTCTTGATGAGGATTTTTATATCTTCAATCTTGGGCAACGGCAACTCAAGATATCTAATGCCGAGCTTTGGTAAGTGTTCATACATTTTGTCTTGAAACTTTCCGTAGCTCGATGGGCGACACGAAATAATATTATGCGTCATACTTTTCGCCTCTCGCAAACAAGAACGAATTTCTTACACGACAAGATAATGTTTTCCCTATTATCAACTGTGTTGTGATCAAAAAATAAGGTTTTAGAACTACCATTCCATTTTGGAGTGGCAAATAGCCTATGCAACCAAGTTTTTCCCGAATTACTATTAGAAAAATGTCCATCAACTATTCAGTTTTGGTTATTATTAGTATGACGCCAAAGGCTATTAGGATTACCCCAATGATGATGAAAAGTGGACCTACCATTCCCGCAATTGTTGGGTAAGTGTATGTTTCGTACGTCAGAATTATACCTATAGACAATAAGAGGATTCCCAAAACCTTTTCAGCAAACACTATTCCAAACTTGGGTATAGTTCGGGGTTTACCCATGCCTTTTCAGCCTCAAAGTGCTATGCTTATGGTTTGTCGCTGTTTCAGTCTATAAACTTTTCTAACCAAGCTCTTTAAGCCTTTCAGGCAAGTATTTGTCTACAATATGCGTCAAACCGTAACGTGAGAATGCCTCAAGCTCACATTTTCTTTTTAGCTCTACAAACGTATCGATTTCTCTTTGCCAAAGCCCACCCGTGTACCTTGGGTCGCTTTTCAATTCTTTAAGACGTTTGATGTCTATCTCGTTCAGCTGCTCACTTGGCAGCTTATAATTAATTATGTCTGTTGCCCAAACTCCAGCCCATTTCGCATCAGGCGTCGTCAACTCTCTTAAATGTGCTGCGTTAGCAGAACCTGAAATTATGACCATCGCAATGTGCATCCCCCAGGGGTCAGCGTCACTGAAAATGTATGTGGGCAGTCCAAGTTCCTGATTTAGCCTTCGAATGAAGTATCTTGTAGACCTAGGTGCCTGTCCAGCAGTGTAAATTAGAATGGCATTAAATTTTTTATGGACGTTTTCTTCAACAAATCTGGTGAACATAGCGCCTTTTTCTATAACAATTACCTTATCAGCACTTGTTTCAATAAACTGCGACTCCGTTAACGCGGGTCCAATCATCATACCATCAGGGTGAGATGAAAGATTGGTCCTGCGATTTTCGTATCCGGGAATGGTGTACTGAATCGTTAGGTCGCCAAACACAGCTGATCTTTCTTCGGGATACACGTTGAATGACTCGCGAGGCGACTCAACTACTGTTTCCAAATCCGTGATGATATTGTCTGATTCAGCTTGGTCTTGAAATGCTATGTCATAAGCTTGGGCGGAATAATAGACATCTCGAAGTGTGCTTGTCTTTCTCTGCTGCAACAAATCGTGAACGAAATACGCAGCCCAAACCATCTGGGTGAACGGACGAAGGTGCGAAATGACTCTGGCACTTCTACGAACGGTTTTGTCACCTAGAATGTATTGCCTATATTCCGGGCTATAAAAAATATTATCAATTGAACGGCTTCTCATTTCAACCCAAGGGAAAACTCCCTGTTCTATCTCTTTGTAAAATTTCGCTCCAAGCGCTTCAAGGTTTCTTTGAACACTTACCTTTTTTTCAACAACTGATTTCTTAACATCGCCTTTAGACATAACTCATACCACTTTTCTTTAATACTATTATTTTATTATTCGCTGATACCGTCAATGTAGGCATCAATCAAACCTTCTTTATCAGTTTTTGATGACTTTGCCAAAACCTTTACTTGTGTAAAATTACCTCTAAGGGTTTCATAAATCTCAGAGCCAGAGGTAAGCGTAGATTCTGGTATTAATTCTGTTGAATGGGAACTTGTTTGTCCAACAACCTTAACGTTCACAGCATTGGTTTCGTGTTTGTTTATTATGTGAACAAGTACAGTCTTATAAATTCTTGAATCAAAAGGTTCACTTTCGGTAAACTCGTTTCTTGTCACAAAATTTTTAAACACAACTTGGCTTCTGTAAAGCCTGTCTGTTTCAGGTGGCTTTTCAATGCCACTTAATTTCGCAGAAAACTCAGCAATTTTCGGGAGGTACCGTGCGAACACGTTTAGTCTTCTAACCTGCCGCCTCACTCGCTCCTTTCTTGAAAGATACAAGGCAAGTTCACGAGCGACTTCTCTGATTGCGTTAAGAATTTCTCTGCTGACCTCGGCTTGGTCTGATAAAATTTCTTTACCAACCGTCTTGTACGGAATTTTAGTACTACACAGGTGTATGAGAACCGCAACTGGCATGTTAGGCGTAACATTGTATCTTCTCCAATTTATCGACCTCACTATTCTCCAGCAGACATCACCTGACTCATCGTAGACCAAAGGAATCTTGTTAGCAAACCTGTATAACAAAACCTCGTCCTTAGCTGGAACCTTGCCACCATAGGCTATAGCAGCCTCAACGATGAATGGATGACCAGAATAAGTCGAAGGGTCTCTTCGCTTAACTGCGACAAACTCAGGTTCAAGCTCCTTAAGAACACCTGCTCTAAGCAGATCCTCTCCCAGCGAAGATAAGCAAGATGCGTCTGGCGGAAGAAAGCCTTTGTATTCCTTCATTTTTTGTACAAGCATCACGATTTCTTCTGGCCGCAACCTTTTAGGATTTATCTTCTCAGGTATTCCAGCTGCTTTAAGAAAGTCAGCAGCTGTTTTGTCTCCTACTCGGTGGAAATTGTTCTTCATGAAATCAAGCATGTTCCGTGCGTTTGTCGCCCGGATGATTCTTTGAATAGTTTCAACGTCTACGCCGTGGGGGTGCGGTTCAGTTTCCTTCGGAGGTCGAGGAACCTCAGTTACGGTTCTTTCAAACTTGTAGAATCTACCTTTCGGATCGATGAAGGTGATATTTGCATATGGATTAACTATGGCTGTTTGTTTAAGGTATTCAAGCACCTTGGAGCTGGCTTGGCCGTAGCTTCCCTCAAGGTGAAGCTCAATAATGGTTCCGTGCCATCTTTCGTTGCCTCTTTGAGGATTCACATGGATTTTTCGGTCAAGGATTATTGGCTTATTCCTTTGAATATCAATCATGAGACGGTACTCGACAATTCGGCTTGTTCCAGTGCTTGAAAACACCGTAACAGGCTTGTTAGTGGTTATTTGCCCGTAGAGAATTGTCATAGTTCCACCAAGTCCAAAGGTGCCCCGAGCTTGCTTCAGCTTATACTTCGAACTAAACAAGAACTGCCCCAAAGCCAAAGGCATCTGATGAGCGGGAATTCCTGACCCATTATCCATGATCCGAAGCGTGTATGTTTCAGCAACCTCATTTTGCCCGTCTAATGTTAACCGAATATAGATATCCGGAAGAATGCCCATAGGTTCAGTGGCATCCAAAGAGTTCTCAACAAGCTCCCTGATAGCTGTGAAGATGGCTCGAGCTGGATTTGTGAAACCCGCGATTTCGCGGTTTCGGTAAAAGAAGTCTGCAGGACTGATTTCTTGGAAAGTCTCTGAGATTCTTAGGACCTCCTTGTCATTAGAGCTAGGTAATTATTCTTTCACGTTTCAGCTAAAATAACTTAAAAACTGTTATATAAATTATCAATGATCCAAATCTATACTTCAGCTGAAGATAGATTGCTGCCTTCCCAAAGTTCAAGCCGTCTTCTTTTAAGGTCCTGCCTTTTCCTGTTTAGGTACCTGTAA
>JAGTRI010000018.1 GCA_018397065.1 Candidatus Bathyarchaeota archaeon
AGTAAAATGGATCTTTTAATTCCACCTTTTCCAACAGCCCCGCAAGCGAAACCTGATATGACATATGCAACTAAGACTGTGGAATATTTTATTGCAGGTGCAATAAGAACAAAAACTAACATAAGGGTTGGTGTAAGAAACTGCCCAAAAACTGGTCCAAACCAGTTTATAACAATCTGAAACCCTTGAGGAAAAATGGCTATTGCAAAAATTATTAACAACCAGGTTCCAGTAAACCAGCCTAAATATTTTTCAAGCATTGCTAAATCTCCTAAAGTTAGAATAAGTATCTTTAGATTTTATATTAAACCTTTTTGTAAATGTTTTTTTCTTTTGAAAGACTATATGAGAACTTAAGAAAATAACGTGATTATGATGTCTTATTATTTTGAAAAATAACTTAATATTATGTTATATTTATGTAGATTTTCTCGTCTCCTTTTATCTTAACTCCTTTCAATGTCGAAACAAGACCTAAAATTGTTTTTTGAATAATTTCGGCAACAAATGGCTGAAGAGGAACTTCGGTATTACCAACTTTTAACATGGTCTTAAGTTTGGATTTAGCTTCTAAGACAAAACAATCTTCCAACTTAGATTCTTCATTAAATATGGATTCAGCAAGCTCCCAGCACGAAGTTTTCCCGCATCTTCTGCAATCAAGACCTGCTAATTGTTTATGTATCTCTATTGTTTTTTGAGTTTTCTCAATAAAAGATATCACGTTTTTCATTATGAATAAAATACTATCTTTTGTATTCAAGATTTTCTCTTCAAACGGTTTGATTGAGCAAAAACCCAAAATTTGACCTTCCGTTCTCTTCGTATATTCGTCATATTCTTCCTTGTTTCTTATGCAAATTATTTTGCCAACTTTTTTATCTTTAAGAACAATATCAGAAAAACCCTCTAGAACCAGGACATGGGCTCCATTTTCTACAGCAATTTCCATTAATAAACCAAGTGAAACTGTTGATATTCCATCTCTAATTTTTATAACCACTTCATTATCTGAAACTAAAATCACAGGGTTGGCTCCTGCCTTAGAATGCCGCCAAGAGTTTTTGCCTTCGATATCAAAAGTAAAGTCTTTTTTTGAGACATGCTTGGCTGAAGCAACATTGAATCCTTCCTTTTTTAATTCAACCACTAGACCCTCGAGTACTGTTGTTTTTCCTGAATTCTTGTGGCCAATTACTGCTAAAACTGGAATGCTGTAAACCAAACAATAACACCTCAACACTTTTGGATTGCAAATGAAAGACATACCATTAATAAATAGTAAAATTGTATTCTAATGATATAGAACTTAAATCTTTGGTTATGCGTTTTCATCGTGGACCAAAGTGAAAACCTTTTCCACCTTGAGCACTCTGAACCTTTGGACCAATATATTTCCATAACCAATCAGCAAATTCTCTTGGGTTCTTTGTCTGCACATAAACTTCACCAGGCCCAACGACTTCTGTAACTAACCCTTCTCCTCCTAAAAGAGTAGACTTTAATCCACCGAACATTCGAACTTGGTATTGACAGGTTGTACTTAAAGCAGCAAGGTGATAATTATCCACAATCAGTTTTTCGCCTTGACCAAGATCATGTTTATCTATCGCTCCAAAGGTGTTAATGAATATGTCTCCCTCACCTAAAGTCTTAATCATGAATAAGTTTTGACCAAACAATCCCTTAGTAAAGCCTTGCCACTGCGTATCTAATTTTACATTTGGAGTTGAAGCGATATATGCGGAGCTTTGAACAATGTAACCTTTATTTTGGTTAATCTCTAAACGAGTTATATCACCAAGTGGCGCTGATACAAAACCTATCTTTGCTTCTCCACCTTTTGCATAGTAATCATTGATGAATAAAGTTTCACCTCCGAGAACTGAAACTTTAAGCGCGCCTAGTAAGCCAGATTGCTCAACTCTAGTATGGGTTTTAACTTCAACATTACCAGTCATGTAAATTAAAGCACCAGCTTCCGCTGTAATGAAACCTCCACTTGGCACTAAAACTTCCAGAAGTGAATAGGATGGTCGATATTTAATGTCATACTTTATCTGCGTCGTTCTTATTGGAATTTCAGTTAATTTCGCACCACATGTACGGCAAAACTTTGCATCTAAATCGACTGCTACTCCACAATTTGGACACAAAGACAAATAACTCACCACCAACCATAAATGAATGCCTCTCTATTATGGTTTATGAAAATTCACAGCTAAAAGTAATTATTTTACAAAAGTTTCATAATGAATAATTTCTTCTATCGGTCTTTTTTGTGGCATGTTCACCTTTCCAGCTGGTTTACCAATGGGGATAATTGCAACTGGTTTGAAATCTTCAGGAATTTTTAATATAATTTTCACCATGTCTTCTTGAAATGCTCCCACCCAACACGCGCCCAAACCTAAGGCGACTGCAGCTAACAAAATATTTTGGGTTGCTGCGGCAGTATCTTGAATACAATATAGGTTTACTCCTCTATTCCCATACCTCAGTTTTGACCTGTTTAAATCGGCGAGAACTACAATTACGACAGGAGCTTCTTCAATGAAAGATTGGTCCAATGCAGCTTTTGCTAACTTATGTTTTGTCTCATTATTTTTAACAATAATAAAATTCCATGGTTGTACGTTACCAGCTGAAGGAGCTAACCTAGCAGCATCAATCAACTGTTTTATTTCATTTTCTAAAATTTCGTCGCAAGTGAAAGAACGAATACTTCTTCGGTTCTTTACAGTTTCAAAAAATTCCAATTTTATCCCCTCTCAGACTAAATATAAATTACGTTGTATAAATGATAAATTTTTGCTTGTTATCAGAGTAGAAAGAGTAAAATGTATAAGCCTCAAGGTGAAGAATAAGTGCCTAAAATACGACAGAGTCGTTGAAAATGAAGAAACAAAACAAACCAATCGTGTTAATTCCATCTCCTCCACCAAAAGAAAGACCATCAGATTTCGAAATCCTTCTAGGCGACATTGCTGAGATTCGATATGTTTCTCCAAGCGATAAACAAGAGTTCGAAAAAACGCTGAAAGAAGCGGAAGCCATGATTGTTTGGGGTGTTACAGGCGAAGAAGTACTAAGCAAGGCTCCAAAATTAAAGGTTATTTCGCGAATTGGAGTAGGTTACGACTCAATAGACGTTGATGCATGTAACAAATATCAAGTTTATGTCACTATCACTCCAGGAGTAGTTTCGAACGCCGTTGCTGAGCTTACCATAGGGCTCATGCTTAGTCTTTCAAGAAAGATAAAGATGTGTGATGAGTTTGTAAGAACGAAATGGGCAATGCCTAATACATTTATGTTTCCAATGGGCTCAGACCTTGCGGGGAAAATTCTAGGAATAATTGGCTTAGGACGCATTGGATACGAAGTTGCAGCTAGAGCTAAGGCTTTTAAAATGAACTTAATTTATTATGACAAAGTTAGGAATGAAAAAGCTGAGAAAAAGCTGGATCTAAAATACGTAAATTTTGAAGATCTTTTAAAAATCTCAGATTTCGTCACAATCCATGTTCCATTAACGAAAGAAACTACATGTATGATTGGAGAAAAAGAATTGAAGCTTATGAAAAAAACAGCTTATTTAATAAACACTTCTCGTGGATCAGTAATAAATGAAAAAGCACTTTGTAAAGCTCTTGAAGAAGGATGGATAGCAGGAGCCGGACTTGATGTTTTTGAAACGGAACCGTTGCCACTTGATAGCCCTCTAATTAAGAATGAAAATACAGTTCTGACACCTCACGTTGGAACCGCAACTTATGAAACCAGACATCTTATGGCATTGTCGGTTACGAACAGCATAAGAGAAGTACTATCAGGCAAAGTTCCAACAAATGTTGTTCCAGAACAAAGATGCAAAGTTTTCAAAAAATAAGCATTAGTATATATCCAAAGTCTTTTTTAACTCAGCAATATAAGCTTCCATTTCACTTTTATATCCATAAATCGTAGCTCTGTTTTTGGTAAAACCGTTTTTTTTGGCTAACTGCCTTATGGCTTTATGGATACCTGAACTATACTGAAAGGCTTTCTTAGGTTTTAATGCTGCTTGCCGAGGCACACCTATTCTTAATGCAACATTTCTTAGAATATGTTTCCTAATATTGTCATTCGGATCTTTAATTTTGTAACAAATTGGAATCTGCATTGCAAAGTCTGCAAATTCTTCAGATAAAAAGGGGCATGTATAATTGATATCGAACAACTGTGCAATCTTTTTTATTTCAATCGAATCTTTTCTCGCAACATCGACAAGCGTTTTCATTAAGCTTTCCATTAATGCCTCATCGTCATATCGCGTTTTATAAATGGTATATCCGCAAAAAAGTTCATCCAATCCGTTCGCAGACAGCACAATTCTAAGCCCTTGTTTTGCTGCTAACCGAAATACATAATAGAAGCAGACACAGTTTTCGAACCGAACCATTCTATCAAACTCGATCTTTGCTAACACTGTTTTAAGACCATTTTCTAACTCTTTTAAAGGCACCAATTCATTGAAAAAGTTGAGTCCCATCATATTAGCAGTCTTAGTTGAGATTTCAATGTCTTTTCGATCAACGAAACCAATCGTAAGAAGCTTTACCTCTTTACCTACGTCTTTACAGAGCTTGGCTAGAAGAGAACTATCAACGCCTCCAGAAAAAGCAACTCCTACTTCATTTGCTGTAATCCTATTGACCATTAGAATAAGCTTTTGTCTAAGATGCTCAATTATATCTAAATTCATTATTGATTCCTTTTTCACTTATTTTGTTAATACAATGTTTGGTGAAGGAGCGAAATCACTGCTAATATTAATACCTAAACATTCTAAAATACTTGAAGTGAATATATTTATCGGGGTGAATAATATGACGCACGTATATATAGTAAATTCGAACAATTGGGAAAACGAGGTAATAAAAGCTGACGGCTTGGTCATAGTTGATTTCTGGCACAAGCAATGTCCATGGTGTTTAAGACTGTCGCCGATATACGAAGAGGTTGCTGAAGAATATCACGACAAAGCAAAATTTACAGCATTAAATGTTTTTGAAACCCATGAAAACCAGCATATAGCATTACATTTAGGAGTAATGAGTACTCCAACGCTCATGTTCTTCTGCCAAGGAAAACCTATAGCCATGGTGGTCGGGTTCCAAACAAAGGATGGACTAAAACAACTTGTTGAAAACATTTTAGCAAATTATAAAGAATGTGTCAGAAAAAGAACAGAAATCAAAATCACATAAAAACTTAAGAACTCAAAACAGATCAAACATCTAACGTAAAAGTTTCAAATATATATTCGAAAATCTTATTAATCAATAAATCAGTTATTTCTCGTTAAATGGCGGGTGAGTGGATACCTCCACCCGTTCCGCCTAATAAACCCCGGCGTCGGAGGTAGAAAGAATGGACGTAAAGACTATTAGCTTATCGGCTATGTTTGCCAGCGTCTATTCTGCTCTCGTAGTTTTTTTGGCGCCTATTTCGTTAGGAGCTATCCAGCTCAGAATTGCAGACTGTCTCCTTCCTTTATCAGCACTTTTTGGTTGGCCAATGATCATAGGAGCTACACTTGGCTGTTCAGTAGGAAATGCTGTGGGAGGTATTGTAGCCTTTGGGTCGTTGAACTTTACAGATATTGCTATTGGATCTCTTGCTAATTTTCTAGCAACCTTAGTTATCTTCAAACTTAGAAAAAAGAAGATTCTAGGCTGTATTTTTGCATCCATTATCATAGGTGTCATCGTTGGAGGATACTTGTGGATTTTTATCCCAGCACCTGATTTTTTTAGCCTAGCCCTTCAACCATGGATTCTAATGATTATCAGTCTAACTTTGAGCAGCTTAATTGCTATAGCTGTTTTAGGGTATATGCTTCTTTTAGCATTATGCCAGCCACGCCTTATTGAGCCGATAAAATCCTATGGATTGAAAGTTTACCTTTAATAATATAGAAATAAAAATTATGGAATTCTAATTCCAAGGCAAATATATGCCAAAGGGTCAATTTCATCGGATTCGAAGCCATGTCCTTCTCCAGATTCGAAAATTAATACGTCGCCACGAGTAACTTTAATATCACCTTTGTCTGTGAGAGCTGTACCTTTCCCTTGGAAACATATATAGACTTCAATATGGTCATCATGACTATGAATTCCTTCATCTTCTTTGGGCCTAAAATAGCGAACATTAGCGTATAACGTGCCAAGAAAGTCTTCTTCCTTTATTACTTGCTCTAATGGTTGAGCATTATCATAAATTGAAAAAACTTTCAAGTCAACCCTCCATATACAGTTTAAGACTTTTAATTAGCCTCTACTTCCATTTTAGCATTTCGTAGTATTCAGGGTGTGGCCTAAACTTTCTTACAACACTTTCAATGGGTACTCCTATAATCTCAATTTCGTTTAGGTTTATTGTTCCTATATTCCATTCGTTTAAATAATATAGGTACCCAATATCGAATGGATTGAATCCCATCACAACGTTCATTACCGCATCAAGAGAAGTTGGAAAAGAACTTGCTGCTGCAACTCTTAGATCAACAGGGTCGCCTCCAGTTGGTCCTCTTCCTTCCATGCCTTGAAAACCATCTATTACACCAAGATGAGGCATCACTTTTAATGCCAATTTCGCCAATAAGAAATTCATGTTTTTCGGTCCTTGATGAATTTTCCATTTCTCATTTATTCTATTTCGTCCTCCAAGACTGCCTACTACCATGTTTTTAATCGTTAGTGTTGTAATTACACAATCATGAGTTTTGGGTAAAGCTACTGATATCCGGTAATCGCTATCGACAACTAATTTTGAAATATGAAATTTATTAAGTCTTAGTTGAGAGTCCGTAATCTCAATTTCTATTGTATCATCTTCATTGAGATCCACAAAGTCAACATCATAATCTTTTTGAAGTTCCAAAAAATTGAAATTTATTAAGCCTTCTTTCAGTTTTGAAAAAGAAGGTCCCTCACCAACTATGATTTTTCCAGAGTAATATTTGCTGATGATGTCTAGAATTGCTCTTACTGCATCAACATGAGTGGCTGCCAACTGCCTATGAACGGAGACAAAATTGGGTTTAACCAGAATTTTCTTTTTACCTTTTATGCCTTCACTAATTTGGTTCTCAATAAGATTCAGAGCCTCAAATACGCCTTCATAATGACCTTTAGACTTAACTAAAGCAACAACTGGTTTCATATACCACAGCCTTTAGAAGAGGCTATTACAAAGTAATTACGTTTTAAGTTTTTTCTCCTTAAGCCAATTTTGATAATCTTGTTCAATTTGTTCTGTCCATTTTGTATCTATTTCACCAGGAGTATATTTCCCTTCCATAAGTCTTTGTTTTCCAAATGTGTCGCGCATTCGTATATCTTCTGATCTCTCAACTACCTTTTGAGCTAAATGAGGAGGAATAAAAATAACGCCCGTTACGGTTCCTAGGACAACATCTCCAGGCAGGACTGTTGCTTGACCAATTCTTACTGGTATATTGATACCAATTAACGTTGTTTCCCATATTGCTGTTGGATCTATTCCGCGGCAAAAGATAGTTATGTCCGGCAATTCTCGGATTCCTTGAAAGTCACGTATTCCTCCATCAATTACAGCGCCTGCTTTTGTGTGAGCTCGTAATGAGGTGGCTAAGTTATCTCCGACGAATGTGCCATTTTTTACTTTGCCAAACATGTCAACAACCATAACGTCTCCAGGTAAGAGAGTATCAATTACCCATGAGTTTTGTCCTCCTTTGCGACCTTCAACCTTTCCTGTTTCTTCTACAAGAGTGTTCAAATCAGGTCTTTTGGGAACCATCATTGCCGTTACTGCTCTTCCTACAAGAATACGTTCAGGATGAGAGCGGAACCAATTTCCTTCAAACTGGTTAAAGTAGCCATGTTCACATAACACTCCCCAAGCCTGCTCTGTAGTGACATACTTCATTCTTTCAATAATGTCGTCAGGAACATGTGGTCTTCCATCAGGAAATCTATCAAAGGGGTTTTGCTTTGTTAATTCAATAATTGATTCGCGCGAATTTACAATCCGCATAAAAACTCCCTCTTAACCTGCTGCAAATCACTACAGACTTCTGCTATATAAAACAAACGATATAATTACATAAACTGTTCTAACCTAGTTAGTCCAATTATTTTTTCAAATTCAAGCCCTAGTGCATCTAGAATTTGATCAAAAGTTGATTGTAAATATGCAATGTATTTGTCTGTATCGATTTCACGGTCAAGTGCAAGCTCAACAGGTTTGACGTGCGGTTCTCTTGAAACCTTAACGAATCTTATAATATCTCCAGCATTTACTTCAATTCCTTTTTCTTTAAGCTGTACTGCTGCTTTAACATGTTGTGGTGTTGTTTTTGTATAGGCTTTTGGAATCTTGCCGAGAACAACCTCGAAGGCTAGATCATTTAGGTTTTCCCATTCTCGTCGCTTAATTTTATTATAACATTCTTTGATAATTTTTTCAACATCCCCCTTTGCAGCTTCAAAGTCTGTAGGGGTTTTTACTTGACTAAGTCGATTTTCCATCTCGTCAAAATATTTTTTTATAAGATAAGGAATATGCCTTTTTTTCCCAGTTAAACCTTTAACATCAACGCTCCCATCTTCGTAGATCCCTAGGTAATTTTTCTTTCTTGAGCTTAAGACTGCATAACGATAAAATTTGTCTACTTCTATTTCCATATCTAATGTTTTTTTTGACCAATCAGACAATGTTCTTATTTGTTCAGGCGAAGGATTTTTTAAAAAAATACTGTCTGTGTCACCATAGAGTACTTGAATTCCGAGTTCACGAGCTTTTTCAATAGTCTGCGTTATTATACTTCTTCCAATTGCAGCAGTAGCCTCAGCTACAGGAGGGCAATAGAGGTCAAACGTATCAGCCCCAAACACCCCATATGAAGCGTTGAGAATAACCTTCAAAGCACTTTGGGTGACATTATACCAGTTTCTTTGAGCTTTTGTAAGAGATTTGTCCTTAGCCTTAGGCTTATACCAGTTTACTCTCAAATCTCTAAGAGAACCTATTAAAGCGCTTTCTAATGCTCTATGTTTTTTACAAACCCAGTGTGGAGTTCCGGGAACCTTGTTATCTTTACATTCCTCATGAGGGCATCTTACCGTTTGATAGCCTAAGTTATGAACTTTAATTATAGACGGATATAGGCTTTGAAAGTCCATCACAGCGACATTAAAGTGAACTCCAGGAACTGGCTGTACAACTATGGCGCCCATATATTTTTTTCCTTTGATTATTGCTTTTGTTGCAGTTGTACCTTTTATTGTCAGAATATCCTCAGGGTTGGGAATCAACATGCCATTTTTTCGATGTTCATATTGCATAAAGCTTCTAATCCAACGAGAAACTCCTTGACGACTAACATCTTCTATTGGCATTCGACTAATTCTTGTTAAAACCAAAATAAGCTTCATGACTAAATCGTCATCGTATCTCGTTAGATCCAAAGTTAGTCTAGCATCATTAAAACAATATCTAGCTAATTCATCATATGTAAATTCACTTATTGGCTTTGAAAAAACCAACTTGGATCTTCCAAGAATTGCCTTTGCAACCTCGTCTAAGGTTACATTTCGATATTTCTGATTGAAAGCATAAATCTGAATTGAACGGTTAAAGAAGAATTTATAAAGATCTATATGTACGCCACGTTTAAGAAGGTAAATCCTCCGTCCAGCCTCAATTGGAATGTCTTCTCTCTTAAATCCAATTTTTTCTGCTCTATGATACAAATATTGGAGGTCAAAATCGTCACCGTTGAAGGTTACAACAAACGGATAATCATCAAGAGCCTTAAAAACAGCTGAAAAAAGTTCGCTTTCAGAATTATAAAATTCTATTTTAACGTTAGGTGGAAGCTTCACTTCTGGTTCTTGATCTCTTTTTTCATCTTGTCTTAAAAGTAAAACTCTATTCTTTTCATCAGAACCAGCTAAAGATACACAAATAACTGGATAGGGTGTTTCTTCAGCATCTGGAACTCTAGTAGCAATAGGCGAAAACACCTCGATGTCGAGTGCTACTCTTCTCATTTCTGGCGCAGGATATTCAAGAAGCCTAGTCCATGATTCTAGATATGGCATTAAATCTTTTGGTTCACTTTTAAAATATGTGCTTAAAATTTCTTTAACATTTTTTTCAGCTTTTTCGTTTGTAACTTGAACAAGTTCACCATCATTGATCTTATAAATCATACCTAGCGAAATATTCTCATCATTAATATAACATTGGTAATATTTTATTGCAGATTCCCAAACCTTTGGTTGTTTTTCTTCACCAAAAATCTTTGGATATTCTTCAGGAATTATGTCTCTAATACATCCACTTGGTCTGCCACCAATTGCCAATGGATCCTTTGCTATTATTTTTGTGACGGTTATTTTTTTATCAGTAAGAGCATCATATTTAGTTTCTATTTCAAATTTGGAAAATCCAGGATGATTAATTAGACGACTAATTTTGCTAAGTTCCTCAGGAGGTATGTTTGAATAACAGTAGGGTTGATGACCATGTGTATCGTACCAAAGATATATTCGTTGTGAACGTGGCTCATAAAGTTTCAAGCAGACTTTTCTCTCATCGCCATCATATTTGGCTGAAATTAAGAAGGAATCTGGAAGGGTACGAGGAGAAATTTCAGTAATAAAATCAAATTCATTTATATTTTTGCTGTTTTCTTTTATTTTTGATTCAAATGTAATTTCTGACTGGTTTTCTATACTATTTTTAATGTTATCTTTAGTACTTTTTTCTGGTTTTTCAAGGTAATTATCTAATTGTTGTATTGCCATTCGATGTAATCCACTCTATAAACTCAATTTTGTTATATGCGCAAGTAAATTTAAGACTTCTTTACCTTAAGAATCTTTTTAGCTAATTTTTTAAGATGCTCAGTCATAAGATATGTTAAGACAGTGTTGAAGGTCAAACTTTGTTACTGAACATTAATGTTCAACAAAACTTAGAGTGGCTTCAGCAACTAAATCAGTGGCTTGTTGATGTTGCTCAAACTTACGGATATCTTGGCGTATTTTTAGTAAGTTTTATCGGTTCCTCCTCTATAATCATTCCAATACCATATACTGTAATCATTTTCTCTATGGGAATGCAAAAAAACATCTTTAATCCTTTTTTCTTAGGTCTTTCTGGAGGAGCAGGTTCAGCGGTTGGAGAATTTATAGGATATTTCCTTGGTTATTTTGGAAGAAAAGTCATAAATGAAAATCAGCAAAAAAAAATGAATTATATACTTAAAATATTTACAAAATATGGTGCAATTACGATTTTCCTTTTTGCATTAACGCCACTTCCTGACGACCTTTTATTCATTCCACTTGGTATCATGAGATACAATTTTGTTAAAGCATTCATTCCATGTTTAATGGGGAAACTTTTGATGTGCTTCATCTTAGCCTATGGGGGCTATATGTCTATAAGCGTAATAGAAACTTTGTTTGGTGGAGATGGCGGATTAATAACAATTATAGTTTCAACAATTTTGCTATTAATCATAATCGTATCTATGTTCAAAATTGACTGGGAAAAATATTTTCCAATAAAAGATAAATAAGAATCTCCTATAATTATTTCTTTTTGCTTTTATACGACATTGCGCTTCAATGAAACAATTTAAATTCATAACTTAAGAAGCCATATAAAGCTGTTTTTCCAAAAGATGTTTTATTTCCAGATAATGGTCGTTTTATCATGAGAATCGTGGCCGACTTTCACATTCACAGCAAATACAGCCGAGCTACAAGTGAACAAATGAGCGTTGATGAAATTATCAGATATGCACCCATAAAAGGATTAAATCTTGTAGGAACAGGTGATTTTACACATTCACAATGGCTGAAAGAACTGAAAGCAACCCTTTTGAAGGATGATGAAATTAATCTTTATATGCCTTTAAAGACGCCAAATTCTCCACTTAAATTCATGGTTACAGGTGAGGTTGCAACAATATTTTTTTATGAAGGAAAATTAAGGAAAATTCATCACCTTATTTTTACACCTTGTTTTGAAACCGCGGAACAAATTAACGATAGACTTCGTCATTTTGGAGATTTGTCAGTTGACGGGAGGCCTATTCTTGACATGTCTGCAGCTGCACTTGTTGAGGAAATTATAGAAGTATCAAAAGAAAACGTGGTAATTCCAGCACACATATGGACTCCATGGTTTAGTCTTTTTGGAGACTTCAATGGATTTGACAGAATAGAAGATTGCTACCAAGATTCAACAAAATATATTTTCGCATTAGAAACAGGACTTTCATCTGACCCTCCTATGAACTGGCGTCTTAGTGCATTAGATAAGTATACACTCGTGTCCAATAGTGATTCTCATTCAAGCTGGCCTTGGAGAATTGGACGTGAAGCCAACGTTTTCGAACTTGAGAAATTTACATACGATGCAGTTGTAGATGCTATTCGAACTAATGATCCGAAAAGGTTTCTATTTACTATCGAAACATATCCCGACTATGGTAAATATCACTGGACTGGTCATAGAAACTGTAAAATATCTATGTCATCTGAAGAAGTAAAAAAAGTCGGAATTTTTTGCCCTATTTGCCATAAAAAACTTACCAAGGGAGTTGAACAACGCGTTGACGAATTAGCAGATCGCCCGCCAGGTTATAGACCTAAAAATGTTCCTAATTTTTATAGGCTTTTACCTTTAAGCGAAGTCATCCAAGCAGTTTTGAATGTATCTTATCCAGGTACACAGAAAGTCTGGAGCATATATGATAAACTTATTTCAAGATTTGGTAATGAATACTCTGTTTTACTTGATGCACCATTATCCGATCTGGTTAAAACAGTTGAATTGAGGATTGCCAACGCAATTCTAAAAGTTAGGGAAGAAAGGCTTAAAGTGACTCCAGGATATGATGGAGTTTACGGAAAAATAGAAATTCCTTATGAAAAAGAATCCGAAGAAGATATTGCTCAAAACAATCAGTCGGCCTCTAGAAATAAAGAGATGACTGAAGAGATGAAAGTTAAACAAAAACAACTTGCTGATTATATTTAAATTTAATTATATTTGACGTTTTTCAATAAAAGCAGCATCAAGAATTTTATGAAGCCATTTTTCGTCAGTTTCATCAAAGATTCCAATTTCCTCACTGTCAACATCGAAAACTGCCAAAAGTTTTCCGCTTGAATCCAAAACTGGCATAGCAATTTCTGACTTGGATCTAGGATCACAAGATATATGGCCAGGAAACTTATTTACATCGGGAACAATTATTGGTTTTACTGTTTTAGCTACTTTACCACACACGCCTGAGTAGGGTATTTGAAAACAAGCTGGAGGACCATTTGAAGGTCCAAGCTCTAAATATTCGTTTCGTGGTAAATAAAAACCTACCCAATAATAATAAGGGATTATGCGTTTTAAAGATTGACATATAATAACCATTTTTTCTGTCATTGTTTTTGACGTAGTCTTTTCTATTATTTCTCTCAAACTTGCTTCGTAAAGTTTTGTTTTTTCATTTTTCTTAATGTTCATGTTAAGTTCACTCTTTAATTAAAAATCTTATTCTAATCATTTATATAAATGGGAGATGAAAGTTCTATACATAATAATTTAAAAACTATTACTAGTGTATTCAAATGAAACAAACATTCATCAGAATAATTTCTCATCAAGAACTAAATGTCCCAATTTTTATAGCTGGATTTCCAAGTATAGGAGACATTGGACGGATATCCGTAAAGCTTCTTATTGATTATCTGAAAGCTGAACTGTTCGCTGAGCTTTATTCCCCAACTTTACCTGACTACGTTAATATTGATAAAAAGGGAATTTGTCATCCTCCAAAATTTGAATTTTTTGCTTCAACAAAGAACCCGAATATTGTTGTTGCTATTGGAGATGCTCAACCGGCTTCAGAAGATGTTCCTGCTCATTATGAAATTTGTGACGATATTATTAATTTTGTCATTAAGATTGGATGTTCAAAAATTATTACCGCATCTGGTGCTCCTGTTGTACAGCCTGAAAAGGAAATTTATGTTGCATCTACTTCCAAGAACCTTTTAAGAAAATGTATTGAAATGGGTTCAACTCCATATAAAGGAGGTAGAATTATAGGTGCCCCTGGGCTTCTACTTGGTTTAGCCGAAAAAAAAGGGTTGAAGGGAGTTTGTGTTCTTGGCTCAACAACTAGTTTAACTGCAGATCGCGAAGCTTCCTTCAGAATTTATAAATTCATCAGAAAGCTATTAGCCTTAGACACGCAAAATTGAACTGATTTAAAGACGATTATTACATCTTTAGGTTCAATCTTTATCTTTTGTTCTTAATTGGTTTAGTTTTTCATTTATTATGCGACTTGCGAGGGATGGGTCAGCCTTTCCTTGAGTAAGTTTCATTAACTGCCCAATCAAGTAATGGACTGCTTTTTCTGTTTTAGTTGCATCCTCAACTGCCTTTGGATTCTCACTAAAAATTCTTTCAACAAGGTTTTCTAAATACTCATTATCAGATATTTTGATCATTCCCTCTTCTTTAACTATTTCGCTTGGGGTTTTTTCTGTGACTACAATTGTCGGAAGTATTTTTTTAGCTATCTTTCCACTAATTATTCCTCTATCAATTAAAGTAATCATCTCAACAAGCTTTTCTGGCGTAATTTTTGATTCCTGTAGCTCAAGGTTATTTTCGTAAAGATATCTTAAAAGATCACTCATCATCCAATTACTAACATCTTTAGGTTTATTATAAAGTTTTACGCATTCCTCAAAAAAGTCAGCTAATGCCTTGGAACTAACTAATACTCCTGCATCATACCTTGGAAGACCATAAATAGTAATGAACCGTTTCAAACGATCATCTGGGAGCTCAGGCATATTAGATTCAATCTTTTCTATATAGTTTGAGCTTAGAACGATCGGTGGAAGGTCTGGTTCAGGAAAGTAACGATATTCTTGTTCTTCTTCTTTTGATCGTAATGATATAGTTATTCGTCTTATCTCATCCCAGTGTCGAGTTTCTCTTTTTATTACTCCTCCTCGTTCTATCAAACCCTTTTGCCTTGTAATTTCAAAGCTTAATGCACGTTCAACTTCTTTGAATGATGTAATATTTTTAACCTCGACTCTTGTTCCACCAAATAAAGATATATTTGCATCACAACGCATAGAACCCTCTAAGCTACCATCAAAAATCCCAAGGTGCTCTAAAACAGATCTAAGTTTTTGAAGAAAGATTCTAGCCTCTCTAGGTGAGTTCATATCAGGTTCTGTAACAATCTCAAGAAGCGTTATTCCAGAACGATTATAATCAACCAGCGTGTAAAGTGACTGATCAATAGGACCTGTATGAACAAGCCTACCAGGATCCTCTTCAAGATGAACACGACTAATTCTGATTTTCTTTCGTCTTCCTTGATCATCAATAAATAAGTAGCCATTAACAGCTAGAGGGACTCCACCTGCTCTATCATATTGAGTAATCTGAAAATTTTTTGGCAAATCTGGATAGTAATAATTTTTGCGGAAAAATGACATTTTATAAGAAATTTTACATTTAAGCGCTAATGCAGCCATAATAGCATATTCAACAGCTTTTTCATTAAGAACAGGGAGTGAACCGGGCAATCCTAAACATACAGGACAAACTAATGAGTTAGGTTCTTTTCCTCTATAATTGGAGGAACAGCTACAAAAAAGTTTAGATTTTAAACTAGTTAATTGGGCATGGACCTCAAGCCCAATTTTTATAGTGCTTTCAATTTTTTGCATATAACGACCCGACACAAGATGAACAGACAATTATGAATGCATAACATTGTAAAAAAGTTTCCCTCGATTGTTTTTTAATTGATTCTAAATGCACTTTTTAATGTAAATTTCATAATGCATATTTAAGTTAAGTTTTTATTTTAAACATTGTTGAGAAAGGAGATTTTAAAAATGGCTATCTCAGTTAACTTAATATTTTTTGCAAGAAACGCAATTAAAAAAGTTATTGATAGAAGAGATATCATAATAGTCATAGATGTTCTCAGATTTAGCTCCAGCGTCATAAACGCTTTTGCTAATGGAGCGAAAGAGATTATCCCAACTAAAACGTTAAGCGAAGCATATAAATTACGAAAACAATATCCAAACTACGTTCTAGCTGGAGAACGGAAAGGTTTAAAACCTTATAGGTTTGATCTTGGTAACTCACCATTAGAATTCAAAGAATCTGTTATTAAAGGAAAAAAATTAATTTTTACCACAACAAGTGGAACCCAAACATTAGTAAGTATAAAGTCGGATAACTGGGTTTTTATAGGAGGTTTTCTTAATGCCCGGACAGTAGGGTTAAAGGCTTATGAAATGGCACGCAAAGAAAATGTTGGCATTTGTATTATACTTGCAGGTAAAAAAGGAGCCTTTTCTTTAGAAGATTTTCTTGGTGGTGGAGCAATCATTAGTAATATACCTTTGAATGAAATTAATCTTTCAGATATAGGTATTGCAAGTCTTATGGCATTCAAACAAGTTGAGAATTCCTTATTTGAAATAATAAGTTTAAGTGAACACGCTAAAGAACTTTTAAAGTTAGGATTAGAGAACGATATAAAATTTTCATGTATGCTTAATTGTTTTGAAATAGCTCCAATTTATAGGGACAAAATAATAAAAATTATATAACCTTATTTTAAAATTAAAAAATAGAATATTATATGCTTTCACATAGAATAATTTGATGTAATTTAAATTATGGAGCTTAGCAAAGGACCCTTTTGGTAGCTTCCAGTTTCCTTCAACTTTTCAATTGTCGCCTCATAGATTGCCATAACCATTATATCGTGGATTATGGTTCCACAAACTTTTTTATCTCCAGCTCTAATGGCTTTTAAATTAGTCTCAACATGGTCAGCAACAGCGTTTGCACCAGCAACAAGGTATCTTGTATTTATATTGTCTTTACCTACTAAACCAAGTGCAACTCTTGCAGCTCCTGTTCCACCATGTTGCGCAAATGGTATGTAATCGCCTATTTCTAGATACAGTTTTCTCTGAACTGTCTCAAGCCTTACGATATCAGGTTCATGAGTTTCACCTATTTTTGCAGCGTGTGCCATACCAATTGGGTATGCAATCCCCTCAGCACCTGTGTATTTTATGAAACATACAACCTGATCGGCGAAAGCCTCCAATTCTTTTCCTCTAAGCTCTTTGTATTCAAGCTCTTTACCGCTTGCTGCGGTTGCGCCGAATTCGGCCTCTAGCATAATATCGTCGTTCCCAAGTTCTTTCTTGATAGCATGAGTTATTTCTCTCGTTACAACAAAGTCAAGTACAGGCGGAAGTTTTTCAGTATCGATCATTCCCCATGCGGGATTGACTGCTGCAACAACATTTATGAAGTCTTTTTTAAAGTCCAAGTAACTTGGGCTGGAGAGATAGTTGATGTAGGCATGTAGAGTCTTTTCTTCTAATTTTATTTTTCCAAACACAGGCTCCATGTAATCTATGGCGTCTTTGATTCTGGCTTCAGCAAGTTCGCTTTGTAAACTTTTTTTAGTAGGTTGGCTTGACAGTGATAATGCATCGAACTTTGGCACATTAAAATGATCTAATGAAACGGCAACATATTTTGCACCATACTGGTTTATGAGATGTTTGAGAACTTCCACTTGCATCTCTGCACCATCGGTTGCTGGATAAGGTTTTGGTTGCCTAGCCACACCTTGAGGCGGTTTAAAATGTGTTTCTTTGCCTCCAGCTAGATTCATAGAATTATAACTTATTTGAATGATCATTGGTGATTGTTGGCCTTGAGCAGCTGCCATCACAAATGCTCTCCCTTGGAGATCCACAGGTGGATTTATGTTTGAAGCTAAAATTGTTGTTCGTTCTTCTTCTGGCTTTAAAGTTCCATCTTTTTCAAATGGACAGAAGGCTCTAAAGCAATTTTTTAATTGTCGTCCGGTTAAGAGACTTGGCATTATCGTCACGACCCAAATCATATTCTTAATCTTATTTTTAAATTATACGGTTTTGAATCCATAGATAACCATATTACAAATATAATAATATCAAAATTTACACGATGGTTTATTTTTTATTTGACTGCATGGTTTTAATAAAAACTAGTTTACTTAATTGTCGCTTTATTTACGAACCGAGATTCCATAATGGTGATATTTTGGCTTCTGTAATCCCATCTCTTTTTGTTATTGTTAGTTTGCATTCTGTTGTTAGGATTCGAGTTATGTCGCCCTCTTGGCTTGTCTTAATATTCGCATCAATTAGTGGTTTAGGAGACACTATTATTGTTGATGGTATAGGGTTTTTCCACTTAATTTCGTATCCTGCAGAATTTTTTGTTATTGTGATTCCTCCAAAAATCTCGTATGATGTCTGTTCAATTTCTGGTTCTTTCTTCTTTCCGAATAATGGCATTTCAAATCACTTAGAAAACGAAAATATCAGGATGCTACTTAAATTTATCGGAATTTTCTCGTTGTAAAGAACGGAACTATTGCTTAGGCGATGTATGTTTTTTCGGGTTTTTCGGACTCTTTTACCTAACTCTAAATACGGCGTCGCCTCTCTGCCGTACATATCTATCGGACAAATTCTTGAGAAAGGCATTTTCAACGATATTATTGCTGTTGGATGATCTTTACTAAAAATTCTTATGCAAATATTATGAACTAGCCTTCTAACCTCCGCTTCGTCAATGTAACCAAGAGAATGTAAATACTCATGTAATAAAAGTGAAAAGACAAAAGAATTCATTGCGATTTCTGTTTCTGTTGATCTTGAAACAATTTCTAAAATTATCCTATTCAAAAGTATGCCATTCGAACCAACTTGGTGGTATGCTCCTACGTTAAGAGGTAGGTCACATAAATAAAGTAATAATCCTGAACGAGTCCGACCTAAAACCTTCTTTACTGCCTTTTTGACAACAACGAAAAGGTCTCCATAACTTCTACTTTTTTCAAGATCTTCCAGAAAACTTTCTTCGTTCGATCAAGTCTCATATTATTTAGTATACCCGCGTAAAATTAACTTTTCTGATGTTTGAAAAATTAGGAATTAAAATAAGAAACTCTTTAAAGTTTGATAGATAGATCATTTCAAACCTTTAGCATTATTTACCAATCAATATCGAAAAGTTAAATAGTCTCGATTTGACAAGTTCGTTAACTTAAAATCTAAGCCTTTATATTTAATACTCGAACCGTTGCTATAGAAAATTAAGACAAAGGAGAAATGAATCGTGGGACGTTACAAACAGCTCGAAGAAATTATCAAGCTGATGAATGAAACCAAAAGGATAAGAAACACTAGCATAATTGCTCACGTTGACCATGGAAAAACAACATTGTCAGATAGCCTACTTGCTGCTGCTGGCATCATAAGCGAACAAACAGCTGGACAAAAGTTGTTTCTTGACTCTTGGGAACTCGAGCAGAAAAGGCAAATGACGGTGTTTGCGTCAAATATAAGCTTAACCCACAATTTTAAGGGAGAAGATTATCTAATTAACTTAATTGACACACCTGGACATATAGACTTTAGCGGAGCAGTTACAAGAAGCCTTCGAGCTGCAGATGGCGCTCTTGTAGTTGTAGATGCTGTAGAGGGTCCTATGACACAAACTGAAACCGTTCTGATGCAAGCTTTACGCGAAAGGGTAAAACCGCTTCTTTTCATCAACAAAGTCGACAGACTCATAAAAGAGATTAAGCTTACACCAGATGAAATGCAGAACAAATTTGCTAAAATCATTGTTAGAATCAATACACTTATCCAAAGGTATGCACCGCCTGAACATAAAAAGGATTGGCAAGTTAGGATTGAAGATGGTCGGGTTGCGTTTGGATCAGCTCTTCATAAATGGGGTTTTAATTTTCCTTACATGAAGGCAAAGGGTGTAACTTTTAAAGATGTAATTGAGGCATACACTGGAGAACCAGAAGATGTAGGTAAAAAGGTTGACGCCTTAAGTAAAAAAGTTCCATTATGGGAACCAATACTAGATATGTTCTGTGGACATCTACCAAATCCTCTTGAGGCACAGCCATATAGACAAAGTCAGATCTGGCCTGGAGACTTAAAAAGTCCTGTAGGCGAAGCCATGGCTAAGGTTGACCCAAACGGACCGCTTCTAATGTGTATAACAACGGTTGAAGTTGACCCTCATAGTGGGGTTGTTGCCATTGGACGAGTATTCAGCGGAACAGTTGAGAAAGGAAAAATAGTACGCCTTATAACTGGAAGGCAGTCGGGCATAATTCAACAAGTTTATATGAGTATGGCTGCGGATAGGGTTATTGTTGATAGGATCCCAGCAGGAAACATAGCTGCTGTTTCTGGATTGTCATCAATCCGTGTTGGAGAAACCCTTGCTGAAGAAGGCATTGAAACACAACCTTTCGAAGCGTTAAAGTATGTTTCTGAGCCTGTTGTCACGGTAGCTGTTGAGCCTGAAGATATTAAAGATCTACCTTTGTTTGACAAGGTCATGCATAAGTTGACTCTTGAGGATCCAAACCTTCATTTTACTATGAACCAAGAAAGCGGAGAATATCTGTTAAGCGGAATGGGTGAGTTGCACCTTGAGGTCACTGCTTATCGTATGCAGGAAGCAGGATTGAAGGCTAGATTAAGCAAACCAATTGTTATTTACCGCGAGACAATCAGCCGCAATTATCAAGGTTCACCTGTTTTGGGTAAGAGCCCAAACAAACATAACAAATTATGGGTAACCGTCGAGAAACTTTCAGACGAGGTTATTGACGCATTAAAAGAAGGTAAAATTTCGGAAATGCAGAAACGTGACGAAAGACAGAATATGTTACGGAATTTAGGTTGGGCAACCGAGGACGCTCGCAACGTAATTGCTATTGAGGGCACAAACATTCTCGTCAACAGGATTAAAGGAAAACAATATGTTGAAGAAATCATAGATCATGTCAAATCTGGCTTTAGGGAGGCTGTTCACCAATCAGTCTTAGCAAAAGAACCTGCCTATGGCCTGAAGGTCAATTTGGAAGACATTGTTGTCCACGAAGATCCAGTTCATAGGGGTCCTGCCCAAATTTTGCCTATGACATGGCGTCCAATATGGGGATGCTTCCTTTTATGTAATCCGCAACTTTTGGAACCAATTTTAAGCTTTGAGTGTAAGGTTCCAAACGATTTTGTAAGTTCAGTAATAACGATTGTTCAAAAAAGACGGGGAAAACTACTGGACATGATTAACGAAGAGGATATGATGATAATTAAAGCGGAAATTCCAGTGGCTGAATCCTTTGGATTAGCTGATGAATTAAGATCATCTACCCAGGGAAGAGCTTTCTGGGCAACACAATTCAGTAGGTGGTCTCCTGTTCCAGAATCTCTACAAATGGAGGTAATTAGGCAGATTAGAACTCGAAGAGGAATGAGTCCTACGCCTCCTAGACCAGATGAGTTTCTTGAGGAAGAATAGGAAAAATCCAACTTTTTTATTTTTAAAAATATATTGTTATTATGATAGTAAATTGTTACCAAAGAAAAGTTTTGTATGTCTTCATACTTTCAGACAAGGTTAACCCTTGTAAGTCAACTTCGGGATCACTAATTTTATATAATCTTAAGTCTGGAGTACGTTTTATCAATTCAATCCTATCTTGATATTCCTTACCTTTGATAAGAAATATAACAAGCTTGTGACCTGCATCCACAATGTGTTCAAGCGCTGGCACAGCCTCCTCAACGTTCTGCCATCCACCATCTGTAATTATAACAACGAAGCAGGGTCCGATATTAGCTGAAACAAGCCTAGAGACCTCGGGGGTTGGAAATACAGTGAACTCTCCAAACTCCATTGTTAGCGAAAGTTCTTTCAATTCCTCAGAGGCGTCCCACTCCGTGGAAACAAAGCCTGTGGAAAAAACGATGATTGCTGTTTGTCCACCTGCCCTTCGAGCGCTTAGATAGGCAATATATGCTGCAACCGCTGCCTCGTTTCTCACATCAGCCATGCTGCGGCTAACATCCAGAACAATTAATGCTGAAGGAATATACCCACTTGCCAATGATTGCCCATGAGGCGTAGGTTCTTCTACCCACTTTAATGTTGTAACTTCTGGAATGAAGGGCCCTTCATCCATACTCGTTTCAATGTCAAGGTCTTCAATTTCATCTTCAATATACCACTCAACTGGATATCTCATTAATGCCCAAACTGGGCGGCGACTTCTACTTGCTGTCAAATACTGAATAATTGTCTGTTGAGCTCTTGATTTGTACCAATATCTTTTCCAAAGCATATTTTCCAAAATTTCAGATTTTATTTTCTGATATGGTTTTGAAACTGACGTTGGAAGACGAGGTTCAGCACCAAAAAGGTCAATTGATAGAGGCCTGTCTGGAATTTGAGATCTTTGTTGCTGAAATTTTTCTATGTATTGCTGGTCTGTAAAAATATCTCCTTTTTTCTTTTTTTCCTTACCTTTATCAGCAATTCGTGTTTTTAGTTTTTTTTCAACTAGATCCTTAATTTTTTCTATCTCCCTTTCGGAGAGGCGGGGCTGCATCCATTGCTTAAAAAATGCTTTTGCAGCTGCTTCGTCTGAGATTGATCCATAGGTTTCTGTGAACCTATCAATTGAAGAATGCAAAAAATCTTCTCGTACGAGTAAAGGGGTTTTTCTAATAGATTCCTTAACTTTTTTTCCTGATAAAAGCCTAGCGTTCCTTGACGCTAACCTACTTAAAATGTAAGCGATCATCTGGACCTTCATGTGCCAAGTTCTTTCAAGACTACTTATAACGAGGATTTCTTTGGCGGAATCTGCAATTTCTTTATTTTCTGATTTAACTGTTGGATATACCCAAAGGTATATCTCTTGCATGATTTGCTCTATTAGGAACCGATGCTTTTTACTAATTACTCGTACGTAATAAGGGACTTCTCCAAACCTTTTTGGTAAATAGTTAATATCGATCTGCACGTTCGAAAAAATATGAGTTGCCAAATAAGCAAGATCCCAGTCATTAACAATTTCATACGCTGCTTGTTCTAAGCTGTATGCTGTCTTAATATCATATGGGCAATGATGAACATGTGAAAGCTCGTGCCGAAAAAACCAAAGCAAATACTGCTTAGGATCAGCTCCCTGAGGAATAATATCGGGCTTAAAGAAAACTGTTCCATTTACAGCAGAAAAATTCTTTTCGTCTTCATCATCTTCACTTATAGATAGTCTGACGGGTGGACAATTGAGTTCAACCCAAGCTTGATTGAACAGATTTAGTATATCAACTTCTTGTTCTTTCATTAGAAAGGAACACCTTGGTAGGATGGACGTCTCCAACCCATTTGAGTAGATAATGTATCGTCTCGTCTTAGGCGTCCCTCATTAACCCATTGATCTTCAAGGCGAATTAGCTCCTCTGCAAACGCAACATCTTCAACTGCAGCTTCTCTTGCTAATCCATAAATTGACCGGTTAAAATCTTTCAATAGTTCATTTAGAAGTGGCCATTGTTTTCTCGCGTTTCTATCCGCCATTTTTACTCTTTCTCTTTCAAGAATCTCAATCATGTCATTGATGATGTTTCTGGTTCGAACAAGAGTTAATCTGTGTGGAAAGACCAGAAGTGCCATTCTAAGAATATCTTCAAATTCACATTTTCCATCCAGCCACTGAGCTGCTTTGGCTAAATGCGTTAAGGCTACAGTTGCACGTTCACTAAGCGGTTCCCTAATTGTACCACAAATATCTCTTATGAAATGGCACCCCTCACAAAGTGCAGGAGGCTTGATTTCCGACTCCTCTTTATCGCGAATGCATGCCTGAAAATCTCTTACTAGGAGGTTTATGTTGCCAACAACACTTGGGTCAAGTTCAATTGTGGCAACCTCTTTCCGAGCCTCCTCAAGTTCATCAAAGGATAAAACTTGAGGCATAGAACTAACAAGGTTCCAGTCATATTTTTCGAGAATTTCCTGAAGTTGGAATTTTTCGCTTAGTGTCAGTGAACGTAAGAAGAGGCACATGTCGAACCTATCATAGAAAGGTGGCGGATGAATGAACGAGGTTGCATCCATAGGATTTTCATTCGCAATTAAGACATAGTCTCCAACTTTTGCTTTTTTACCATACGCCCAAACTTCACCGAACTGCATTAAATG
>JAGTRI010000019.1:0-301 GCA_018397065.1 Candidatus Bathyarchaeota archaeon
GGTGCAGGAATCATGCTTTCTGCACCGCCCGAGGATGGGGCTGCGGCCGATCAGGTAGTTGGTGAGGTAACGGCTCACCAAGCCTATAACCGGTACGGGCCGTGAGAGCGGGAGCCCGGAGATGGGCACTGAGACAAGGGCCCAGGCCCTACGGGGCGCAGCAGGCGCGAAAACTCCGCAATGCGCGCAAGCGTGACGGGGCTACCCCGAGTGCCGCCCGCTGAGGGTGGCTTTTCCCCAGTGTAAACAGCTGGGGGAATAAGGGGAGGGCAAGTCGGGTGTCAGCCGCCGCGGTAATACC
>JAGTRI010000019.1:335-22628 GCA_018397065.1 Candidatus Bathyarchaeota archaeon
GTCGAACTGCGGGAGATACTACCAAGCTAGGGGGCGGGAGAGGCCGGCGGTATTCCCGGGGTAGGGGTGAAATCCTATAATCCTAGAAGGACCACCAGTGGCGAAGGCGGTCGGCTAGAACGCGCCCGACGGTGAGGGACGAAAGCTGGGGGAGCGAACCGGATTAGATACCCGGGTAGTCCCAGCCGTAAACGATGCAGGCTAGGTGTTAGCGTGACTACGGGTCACGCTAGTGCCGCAGGGAAACCGTTAAGCCCGCCGCCTGGGGAGTACGGTCGCAAGACTGAAACTTAAAGGAATTGGCGGGGGAGCACCACAAGGGGTGAAGCTTGCGGTTCAATTGGAGTCAACGCCGGGAAACTTACCGGGGCAGACAGCAGGATGAAGGCCAGATTGAAGGTCTTGCCAGACAAGCTGAGAGGAGGCGCATGGCCGTCGCCAGTTCGTGCCGTGAGGTGTCCTGTTAAGTCAGGCAACGATCGAGACCCACGCCTCTTGTTGCCAGCGGCACTCCAAAAGGAGGCCGGGCACACTAGAGGGACTGCCGCCGATAAGGCGGAGGAAGGAGTGGGCCACGGCAGGTCAGTATGCCCCGAATTCCCCGGGCCACACGCGAGCTGCAATGGCAGGGACAATGGGATCCGACCTCGAAAGGGGAAGGTAATCCTTAAACCCTGCCTCAGTTGGGATCGAGGGCTGTAACCCGTCCTCGTGAATCATGGAATCCCTAGTAATCGCGCGTCATCAGCGCGCGGTGAATACGTCCCCGCTCCTTGCACACACCGCCCGTCGCTCCATCCGAGTGAAGTCTGGATGAGGCATAGTCCAAAGGGCTGTGTCGAATCTAGATTTCGCAAGGAGGGAGAAGTCGTAACAAGGTGGCCGTAGGGGAACCTGCGGCCGGATCACCTCCTAAGAAATCAAAGCTGAATAATTCGCCAAGCCTTTTCGGTGTCCAAGGTTTTGAAATTTTTTTATAATTTTGGGTTGTTTAGGTTTGTAACTGTCTAATGATAATAAACTTTATAAATTGTTTAAAGATAATCTTGGAATAACGTGGTGATTTGGTTTGGCTAAGGATCAAGTTATAGGTGCTGTTGTACTTGTTGTTTGTTTAATTGGAATAGTAGTTTATGGGACTCTTGTTTTTGATATCATTCCAGGCTACAGCCTTTTAATATTACAGTTAACAGGATTCATAGCAATTTTGGGTATACTTGGGATTGGAGCGTGGATTGGCTGGACAATGGCTACTACTCCTCCTCCGAAACCAATAGAGGAAATCGAAAAAGAAATAGAAGCAGAGGAATCTAAAGAAGAGAAACAAGAGGCCTCATCGACTGAACAAAAAGAACCTGAACCTTCAAAAGCAGAGTGAAATTATTTATTTAATTTTTTTCAAAAAAATTCCGTTTCACTAATATGTTTTTTATTGGTACTAAGAGAATATAGGTTTGAGGTTTACTATGATTGCTGTGATTCTAGCTGGAGGCTTTGCAAAACGAATGTGGCCTCTAACAAAGGATAAACCAAAACACCTGTTACCTGTAGCTGGAAAGCCAATGTTAACCTACGTCTTAGAAAAGATTGAGCCTTTAGATGATGTTGAGCAGATCATTATATCGACAAATGCAGCTTTTGTAACTTATTTTAGTGAATTTCTAAGTAAATATAAAATCAAAAAGAAAATTTCGTTGTTTGTCGAAGATATCTATTCTGAGAAAGAGAAGCTTGGTAGTGTAGGCGCGCTTGGCTATCTCATTAGAAAAAATAACATTGAAGATGAATTGCTTGTGATTGGCGGTGACAATATTTTTGATTTTAGTTTATCTAAATTTTTAGAATTCTTTAGACAAAAGAAAGCTAATGCAATTGCCTTATTTAATATAAAGTCTTCTGAAAAAGCTAAACTATATGGTGTTGTAAGTATCGATTCGGAATTTCAAATAGTTGATTTTCAGGAAAAACCAGATGAACCTCGATCTACGCTTGTATCAACAGCTTGTTATGTCTTTACAAGAGATGGTGTTAAATGTATTCTGCGATATCTGGAAAAGGGGAATGACCCTGACAAAATGGGACATTTTATAGAATGGTTATATAAAAATGAAAAAGTCTATGGTTTTATCTTTAGTGGCATATGGTTTGACATTGGCAGTTTTGAGAGTTATCATGAAGCAAACGAGTATTTTCTGGGAAAAAATAGAAACCAATAAATTTCATTTGATGGGATTTTTAAACAAATATAGTAAGTATTTCTCAAAAAATTTATGATCATCCAAGGTATTGTATTAAGTGTATTGCGTATGATTGTTGTTCCATATATCGAAAAAGAGCCAGACAGGGAAAAACCATTTACTAATGAAATAGAAAGGGCAGCTATTCTTTGTCTTTCTGAAATTAGAAGAAAGAAACCAATTCTTCTTAGAAGTGTTGATGAGAAGATAGAGTACATCGCAAAGTTATATTATCCTTTATGGGCAGCTCCAAATAGAGGAAAATGCGTACTAGTTGATGGCTTAGGTCTTGCATCTATTAATATCTTATATAATAAAATTCCAAGTATTCTTAGTTTTACTGAAAATCTGATTAAAAGTAATTCATCGTTTAGCCTTTTCAAGAGAACCCTAATTGAATACGAAAATTTCTTTAAAAATTTTTCCTTAACCGAGAATATTGAGTTAAAAGCTGTCCTTTCTGGCAGTTTTATCCCACAGACTTTCATTTCACTGATTAATTTATCTAGTAATCAAGAAAAAATGTGTGAAGAAGAAGTTGTCAAGGTTTTCAATGGTATCGATGAGGCTGAAGTTGAAAAAATAGCTGACAGATGCCTTTTAGAAAGACAAAAAATTCAGCGAGATAGCGATGGATTACATTATGCGATGAAAATTCTAAAAAGAGAAACTGATCACCATTTAGAAAAAATTTCTATTGAAATAAAGAAAATAAATGAAAAATTTGAGACAAAAATTTCTGAACTAAGTAAAGAGGTTAACGCAAAGATAAACCACCTGCATAGAGAGAAACAAAAAGAAATTGACAAGATTGAAAAACAGATAACCAAAGAGAATCAGAGGTTTTTTGTTGAAAATAGGAAACTTAGTGATAGAATAAGTGAATTAAAGCGTTCCTTGAGAATAACTCAAACTCAAAAAGGGGTTCAAAAACAAAAATATCCTAAGAGAAGTACTACCCGCATTGATAACAAGATTTCTTTGCTGCAAGAAAAATTGGATCAAATGAACTCTGAACTTGAGCGATTATCAAGTATGCATGAAAAAGCATTAACGCGAAGTAGAAAAGAGGTAAGGCAACTTGAAGAAAGGTATCAAATTTTGATTGATAATGAAAAGGAAAAATTGAATCTTTTAGAAAAATCAAGGGATATAGAATTATCAAGGAAGAAGGAAGAAATTGATGAAATTGAATCTCTTTCACAAAAAATTGAGACGCAAATCAATAATCTTCTTAGCCTAAAGCTTAGAGATTTACAAAAATTTGATGATGTCGTGTTGTTGAAAGTCGAAATTAATGAACCTTTACTTGTTCTCATCCCTTTTTATGTCGTACAGTATAGGCTAAAAGAAAAGACAAGGATAGATTTTTACCCGCCAATGACGGTTGCAAGCTACGAGGGTATACTTAAAAAAATACAGAAAACTCTTTTCTCTTTCAGCCTCGAATCCAGAATGAATCTTCTTATGAGTCCTCAAGTATCAAACCTTTATTCTTCAATTTTTTCCAACCTTAAGAAAAATCTAAAAACAGAACCATTCTTAAAAGAACAAATAGTGAATCTTTCTTTCTCCGTGAATCTTCTAAAACAACCAAAATTTATGGATGATGTCTTCGATGGATTAGCGGAGCTTGAGAGTGAAGGCTGGTTAAACCCAAAAGAAAAAGAAAACATCATAAAAAGTATCCCACGAGAACAATATGGTAATTGAAATATTTGGTAAATATGTTTTCAGCAAAAAAGCCCTTAGGTTTAATAGAGAATCCGTTAAATTTATAGCAATTTCTATTAATATAAGTTAACGAGTTTTAAGTGGAATTGCAGACATGTGAGGAACTCATAAGTTGGTTTCGTTCGAGGGAAATGAGAAGATAATTGAAAGGGCAATACTTCTGAAAAGAGCCTTCTCAATTGCAGATCTTTTTATTATCGGTAAAGAACTGAAGATTCCTTATGTTGACGGCCTATCAAACGAATGGGAGATTAAGGATGAGGATGAAATAGCGTTTTCTATTGCTGAAAAAATTGACGACAATATGCTTAAGGATATTTTTATTAGGCATAACCCAAGAAAGTGGGCAATCTTTAGAGGCATATACTATATGCTTGAAGACGGAAAAATTTCGAATGAATCAATCATTAAAATAATTGAAAATGGAATTCGAAGAGCCCGTGTCCAATACGGTTCGCAAGTAGACTTAATTTTGAAAATTATACTTAAAAGTCATGGTGTTATTAGCCTTGATGAGCTAGAAAAGCAGGTTCGAATTTCCAATCTTTTCGAAGTACTAGACTATCTTGAAAAATTAAAAATTGTAGTTTCATCCTATAAGGGAGAAAAATACCAAGAATGGATGGTTCTAGAAGAAACAATTCCAATATTAGAATTTGAATTTGGAATAAGGAAAAAGTTGCCTGGACAAACCCAACACGTTCTAGATCAGAAAATTCAAAAACAGACGCCTCTCATTTCAGGATTAGAAAATGAAGGTTCAGATTATCTTATTGAAGAAAAAAAAAGAGTTCAAGAAATGGATCGTGAATTCGATGAATATCTAATGGACGTTTTAAAGAACAGATTGGAGCATACTCTAAAGTTTGGTGAAGAATTTGGACTTGGGTATCTTTCGAAATACTTACAAGACTTATTTGGTCAGGTTTTGTATTTTGACAGCCTTTTGAGTATAACTCAACAATATGGGTTGGCAAACATTGAAATCATCCATGAACATGGAGGAACAGGAAAAAGAACAGGTTGGTCATTAGCACTATTCGGAGATCCAGGAACAGGAAAGAGTTTTTCAACCAGAGATATGATTCTTGGCAGTCCACGCGCAAAAGTTGGAGCACATGGAATTCCTGGTCGAAACAGATATTGTGGGGGTATAACGCCAGCCCGTTTTATAAGGATCGGCCAAGCTTATAGTGGCAAGGTTTTCAATTTCATTGTTCCAGAATTTAATGACTTTTTCAGATACAAAGGAATGGTTGAACCTTTAAAAATAGCGATGGAGCAAGGTGAGATAAAATATGAAACTCATGCTGAGGTTATTGGACCATATAGGTTCACATCGTTTTTTTCCGTAAACTATAACGTTTCGGTTTATAAGCAAGGATACAAGGTGACAATTCAAGATCCAAATTTTAACGCTATTGAGGACAGGATGCTTTGTCGTTTGCATAGACTAACCAAAGAAAGGTTCATTGAGTTAACGAAAAGCCAAATGAAGTTAGCTCTTGGAGACATAGACATAGAAAAGGACGCTCAAAAAATTAGAGACCATTTAACTTTAGTTTATGCCATAGAGACTGGTCATCCATTAGTTAAGAATCGTTTTAAATACAAACCCATTATGATTACTCCGCGGGTTTTCAATATTATAACTAAAGCCAGAGCAGCAATTCTCAAACGGATTCCTCAAGACATTGTAAAATTTTCTGCAAGACTAGAGGATAAGGCAATTCGATTTGCTGCAGCAGCCTCTTTAATGGAATATTTCCGTTCAAATAAAAATTTCATTCCAATAAGTGAAGATGCTCTAAAATTTGCAACTCAGCTCTACGTTGAGGAGGCTTCTGTAAGATCAGAGGAAACTTTTGAACCTAGGGAAGTTCTCAGAGAGGTCTTTGAGTAAAACTTAAGTAAATTTTAGATAAATCTTTGTCTTATTTATGTTGAGAGCTAAAGGGAGCCTTGGAATGTCTAGTAAATCTTTTAAGAAATTCCTTGAATCGGAGGCAAAAAAGTCTCCTTTTAGGATTGAGGGATATATTAATGAGGCTGAGGTGCTAAAAGACGCTGAACGATTGGCCTGTTCTTTAACTGAAGAAGATTATGAGGCAATCAAGGAACATTGGCGAACTAAAAGATTATTGTCATTCGCATCTATTCTAAGGAAATATGGAATTGATTTTAAAGGCATAACATATATGGAACGATTAATGAATGAACTTTCAAAAATTATGAACGAACAAAAGTCTCAATAGTAAAATATTTTTTTATTCAGAAATTCTTCAGCAAAATTTCTTAACTGTTCGTATGCCTGTTCAATAGAATTTATGCTGTACGAAAATTTTTCGAAAGGACAAATATCCTTTCCTGTTCGATCAAGGATTTTTTTGACAAGCATTTGATGATTAACTTTAATGTTATTAATTTCTAAAACTTTTTTTCCTTCAATGCTAAGTATGAACGCATAAACTTCTTTTATATGAGAATATGCTAAAAGGAGAGCTGTAGCCCTTCCTACAACTTTGTCTGCAACCGAAGCACCCCGCATTTGATTATTCAGCTTTTCAATGGCCTTAAGTAGTCCAAAGATCCCTGATTCGTAAGATTTGAAAATAATTTGTCCTTCTTTGACTATAACAAGCGAAGCTTCTTTGTCTTTGAGAATTTTTTTAGCTAGATCTATATCCAGCATTTATATCGTACCAAAAAACAAAAATCAACATAATAAAGAATACGTTTTATACCTTTAAAACAATAGTAGAGTTAGGCGAGAGAAAATATCAAAAAAGTTTTTTGATCAAATAAAATAACCCGATATTGGTGATTTATATGGAAGTGTTTGAAGCAATTAAAACTCGACGGAGCATTAGAAGCTATAAAAATATACCGGTAGAAAAAGAGAAATTATTAAAAGTACTAGAGGCAGCTAGACTTGCTCCATCAGCTGTAAATTTTCAACCATGGACCTTCATTGTTGTAACCGATCCAGTTGTGAAACAGAAACTTAAAGCTTCATATCAAAGTGATTGGTTTACTTCTGCGCCAGTGATTATTATTGCTTGTGCACATCCAAATAAGGCTTGGAAAAAGTTTGATGGCGAAGAATACTGGAAAGTTGATGTCGCAATTGCTATGCAAAACCTTATTTTAGCTGCATGGGAAGAAGGATTAGGAACTTGTTGGATTGGCGCTTTCAAAGAAGATGAAGCTAAAAGAGTTCTTGGCATTCCTTCAGACGTTCGCATTGTCGCGATGACTCCTCTTGGTTATCCAGCAGAAGAAAAAGGCCCTGTTACAAACAGGAAACCATTGGATGAAATTGTAAGATATGAACATTGGTAAGGTTCATTGTTTTTTCCTTTATAAAGAAATGGAATACGCATAATTGCCAATATAGCTTAAGAAAACCAATAATGGTTTATTTTATTTTCTAATTTAATATAAAAAGAGACCAGAGAAATAGAAGGAACACAAAATGAGGAAGGACCTCGATAAAATTATGGAAAATAAAGGGATAGACGCTCTTTTACTTTTTTCAGAAAGTTACAAAAACCCTAATATGTATTATTTAACAGGCTTTCTAGCACCTGACCCTTTCATTTTTTTTAAGAAAATTAACTTACCTGCAATAATCATTGTTAATTCTATGGAGTTTTCTAGAGCCCAAAAAGAATCAATAATCAAAGACGTAAGGTCATATACAGACTACAATTACGCCGATTTTATTAAAAAGACCAATGATCCGAAGATAGGTGGACTAAAATTTTTGGCAACAATTGTAAAGCGTGAGGTGAGTAAAGATAAGATCATATGTGTTCCGCCAGATTTCCCTTCAATAGCGACTGATGTGCTTAGGAACGAAGGTCTTAAAATACAGCCAATGTTTGATGTGGTAGAAGAAGCGAGAGAGACAAAAGAGCCTGAAGAAATTGAAGAAATAGTCAAGGTTCAAAGAGTCAACGAAAAAGTTTTAACAGAAATTATTGAGCTGATAGCAAACTGCGATATTGGACCAAATAAAATCCTTATTAATAATAAAAATGGAAAAAAGCCATTGACGGTAGGCGAACTAAAAACTCTTATAGGCCACAAGTTTTTAGATGCATGGTGTTCCATAGAGGAAGATATCATTGTTGCATGTGGGCCTTCATCTGCTGATCCACATTTTCACGGATATTCAGAAGACAAAATTAGGGCTGGGCAACCTATTGTTTTTGACATCTATCCTCGCAGTATACGGGGTCGTTATTGGACTGATATGACTCGAACTATTGTAAGAGGAAAATCCAATAATGTTGTCAAAAAGATGTTTGAAGTTGTCTTAGAAGCAAAAGGCTCCTGCTTTGACGCTTTGCATGAGGGGGCGCTTGGAAGCGAAATGTATAATCTTTGCTGTGACATTATCGAAAAAGCCGGATTCCACACAACTAGAGGTGGAAAGAAAATTGAAAAAGGGTTTACACATAGCTTGGGTCATGGAGTCGGCTTAGAAATTCATGAAAATCCAACTATAGGTGAATTCAATAATAAACCAATAAGTGCCCATTCAGTTGTTTCCATTGAACCTGGACTTTATGATCCTAAGGTTGGAGGAGTTAGAATAGAAGACATTGTTGAAGTCACGAAAAATGGGTGCAAAAATCTTACAAACATGCCTGTTATTCTTGAGATATAAGAATTCCTAAAACTTTTTTCAACTTTAAATTATATTGGGTGAAGTTTTTTAAGTTTCTCTAACCCGCCTTCTTCACGAAGGTCTATTGTAATAACCCTTCCTTTCGGTTCGAGCTCTTTTGCGATAATCGACGAAAACTTATAGATTTTTGTTCCTTTGATTATCCAACAATCTGGGGATAACCCAGCCTTCATGCAGCACTGACATAGAAATTCTTCAGCGTCCCAATTCCATTCAACTGGCACTTGTGGAAGCAGTAATCCCTTGTATAAACCGCTTTCCACGATCAAGCCATCAATTCCAACTGTAATTTTTGACGGATATTCTTGTGGAGAAGACACCGTAATAAGTTGTGGTGTGGTAAGAACGCTTACTTCAAAAACTACGTGATCAAGTTCCTTAGGCTTTAATGGAGGAAAACGTGGATCACGTGTCGCTGATTCAACCGCTGCTTCAATAACTGCTCGAATGAGCGGATAAATTGGGTAAGGAAATCCAATGCATCCTCTTAAGCTTCTTTTTTTGCCAAAAACAGAATTAATTGTTACAAAAACTCCTTTACGTTCTTCAAGTTTTGGAGATATCTCTTTAGGAGGGTTGATGATTCGACCATCATTTAAGTTATCCTCAACAGCTTTTCTTGCAATCCCTACTAAGTAAGCACCTTCCTCCTGTGTTAATGTGAACGACATCTGCATAGAACCCTTTTTTAGTGAATTCTACTTTAGAACTGAATAGTTTCTTCCTCAATTCCGTTTTGAGTAATAATTAGGAAATCAATGCCGTCTCCGCTCATTGTATCGCGACTTATGGCTGATTTTATAGCTGCTGTGACAAGTTCTTTTCCTTCTTTGATCGTCAAGTCATCTTTATAATGTTCTTCCAGGACTCCTATGGCAATCTCTGCTCCTGAACCCACTGCAGTGTATTTGTCTGGAATGTTTGAACCTAACACATCAAGCACATATAAGCTCGGTCCTTCTTCGTCGATTCCAGCAACAATAGTTTGAGTAATGAGCGGAAAAAGTCTATTGTTAAAAAGAAGATTTGACATCATTTTCGCAACCGATTTCACAGACATAGGGCGACCAAGCTCAATCCTATAAAGGTTCGAGTAAGCCTCAATTTCTCGAATAAGAATTTGCATGTCAGAAACTAACCCAGCGCAAGCAGCACCAGTGTTCTTGGATATTTTAAAAACTTTTTTACCAGCATGACTTAGAACAAAAGAGCCATATGAAACCCTTTTTTCTGAAGCTAAAACAATGCCATCTTTGCATACCACACCGACAGTTGTGGCTCCAGGAACATAAAGTGATTCGTTTTGGCTCATACTTAAACCATCTACCGTAAATTTTGTATAGATTCAACTTTGTTTAAATAACCAAACCTCAATCATTTAAACTTTTAGCAAGTTAAGAAATTAGAACCAAAAAAGTAAAAAAATTAGAACAGGATTTCTGGACTGATTATAACTCGATTACCAATTAGTGGTATTCCCTCTTTTTCGAGGAGTGCTCTTCTCGCTTTAACAGCTTCTTTCGTTCCTACAATTTGTCCGTTAGACCTTACAACTCTATGGCATGGAACAATTGGTGCCAGTGGATTTTTATGTAGAGCGTTGGCAACAGCTCGATAAGCTCGCGGTCTACCTATTTTCTTAGCTATTTCCTTATATGTAGAAACTTTGCCTTTTGGAATTTCAAAAGTCTTAATAAGAACAGTTTTTTCGAACTCTGTCTTATTCTGCAAATTTTTTAGAACGTCTTCTTTTGTCTTAATTTCGTTTTTTATCATTAAAACTTCTCCATTCGACAATTTTGTTTTTATTTACAGAATTTTACCATTTAGGTCGTAATATCCTTTTATTAAAATTGGATACAAAAGCATCAACATTCTTATTTTAGTATTATTAACATTCTTATTTTAGTATTATTATTTAGGTAAAAATAAAAGTGCTTTTTTCTTCAGCACTAACAACATAGTCATTTTTTTCACTAACACTTTTAACAACCCATTTATATGGAAATTTACAAGCCAAAACAGCTAACTTTTTTTCGTACACTTCAAACATAGCAAGAAAGGAAAAAAGTTTCTCAATCTGGGCATGATCAAAATGAACTTTGTCTGCACTCGTTGCTTTAACCTCAAAAGCATAAAGGCATTTTCCCTTAGTTGCAAAAACATCAGGTAAAGGTTCAGAACTTGATGCTGAAACTGGAATTCTTACAGCTTTAAAACCGTTCTCTCTAAGTTTTTTTACTAGCGCCCTTTCAGCTCGATGTCCATATGATCGTATTCTTTTACTTTCATTGCTTGTTAGAATCCGTCCCTTTTTTGCTTTAATATTTGCCTTTTTTACTAATTCTCTCAAAGACAAAGTGTTCGCCTGTGATTTATGATTCTTCAAGAGGACGTATAGCTAGACGGATTAGATCCTGAAGCCATTCTGAAAAATTAGATGCATTTGCATACTTCTGATATTTTTTCCTATACGGAACTTTCGAGATCATATGAAGATCATTCATTCTTCGAATATAGTATTTGGCTGTTGACTGAGGAATACCAGCTAATCTCGCTAAATCTCCACTTGTAAACACATTTTGGAGCTTTGAGTACGCTTTTAGTACATCTGCTGGAAAAGGCATGGATAAATTAACTATCTCAATTAATTCTTTACTTAATTGAACCATTTTTTACCCTCTTTTTGGGATGAAAAATGTAACCTTCTTCCTTATAAGATATTTTAACATGTAGCACTATCTGTTTTTATCAAAATATACGTTATTATCACTGTATACTTAATGGTTAAATTGCAGAATTTTTCTTAATTTAATGTTCTCGATGATAGTTATAATCTCTAGTTAAATTTTTTGGATAAAATATCGATCTATAAATAAATTCATAAACAAAACTTTTTGATATTAAAAAAATAGACGGTTTTTCTATCCCAAAAATTGTTGATGTGAATATATTTTGAAATTTTCTATAAAGAAAATTGATAGTGGGCAATTTTACTTAAATAGGCAGGAACTTGATAAAGAAAATCTCTTAATTGTAAAACTGAAACTATTGGTACATTGTTATAGAATTTTCGATTTGCAGGTAATAGAGAAAGAATCGTGGGAATAAAGTATGCATATTTCCACGCAGAGACTGGTATTCTATGATCAAGAGCCTTAAATGCCTCAGCAAGCATTTTTGTTCTTTCCATCTGCATGTTAGCTGCTTTAATAGAAGCTGAACCGCTCCATTTATGATGCCAATGTTTACAATCTGCACAAATAATAAACGGATTTTTTAACCCCAAAATATCTATTTCCCACCTTCTGTTAAACCATCTAAAGCGAAAATGCTTTTTTGTTTCATAGTCATTAGCTTTAAATGCCAAAATTGCCATGTTTTCGAATTCAAGCCAAGTTAAGAAAGTGCAAACTCGTTCGATATCTGCTCCTAAATTGATGGCTCTTAAAGCAATTTTCATTCGTTGCTCATAGGTGATCATAACCTTTTCTAATGGAAGAGAATAGGTTACAAGGTTTGAGTTTTTATCTAAGATATCTCTCACAATTTGTGATGGTATTCGTGTTTCCCGACAAAGATCATAAAAATCTGCAGCACCCTCTCTTGTTATTTTCAGCAACGAGACTAAAACTTCACGTTCAAAGGACATGAGATATCACATAAAATAATAGAGTTTTTATCCTTATATTTTTGCAATAATAGTGTCTTATTTTTATTCTTTTCAAAAGATGTAGCAATTTATTTAAATAAAATTAACAAAAAATTTGCTATAAAAAGAGGTAAAAGAAATGGATATTAAGCCGAAAAAATTAATGGCAAATTTTTTCGCGAAATTCGGGAAGGTTGTCGATGCAAATTTGCTTAAACAAACAGATGGTATGGGCAACATAAAATTTCAACCGACGATTGTTTCATTTTATATCGATGGAGAAATAGAAATTGGACTCTGCCAAGTGAAAAAAGATTCTAACACTTTAAAATTTATGGAGAAACACGCCAGAACACCAGAATTAATTGTTCCAATTAAGGGCAGTTTCATTTTACCTGTAGCCTTATCTCATAATCCTTTAGACGTGACGGAATCCCCAAGCGCTGCGGATGTTGAAGCATTTTTTGTACGTTCAAACCAAGCATTAGTGATGAACAATGGTGTCTGGCATTCTGCACCTTTTCCTATAGGGAAAGAAACAACGTTCTTTGTTATTTTCAAAAAAGACACGTCTAAAAATGATGTGATCTTCAAGAATTTTAAAAACAATGAAATGGTTAAAATTGTAATTTAGGGAAAAATATACTACCCACTTCTGATGTGTCCTCTTCCGAGAACAAAATATTTTATAGATGTTAAATGTTGGACGCTCATGGGTCCACGTGCGTGAATTTTTTGTGTACTTATGCCGATCTCAGCGCCTAAACCGTATTGGTTGCCATCGGTGAATCGTGTTGAGGCGTTCCAATAAGCAGCGGCACAATCAACACGTTGAATAAAAGCTAAAGCCTTTGAAAAGTCTTCTGTAAGAATAGCTTCAGAATGCTTCGTTCCATATTTATTGATGTGAAAAATGGCCTCGTCAAGTCCGTTGACAACCTTAATTCCAATGATAAGGTCCAAGTATTCTGTGTACCAGTCCTCTTCGGATGCTGGAATAACGTCAGTAACTATTCTTTGAGTTTCTTTGCATCCTCTGATTTCAACTCCATGTTCTCGAAGTGCCTTGATGACTCTGGGCAAAAATTGCTCAGCAATGTCTTTATGGACCAATAACTTTTCCGCGGCATTACATACCCCAGGTCTTTGGCACTTAGCATTAATGATTATGTCAATTGCGCGGTCCAAGTCTGCGTCCTTCTCAACATAAATGTGGCAATTGCCAACTCCTGTCTCAATTACAGGTACCTTAGAATTCTCGACAACTGCCTTAATTAGTCCTGCGCCTCCTCGGGGTATCAGTACATCAATATATTCTCGCATCGTCATAAGACGCATAGCTACACTTCTGTCCGTGTCAGGTACAACCTGGATGGCACCATCAGGAATTCCAGAATCCGTTGCTGCTTTAGAAAGAACTTCTCCAATTGCGATGTTTGAATTAATAGCTTCGGATCCGCCTCTTAGAATAACGGAATTTCCAGATTTTAAGCATATTCCTGATGCGTCAGATGTAACATCAGGTCTTGACTCATAAATAACAGCTACAACACCTAGTGGAACACGTAATTGGCCAATGATTAGACCGTTTGGCCTAGTCCATGTTTTAACTATTTCGCCAACTGGATCTGGAAGTTGGGAAACTTCACGTAGACAGTTTGCCATACTTGCGATTCTTTTCTCGTTAAGAACAAGTCTATCAATAAGAGCTTCCTTCACTCCCTTCTGACGTGAAGCCTCTACGTCAATGATATTGGCCTCGAGGATTGTTTTTGCATTTTTCTCTAGAGCATCAGCCATGTTGCGAAGGGCCTTATTCTTAATGTCAGTAGGAATTTGAGCAAGTGCGTATGAAGCTTGTTTTGCTTTTTTGCACATTTCAAGAACTAGGTCGGGCACTTTTTATCTTTCTCCTTCAATTAAATGCATGCGTTTCCTTGTGATAATCTCTTTTTGTCTAATATAGCCTAGAACCTTGTTTATTCCTGACGTATTTAATCCTTTAATCTGATTTATCTCGTCGCTTGAATAGTTTACGATTCCTCTGGCAAATTCATTCCCATCTGAACCAACGAGGCTAACAACGTCTCCAATCTGAAATTGCCCCGAAACATCTTCAATTCCAACTGCTAAGAGACTTGCTCCCTTTAGAATGGCATCCTTTGCTCCCTCATTGATATAGATTTGACCTTTTACTCCCGCTCCGAAACCAATCCACCGTTTAATGCTGCTTAATCCTTTGCTGTCGGGTTTAAAGTATGTCCCTACACATTTTCCTTCCAAAATATCCAGAAGAACGTTTGGTCTACGACTGTTAGCCACGACAAGTGGAATTCCACTACGCATAGCAATCTCAGCAGCTTCTAGAGTAGTTTTCATGCCTCCTCTTCCAAAGCGGCTTTTTCCTTCCGCGGAATTCTTTAGCTCTGGCGTAATTTTCTCTACTATAGAAATAATTTTTGATCCTGGTTTTTCTGGATTACTTGTGTAAAGCCCGTCAACCGTTGTTAGAATAATTACCATGTCTGCCTCGACAGCGTTGGCGATTAAAGCTGAGAGAATTGAATTGTCGCTAAAATTGATCTTAACACCTTTCATGACGGGAATGATTTCGTTAACTGAAGTTACGTCATTTTCGTTAATTATCGGCACAACACCAATCTGAAGCAATTTATCAAGGACATTACAAGTGTGGATGTAAGAAATTCTGTTAGAAAGGTCATTTTCGGTTAACAAAACTTGTGCCACTTTCAGTCCATAGCTCTTGAAGAATTCCCGATAATATGACATAAGAATACTTTGCCCAGCAGCTGCGCATGCCTGTCTAAAAATAATGTCCTTAGGATTAGGTTTAACACCTAATTCTGCCATGCCGGACGCGATTGCTCCTGATGTTACGAGTATAACTTTGATTTGTTGCTGAATTATTTTCGCTATGTCATCAACTAACCGTTTCATTTCAGATAGATCTAGACTGCCGTCTTCCTTTGTGAGACTGCCAGTACCAATCTTAATAACGATTAATTTACCTTTCATCCGTTAAACGCTCATTTCTTAAAGCAAATTAATGACTTTTATTTTTTTTCATTTTGCAGAAAGCAATCATTTGTTATCATCAATTGCACTACTAGAGTCGTGTTGATGCTTTTGTATCCATTTCTAACAAAGGAATGTTTGATGGATATATTTTTGCGTATGAAATAATCTTAAAAATCAATAAAACCTCAATGTAACATTACATATATAATGTTACATGTCATTTGGATGTGATTTTTAAATTGAAAAAAGCCAAAAGAAGCGTAGAAGAGATTGAAAGCTTCTGTGGATGGGACTATCTTTTAAAATTAATCAAAAAATGCGAACAAGAAAAGGATAGGGCTTTGATTTCGGCTTTATTTGAAACTGGTGGGAGAGTAAGCGAGGTGCTTATGCTAAAAAAGGACAATTTTATTGTCCAAGAACCATATTTAGTTGTTAAAGCCATGCCGGTCATAAAGCGTTATAAAAAAATTCAAGATTATATCGACATAAAAGGAAGAAAAAGGTGGAAGACGGAAAAGAAAAAAGCCACAAGAACTTTTCCAATTCACTTAAAAGAACCATTATGCGAATTTCTTTTGGATTATATAAAAAAATTAGAGACAGATAGACTTTTTAACATAAGTAGAGTCCAGGCTTATCGCATCATTAGAAAACTTGATTCAAATATTTTTCCTCACTGGTTCAGAGCTCAAAGAGCATCACAGTTAGCACTTGAATATGGATTTGATATACATGACTTGATAGATTTTTTTAATTGGAAAAACATCCAAATAGCGACGCACTACAGTCACATGGGATGGAAGGGACTAGCTAACAAGATGAAGAGATAAGATTTTCATATTTTGAAAATCGCAAACTTCATCAAATATGGTTATAAATAGTGTGAAAAAACTCTATTGGTTAGGTGGAAAAATAATGTATTATCATTATTACCAATGTTACCATAATGGTTATTTTATCATGTCTAGAGATAATTTTTTGCATGAATTTGTCTCCCTAGGAGAGAAAAGTTCTTATACATTAACAAAAACTTTGTTTCCCTTAGGTTCAATGCAATTTTTGGATACAGAATCATTAACATAAAAGTTCTTTTTCAGCTTCTTCGATTCTAGAGAGTTCTTTAACCTTTATGTACAAGTTTTATTTAACCAGGTGCAATTCGGTGCTCGAAAAATGAAGTTCAGATTTGTATAAGACAAAAATGGTACTTGAGAAATTGGGGACAATAAGAATGGCAGTGATTTGATGTATCTAATTTGGGGAAGCAAAAGATGTCTTCTTATAGATACTGGTTGTGGCATTGGAGATCCTTCAAATTTTATAGCTTCCCTTTCAGCTCTGCCCTTGATAGTGATGAACAGTCATGGCCATCCAGACCACACCTATGGAAATATTTTTTTAAGTCTATATTCACAAAGCAGACAAACTTTTTGTTAGTCAACCACCTTCTATTGAAACAAAACAATGGTCTGCAGAAATTTTTCTTCAATATACTTTTCCGAAACAGTTAGTAGACAGTATCAATTTGAATACATGAGCTGCAAAAATCCCTTCTTTACTTTCTTTAAACGAAGGTCATATCTTTAACTTGTAACAGACACTCAGAAGTCATAAATGTTCTAGGTCACACGCCCGGTTCAGTATGTATGCTAGACAAAGATAATTGGTTGTTGTTTACGGGCAATACTATTCAAAATCCAACATGACTCATCTAGCGGAGTCTCTTCCTTTAGCTCATTTTCGTAGGAACTTAAAACGCCCACAATCTAGAATAGACGAGTTTGATAATGTTCTTCCAGGTCACGCGAATCTTGATTCTTTGCCTTTGCCGTGTACGATCATCAATGAACTCATATCTGGTATTGAAAAGATTCTGAATGGAGAACGTGGGTTGCAAAGAGAAAACATTTGCTGACGATTGACTTCGTTGCAACCTGGTCAACTGGTATCGTTTACCGACCTGACCGCATAAATTAGTAGTAATGTTTTTGAAGTTTTCTTCAGACAGCTACAGACAAATTTATATTTACTTACTGTGAATTACTGATGAAATCAAGCTGGGAATACCATTGAAGTTAAACCTTCGTGCATTACGATCGATACTCATACCACCAGTTATTCTCATGTTAATTCTAGTGTGCAGCTCAGTTCTCGTAAGTTTTGGCATTCTATATTATACACAAATAACACATCTTGAAGGCGATTTATTGTATTTCGAAAACAGGTATGTTGAAATTAAATTTCCAAGAAATTGGTATGGTGCTTCGATGGAATATAATGTCTCATCTTCCGGGAAAATATTTAGTGCCATTTTTTTCGATCCTCCGAAAGTAATTTATGTCGGTCTTTCAATTTTCGACGAACAATCAACAAGAACGTTTTTCAATAGTTGCAGACTGACAGACATTCATTCGGTAATGAATTATCAAATTAACATGACATATCATGAATTCCTAAGAGACAGTAATAATGCTACTCTTGCTTTTATTGAGAATGGTACTAGAATTGTCTCCAATCTCGAAGCGGAATATTCAATTTTCAAAATTTTGAACGCATACATCGAGAATGGCATTTCAAAAAATGTTTCATATGCAATGTTGATCTATCTTCATAATCAACGGCTAGTACAAATAGCATATTGGGGAAGCGAAGAAACATTTGATTCTTCGATCAATGAAATCGAAACTTTCATTTCAAACTTGAAGGTGAGAACATGAGTGTAGAACCTTTTAAGCGCGGTCCAATTGAACGGATGGATCTAGTCCACGTCGCCATTGGAGGAGCAATATGCTTCGGAATAACAATACTCGTTCTCGACATCGTATACAATGGTCTTCTAAATCTTCTCTATAGCTTAAACATGGCCGGAGTGACTTTTTTCATGGAAAATTATGTGATAGCGCGAGCCTTGCTTATATTTGGAGTTGTCTACTTAACTAGCGGCTTCTGTGGTGGGTTGTACACAGGTTACAATGTGTACGCGAACTTGAAGATATTGCTGATTGTTCCTGCAGTGATAAGTACTATAGGCTATACCTTGATAGTACTGGTTATTGCTAACTATCCAGTAACCTCTGAATTAATCAGTATGATTGTTCTCCAGCTGATTGGAAATACGATTGGCTCATTTCTAGGCGGGTATTCTATAAACTGGAAATTCTTGACAACAGAATCAAATGCTGAATCTCCTGATAAATTTACGTTGGAAATGCCTAGGAAATAGTTGTTCCGTTTTTTGTAGATGCTACGATACGATTATCATTGTTATATCATTTACATTTGTGCCAGTCGGGCCTGTGAAAACTAGTCCTCCAACGCGTGAAAAGAACGAATATGAGTCGTTGTTTCTTAGATATTCAGCTGCGTCAAGTCCTAATTGTTTCGAAAGTCTTATTGTCTCTCCGTCAACCATAGCTCCAGCAGCATCAGTCGGCCCGTCAATCCCATCCGTACTTATCGAAACTATAACTGTGTTGTCAATTTCTTTTATCATTAAGGCCGCTGACAAGGCTATTTCCTGATTTCGCCCTCCTTTTCCATTCCCAGTTACAGTGACGGTTGTCTCTCCGCCAACTACTATTCCTACAGGAGGAGGCAAAGGATTACCGGAGACTGAAATCTCTCTTGCTATTGCACCAAGCATTGTGCCAAATTCTTTAGCTTCACCTTCCATGAAAGAAGTTAAAAACAGAGTCTTTAGTCCATGTTTTTTCAGCGCATCGATTGCTGCCTTGCATGCAAAACGGTTGTTGCCTAAAACGATATTACTTACTCTTTGAAAGACATAACTTTCCTTTTTTGGAGTCTCTTCAATTAGTCCAGTTTCGCCGTCTATAAGAATTTTTTTGATAGAGTTGGGGGTTTTTTCCCATATCTCATATTCCTTTAGAATATGTATGGCATCCTTAAAGGTTGTTGAATCGGGCACTGTAGGGCCAGAAGCTATTACGTCAAGCGGATCGCCAAGAACGTCGGATAACAAAATGCCTAAGACTGTTGCTGGGTAGGCGGCTTTGGCAAGTTGTCCTCCCTTAAAAGATGAGATGTGCTTTCTTACAGCATTGATCTCATTAATTGTAGCTCCGCATTTCAAAAGCATGTCGGTTACTTTCTTTTTGTCTCTAAGAGGAATGTCGTTTCTTGGCAAAGCCAAGAGGCTTGAACCCCCACCCGAGAAAAGGCAGATGACTAAGTCGTTTTCATTTACTTCCTCGACAAGGCTAAGAATTTTTTTTGCACCCTTAACGCTGCTATTGTCTGGAATAGGGTGGCTAGCCTCAAGGATTTCGATCTTTTTTGTTTTGTACCTTTTTGATGTTCCTTTTGGAACGACAATTAAGCCACTGGTTATGTAGTTTTCTAAGATGTTCTCTAAGGCTTCTGCCATAGATCCGCTGGCTTTTCCGCCGCCAACAACAATAATTTTTCTGTAATTAGTCAAGTCGAATTTTCTGCCTTCTATACACAAGAAATTATCCAGCAATTTAACTTTAGATTCTATAATTTTTTTAGGGTTAATTGTATCAAAAAGTGTTTCAATCGTGTTAAGGGCGATCTCTCGATTCTTTTTGTTGTTTTCCGAGAAAGCGCTGTTCAATAGTTCTTGCCGATTTATGACTCTAACCACCGAACCATTCCTCATAGAAAACTTCTTCCCTTAAAAAGACGAAATTCTGAATTAAAAGATTTTGGAAGTTTTCAGAAATGGATAATAAAATTGTCTTAAATGGTATAGCTCTTAGATGACTTCTTTTTCGTCTTTATTTTCGGACAAAAATTATGAACGAAGTTGTATGATATCTTTGGACTGGATTCTGTCGCCGTTTTTATCTAAAAACTCTCATATATAGAAATAGAGGAATCTCACATTTTTTAGTAAGATGAGAATTGCTATGCCTAGATTCTCCTAATTCGTTTCCTTTCTTTGCTCTTTTTGGACATCTTAGATATCCAAAATCTTAAAACGACGTTAGATACTAAACGATATTGTTTTCAGATAATTTTTTAATCTGAAATTGCAAACCGCAGATTACTCGATGCCCATCAAGGTCTGTTCCCCATAGTCTATTATTACGTTAATATGCCCTCGTAAGTCCTTATCTAGCAATGGGTCTCCAGTATCTATTCTCAATTTTCTTAAGTTTGCAACTTTGTTTTTGGTAGCAATAACAATGATGTTGTCTTTGCCAATTTGTCTAATAACGCTGGGACTAATTTGTTGGTTTCCTCTGCCAAAGATGAACCCTTGTCCACCAATTGGAGTGACAATTATTTGAGATTTTTTATTTTTTATTTGCTCAAGTATAATTTTTTCATTTACGTCGTGAGCTATGATTTTTTTGTTGCACATAAGATCTACTCCAAGAAGGGTCTTTTTTTCGTTTAATAAATCAGCAATTACTCTAGTAGTAGTTCCGGGTCCAAGTATATAGACAATGTTTGGTTTCATTATTTTTTCAATTACATATACAGCAATTGCAGCTTGGTTTCGTAGTTCATCTTCAGAATTTAAGCTAGCAACCTTTATGCCTTGAATTAGATCCGGCTCATAAGGAGTGAGGACATAACCGTAGAGCTTTGCTGATACTCGTCCATTTCTAAAGGCTTCTTCATCAACGTCCATGACTTCTGCTTCTATTAAGGGAATTTTTTCAAAGAGATATCGTATTGTTATTCGTGATGCTGATTCTGGATTGATTGCGAAAACTGCGCTGTGCATTTTTACGCCTGTTGGAACACCGAGTATTGGAAGACGGATTCCGGCAACATCCATAATGTCCCTTGCTGTGCCATCTCCTCCGCAAAAAACGATTAAATCAACGTTTTCGTCAATCATTTTTTCAGCTGCATTCTTGGTTTCATCGGCATCCGTCTCGTTTTTTTCTTCACCTATTTTTTTGCATTTGAATCCTATTTTCTGAGCCTCATATGATCCCATTAATCCTGCTGCGGAAATAAGTTGAATGTCGTTTTCAAATTGTTTTATGTATGAGAGAAACAACTCTGCTCGTGCTGGAGCGATTGGTTTAGCACCTAATTCTTTTGCTTTTTGTAGGATTGTTTTACCATCGGTTCCTTTTAGGCCTACTGATCCTCCCATTCCGGCGATCGGATTTACAATGAAACCAAGTTTTTTCATGGTTTCCATGCTCAATTAGATTTTTGAGAATAAATCATTCTTAATGTATTGTTCTATTAGTCTATTTCTGATGTATTTTTGATGCTAAAAGCTTATTGTCTATGAAGTCTTTAAGGGAGGGATGTTATATATAGGCGGGTCAGCTTTTTGACAATCTTGCCTGTTCTGTGTTTGTTCCTTGGATCCGCAGAATTTCTTCTTTATACAGGCTCTGTGGAATCAATATGGAACTGTGGATTGAGGATTTTTTTGTTTTAAAATTTTTACTTAAAATTGTATCCTTCGTCGCATATCATAAAGTTATTATTTAAGAGTCCGATAATATTCGTAATTCCCAGTATGAAAAGTGTTATAACGTAATTTAAAAGGCATTCGGAGAATGGTACATGGCACTTAAGCTTTCAAGAAGGCAGTCTGGGGACAAACTTATAGTAGAAAGATTCATGTATACGAAGCATTACTCGCTTGTTCTTGACCGGAAACGGTGCATTGGATGTGAAATCTGCAAGATTATCTGTCCAAAAGAGGCTATTACTGTTTGTAGACCAACCAAAACCGCAGGACAAAAGCTAAACAAGCCTACAATTTTTGTTGATGAGAAAAAATGTTCTTTTTGTGGAATGTGCACAGCAATTTGTCCATTCAACGCTTTTGAGTTGGCTCTAAATGGCGAAAAATGGGTTCCTGTCCTTGACAAAGAGTCTTTTCCAAAATTAATACATGAAATTACGGTTAATGAGTCATTGTGTCCACCAAACTGCGTTGAATGCGAAAAGGCATGCCCTTTTGAGTT
>JAGTRI010000002.1 GCA_018397065.1 Candidatus Bathyarchaeota archaeon
CTATTTCGTAAGGTAGTTCTGTAAGATAGTATTCTATATCTGCATATCCGAATCCACCGATTATCGCACCTACTATTAGGATTGCGACACTTTGTATAACTGCTTGTTTTTTCAATGATTTCGCCAAAACTATTTTTAAAGATATATTATATTTATTTATTGCCATTGCCTTTTATCGAAAAAATAAAATAAGGAAAAATATTGAAAAGAAAAATCCTTATAAAAGTGGATTTGTGCTCGTAAGATATAAATTGATATATAATTTGGCTGTCGTTTATGATATTTTTTAATTCATTGGCGATCCACAGTTAGGGCACCTTGATAATGTTGAATCCACTAACATTCCGCAGTAACGGCACTTTACCTTAACAACCTCTCTTATTATTACTTCCTTCTCCTTTACTTGAGGCGGCTGAGTGGGCACAGCGGGAGCTGCTGGTGCAGGAGGTGGAGATGGAGTAGGCGTAGGAACAGGAACGTAAACAGTCGCAGGAGGTTGAGGGCTTTTGGCAACTAAGCCATAAATGAGGTAAATGAACCCAATGAATGCGAGTAGGCCTCCGAGGTAATATAGCGCCTCGTCCACTTCGTAAGGTAGTTCCGTAATATAGTATTCTATGTCAGCCCATCCGATTCCATCAATAATTAAGCCGACTATGAAAAGAGATACGCCGCTTTTTACTTCATCACTATTCAAATATTTCTGCCACAAAATAATTTTGTTAATAACATATTTATGTTTTGTTTCGTAAAAATTAACTTTCTGTCAATTAATGTTAAGCAATTTTATTTTTACTGAAATTGGTATTGTTTTATGATAACTCCATTGTCATCAACACTATGTCAACGTATTTTCCGTCTTTGAAAATCACCTCTGGGACTCGACCTGTTTCTTTGAAGACAACTTTTTCTTAGACGTGTTTCTCTCTTTTGTTCGTTGAGAGAACGCTTATGCTAAGCACTTTAAGCCCAATTGTTTTTCCGTGCTCGATAAATTCTTAGAATTTCTATGCTAATTCCAATATCCTTATATTAAGATTAATGGCTATGCCGATTTCACCAACATGCTCAGAGTATCCGGTTTTTCGGTTCAATTCAGAATTTGCGGCAACCTTGCCATCAACCTCTGCAAGTCAAACAATTTATCATTCTTCAAATTGGTCAACAGTCGACCCAGCCATTCCGACTCTTCTTAGCTTGAGGGCTTCTTGTGCATTGAGATGTCTGCACCTTCATCAATAGGCGAAGAAATGAACTCTAAAGGTCATCCAGATCCTCTCACTTAGGAGGTCTAAGGATAACATTGCTTTCATCTTTCGCGACAAATTTTTGAATAATTATGCCAGCTTTCAAAGGATTCTCCTACCAAAGAATTAAAAGATCACTTGCAATAAAGTATATTGTTATTCAAGAAATGACCATTTTTATTGTTGTCAACTACCAAATGTTTAAAAAAGCGTCGTAACTGTTATATATAAGAAGTTTTATTTTATCGAAGCCAAGGGGAGCCAGGTTCGACCTGGCTGAGAGGACGGTTGAGTGGACCGTCGACCCTTTGAACCTGATCCAGATAATACTGGCGGAGGGACATCATGTTAATCGTTCAAATAATAAAGACATAATCTTCTGTAAAGTTTTTTGTTATTGGAGAGGAGATGGTAGTGTCAACTATCATGAAGGCTGCTAAGAATGGGAAAATAACTGAAGAAATGCTTCTAGTGGCAAAGGATGAGAAGGTATCTGTTCAGAAGATCTGCCGACGGTTGGCAAAGGGAACAGTAATAATATTGCGTAATGCTTGCCGTAAGAATGGTCATCCAATCGGAATCGGCAGGGGATTGCGCGTTAAAGTCAACACCAATATCGGCACAAGTCTTGACCTCTGCGATCTCGATCTAGAGATTAAGAAGGCAGAAATCGCCGTTAGATATGGCACAGACACATTAATGGACCTTAGTACTGGAGGCAACCTTGACGAATCAAGAAGAAAAATACTAGCAAGTGTCAATGTTCCTTTGGGGACTGTACCAATATATCAAGCGGCCATAGAAGCATCTAGAAAGAGGGGGTCAATTGTGCATATGACTGAAGATGACATCTTTAACGTTATAGAAAGGCAAGCAAGAGATGGTGTTGACTTCATGACAGTGCATTGCGGGGTGACGCTACATATCGTTAGGAGACTTGCCAAACACCCACGTTTAATGGGAATCGTAAGCCGCGGCGGCACATTTCTTGCCGCTTGGATGCTTCATAACCAAAAAGAAAACCCCCTATATTCAAACTACGACTACCTTCTTGAAATGGCTTCAAAGTACGACTTTGCTTTAAGCTTGGGGGATGGCCTCAGGCCAGGGTGCATTTTTGACTCAACCGACTGGTACCAAACTCAAGAGATGCTGACTCTGGGTGAACTTGTGGAAAGAGCGAGGATAGCTTATATCCAAACTATGGTTGAAGGTCCAGGTCACCTGCCTCTTAATGATATACAAGCAAATGTGCGCCTTGAAAAATCAATATGTAAAGAGGCGCCTTTCTACGTACTCGGTCCTATCGTAACTGAGGTTGCACCGGGATATGATCACATCGTAGCAGCGATAGGAGGGACAATTGCGGGGCTTTATGGTGCAGACTTTCTTTGCTACTTAACGCCTTCAGAACATCTCGGTCTTCCATCATTGGAGGACGTTAAAGAGGGAGTTATTGCGGCTAGAATTGCAGCTCACGCTGTGGATATAGCAAAACTTGGTAAAAAAGCCGCAACCCTTGATTTGGCAATGGCGAAAGCTAGGGCAAACCTAGACTGGCAAAAACAGTTTGAATGTGCTTTAGACCCAGAGAAAGCTAAGAAGATTCGTGATAGAGCGAATCTTAAAACCCAAGATACATGTTCAATGTGCTCACAATACTGTGCCATAAAAATTCTGAGGAATATGTTGAGGGCTGAAGGCCAATGTCTATGACTACCAAAAACACCGAGGATAAGGTTCCTGTAGCCATCACAATTGCTGGAAGCGACTCCAGCGGAGGAGCAGGAATCCAAGCTGACATCAAGACCTTTGCATCTCTGGGCGTCTTTGGTGTGACCGCAGTAACGGCTGTTACGGCGCAGAATACTGTTGGAGTTTTCTGTATCGAAAGATTGAAACCTGAGATAGTCCTTGAACAGATCAAAGCTGTGGCTGAAGATATAGGCATTGACGCTGGGAAAACAGGAATGCTTTACTCAGATGAAGTGATAAAAACAATATCTGAGGCAGTCTCAGAATACAGGTTTCCTTTAGTCGTTGACCCTGTCATGGTTGCAAAGTCACGGGTGCCGCTGCTGAAGCCTCAAGCCTTGAGGACCCTTAAGGAGTACCTATTGCCGAAAGCAACTGTGGTAACTCCGAACAAGTTTGAGGCTGAGAGGCTTTCTGGAGTAAAGATAAGAAGATTGGACGACGCGGAGAATGCGGCAAAGAGGATTTCTGAACTAGGTCCTAGGGCGGTTGTCGTTAAAGGTGGACACATACACGAAAAAGAAGCCATTGACATCGTCTATTACGAGGGTCAGTTTAGAAGGTTTCAAACACCAAGGTTAAGTTCTAAAACAACCCACGGAACAGGCTGCGTCTTTTCGGCTGCTATTACCGCTTGCCTAGCAAGAAAAATGCCGCTGATTACTGCTATTGAAAAGGCGAAAGAAATAGTCTGGTTAGGCATAAAATATGGGCTAAACATAGGCAAAGGTCACGGTCCAGTTAATTCCATTGCTTTGTTTTACAGGGAGTCCTCCCGTTATCAAGTCTTGATCAATGTTGACAAGGCTAAGAATCTTCTTGAATCTTCTCCTGAAGTTTCAGCTCTAGTACCCGAAGTAGGTATGAACGTTGCTATGGCCGTTCCCTATGCAGGTAACATAACTGAGGTGGCAGCCATAGATGGTAGGCTCGTGAAAACCTTTAAAGGCGTCAAAGCTGCGGGTAACGTAAAGTTCGGCTGTTCTTCCCATCTTGCCAAATATATTTTAGAAGTAAGTAAATATGACAAAAGGAAGACAGCTGCAATCAACCTGAAATTTTCTGAACATATTCTGAAGATTCTGGAAGACAGAGGCATGGTTATATCTTTCTTTGACAGAAAGAGAGAACCCCAAAAAATCAAAATCGTTGAAGGGAAAACCATACCATGGGGCGTAGAGAAGGCCATCAAAAGAATCGGGAAAGTTCCAGACGTTATATTTCACAGAGGAGACGTAGGGAAAGAACCTATGATAGTAGTTTTCGGCGAACAAGCCTATAATTTGGCAGATCTTACTGTTCAACTTGCCAAGGAGATAAAGAATGAATATGAATAGCAAAGCTATAAACATCAAAAAGCTATCTTTGATTACGGTCTTCTCAGCACTGGGCGTAGTAGTATCGCCATATACATGGTTCATTGTTTTTGGGACAAAAGCCAATCCCGCCCAGCACATGATTAACGCTGTTTTGGGGGTAATGGTCGGGCCGCTTTGGGCAGCAGTATCAGCGGTTCTTATAGGAATCATAAGGAATTTGCTTGGAATAGGGACAATCTATGCCTTTCCAGGAGGAGTACCAGGCGGAATTGTGGTCGGTCTGGTCTATGAAGCACTAAGGCGACTTGGTAGAAGTGAAAGAATGGCTTTAGTAGCTGCCTTATTTGAACCCTTAGGAACACTATTGATCGGTGCGCCTCTTGCTCTTTTTCTTGTTGCACCTTGGCTTGGAACAAAAAGCCTTCTGGATCTAATATCAAATCAAGGATTGGTGCCTGCCTATTTCACCTTTAGTTTTGGCTGGGCAGCAAGTTGTCTTTCCGGAAGCGTAATCGGATTTTTCCTTTTGCTTGTCTTGAAAAACATCGGAATAAGCAGGGAGAACCTTTTTGATCAAAAATAATCTTGAAACCAAGCTAAGATTAAGTGAGGTTTTGGGCAAGAAAGTACTCATTCTTGGTGAGGCTGGTTCTGGAAAAACGAAGATGGTGGCTCAGATACTTCAGGAATTAAGAGCTGTAGTCAAACCAGAAGAAATTACTGTTATTGACATGGCCCCGGAAAGGGTTCGTGGTCTAGGCGGAAAAATAACCGATTATTTGGATACAGTGAACAATTTTAGATATCTTTCTCCGAAAAAGGTTTACACTCCTAGGATAAGCGGCGCCTCAACCGAAGAGGTTATGCAACTTGCTATACTCAATAGGAGGGCTGTTGAGCCGTTGATCAAGGAGTATATTCAAAGTCCCACGAATGTCCTTATTATGAATGATGTCACAATATATCTTCAGTTAGGTAATCTGGAAACAGTCTTGAAATGTGTGAGGTTGGCTAGAACTTTTTTGGCAACAGCATATTATGGGAAGAAACTTGCCGAAGACTTTGGATCGGGAATAAGCGCAAGAGAAAAGATGTTAGTAGAAGAAATGGTTTCATTTATGGATTTGGTTGTTAGGACCAGTTAACAAAAGTAAATACCGTGAGTTTGGCAACTTTTTAGCCCCGCCAGCTGTCAAATTCTCCTTACTTGAAACCAATAATCGCTACTAGAAAAATCACATAAAAACTGCGAATCAACTTTCTGGCAAAGAAAACGATGTCTGGTTAGGATTTGAATTTTCGCTAGACTGTAAACCTATTATGCTCTTGTATGTCCCTAAAAAGTAACCAAAGATTTTTGGCGTCTTTCTCTGGTTAATATGTTTCAGTCGACAAGGGACCGTAAAGATAAGGAGCCGAAAATATAAATTAGTAAGATCTCTGTGCAGAATATAAAGATGCAAGTGTGAAAAACTAGCATCTATAAAGCATAACTCTGTCGAACCGCATCAATAAGGCGTAGATAAGTTCATATCTGTTACTTTAGTAGTATCAAGTGGATAAGACCTTGCAGAATGTTAAGATTCTAGCTGAAGGAACAGTTGCAGTTGCTTTAACCGTAATTTTGAAGGATTTTATGCCACGTTTCGAACTACCACAGGGCGGCTCAGTAAGCATCGCAGGCATGGTGCCTCTCATATGGTTTGCCTTAAGACGGGGAGTGCGTGCAGGAACCGAGGCAGGCGCTGTCTATGGTCTGGTTAACATGGCTTTAGGTGGATACATTGTGGATCCGGTGCAGGCGATACTTGACTATCCATTAGCCTTTGGGGCGCTTGGTTTAGCTGGGCTGTTCCGGAAATACCCGTTGGTCGGTGTTATAGTTGCAATTTTCGGCAGGTTTTTGGCACACTTTATTTCTGGCGTGTGGTTCTTTGGGATGTATGCGCCTGAAGGCATGAGTCCAGTGATCTATTCAGCCATTTATAACGGAGGCTACTTAGTTGTGGAACTTATAGTTAGCGCCGTCATCATATTCATCTTAGACAATAGAAAACTGTTAGACATATACCTTTAAGCTAGGCTGTTTCGTATTTCTTTACTAGGCAAGGTTCGAAAAACCTCAACTCATATCTAACGGTATATATGCAGAGAATTATGAACCTAACACAAAATAATTTTTCTCGAAAATGCCTGAGATATATAGTTAAAAAAGGAAATTTTTAAACCAAATATCAAGCAGGAAAATTGGGATCCAAAGAATGTAGGCTGTAAACTGAATTAGTGAATACCCGAAAAAAACAGATTATGATCGCGGATGTATTGAAGACAACTGAATTTAAGCTGATCTCAGCGGAAGAAATCATAAATGTCATGAAGAATCTTTGTTGGAAATGCTAATTTATAGATACATATTTTAGAGATCCATCAAACTATTACATGAAATACAGAATTCCGCCTGTTTTCGGTCTGTCATGCCTATGTGTAGGCTAAAATGCATTACGCAAAGTGGGTTTAAGCAATGTCTCAGTCCAAAGGTGTGCCCTAACTCGTGAACTGCTTCTTTAACAGCTCTTTCAATAAGAAGCCCCTCGTTCTTTGGCGCCCCATAAAATTCAGGCCTTAGACGGTAAAGCGAGATGACGGCTACTTTTCCTGGGCATTGAGCCTCACCGAAAACGAAGTTTAAGCCTTCCGCATAAAGGTCAACATCGACAACTCCTAAGGCACGGTCTTCTCTGCTTCCAAGCATCTCAGCTAATTCAGCTAATCTCAAGGTTTCACGCAAAATCAAGGTTGAGTTGTACTGTTGCCTTACTATGTTATAACATTCCTTTGGCACAGTAAATTTAGGCATAATCTTGCATGTGCTGCCGGAAAAGACCTTAACTAACCTGCACTGTAATGTTTTTAAGACATTTTCTTCAACTTCACCCATTGGAAGAACCGAGATTTTCATTCGCAATCAACTGTTAATTTCCTTTTCTTCGTTAGATAGTGAAAGTGTCGCCGGTGTTTGGGGCAAAAGATTGTAGGCCAACTTCACCTTTAATCCACTTCGCCAATTTAGGGCAGTTACCTTCTGCACCGTGAACCACATAGACTGTTGGATTACCTTTAAATTTCTTCACGGTTTCCCGAAGCTCAGTTGCACCTGCATGACTACTAAAATCGAAGAACCCAACCTTTGCTTTGACCTTTCGCATTCGCCCATCGATGACACATCTGCCCTTCTCAAGCAGCTCCTTCCCAGGTGTTCCTGGAATCTGATAGCCAACAAGGAAAATTGCGTTTCCAGCTTTTTTCCCAATCATCTGCAAGTAAGAGCCTGCTGGACCTCCCTTCAGCATTCCAGCTGGAGAAATTATGACGCCAGGCTTTTTCGACGCTAATCTTCGGTCTCTCCAGCTTTCAACCCAATTAGTTTCATGAATTGCGTCTATGAATAACCGTTTGTCTTTTACGAACTCTGGATGCTCCATCAAAATTCGGCTTGCCTCTCGAGCCATACCATCAATCATAATTGGATACTCGAAATGGTACGCTTCGAGCACACAGGCTATTTCTTGGGCTCTGCCAACGCTGAAGGCTGGAACTAACACTGTGCCTCCCTTCTCAACCACGTCTGTTACCTCAGTCACAAATCTTTCTTCAAGCTCTTTCCTTGGAGTGTGATCCTCGTTGGCGTAAGTGCTTTCCATAATTACAGCGTCAAGTTCACCATAATCTTGGTCAGCAGGTGCAAGAAGCCTCGTTTCAATTGTGTTGAAGTCGCTCGTATACAGAAGCCTCTTATCATCCGACTCAATCAAAACTTGGGCTCCGCCTGGAAGATGCCCAGAATTTAGTAGCTGGACATTCATGTCTCCGATGGCTACGTTTTCTCGAAACCAGAGTTCTTTTCGACTACGCATCATCGAACGTAGCTCAAGAAACTCGAATGGAAGATAATAACTTGAAAGGTTAATGAAGTCTTTAATCAAAATGTTCGCAAAGTCAAAGGTCATTCTTGTCCCATAAACAGGTTTCCTTTCTTGAATGTGAAAAATGGGAACTGCCCCTGAATGGTCAAGGTGGCTGTGGGTTATGACTACAGCATCAACCTCTCGGGGCGGAACATGCATTGGAAACCCAGGTGTATGGTTGAGCATGACCCCATAATCTAATAGCACATGAGTGGTTTTTGTTTTAACTGAAATGGCAGCTCTCCCAACTTCTCTGGCGCTGCCTAAAAATCTAATTTCCAATGTAAATGTCTTCACCATCCAATTCTGTAAACATCAATTATGCATTGAATATGTTAAAATTTTTGTCATAAACCTTCGTATAGATGCACAATAGCATTAATAAACATTATTTTATTCAGAGTTTTTTCATGAATTCATGGTCTATAGACTTCTAAGTTTTTAGCTAAGTGTGTGACAATAGCCGGCAAGTTTGTTACATAATATTTATGTGTAAATCAGTTCAAGAGTTTTCTCCCTCTTGGCGCATAAAAATTTAGACATCTCAGCTACCTTCTCTTGCCATGTGCCATTTTCAGCCAGCATTACAGCCTTCTCGTAGCCCATGGCCTTAACGTATTCTGCGACTTGTTCAGCGATGTATTCGACTGTTTCGAGGTCAGGTGGAAAAGCACATTCATTTTGGGAAAGAGGGTAAACGTCTTTCAGCTCAGACGGGACAACACCGAAGGGAGGAGTATAGACACAGAGATGAATCTCAGATTTGCTTACACCAAGTTTCTCATAGACTAAGGACACGGCTTTTTTGACTTGTTTGCCGCTTTGAACCTGTTTGCTTCTGTAATCTGGAACTAGGACAAGAACTTTCGCTCCACTTGGTGGGGTGTACCTTTCCAGAAGCCTTTTCACATGTCGGATAACTTCTGGTCTTGCAAGCCCCAATGATGTAAAATAAAAGATTCCGCTTTTCTTTGTTACTGGACCATGTTTTTCAATATAGTCCGCATATTTTCTCAAATTTTTCAAGGCCTGAAGTAGAGACGGGTGACTGTGAGCCTGCATTTCTATGTGTTCCCAAAGCCTTCCCTCGACGATTGCTTGTTTAATCCGCCTCATTTCTGAAAAACAGACGTAAAGGTTATGCCTACTTAGCTCTTTTTCACGTTCAGGCTTTGGCATTTCCAACAGATCTTTCGGGTCTCTTTTTGTGCAGATTGGACATGAACATGGGAAATATTTGATGTCCTCTAAGTGAACAGTTCCATAGTTGGTCATGTATCGGTCGTCCTGAGCGAAAAGGCTGTATGCTGCGGAGTCGAAGAGGTCACATCCAAGGGCGATAGCTAAAGAGAACATAAACGGGTGACCTGCGCCGAAAAGATGAAAAGGCCTCTCTGGAGGAAGGTTCATTTTTGCAGTTAAAATCATGTCGACAAGCAGGCTGAAAAGGTATTGTTCCATTACAGGTGTCGGACTTCCAAGGGCGTGGATGTCAAATGCAAGATTGCTCATTTGTTTCGCAGACTTAGCTACGAGGTCCAAAAAGTGTCCACCCTGAATTGGGCCAGTCCAAAGTATGTCTCGATGGGTTTTCTGGGCTTCTAGCTCTTTTGCTCTTTTCAGGGTTTCCTCAACCGTAGCCTCTGCTTTTTGCTTTGTCACTTTCCATCCTGTGGGCAAATCAAGAATTGTCGCAATGTCAGTGCCAATTTCCTCTTGGAATTTCACAATCTCTGCTGGAGTAACCTCCACGTTGCCGTAAGCGAGAATTTGATAGGCTCCTGAGTCCGTCATGACAACGCCTGGAAAGTCGAGGAATCTGTGAACCCCATTTTTCCTTGCTGTTTCCGCGCTTTGCTTCTTGATGAGGTAAGCGTTGGTTATGAGTATCCTGCAACCAAAATCATTCCAAAGTTCCCTTGGAGCTATAGACTGCCTCGCCATGTTAATAACGGGCATGAAAGCTGGGGTCTCGAATGTTCCGCTTTTCGTTTTAAGTTTTCCGATTCTGGCTAAAAGGTCTCTGTCACGAACCTCGAACTCAACCATGTTTTTGCACAAGCCTGCTTTTGGTGGATTTTAGAATAAATTCTTATGGAACAACGATGTATGTTTTACGATAAGAAATGAAATCTTATAATGCTGGAATAATTGGTTGTGGAAGCATCGCTAACGCGCATGTGAAAGGCTTCAAGGCACTAGGTATAAAAGTTACAGCCGCAGCCGATATCAGCCAAGAACAGCTAACGCTTTTCCAAAAAAACTACGGCATTCAGAACTTGTATAATGATTATAAAGTGATGCTTAAGAAGGAAGACTTGGACATTGTAAGCATCTGCACTTGGCCTCCGTTGCACGCGGAAATGACAATCAATTCAGCTGAGTCAGGCGTTAAGGGGATTCTCTGCGAAAAACCGATGGCTGTGAACCTCGCGGAGGCTGATGCAATGATTGAAGCTTGCGATAAACATGGGGTGAAACTTGCTATTGGGCACATGCGTCGTTTCTCTGAGCCCTACGCCGAAGCTCGTAAACTGATTGTTTCAGGCGCAATAGGTGAGGTTTACTTTATTCACGGTGTAACTGTCGGAGACCTTCTTTCAGATGGCACCCACATTATTGACATGATGCGGTTTTATGCTGGTGATGTGCCTGTAAACTGGGTTGTTGGTCAAGTTGACGCCAAAGGTAAACGAACAAGATACGGCCATTACGTTGAGGACTCATCCATAAGCTACTTCGAGTTCGAAAATGGCGTAAGAGCTTTCCTTGAAATTGGTTTACCATACGGGAAACAAAGTAACAGTGGTCAAGCAGATTCGTCTGTTCCGTTACCTCAGTCTACTATGTGGTGGAGGAAAGGAGCTAAATACACCACGGTTTATGTGCACGGTTCAGAGGGAAGGATAGATGTTGGAGAAAGAGAAAACCCGAGATTAAGATACAAAGGCAAAGGCGACGTGGACTGGAAGGTTCCACAATTAAAAGGCACAATAGACCCATTTGCTGCGCAAATAGAGGCTTTAATTGAAAGCATCGAAAAGAACACCGAACATCCATGCAGCGGTCGGCAGGGACGTGCAACTCTTGAAATAATCATAGCTATTCACGAGTCTACGAGAAGGAGGGCAAAACTGTTTTTACCCTTATCTGTCAAAGGATATCCCTTAGCCGAAATGATTGAAAAAGGCGAAATCTAAGATTGACCAAGAATAAAACATTCAGAAAATGAAGGGTGAACGGAAAAACACCAAAAATATATGTTAGAAGAATAAGTTCGAATCGGGTTTTATCGCAACCTTCGTCTGTGCGGCATTCTAAAGTTCCAGCTTATTGTTAAAGTGAAAAAATGAAAGTTGAATATAGAAAGTGATGTAAGAGAGAATTTGAGATAAAAACTTCTTTCTTTTGGCGGCAAGACACATTTCTAAACAACCCAGCGCAATAACAAAATTTGGAAAGAAATAATAGACCCGCCTTCTCTGAAATAACAATCTTTCAGGCTTGATAATCTGAGGGTTCGCTGTTGACGCAGTTTAAGCAGCAGCTTTCAGCGATGTTTCACAATGGCTTAGCTAAGGGATTCTCTCAATGGGGAAGGAATGCTAAAGTTCTTGTTGCAACCGAAGGGTTCTGGAGCATACCGATGAGTTGGGTCTTTTTTTATCGACCAATTTTTCTAAACCAAGCAATCGGGCTTTCTGAGGTTCAAATTGGTCTTTTATCAACGATTTTGTCCGTCTCCATGGTTGTTTCGCCCTTAGTGGGTGGATACTTGGCTGACAAGTTTGGTAGAAAGAGGGTCTTTATGTTTTTCGACAGCTTCTCTTGGCTTTCGTCAATGATTGTTTGGCACTGGACGCAAAATGTTTGGCATGCCTTAACAGCATATATTCTGGAAGGTTTTGGTTCAGTAGTTTATTCTGTTTGGGAGTGCATGCTTGTTGAAGATACAACGCCTAAATATAGATCAAGCATCTACGGAACCGTCTCGGCAATCTTTAACATTGGCTACCTCTCTACGCCTGTAGCTGGCATCATAATTGGATTGTATGGAATTGACTCTGGAACTCGGATGCTGTTTGCAATTTCTTTTGCTTCTATGACACTGATGTTCACGATTAGGCAGATGCTTCTTAAGGAAACCAAACTGGGGCAGCAAATCATGAAAGAAAAAAGCTTCGCTGGGCTAAAGGGGTACAAGGAATCTTTATCTGTGATGCGGAAGAATCGCTTAATTCTGGTTTTGCTGTTGACATCTGTTCTTGGAAGCTTCTATTATGCGTCTACAACGTATCTTTCTTTGTTTTTAACTCACGATAACGGCTTAAGGCTTAGTAGTGAACTGGCATCTCTTATGCCTACAGCAACTGCAGCGTCAGCCCTTGCAGTTGCTTCACTCGTGGTTCCTAAGCTCTCATCCAGAGCTAGTTATATCAAGATTTTAACCATAGGCTACGGACTTGGGTGTGTGTCCCTTCTTTTCCTTTCTTTGTCACCTGCTGGAAGCTTGTTGATTGCTGTGTTTTCTGGTGTGGTCTTAGGTGTCTATACTTCAACATCTTTTTCTGTGTCCCGCACCTTCCTGACAAACGAAATAGAATTTGCTGACGCAAGGGCAAGGGCAAAAATACTGTCCATAACAATTACGTTGTCGTCTCTTCTGAGCTTACCAGCTCCGGCGTTGATGGGTTACTTGTTCAGCATAAATCCAAGAGTACCGTTCATTTTGGCGTCTGCAACGTTAGCTGTTACCCTATTTATGCTACTTGCCGCAACAAAAAAATCAGTATTCAATAAACCAACAAGCAACTGATTAAGAGTATTAACATAAACTATTTTACTGAACACATAAAGCGTGGCAAACTATAAGCACAAGTAAACACAAAAGAATAGTTACAAGCAGAAGTGTTTTTATGGGTTATAAAAGAAAGTCTTGGCAAGAGAAACTGGCAGACAAAAACGGTTTTCCAAAAGTACTGAAATTGGAAAAAGAGTTTCCATGCTACAATGCTGTTCACAAAATGGGAGCTGAACTAGGCGACGAAGTGGTCCTCGTGAATCCCAGCGAAGTTGTTGAAGTAATGAAGAACGTGCCAAAAGGAAAGCTAGCGACCATAATTGAAATCTGCAAGAAAATCGCCCAGAATCACAATGTTAAAGGTTGCTGTTCACTTACAACAGGAATCTTCATCATGGCAGCGGCTAATGCAGCTGAAGAAGCTCGTAAGCAAGGCAAAGACCTCGGTGTCCCCTATTGGCGGACTTTAAAGGCAGACGGTTCTTTAAATGAAAAGTTTCCAGGCGGTGCAGAAGCTCAGAAAGAATTGTTAGAAAACGAAGGATTTAACGTGATACAGAAAGGAAGAAAATTTTTTGTTGAAAATTATCAAAGGTTTCTGGTAAATTAGAGGCAGAAATGAACCCAAAAAGAAAGAGACAGACGATATAGCAATGAAAATATAAACGTGGCAAAATCAACCTCAAGTATTTTTCAGGCTCGCTTATGGCTTGTTAAAATTCGTTTTTGATGATGGATGTTTCAGTGTCGCTCCATCTCATCATTACGTAAGCTCAGAATGGTGTCCATCATCACGTAACAATACGGTATGTCCAAAGGCATAAAAACCTTGCGTACACGTCAATATGAATCGAAAGTATTATAGGTAAGCCCCTTCTAACTTAGGCATCAGCGCAAGAACCAAACGCCTCCCATGACAGGCTTGGTTTTTTTGCCAAATGAAGTAAAGGAGTGTGAAAAGTAGCATGGCAGAACGTCCAGAGCGCGAGATGTTCAAAGCGGTTTGTTCTGAATGCAGCAAGGAATGTGAAGTTCCTTTCAAACCCGACCCAAACAGACCGGTTTACTGCCGAGAATGTTGGGCCAAGAAGAGACCGCCGAGACGAAGATCTTTCAGACGATATTAAACATGACTAGAACATAGTTATGTTTAGAACAAGCCCCCCGTTTTCTCAAAAGTTTTTTGTCCAAAACGTTTTTCGAATTTTTAAGGCAATTCGAAGGTTTTAGGGCACATTATAATCTAGCTTGAATTCCTTGACGTATCTATCAACAACTTCGTAAAAGCTATCCCGAACCCTTTTCACTTCGTCCCATCCAAGCCCGTACAACGAAAGCTTAATGTTCTTTGTTAAGCCTCGCTGCAGCCCAACTATTCCACGGCTAATCATTTCATCAGCCAAAAAGAACCCCTTTCTCTTGTGGTGCTGCGAAATTTCCCAAAAAACAGGCGTCTCAAAGTGCATAAGGTGATGCTTGTGAGGTTTTTCGCCCATCAGTCTTACGCCTTCTATCTTCTCTATCTGCTGGATGAACCACTGTGTTTTTTCAAGTTCGGTCTTCCATTTTTTGACGCGTTCAATCACGTATGGGAAAGCATACATCGACGAAATCAGCGGAACTCCGCCTATGCTACATCCAAAGACGTTGAGAATCTTGTTCTTCCATGTTCTACCAGTTCCTTCAGCAACAATCTTTGAGCATCTGAAGACCTTCTCCACCCACTCGCCTCTTGTCACAAGAAAACCCAGAGGACCAAGCGAAGCCATCGACTTGTGAGCCGAAACAGTGAGAAAATCCGCCTTAAAGTCTCTCATATCAACAGGCATGACTCCAGCAGTGTACGCAGCGTTAATCATATAAGGTACTCCGTATTCCTCTGCGATAACGCCAACTTTCTCTGCTGGACCAACATTGCCATGGTATGGATCTACGTGAGTGACCATTACGAGACAAGGAAGTTTTCCCGTTTTCCGCCTAATTTCCTCAATTTTTTGTCGAAAGCCCTCAGCCTCAACCTTATATTCAGGGTGACCTATGTGCGGAGGCTCTGTAAGCTGCAAGCCAGCTGCCTCAGCTGCCAAGGCAGTTGTATAATGGCAAAGTGGGTCAGCTAGAACTACGGGGGCAAACTTGCTTTCGCCATCTTCTCTGGTCATCTCACTTGCAGTTTTCATGACGGCGAACTGGGCAGCTCGGCACCCAAAAGTATGCTGCGCTTGTTCTCCACCGAAGAAGGATGCGATGTCCTCAAGGAATGCGCCCACTGGCGGTTTAGCAATCAGATCAGACCTTCCCTTCATGCAGTCGAAACACAAAGTGTACCCAGTTCTAGTCCAGCCTTCCTCCGACAGCTTTTTCTGCACTTCGTCTGGAACTATGCCTCCGGTCATTATTGCTTGAACTATTATGTGACTTTTGTAGTCATTTCTGAGGCTAAGGTACTTTTGTGGATTCTCGATCTTGCTCACAGCAACCAACCGCATTAAGATTCGTTAAACATCATCAAATAGGTTTTGGAGCCGGGAGAGGGATTCGAACCCTCGTACAGCGGTCTGCAGCCGCTTGCCTAAGCCACTCGGCCATCCCGACAGAAAAACGCGTTAAACCTTTTTTTAACTATGAAATTTAATCTATGCAAGAACAATATGAGACACGTGGTTTGCGTTTTAAAGTTTGCACTAGAAAAGATGGCTAATCTAAACTCAAATTTGAAGGCAAACGCGGTCCCTCATTTAAAGCCACCACAAGGCATATCGCCATAACCGTTAATAAACATTATGGACGACTTATCTCTAAGATAAAGGTGGAGATTGAACTGTATGCCTGATGAAAAAATTGTGATTCTTGGTGGTGGAAGCCCGTTTGTTCCCTCTTTGACTTATGTGATGCTTGAAAACAAGGATGTTTTCGAAGGAAGCGAGGTTTGCCTCATGGACATAAATCCAACTCGTTTGCCATTGTTGACGAAGTTGGGTGAAGAGCTGGCTAAACGAGCGAAAGTTAAGATGAAGCTCTCCTGGACAACTGACGCGAAGAAGGCTCTTGACGGCGCCACGTTTGTTATGCCTAGCTACCGAATCGGTGGCGAGGAACACATGAGGTACGACTTCGAGATTCCGACAAAGTACGGCATAGCAGGCGATGAAACCGCGGGTCCAGGAGGCACCTTCATGGCGCAATGCACAATTCCAGCAACGCTTGAGTACTGCAGGCTGATGGAGGATCTTTGTCCTGACGCTTGGGCGGTTAGCTACGTGAATCCGACAAATTTTGTGACTGACGCAGTTCGAAGAGAAACTAAGATTAAGTTTATTGGCCTGTGCGACTGTTTCGCAGGTTTCGCGATGAGTTACCTTCCCCACTTGTTTGATATGCCGCCTTACGAAAGACGATACACTGACAATCCCGATTTGAGGTCTCGGGCTATCGGAGTCAATCACTGCACTTGGCTTGTTGACTTGCTCGTTAACGGGGAAGACGGGTATGAACTCTTGAAAAACAAGGTTAAAGAACAAGACAAAAATGCTGGTTATGATTCTGTTGAAGCATTTAGACTTAGGCTTCTCGAGGCTTACGGGTATTTTAACATTTGTCCTTCTCACTGCCGTATGCTGTGGGAGCATGACAAGGTCTTGACTCAACGAAGAGCCATGCTTAAAAGGGAAAAAGAAAGGCTTGACTCGGCTTTAGGTTGGTCGCCTCAAGCGTGGAAATTCATAGAGGAAATGGTTGCAGGCGCAAGATACGAAGATCATCCTAACCTGTACTGTTTTAGGCTTTACCATTCTAGGCACGTGATCGGCGTAATAGTCAGCATAGCCTTAAACGAGGGAAGGGAATGGGGAGGAATCAACTTCGTGAATAGTGGTGCTATACCGAATCTTCCAAGCGACGCCATCGTTGAGGGTCACTGCATAGTTGACAAGAGAGGGTTAACGCCTATTAATGTTGGAAGCTTGCCAAAACCGTTTCTTGGGATTACGCATCACATATTAAACTGGCAGCAGCTCACTGTCGACGCTGCTCTTAGCGGCGACAAAAACTTGTTGTATCAAGCTGTTCTCGCAAGCCCGTACGTGCATGACATGGAGGCTGCAAAGACAATTATGGATGAGCTTTTGAAAGCCCATGAGCCCTATATGCCTCAATTTAGACGCGGGAATTGAAGGATAAAGTTAAAATAACGGATTGTTCTGATGTTTAACCGTTTCCACCAATACAATATGAAAAAACGTGAAAAAATGGAGGATTATGTATGAGTAAACCAGAAAAACCTCATTTGAACCTAGTGATCATCGGGCACATTGACCATGGAAAATCGACAACCACAGGTCACCTCCTTTATCTAGCAGGTGCTGTTGACGAGCGAACTATCAAGGCCTATGAGGAGGAAGCCGCTAAAATGGGCAAAGCTACCTTCAAGTATGCTTGGGTGCTTGACAACCTGAAGGAAGAAAGAGAAAGGGGAATTACAATTGACCTTCGATTCCTAAAGTTTGAGACTCCGCATTACTTCTTTACAATCATTGATGCTCCTGGGCACAGAGACTTCGTTAAGAACATGATTACAGGCGCTAGTCAAGCAGACGCTGCTGTACTTTTCGTTTCAGCTAAGAAAGGAGAGTTCGAGGCTGGAATCGGAGCTGGCGGTCAGACAAGAGAACACGCTTTTCTCGCTTTCACTTTGGGAGTTAGGCAGCTTGTTGTGGCCATTAACAAGATGGACGATCCCTCAGTCAACTGGAGCAAGGAACGATACGAAGAAATCAAGAACGAAGTTAGTCGCATGCTTAAGCTCGTAGGCTACAACCCAGCTGCAATCAACTTTGTGCCAACCTCAGGCTGGACAGGGGACAACTTAGTTAAGAAAAGTGACAAGATGCCGTGGTACGATGGACCATGTTTATACGAGGCTTTGGATAAGCTGTCGATACCTCCCAAGCCAACTGACAAACCTTTGAGGTTGCCAATCCAAGATGTTTACAGCATAACTGGTGTTGGAACCGTTCCTGTGGGAAGGGTTGAAACAGGCGTGCTGAAGGAAGGCGACACCTTAGTGTTCATGCCTTCGAATGTTACGGGCGAAGTTAAGTCTTTGGAAACTCACCACGTCAGAATTCCAAGGGCTGAGCCGGGAGACAACATCGGATTCAACGTTCGTGGAGTCGCAAAGAACGACATCAAAAGAGGAGACGTAGCTGGTCATCCATCTAACCCACCGACAGTAGCAAAGGAATTCATTGGCCAAATCATCGTTATTCACCACCCAACAGCTATTGCCGCAGGATACACTCCTGTTCTACACGCCCATACATGCCAAATAGCCTGCAAGTTCTCTGAGCTCATTCGAAAAATCGACCCTAGGACAGGACAAACTATTGAGGAAAAACCGTCTTTTCTAAAGACTGGGGACAGCGCTTTAGTCAGATTTGAGCCGCTTCGACCCATTTGCCTCGAAGTCTACACCGAATTTCCAGAGCTAGGGCGATTTGCAGTTCGAGACATGGGAACAACGATCGCTGCTGGAGTAGTTAAAGAAATAACAGTGAAAGGTTAAAACTGAATTAGCAAGGCAACATCCTCTTTTTTCTTTTTTGTAATCATGTTTCATGAAAGCGTGTGTGATGTATCTTGAGCGAGAGTAAAGTAGAAATTATGTATTTTTATTCAGACATGCATGAAAACGAGAAGAAGCTTACAAAAATAACCAAGAAGCTCGGTCAAGAACGGAAGGACATTCACATACGCTTGATTAATATTAATGATCCTGTGAACAATGAGCTGGCGGAACTTTACGGCGTTGACACCGTTCCTCTTCTAGTCTTCTTGACACCAAGAGGCGAAGTTGCTGCCAAAAGGTTTCTGCCGCTTTCCGCAAAGAAAGTCGTTTATCAGATTACAGACCAAATCAACAAGGGTGAGCTCCCAAACCCTCAGGTTGAAGAGTTAAAAACGAAGATTCTTGACGCCCTGAATTCTGTTACGAAAAGAAGCGACCTAACAGAGATAGTTGCAGAACAACTTGTAGACGATCTTGCCGAGGCGAGTGGAAAAACTGAATTGTATGAATTGATTAACTCTCATATTAGTGCCCTTAACCATGCGATCAGCGACCTCGAGGAATTCAAGAGAGTTCTGCAACGGTACTGCAAAAATCAGGGAAGCTTTGTTATTTAGCTAATGTAAGAAACTTTTTCTTCCTCTACTTTCCGTCGAATCTTTTCGCTGCCTCTTCTTTGTTCCTCGATTTTTCTCATTCTTTCCTCAATCTGTTCAGACTTGGCAATTTCGTTGTCTAGCTCAGTAAGGTCAACATTAAACTCAAGCATCTTCGAAACTACTTTCACGACGCTTTTCGCAGCCTTGGGGTCAGGCAAATATCCAGGCGTCTCAGCGAGCAGACAAGCAGCATCAATATTTCTGAGCTTTGCAAGTCCAACCAGTAGACCAGCTGTCCCAACTATTGGACTTCCAGGAGGACTAGTTTTTATTCCAATTTCTGAAGCCCTTTTCAACAGTTCAAGGTTTGTGGCGGAAATGTAGACTTGCGGTTCCTCCTTGGATTCTGTGCGGTACCCGCCTATTGTCAATATTAGCTTTGTGCTATTTTGTTCAGCGAACCTAAGTATGGCGTCTGCCACCTCGTACTGACCTTCAATTGTTTGAGGCTGAGTATCGCCTGTTAACAAGATGATGTCGTTTCCATCTTCCTGGTTTTTCCAATAGTAAAATTCTGAGCGAAGCAATCTAACAGCGCCGGATTTGTTTACCAAAACATAATACGCGTAGTGAGGAGAATAAAGCTCAGCCATTTTTTGGGCTTCCAGGTGTTTTATGAGGTAGTCCACCGCGATTTTTCCTACCATGCCTTGCCCTGGTAATCCCTCAATCAAAACAGGATTTTTTAACTTAACCTTTTCTATAACGGTTATTGTTGTTTCTTTCATTCCTTAAGGCTCCTCATCATGCCTTTGTATTTCGCGTATTTGTCATCCGGCGAAAACTTAGCTGGGTGAGGTATGCGTGTTTCTCCGCCGCAATGTGGGCATTTATCCTGTTTAAGCGTATATTTTCCGCAGCGGGTGCATTTTCTCATCAGCCAAACCATGAAGGCTATCCTCTTTCGAAGGTTCCTTGTCCTCCAGCCTTCAAAATTCCCTCGATAGCAGCGTCCGCGGCTCTTTTCATTATGTCGTTTGCCTCTTTATGGTCGCTTGCTGTGACCTCAATGCGGTATTTGGGAGGTGAAATAGTATATATTTCAATCTTTGCCCCGCGAGCCACATTTACGTTTTGAGCCTTTTTTAATGCTTCTTTAATTCGAAGTACGCCGTTTGGTTGGGTGCAGCTAATATTCAAGATTCCCTTGGTTTTTACCACTGAAATCCTGATTTTTTCTTTAGCGACTTCTGTTAGCGCTTCAGCCAAGTCTTTAGGTATACCTTTTTCTAAAAGTGCATCTACTCCTTCTCTCGCTGCTTTTTCCAGTCCTTCGTAAAGGGTTCCAAATGCCTGTTCAAGTGGTGCCCCTGCTTTTTCGTAAATCGTTTCTACGGGCATTCCGAGTTTTTGAGACACGCTTCTAAGCAGGCTTTCAGCTTTTTTTGCTTGTTTCCAAAAAAGTATTTTTTCTCTTCTTTCACTTCTTGTGACCCTTCGCAATGAAAGGTCAATTTGTTTTTTTTCAGGGTCAACTCTTAAAACTTTAAGAACTACTTTTTCTCCTTCGTGAACATAGTCGCGGATGTTTCTTACCCAGCTTGAAGAAATTTCAGAAATGTGCAGAAACCCTTCTTTTTCGTACTCGTCTAGCTTAACGTATACTCCGTAATTCGTTATCTGGTTAACCGAGGCTACTACGAGCTCTCCGAGCTCAGGCCACTCATCCTTTCTTAGGAAAGACATTCTGTGTCTTTACTCCAAAACTTTTACGACTTCACCTTTAATTTTAGCTTTCCCGCCTGTCGGTTCAGCAAGGATTGTTCCGCAAATGTTGCATTTAACTATGCTTGCAACGTGGCTGAAGATTGACTGTTCGTTTCCACAGTCTGGGCACTTCACTTGAAGAAACCTTGTTCTGGGTTTAGGTATAATTTTATCCCATTGACTCATTTACTACTCATCCCTTTGACCTATTGTATAGTTACTTTTCTAAGCCTAATTCCCTTTTTCTGCCTCGTGTAACCACATTGTTTGCATTTTATTTTTAATGCTTGCTTCTTGGTTGTTTTCGCCTTTCTCTTCAGCATAGGATATTTTTGTCCGCCGTACCCTTTTCTTTTTCGTTCATGTTGGCGTTCTCCAACAGCAAGGGCTCTTCTTCTTCCTTCTTTATAGAGCGAAACGGAGTGCGAAGTATGTGTCTTGCACTTTGGGCAGTATGTGGAAATTTCTTTTGGCATGTTCATTTCATTCACTCAGTCTTAAACCAGCAAGTATAGATGACCTAAATGGCTTAGTATTTAAACGTTATGAGTAAAGTTTGCCGAAGGCTTCGTTTCTACGCCTTTTGCAGCGTAGACGATTCCGCCTTGGTCTTCTCTTCTTTCATATTTGTAGGGCGCAGGTTCTCTCGCGTAGTGCTTCGGCGTAATCTTGTATCCCAAATAAGCTGCAACTACGGCGCTAATTGGGTCAAGCGCGTAGGCGATGATTGTTATAAGGCTTGGCACATTGTAAAGCTCGTCATACAGGCTTGGGACTTCATTTGCCATATCAGCCCATGACATGTTGCTGAAGTACAGCGATGACAGATTGAGCACCGCGATTATTGCGTCAGTAAAAATGTAAACACTGAAGGCAATTACCAAAGCCTCTTCCAGCCTTCGGGTTCTGAAAAGAAAAATGGCTCCGACGGCTCCTAAAAATGACGGAATAAAGTACACGTCAATTCCTTCTGGGGTGAAAAAACTTATCATGATAGCTATGGAAGCTCCGAGTAAGCCTGCCTCGATAAGTTTAGCAAGTGGGGCAGACACTGGAACAGCTGCTTCAACTCTTTTTCTGACAGGAACTCCACAGTTTGGGCAGTATTCAGCTCCGATTGGAAGTGGTAGCCCACATTTTTCGCAGTTTGCCACAACAACCACCAGCCTTGTATTGTTATTTCTGCATCATTAAGAGGGTTGCGCATTATAAAAAGTTGTTTCCAAATTATGCCCTGATTGCCAAAAAGGCATTGAGAAGACACGTATGAACCGTTGGTCCAAATTCAGAGTCTGAACTGTATGTGCTCTTGTTCTACGCACAAATCCTAATACATGAATAGACTGTTTATCCTAGCTTCATAGGATGGATATGAAATGAAAAAACTGATTTCAAACAGGAAAGCGCTTAGCAACGTTGTCTCAACACTGATAATCCTAGTGGTTTCGGTGCTTCTCGCAGGTGTGGTCACAATGTACGCGGTGAACATAACCTCAACGAGGACCCAGCAGGAACAACTGAAACTTACGAAGCAAGCAATTTGGGTTTACGGTGACGGAACAGCTTACGCTACTGTTGCTGTTGACAATGTTGGCGGAAGAGACGTCGTCATAGACAAAGTCCAAGTCAGAGGCGTCTAAGCTAGTTGGAGTTCAGTGTATTACATCCGCCTTGGTTCTGCTATTTCAACCTCGCTTAACTGCCCAAACGAGACTCACAGCTGGACAGGTTTCCTCTACACACGTGGGCGGGTTAATAACTTCACGAGTGACACTTATGACAAGCCTTTAGCCTCAGGCGACACCTTGATCCTCTACATTGAAAGTCCAGACAGCGTAAGCGTCAACAACATTGGAGTCACAATCGGCATAACAGTTTACACCGAAAACGCCCAGTACTACGTGGAATGCAATGTCCAATCAGCTGAAACAGCCAAACCCTAAAAGGACGAAAACTTTCGACAGCCAGCCGAGTTCAAGGTCACATAAGCGCTGAAACAGCAAGCCTAAAGTGCACACCCTAAGGGAGAAGTTTGGAGATTCCCATTTTGTGCTGAGCGCTTTTCTGCTTCAAACCTCTCCCAAAAGGCGTGCACAATTTTTCTCGTTTCTAAACCTGCCATAGATATTGTTTATGAACACGGAGTTCAGACGGAAAAGCAGTTTTTAAGAACGTTTTTCTATTATTATACTGTTTCATTTTGAACATTTTTGTTAAATAATATGTTGGATGACTTAAAAAATAGTGTAGCCATTCAGAAACATATTTATTGTGAACAGTTTCCTATTTGAGTAAACAAACGGAGAACAAAAAGATGAGCGATTCAACCGAAAAGGCGCCACAGAAGGCTGTTAGGCATGAACAAAAGGCTTTAAAGCAACAGCCCGAGGTCAACATAGGCACAATTGGACACGTTGACCACGGAAAAACGACGCTGGTTGAATCGCTAACGGGAGTCTGGGCGTCCCGGCACAGCGAGGAGCTAAAACGGGGAATCACAATCAAGCTTGGATACGCCGACGCTGTTGTTTATAGGTGCCCAAAATGCGAAAGCCCACATAACTATTCAACTCAGGAAACCTGTCCAAGATGCGGCTCAAAAGGCGAATACGTTAGAGGCTTAAGCTTTGTTGATGCGCCGGGCCACGAGGCGTTGATGGCAACAATGCTTTCCGGAGCCGCAGTTATGGACGGCGTAATCCTCGTCATTGCTGCTGATGAGCCTTGCCCGCAACCTCAAACCCGCGAGCACCTTGCAGCCATCGAAATAGTTGGGATAAACAGAATTGTAATTGCCCAAAACAAGGTTGACTTGGTTGACAGATCCCGCGCCTTGAAGAGCTACCAAGAAATCAAGGCCTTCACGAAGGGAACAATTGCTGAAAAAGCACCCATAGTTCCAATTTCCGCCCAGAACCGTGTCAACATCGACATTCTTCTCTACATGCTTGAGCAGCATATTCCAACGCCGATTCGAGACCCTGCGAAGCCGCCGCGATTGCATGTTGTCAGGTCCTTCGACGTGAACAAGCCTGGAACCCCGATTGACAACCTTGTTGGAGGCGTAATAGGAGGCTCGATTTTTCAAGGCGTCTTCAAAGTAGGCGACGAAATCGAGATTCGCCCAGGCATCACGAAACCGCAGGTAGGCTCCTACGAGCCGCTTTTCACAGAGATCGTTAGCCTTCACACTGGAGGTCGACAGGTAAAAGAGGCGTACTGTGGTGGCCTGGTTGGGGTGGGAACTCTTCTCGACCCTTCGTTAACTAAGGCTGACGGGCTGATTGGAAACATTGTTGGAAGACCTGGGACTCTTCCTCCAACGCGACTTGAGATGTCCCTTGAATTTCACCTTTTCGAAAGGGCTGTGGGAACTAAGGAAATGCTTAAGGTTGAAGGAATCAATGTGGGTGAGGTTCTCCTGTTGGATGTTGGGACTGCCCCAACCGTTGGCAAGGTGGTCAGCAAGAAAAAGGACGTGGCTGAGATGCAGCTTACTAGGCCGGTTTGCGCGGAAGACAACGCCCGCGTTGCAGTCAGCCGAAAGATTGGGGGTAGGTGGCGGCTGATTGGCTTCGGAATTATTAAATAGTTTATGCGTCATCATTTTTGATTCGAGAACTCAAGTTTGAGAGGAGTCTATGTTGAACCACAGGGAACGTTTTCTCAGAACCTACGAGTTTAAAGAGGTTGACAGGGTTCCTGATTACGAGTTTGGTTTTTGGACTGAAACGATTGACAGGTGGCACAGAGAGGGGCTTCCAATGGAAAAGCGGGACATGCGTGACATCGAATTGTACTTGAAGCTCGAAGGCTGGGACTGCCTGGAGATGGTGCCTGTTCGAACCACGTTTTGGCCACCTCTGCCTGGAAGAATAATCAAGGAGGAAGGAAACCGAGTTGTTGTGGACGACGGGATGGGGGGCATCTACGTGGGCACAGTTGGATCCTCCTCGATTCCACATTACCTACGCTACCCACTGAAAAACAGGGACGACTGGGAAAAACTGAGGCCCTTTTTTGACCCTGACACTCCTGGGCGTTTTCCGCTGAACTGGGACGAGGTTGCTGAGAGCTACAGGGACCGCGATTATCCGCTTGGCATGTTCATCGGCAGCCTTTACGGCTGGTTGAGAAACTTTATGGGCGTTGAGAGGATTTCGATTGCGTTTTACCGTGAGCCCGAGTGGATTGCTGAGATGATGGATACGCTTGTGGATCTGTGGATTACGCTGATTCACAGGACCCTGCGAAAGGTTAAGGTGGACTTTGCAACGTGGTGGGAGGACATGTGTTACAGTAAGGGTCCGCTTTTATCTGTTCGCCACTTCGAGGAGTTTATGGTTCCCAGATACAAGAGAGTTACAGATGTCCTTAAAGAGTACGGCGTAACCCTTAACGTGCTTGACTGCGACGGCGACATCACGCTTCTTGTTCCAGGCTGGCTGAAAGCTGGAATAAACTGCATGTTTCCCGTTGAAGCCCGATTTACGGACATGTACAAGATTCGTGAGCAGTTTGGCCGTCGCGTGCTGTTCCTTGGAAATGTTGACAAGCTCGCTTTGATAGCTGGGGAAAAGGCGATTGACAAGGAGCTTAAACGGCTGGCTCCCATGCTTGAGGACGGTGGATTTATTCCGCTGGTTGACCACAGGTGTCCGCCTGAGGTTTCCTACGCCACATACAAGTATTACCTCAAGAAGAAAAGAGAACTGATTGGCAGAACCGATGTAGAGCTGCCTGACTGAGCTTTTGTTGATGCCCATTCGTCAATTTTTTACGTAAGGACAATGTTAAATGGAATGAAAAGAACATAAAGGTAAAAGCGTAATTTAGGTTTGGTTCATGAACAAAATTAAGGTCAAAGCGCCGTGTAGCTCAGCTAACCTCGGCTCAGGCTTCGACGTTTTCGGCCTAGCGTTAGAGGCGTTCCACGACACCTTAACAGCAGAGATAGTCGACGCAGACATAGGCATAACCGTCGAGTACAAGGGACTTGGAGCTGAAGGAATCCCAACCGCCCTCGAAAGGAACACAGCAGGGCTTGTCGCCAAGACTCTTGTCGCGAACCGACATGTGGCCATAAAGATTCTTGTGGAAAAGGGCATACCCTTGAAGATGGGGCTTGGAAGCAGCGGAGCCACGGCGGCGGCGTGCGCTGTTGCGTTGAACGAGCTGCTCGGTCTTGGGCTGTCTAAAAACGAGGTTGTTAAGGCAGCAGCAATGGGTGAGGTGGCAGCTGCAGGAGCAAGTCACGCTGACAATGTGGCAGCCTCTGTTCTAGGCGGGTTCACAATTGTTCAAAGCTGGGGCGACGAGCTGTATGTAGCCCGTTTGGATCCTCCGCGTAACTTGGAGGTTGCCTTAGCTTTGCCTCTTATTGAGACCCCTGAAAACAAGACTGCTAAGGCGAGGGCCGTTCTTCCAAGGTCCGTAGGTTTTACGGATGCTGTGGCTAACGCTCGTAACGCTGCTTCGGTTGTCGCAGGGTTTCACTTGGGCGACGTAGAGATGATTGGTCGAGGCATGACTGACCTGATTGTTGAGCCAGCTAGAAAGCAGCTTATCCCAGGCTTTGACTCGGTGAAAAAAGCCGCGTTTAATGCTGGTGCTGCGGGAGTAGCCATCAGCGGAGCAGGCCCAGCGGTCATAGCCGTTGTGGACTCTGCGAAGAAGTCGACTGCAAATGTGGCCTCAGCGATGAAGGAGGCTTTCGAAACAGAAGGCGTAAAGTGCCAAGCGCGATGTACAAAGCCTTCTTTGACAGGTGTGGTTAAAGCATAGTTTTGAGGCATGGAGGTTTGTTGTTGACTATTCGTAAGCCGATTGTTGCTGTGACGATGGGTGACCCTGCGGGTGTCGGTCCAGAGATTTCTGTTAAGGCGCTTTTAAAGCCAACGATCCAAAGCGTTTGTACGCCTGTTTTGATCGGGGACTTAGGTGTTCTTCAGAGAACTTCTCAGCAGTTGAATCTTACGGCGAAATTTAATGTTGTGGTTGATCCTTCAAGGGCTGTTGGCAAGCCTGGAGTGATCGATGCTGTTGATTTGAAAAATGTTGATCTGCGTTCCTTTGAGATTGGGAGGGTTTCAGCTGAGGCTGGTAGGGCGGCGATCGAATACATCAGAAAGGCGACCGATTTTGCCCTCTACGGTCGGGTTGACGCGGTTGCCACTGGTCCGATTAACAAGCAAGCTGTGAATTTGGCTGGGTGTCCGTACATTGGGCACACTGAGATGTTGGCGGCGTTTTGCGGTGTAGCTGATCCTTTGACTATGTTTTGGGTTCGGGGCGCAAGGATCTTCTTTTTGACGAGGCATCTGCCGTTGACTGAGGCTATTCGGGCGGTTAAGAAGGAGCGGATTGTTGAAGCCGTTGTCCGCATTGTGGCTGAGCTCGAGAAGGTTGGTTTAAAGCAGCCTTTGGTTGCAGTTGCGGCTTTGAATCCTCACGCGAGCGACGAAGGTCTTGTAGGCAGCGAAGAGGCTCAGGAGATTGTTCCAGCTGTTGAGGAGTTGAAGGTTAGAGGCCTAAATGTGGTTGGTCCTGTTCCTGCTGACACTGTGTTTGTCAAGGCTTTAGAGGGTCGTTACGACGCGGTTTTGTCTCTGTATCACGATCAAGGGCATATCGCTGCGAAGACTGTTGACTTTTACGGCACGGTCAGCGTGACTTTTGGGCTTCCTTTTCTCCGTACCTCTGTGGATCACGGTACCGCCTACGACATTGCAGGTAAGGGCGTGGCTGACTCTCGAAGTTTGGAGGAGGCTGTTAAGCTCGCAGCGGTGATGGTTGCTGGAAGACGCGGGGCTTGAAATTGGTTAAGGTTATTCTTGACTCGAACTTTCTTTTTGTTCCGTTTCAGTTCAAAATCGACATTTTCTCGGAGCTTGAAAGACTTCTTGGAAAAGTGGAGCCCATTGTCTTATCAACAACAATTGCGGAACTAGAAGATCTTGCAAGAAAAGGCTCTTCAAAGATGGCTAAGCAGGCCTTGGCTGCCCTTGAGCTGGCTAGAAAATGCTCAGAGTGGTATGTTGAGACGTTTCTTAAAGAGAGCTGCGACGACATTATCCTGAGATTTGCTGAATTGGAAGGATGCATAGTTGCCACGAACGACGCTGTTCTCAGAAGAAGGCTTAGAAAAGCCAAGATTCCCGTTGTCTACGTCCGACAAAGATCTCATCTAGAAATTGACGGCCAAGTTCCTCGATAGGCTATTAACCGCGTCGTCTAGTTTCGTTCTAGGAGTCTTTGGGAAACAACTAAATCTGTCCTTGCGCATTGTTTTTTAGGTAGCTGGCAGATGGGTAGATGCAAAGTCTGCGGCGAAGAGGGCTCCAAGATTTCCAGCGGCTTAGGCGCATGCTTAAGGTGCATAAGAGAAAAACCTGAAAAGGCTCTTAACGTAACAAGCGCCAAGCACGCTGAAAGCAGAAGCCTTTTTGGATTGCCCGCTGAGCCTCCTAAGGCGTCAGACGGAATACTGTGCGGTTTATGCCCGAACAACTGCAGAATTGGACGTGGCGGCAAAGGGTTCTGCGGCTTGGTTTTCAACGTTGACGGTCAACTGCGTAGAGTTGTAGGAACGCCCGAAGGCGGAGTGCTTGAATGGTACTACGATGGTCTTCCAACCAACTGCGTGGCATGGTGGTTCTGCCCAGGCTGCACAGGCTCAGGTTTTCCGAAATATGCCTATATGCCCTCTGCCGAGCTAGGCTACGTGAACTTGGCTGTTTTTTACGGCGCCTGCAGCCTCGACTGCCTTTTCTGTCAAAACTGGCATTACAGGCGTCTCTCTCAAAGCCTCAAGCCCGTTCTGAGCGCAGAGGAGCTAGCCAGCAAGGTTAAGCCGAACGTCTCGTGCATATGCTTTTTCGGCGGCGACCCTTCAGTTCAGATGCCTCACGCCCTGAAAACAAGTGAGCTAGGCTTGGAAAAGGCGGCTGAGACTAAGCGGATTTTGAGGATCTGCTGGGAGACAAACGGTCACATGCGTGAAGACTACGCCTTGAAGGCTGCTGAGCTATCTTTCGTCAGCGGAGGCGTGGTTAAGTTCGACTTGAAAGCCTTTGACAACAACCTTTACAGGGCTCTTTGCGGATCCTCAAACAAGACTTGCCTCGAAAACTTCAGAACCATCGGCGAAAAATGGTTCAACAGGCGCCCAGAGGTGCCGGTGTTGACCGCAAGCACGCTGCTAGTTCCAGGCTACGTAGACGTGGAGGAGGTAGAAAACATCTCAAAGTTCATCGCAAGCGTAGACCCAAACATCCCGTACACGTTGCTAGCCTACTACCCACAGTACATGATGAAGGACCTGCCGACAACATGCCGAAAACAAGCCCAAGAAACACTGAAAGCAGCCAAAAAACACCTAAAAAACGTCAACATAGGAAACATCAACCTACTTCAAAACATTTAAAAAATAAGATTTCGTAAACCCCTAATGCTTTTGGGAAGTTCCAGTTTTAACTACGAAATCCTCAACTTTTCTTACAATACCGAATTGAAAGTTCATCTATGAAGATATTTCTGTTGAATCCACATTTCCACATCGATTCCACAGAGCCTATATAAAGAAAAAAATTTTAGCACGTGCGGAGCTGAGGAAAAATGGCGGATGAGGCTGTTATTTGTTGATTATTATTGTGTCCTTTCTTTCCGGTCCAACCGAGATGACTGTTATGGGCAAGCCTACGTGGTCTTCTATTCTTTCAAGGTAAGCCCTCGCCTGCCTCGGCAACCCGCTGTAGCCTTCCTTGACGGCTCTTTGCCAGTTGACTTTTTCAGGCCAGCCTTCCATCTCCTCGTAGACGGGCTTGCACTTAGCGAAAAGGCTTAAGCTCGCCGGGACGGAATCCAGCCTTCTGCCGTCAGCCTCGTAGCCTACGCAAATCTTTAACGGGTTGATGCCGCTTAAGACGTCGAGCTTCGTTACAACGAGCTTCGAAACCCCGCTTATCCTGACAGAGTATTTCACGGGAACAAGGTCCAGCCAACCGCATCTCCTTGGCCTACCTGTCGCCGTGCCAAACTCGTGTCCAACGCTTCTAATCCTCTCGCCAACAGCGTCAGTGAGCTCAGTTGGAACAGGGCCTGCGCCAACCCTCGAAGTGTAAGCCTTCACAACGCCGAGAACCTCGTCAATCCTAGTTGGTCCAACACCTGCGCCCGTGCATGCGCCGCCCGCAACTGTGCTACTCGACGAACCATATGGGTAAAGCCCATGGTCCAAGTCAAGCAGTGTTCCCTGAGCCCCCTCGAAAAGAACGGTTTCGCCTCTGTCTAAGGCCTCGTTAACCTCAGCTGAAACGTCACAAATATAACCCGAAATGGATTCGCCGAAACCTAAAGCTTGCTGCAGAATTTGCTTCTTGTCGAGAACTTGGTCTCCGCCATAAACGTCTCTTATGAGTCTCTGAGCCAAGTCAACAAGCAAGTTCAGCTTCCACTCCAACACGTCTCTGTCTAAGAGATCCGCAACCCGAACTCCGAACCTCGCAGCCTTATCCGAATAGACAGGTCCAATACCCATCATCGTGGTGCCCGCTCGAAGATTGCCTTTGAACCGCTCCTGAAGCCCATCGATGACCTTGTGAAAACCGAAAACAACGTGAGCTCGGTCGCTTATGCGTAGGTCAGGCTTGAAGCCTTCTTTTTTTAGGGAATTCAGTTCTTGAATTAGGATTTCAGGGTCAACAACGACGCCGTTGCCGATGTAAAGCCTCTTGTGGTGCAAAACGCCTGAAGGCACAAGCCGAAGCTTGTAAACTTTTCCGTCGACAATAACGGTGTGGCCGGCGTTTGCTCCGCCGTTAAACCTAACTACGCAGTCAGCGTTCTCGGCGAGGAAGTCCGTAACCTTACCTTTAGCTTCGTCGCCCCACTGGGTTCCAACAACAACGATTCCAGGCAACTCATCCACCTACTAAACAATTTGGAAAACGCATAAAATCTATTTAAGCCCTCCCTAGGTTGTGCATGAAAAACAGGAAATCCGAAAGGCTGGAACTTCTAGATGGTGCTTTCTAGCTCTCTTCTGCTCTTGCTGTCAAGATTGTATATGTCGTCAATCTCGTAAACGTTATCATCAACATCCGTCACGATAACCCTGTTCCCCATGGGAATAATGCTCATTCGCCCTCGTGTTCTGAAAGACTTTGGACCCTTGTCAGTCTCAGTTTCCCACTTGAACTCGTCGCCGCTTGTCTCAATTTTGCGAATCGCAGTGATCCTTGGAATAAAGTACATCTTATCCAGCATGATCTGCAGGTTCTTCCTAGATTCCTCATCAAGTTCATTATAATTTCGGATGACACAAACATCCACGCCGTAACTGTCCCTTAAAATTATGTATTCAGGAGATGTGATCGGAAAAGGCTTCGCTGGAACCAAGCTGCACAAAACTTTCCCGTCAACGTTCAACTTTAAACTGTTCTCCTTCTCCTCGAAGACAACCTTCACCTTCTTCGGATCAAGAACGTTAAGTTGGCTTAGAAAATCGGCAAGCGGCAACCCCCTCACCTCCTCTGAATCTGCTCAACCTTCTGTTCCTCAGCGAACTGAGCCTGATAAAGCTGGCTGTACAGTCCACCTGTCTTCATTAGCTCCTCGTGGGTTCCGACCTCAATGATCCTGCCTTTATCCATGACAACTATGCGGTCAGCATTCTGCAAAGTGGAAAGCCTATGCGCAATAATGATGGTCGTTCGCCCCTTCGCCAAATTATCCATCGCCTCCTGAATTTTCCTCTCCGTTAAAGTGTCAACCGAGGAAGTAGCCTCATCCAATATGAGAATCTTAGGCTCCATAATAATTGCCCGCGCAATCGCAACCCTCTGTCTTTCTCCGCCTGAAAGCCTCCAACCCCTGTCTCCAACGTTCGTGTCGTAAGCCAAAGCCTGCTCCATCGCGAACTCGTGAACCTTCGCAGCCTTCGCCGCAGCAATAATCTCATCCAGAGACGCATCCTGACGGCCATAAGCAATGTTGTAGGCAATTGAACCATAAAACAGCAGTGGATCCTGAAGAACAAGCCCAATCTGAGACCGTAAACATGTGGTCTTGATCTTTTTCACGTCCACGCCGTCAATCTCGATGCTTCCCTCAGTAGGATCGTAAAACCGCAAAAGCAGCTTAGTTAAAGATGTCTTCCCTGAACCACTCGGACCGACGATACCAATTTTCTCTCCAGGCTTAACCTCCAAGTTAATATCGCTTAGAATGGGAATGTACGGATTGTACCCGAAACTCACATTCTTCAGTGTAATCGCTCCTTTAAACGGAAACTCCACAGCGTCAGGAGCATCCTTAATCTCAGGTTCAACCTGCATGATCTCGAGAACCCTTTCGCTTGAGGTAATGGCTTGCTGAAGAGGCTCAAAAATCTGGCTGATCGTCTGAATTGGCCCATAAAACATCCACATATAATTAATAAACGCAATCAAAGAGCCAAGAGTCACGGCTCCCGAAAGCACCTCTTGCCCGCCCACCCACCAGATGATTGCCGAGCTTGTGGACAATGAGAAGCCTATCAACGGGAAAAACTCGATGTGCAGCTTAGTAATGCTGAGGTTAGCGGCAACCGACTTCTTCATCTTGTCAATTAAACGGTTAATCTCAAACTTTTCCTGCGTAAAGGTTTTCACAACCATCACGCCCGGAATTGTGTCCCACAACAGTGAACTAATGTCCGCCCACCTTCGCCAAGACCTATGGTAAATCTTGTGACTTTTCCTTCTGAACAACGTTATTCCAACAACGGTTATTGGGACAGGAATCAAAGCGAAAGCAGCGAGATAAGGATTCATCGAAAAGATGATTACGCCAATCCCAACGATCTGCAGGGCGCTGATGATGAGGGTTTGCATGCCCCACGTTAGAAACCACTGAACTCTGCCCACGTCGTCAGTGACCCTTGACATTACGCGGCCAGAGCTCATCTTGTCATAAAAGCCCAACGAAAGCTTCTGAAGATGCTCGTAAACCTGGATGCGGATATTGTATATGACCCTTTGACCGAGGTAGCTAAGCGTGTAACTCTGAGCTGGACCGAGAACTGCGTTAGCTGCATAAACAGAGATAAAGGCCGTCACAACAAAAAAGAGCGCCTGCACGTTTCGGTTTCCAAAAACATCGTCAATAAGCATCCTCGTAAGAATAGGCGGCGTAAGACTAATCGCCGTAATCATCAAGGACAGAACCAACGCCAAAATCGTATAATGAAGATGAGGCCTTAAATGGCCCATAAGCCACTTCAGCGTCTGGCTTTTTTTGAACTCACTTTTTTTCGTGAAAAAATATTCTAGAAAATCCTCGTCGACAGCTTCTAGGTTTATCTCTTTCCTTGCAACCTTGTCTATAAGCTTCGCCGCGTTGTGGAACTCCTCCATTTGTGCTCGTGAGAACCTTATTACCGACGTTTCTCCATCGCCCGTTTCAACAAGCAACTCAGCGTTACCCACGTAGTCCTTGACAGTTGTGGAGCGAATTGAGGTCAAAGGAATCGTTAAAACATGCTTGGTTTCAGGGTTAACGGTGACTACTTTGGCTTTTGTGAGAACCAGCCATCTTTCGCCGAACTTTCCGTTTTCATCGATGTCGCTTGAAACGAAGTAAACGACTTTCTCATTTTCTTGAAGAACAGTACTCAGCAGACTAGCTACCTTTTCAGGAAGCTCTTCTTCTACCACGTTTCAAGCCTTCCACGTTATTCTTGCAAAAGACGAAATTCTCATCTTTAAGGCTTTCGCTAAACTAATCAATATAAACAATTTTTTCTGAGACTCTATATTTGAAAATCATCTGACATAGAACGAATGTAACACAAAATTACTGAAAAAAGACCTTTGAGATCGGATGTTTTTCTTTGCCTTAAATCACTTGGACACTTGAAGCTTTGAACGTTAAGAAGACATCTGAACCTACGTGAAGTTTCAAGTCGTCAAGCGAACGCCTTGTGATTTGAACAGTGAACAGTTTTCCCTTGACGTCCACTTTGACTTTGACGACGTTTCCGGCGTCCACAATCTCGACGATTCTGCCCTTAAAAAAGTTTCTTGCACTTGAGGCAAAATGTTTCTTGGAAACAATGACCTCTTTTGGGTCGATGAAAACTTGAGCCTTGCCTTGAACTTGGGCTGTTGTCTCAATTTGGACGCCGTTCCCGATTTCCACCACAGTCGTGCCCCCATCAGAAGATTTCGCGTCGCCGACAAACGTGTTCTCAACAGCAGCGAAGCTAGCTAAGGTTTTTGAAAGGCTTGAGAAAACTTCAGCTGCGGTTCCAGACTGCTCTATTCTTCCGTTCCTAAGCAAAGCGATTCGTTGAGGAAGACTTTTCGCCTGAAAAATGTTGTGAGTCGCCACAACAAACGTTGTCCCCAATTCGTGGTTAGCTGTGCTAATAACATCTTCAATAATGGTGGCATTTCTAGGGTCAAGATTAGCAGTCGGCTCGTCTAACAAAACAAGTTTTGTATGCAAAACCAAAGCCCTTGCCAAAGCCACTCTTTGCTGCTCTCCACCAGAAAGGCGATTGGCGTACCTATTCTCGAAGCCCCGAAGTCCCACGAGGTCTAAAACGTCGCTGACCTTTTTCCTAATCGTGTCTTCAGGGACTTTTCTTAGCTTTAACCCATAGGCAACATTTTTGTAAACCGTTGTGTTGAAAACCACTGTCTTCTGAAAAACCATTGTGGTTTGCATACGCAACTCTTGAATGTTCCCTTCTGTGACTTTAGTTCCGTTAAAATACACTTCGCCGCTTGAAGGTTTCTCGATCAAAGCCAGAATCCTCAGAAGCGTCGTTTTACCTGAACCGCTCGGTCCAAGTACAGCCAAGATTTCGCCCTCATGTACCTCGAGGTTTACGTTGTCTAACGCTTTGACTTCGTTATAGGTCTTTGAAATGTTTCTCAGCTCAATCATCAAACCTACTTTCTTCTCCTTTGGACAAGGTTAACCGCGAGGGTTATGCCGAAGACCACTAGAAACAGGATTATGGTGAGCGCTATGCTGAGTTCAACGTCGACGCCTTTGACCGTCTCGTTCGCAATCGTTGTCGTAAGCACGCTGGTAAACCCAGGAATGTTTCCTCCAATCATCTGGGCGATCCCAAGCTCCGCAACTGCTCGGTTAAAACCCGTCACAATAGCCAATACAACGCCATCTGAAGTTTCCTTGAAAACGGTGAAAAGGGCTTGGTCTTCTGATGCACCAAGCGTCTTCGCTAAATCCTGAATTTCCGAGCCTACAGCCTCCAAGGCATTGGCAACGAAGCTCACAATGATAGGCGTAACCAAAACAGCCTCACCAAGTATAATTGCGGAGGGAGTGTAAAGCAAGTGCAAAAAGCCGAGGACTCCTGTTCTGCGAATAAGCAAGTAGAGAATTAAGCCCAATCCTACGGTTGGTATGCCAATTAACGCATTAAAAAGGCCTTTGATGAAAAGTTTTCCACGAAAGTTTTTAAGCCCCAAAGGAACCGCAATCGGGATTCCCCACAGGGCTGCCAAGAGCACCGCTGCTCCAGAAACGTACAGTGAACGAAGGGTTACGTCAATAACAGTTGGGTCTCCAGAGATTATAAGCTGGATGGCTTTAATGAATCCTTCTATTAGTTCGTCCAATTCGGTCTCTCCATTTTTTATCTATGACCAAACAAATCATATTAACCATACAGGTCATCCTGATTGTAACGGTACTCAGAAGGACACTCTGTGCCGTTAATGAATGCGTTTTCCCGAATCCACTGCGCAATCTCGCTGTCCGGCTCTTCTTTCAAAACCTTAGCAGCTCCATAAAACAAGTTTTGCCCATATTCGGGTACTCCGTAATTTTCTATTAGAGTTTGTCCTTCGTTGGATACAAGGTATTTGATGAAAGCTATTGAGTCTCGAAAGTTGATTGCAGAATGAAGCGTCTGGTTAGCTAAAATGGATGGCCTAACAGCAATCACGCTATAAACATTCACTAAGTCTTTTCCTCGAGTAACAAGCGGCACAAGCTCTATCAGTCTTTGCGTAAAGTAAGCAAGATACGTTCCCATGTCTGTAAGCGTGTAGCCAAGGTACTCGTCCGCCATCATCAAAGTTTCGCCCATTCCACCTTGTCGGCTGACATACCAAGTTTCCTTAGACAATGAGGAGTAGTTGAAGTCGGCCTTCTCCCAAAGGATCTTTTCCGCATTGTGCGTACCCGAGTTGTCGCCACGCGAAACCCAAACATAGCCCGCTCGGCTTCTTCCGTAATTCGCTATTCGCTGCAGCGCCTCGACTGGGGCGGTTCCGTTTATGCGGGCCGGGTCTGACGGCGGACCAATTATTGCGAAAAAGTTGTATGCAACGATTTTCCTGCAGATTCCTACGCCATTAGTGAGGAAAGACGCCTCTAAACTTGGCGAATGCACAAGCACAACATCTGCGTCTCCATTTTTAGCATGCTGAATTGCCAAGCCTGTTCCCGCCGAGATAATGTGGATGTCCAACGAGTATTTTTTCTTGAACTCTACTTTTATTGCGTCAAGCAATCCTGTCTCATAAAGGCTAGTTGTTGTCGAAATAATGAGTCTTTTCGAGGCAAAATATTCGAGGTAAATCCAAGACCCAGAAATTACGAGGATCGTGACTAAAGATGCCGCTATGACCATTTTCTTTATTGTCTGCACTATGGCCCACCGTTGTGCATAGCCATCTATTTCGGTAGTATAATTTATAAAACTTATCGTCGTAACAATGATCGATGAAAACACAAAAAATTACAGTAGCCTACAAAATCTGGCTAGAAAAAGACGGAAAACCAATGCTTGGCAAAGGCGGAGCCCAAATCTTAGAAGCCATAAAAACCGAAAAATCAGTCTCCAAGGCAGCTGAAAAACTTGGCATGTCGTACCGCTACGTGTGGAACTACGTAGACCGTATGAACACAATCCTGGGAGAACCCGTAGTCAAAGCCTACCGAGGAGGAAAACAAGGAGGCGGAGGAGCAAACCTCACAATGCAGGGCGAACAACTGCTTAAAAAGTTCAAACAAACAGAAAAACGCATAAAAGAAACACTAACAAACAAACAGCGCCCAAAGGCCTAATACATAATCAAAGGTGAATAGTCAAGAAATTTGACTGCACTATATATAGCCCTTCCCCCTCTTTATGCGGTACACTAATAAAAAGACGCAACAAAAATCAAAGAAAACAACAGCTAAACAATAATCACATTACATGCATTTTACATACCAAAATCCAATATACTTGTTCTACTGAAACAATTCAATAAAATCAACAAAGAGAGGGACAGGTATGAAGAAACTAAAAATAGGCATAATCGGATGTGGAGGAATCGCAGGAGTCCACGCTGAGAGGCTTAAAACACTACCTGAAGTTGAATTGACGGCCTTCGCCGACATCGTTGAGGCTAACGCAAAAACATTTGCACAAAAGTACAAGGGAACATCGTACAGCGACTGGCAAAAAATGGTAGACAAAGAAAAACTGGACATCGTCTACATCTGTTTGCCTCCATTTGCACACACAAACGAGGTTGAGGTCGCCGCGGAAAAGGGCATCCACATCTTCATCGAGAAACCCATAGCGCTAAACATGAAACTAGCAAGAACCATGGTCTCGGCAGTCGAAAAACACCACATCAAAAGCCAAGTTGGCTACTGCCAAAGATTCAGCCACAGCGTTGAGGAGGCTAAACGCCTAATCCAAACAGGAGAAGCGGGAGAACCAGGGCTGGCAGTCGGATTATACTGGTGCCACTTTCTCGGCGGAGAGTGGTGGAGAAACAAAAACAAAAGTGGAGGCCAAATTGTTGAGCAGTCTACACACCTCTACGACGCACTTCGCTACCTGTGTGGAGACGTCGATGAAGTCTACGGGCAAATGAACATAAAATTCTGGACAGACATACCCGACTTGACCACAGAAGACGTTAGCAGCTCAACATTCCGATTCAAGTCAGGAGCTATTGGAACAATCTCAGCGACAACTTGGGGTGCAGCTTCACAGTGGTGGCTTCGATGGATAATTGCTGCTAAAAACTACACTCTTGTCTGCGAAAACAGTGATGCGTTAACCCTTTATTCAACAACAAAAGCTGATGAAATAAAGACAACAACAGAGCAAAGAGACGTTTACCTACTTGAAGCCAAAGACCTCATTAATGCAGTTTTAAACGATGGAGAAACAAGAACTCCAATTCAAGAAGGCGCAAAAACGCTTGAGTTCACCCTTGCAGCCCGAACATCCATGGAAACAGGAAAACCCGTGAAATTGCCGTTACCATAAAAAAGGGAGGAAGAAACATGAAAAAAGGAGTCAACGCTTGGATTTACCCCTCGAATTTTAGGATTGAACAAATTCTTGAGGCTTCTGCGCAAATAGGATTCGAAGGAGTCGAACTGAACCTAGACGAAGAAACACTAAAAATTTCGAAAACAGAGAGGAGAGCCATAGCGGAAAAAGCAGCATCATTAGGACTTGAGTTACCGAGCCTATGCTCAGGACTATTCTGGAAATACAACTTAGCAAGCCCAGACCAAAAAATACGGGCAGAAGGAGTTGGAATCATTAAAAAAGGCTGCGAGTTCGCCGCAGACATTGGTGCCTCAGTATTACTCGTTGTTCCAGCAGTCGCGGTTTCCGAGGTCACGTACCAGCAAACTTGGGAGTGGTCAAGGCAAAGCATTGAAAAAGCCATTCCAACAGCAGAGGCTTGCAGCGTAACTTTAGGCATAGAGAACGTTTGGAACAGGTTCCTGTATAGTCCGCTGGAATTCAAAAGGTTTATAGAAGAATTTGGAAACCCAACAGTAAAAGCTTACTTCGACATCGGAAACATGCACTTCCTAAGCTTCTCGGAGCAGTGGATTAGACACCTCAAAGACTTAATTGTATGCGTCCACGTCAAAGACTTCCACCGTCCCACCATGCAGTTCAAACCTTTATTAGAAGGCGACATACCTTGGCCTAAAGTGATGGAGGCGCTGCGAGAAACAGGATACAATGGTTTCATGAACATTGAGCTGCCCCCATACCCAAGTCACCCATTAAAGTCAGCAATGGACAGCAAAACGGCTTTAGACCTAATTCTGTCGATGAAATAGCTTGAACAAGCGGGCAACGACTTTTTCTCCAATTTTTTAACAAAAATGTAGGCTTAATAGGCGCCTCGCTCAAAATATAATGAAGGGACACATCTTTGAACAGAGAAAAAACAAAAGCGAGGCAAGAAAGGACGCCTCTAATCTTTCGTGAACGTTACTTCTCACTTTTTACAGGTCCAGAACCTGAAACGTTGCACGCTGACCTCTATCAAAGGCTGATTGACGACGGAACAGACGAAATCGTTAAGCAACTGAAGACCTACAACGAGAGCCGAAAGAAAATGTTAAGCGAAGTTCGCGACAAAATAAAAATTGGTAAACTCAAACACGACGAAGAAGCCGCAAATATACGAGTTGTCGCCTCCGACGCTGGATACAACGGCGTTGACTTAAGGTCAGCTTATCTGCCGCTTTACGCCTCTGTCGCCATCATCGCTGAAGGATGGACAATACTTCATGAACCCCACTATAAAGCAGGGACTCCAGATGTATGGTCAGATGAGCCAAGACCACAGGACAGAGAAGCCCTATTAGCTGCCAAGATTCAATACCAAGTTACAGAGGAAGCAGTAGAAAAGTGGGAACCACAGCTTGTCGTGTTTGACGGAACCTTATCCATGCATTTTCTTCTCTTACCTCCAACCAATTTTTCCGAGGATTACCAAAGAGATGTTGATGAAACCATAAGATGCGCCGTTAACCTGTTGCAGACATGCTACATGAAAAAAATTCCAATTGTAGGCTTCGCAAAAAGGACGAGGATGAACCAAGTCTGTAGGTCGTTCGGCAACTCTCGGATGAGAGACACAGCGCTTATGGACCTCATTCTTAACCTTGGCGAGTACACCGAACCTGAGGCTAAACCAACAAAAGGATACGTAATTGACAATTATCGGGAAAAAGCAGCCGAGTTCGGTGTGCCCGATCAGATAATTCAGAAAATCACGAACTTTTACTCCTCTTACATTCGAACTGGATTGACAACTCCATATAGGCTGGAAATTCCCGAATATTGCCTCGACCGCTTAGAAGAGATTGGAACCGTGCTTTACACAACTTCAGAAGAGGAAACCGGGATACCGTTCGTCATAAACGAAGCTGACCGCCTAACGAAGATTACGACAAGCGTCTCGAACATAAGAACGCTTATGATTTATGCTAAGGCTTTGGAGCTTGTTGAAAAGGGCGAAATGGACTCAAAAGATTTAACGATGCTTGCCCTACAACATGGAGAACCTTGGATAATAGATGGTAAAGAGGCGCTCTCAGATATGACAGGAGGAAAATGAAGGAATGCACAGACAGTCTGAATCAGAGTCTAGGCCAGTAGGCTACGCCCTTTCAGGATGCACACATGATTACTTGAACTTTGTCGTTATGGAAGACGCTCAAGTTAAGGTTAACCACTTCTATTTCATCGACCACCCAATGAACCCAAACACAAAAGTTTTAGTTCGAACCTTCAGCATTCAACCGTACAATCCCGAGATGATTACTGGGCGAACTGGACCTTTAGCTGGAAAAAAGGGTCGTAGAGCGGAATACGGCAAACGGCTTGAATACATTATTGCTTCTGCCGAAATTCTCGGCTATTATGACGAGAAGGGCCGTTGGAGGATGATGGAGGTCGCTCCGTCACCCTGGGACTACATCTACGAACCTAACGAGGAGGCTCTAAAGAATTTTTTTATTCCCAAAAAAGTTGAAGCCGACGCACTTATGCTTGAAATAGGCAAAGCCAGAGGTACCAACATTCCAGTATACATTAATTTAAACTCAGTCGCGAAGGGCCATATGTTTGTTGCAGGAATGACGAGGTCTGGAAAATCGAGCTTCATCATAAACTTGGTCGCAAAGGCTTCCCGCCTTAAGCCCAGACCGCACTTTGTCATTTTCGACATGCGTGGCGAATACAATGGCCTCCGACGTTACGGTGCAAAAGTGTTACCATACGCGAGTTTCACGCCGGAAATCTCCGACCCAAAAATAATCGTTGAAAAGCTTGAGATAAAAGGCAAAGAAGCCACGGTTCTCTTAGACGCTGTAAGGGCAATGTTGTCCGAAGGTTCAAAATTGACAAGCCAAAGTCTACTTGAAAAGACAGAGGAAGTTCTCAGTCGAAAGCTGGTCTACAAAACCGAAAGCAGCCAAAGAAAAGCCTATGAAACAATTAAATGGGCGCTGGAAACCAAAGGCAAATTTATTGACAGAGAAACTAAGCCTATGAACATTATTGACGAGGTTAAAGCCAACTTTGCCCTCATTGTCGACTTCTCAGTTGACACGGACATCGAATCTCAGCAGAGAACAGCCAAACATATACTCGACAGCGTTCGGGAATATGCAATGCAGAGAAAAGACCACGGCGACTTTGCGTGTATCATAGCAGTTGAAGAAGCTCAATATTTTGCACCTGAAAGAGGAGTTGAAATGCGGGAGTCAAGCGTCCAAAACCAAGTTAAGGCGTCGATGATTGAAACCGCAAGCCAAGCAGGAGGATACAACGTAGGCCTGATACTCATGACACAAAGGCCTGCTTACGTTCTGAAAAGTACAATTTCTCAATGCAACTCCGTTGCGTGTTTTAGGCTTAAAAGCGGAAACGACCAAGATGCCATCCTGCAATACACTGAATATGGGTCTGAAAGGCTTAAAGACTATTTACCAGGTCTAGCTGACCACGAAGCAATGCTTTGGGGCACCGCTGTGCCGACACCCTTCCCGATTATTGCAGAGATAGAAGTAGAAGAGTACCCGCAGAAAGCTGTTGCATTCGCAAAAAGCGCATGGGAAAAAATGGAACAGAACTCCGAATCTAAAAACAGCCAATTCTCAGGGTTGCCTCTTCACTTAAGAGAGCCGTGAAAACCGCAGATGCACGGATGAAAGATCTATGAAAGTTCTTGTGGGAACTGACTTTCATGGAAAACAATCCGTGTTCGAGGCCTTCATGGAAAAGGCTGAAGAAAACAAAGCTGACGTAATGGTCGTTTGCGGCGACATAACCCATTTTGGCAGCCTTCAAGAAGCGCGGCGTCTTTTGTCGCTGCTAACAGACACGCGGATACCGGTCCTTTTTGTGCCTGGAAACTGTGACCCACCTTCACTTGTAGGAGTGGACATAGAGGGAGTTACGTGTATCCATGGAAAAAACGTCACGTACGACGATGTGACATTTTTAGGAGTTGGAGCTAGCCCACCGACGCCTTTCAGTACACCCTTTGAAATGACAGAAGACAAGATAATGGAAGCCCTAAACCAAGCGTCCAACAACCTTCCTTTAAGCCGATGGGTGGTTCTTATTTCACATTCTCCTCCAAATGGCACGCTTCTCGACAAAACATCCTTCGGTCATCACGTAGGCAGCTTAAGCGTTAGAAAATATATTGAAGAAAATCAGCCGTCAATGGTTTTTTGCGGTCACATCCACGAGGCTAAGGGCAAAGAGAAAATTGGCAAAACATTAGTCGTAAATCCAGGTCCAGCTAGGCATGGCGACTACGTGGTGGTTTTTCTTGATAATGAGTTAAGGCTTGAACCTAATACGTTTTAACAGTTAATCCTTTTTAAGACACTAAATGCATGATTTTGGCCGGTCTTATGAGGCGCCGCTTTCGATTTTTCGGATTCGGCTTTTAATCCATTCAGTAACCTTTTCCTCGCTCATCATTTCAGCTTCTTCTTGCTCTCTAAGTTTTTGTTCCACAGTCTTTAACAGTTTTTCCGTCTCGACCGGTTTCATCAAGTATGCGTCTGCTCCAAGATTTAGAGAGTCAACGGCATTCTCCAAGCTGGCATAGCCAGTAATCATGATTTTCATCATTTTAGGGGTGTCCCTGTGAATCCTCGACAGAAGCTGAGTGCCTTCCATGTCGGGAAGTTTGATGTCCAATAGAGCTAGATTATAATACTTAGCTCGTGTTTTTTGTATGGCTTCGCGCCCAGTTCTGGCAGTGTCAACATTGTATCCTTTAAGTTCAAGAATGTCTTTGATGACATCAAGGATTGCCTCGTCGTCGTCTACAATTAGTATGTTCTTTTTCTTCTCCAAATTCTTCACCTCTTTAATGGAATTTTGATTGAGAACGTTGAACCTTTACCCACTTCTGATTTAACCATAATCTCGCCATTTTGAAGATTTATGAGTTTTTTGCATGTTGCCAACCCGAATCCCTGCCCTTTGGCCTTAGTGGTAAACAAGGGTTGAAAGATTTTAGGCAAATTTTCTTCTGGAATGCCTACTCCTGTATCTGTTACGTTTATTATCGCATCTTTTTTATTATTAAATGCTTCTATTCTAATTTTTCCTGTATCAGGAATTGCCTGAACGGCATTAAGAATCAAATTAGTTAGCACTCTTCTCATTAAAGTAGGGTCAACCATTAATTTTGGCAAAGATTTTGAAATTATTACTGAAACATCTATTGTTTTTGGAATCGTTATTGATGCAAGAGTGTCTTTTATAACATCGCCGATGTCGGTTTCTATTAAGTTAACTTTTATCGGTCCAGCAAAATCTTGTAGGTCCGAAATAATCTTATTCATATATTTTATTTCTTCGTCAACTCTCTTGAGTAATTTTTCAAAGTCCTGTTTATCCCTCGAGTCGCAGTGTATGGAATCAATTTTTTCTCTTAGCAGATAAAGTGTCCCCAGTATGCTTTGCAACGGATTGCGGAGGTCGTGTCCTACCATGGCTGCTGTTTCACCAATTGCCGCCAACCGCTCAGCCTTTCTAAGTTCTGCTGTTCTCTGTTCTACGATCTCCTCTAGGTGTTTAGAGTATTGCTCAAGTTGCTCTTGCATCTGCTTAGCCTCTGTGATGTCTCTTGATATTCCAACTATGCCAACGATGTGGCCATCTGGATCCCTTATTGGAACTTTTGTCGCTGTAACCCACAAAAACTTTCCGTCTGCTCTTCTGATTCTTTCAACCTTATTCACCATGGGTATACCTGTTTTGATGATGTTCTGTTCATCAATATAGGCATCTTTTGCATGCTCAAGCGTAAAAAAGTCAAAATCTGTTTTTCCCACAGCCTCATCAGGACTTTTTACACCAAGCATCCGAGCTTGAGCCAAATTGATCCTTGTGAATCGAGAACTCATATCTTTAAAATAAATTGTGTCGGGAATGTTGTCCATAAGGGCTTGCAAAAAGTCACGTTCATGAATCAGATTTTTTTCGATTTTTTTCGTTTCTGTAACATCTCGGAAAATTCCTTGAAGTATTTTTTTACCAGCGACTTCTACTAAGTTTGCCTTGATTTCAACATCTCTAACTTCTCCATCTTTTGTGATAACTTTCGTTTCCAGAACTTGCCCTTCATCTTCTTTCAAATGCCGGGGAAACGTTTTGCTGAATTCACCTTCAATTTCCTCTGGGGGATGCAGAATCCGTTGATGTTGACCAATAATCTCTGACTTTTTTCTTCCAACCAACTTGCATGCTGCGTGGTTGCAGTCAACTATTATGCCGGTCACGGCATCAGCAAGTACGATAGCGTCCATCGCTTTCTCAAATGATGCCCTGTATTTTTCTTCAGAGCTCTTCAGTTTCTCTATGGTTTTCTTGTATTTTGACCGTTGTTCTGTGACCTCTGCTGCTGCTGAGATTTGTTGAGCAAAAATTCCAGCCACAATGGAAAACTGATCTATCGGGTCAACTGCGTCAATTACGAGGATGCCAAAGACCCTTTTATGGCGATATAATGGTGATAAAATAACCCTTCTTTTCTGAAGGTCAAAAATTCTAATTGTTTCATTGCCGGTGGGTATGGGTGAAATTTCTCGTAGCAAATCAGCAAAATTAGCTTCTAACGTTTTTTCTTCGTTAATCACCTGACTTAAAAGTGTTGATTTGTTTATGTCAATACGTAATTTTTCAAGGCTTGCGCCAAACAAACGTTCAAAGATTTTGTTTTTCCTATAAAATTCAGACGCTGCTGCAATTTTCAGCTTTGAACCACTTTTAGCTAACAAAAAGATACTTATATTACATAATTTAGACTTTGATGACTCTTTTTCGAGGACTTTGAATACCTTGTTCTCATCTGGCATACCCAGAATCTTTGTTGAAACATTTTCTAAGAAAACAAGGACGTTAAGCAGTTCATTGAATGCATTTACATCTGCTTTTGTTTCATTATTCATGAGTATCCTCGTTCCTCAAGCAATATTTTCAGTTCAGGTTTTGACTTCAACTGTTTTATGTAATCCGAAAAAGTGTAATTTTCCTTCTCTTCGAGTTCTATTCCAAATTTCAAATATAACTGTTCAATAATTAATTTTTCGATTGGTACGCAGCCTAACCCAAGAATATCTTTTAAGGCATCACTAAATATTTTTGCGTCTTCACCAAAGGTTATGTATGTCTCATTCTTTTTTAGAACCTTAAAAACAACAAATTCCGTGATAAATCCTGCCGCAGTGTCTCCTAGAACTTTTTTTAAGACATCGTCTATGACTTGCATTAGGCATTCATCAAAATGTGTAAGATACTTTAATGTGATTTTATCGACTTTCTTGGATGAATCTCCGTTTTTCAATCGAATTCCAGCACTGATAAGCAGAATAAAATATGATATATTAAAATAATAAAAGGTTAAATATAGATTTTTCATTCACTTCGAAATTAACGCAACTGTACAAACTAAATTTTTAGCAAGACCAACCAAATTATTTCCGTAATCCATATATGCCAGTCTTATTTTCAGTAACCAAAACATTGCAGATTAAAGCAACGAAGTTGAAAACTGAAGCGCAATCATAAAATTGGTATAAATGTCGATTAATGAAAACAACCTGAATGAGGAAAAAAAGATGCCATTTAAGAAAGGAGATTTCATCCTAGTCGATTATACCGCCCGACTGTCCGAGACGGGAGAAGCCTTCGACACCACATCTGAAGACGTAGCGAGAAAGGAAAACATCTACAAGGATGGCGCTCTCTACGAGCCAAACCTAGTTGTAACAGGCGAAGGCTGGGTTCTAAAAGCCCTAGACGACGCCTTACTAAATCTTGAACTGAACAAAACAGAAAAAATAGAAATTCCAGCTGAGAAAGCCTTCGGTGAAAGAGACCCTAAAAAAATCAGGCTGTATCCTTTAAGGAAACTGACCTCTCAGGGAATTACGCCTCAGGTTGGAATGAGGGTCGAGGTTGACAACCGTTTAGCCACAGTTAGAACAATAGGCTCAGGCCGAGTTCTCTTAGACTTTAATCCGCCTCTAGCTGGAAAAACCTTGATTTACGAGGTTACAGTTCAGAAGAAACTTGAGACATCTGAAGAAAAGATAAGTGCATTAATTCATAGAAGAATTCCGTACGTTGACATAGGAAAGTTTTCATTTGAAATAGCGAACGGCACTCTCAACATAAAAGTTCCTGAAGAAGCCTTCTACCTTGAAGGATTACAGATTGCGAAAAGAGGAATAGCCCTAGATGTTCAAAAGTTTTTCCCAGAAATAAAAACCGTCACGTTCACCGAAGCCTTCAAGAAACCGGAGCAAGCCGAAGAAAAGCCTTCTTCCGAGAAACCTCAAGAGGACACTGAAAAGTCTCAGTAACCTCAACCACTTCACATCGGTCTCCATCTTTTAAGCCAAGCGGAAAACATAATTCGTATCTTTCGCATCCTTCGTTTTTACATTCTGGTGCATTGAAGACTACGATTGCGCCTGTTATTGCTTGCTTACTAGGCAACGAAGATGGTATCTTAGCATTCATAACCTCAACAACCTTCATCTCTGTTTCATACTGCTTGCAGAACAAAATTTTATCACGCACACCTACGATCTCATAGATACGTCCTGGCTCTATGTTATGAACGCAAACCTTCGAATACTCGCATTCTGAGCATTTCGAGCCTGCACCCTTATGAATGAAGACTGTGCCAACCTTTGCTTGACCTGAACCGATTAAAGTAACAATTCTCTTGCCTTCCAAACTGGTCCCCATAATAAAACTTTGTTGAAGAACACAATAAACTTTTACTCAATTACACCCGTAGTTTTAGCCAATTCGTAGGCATCTTTTCGGGTCAAATGTCTCTCATTAAGGATAGTGTACCGTTCAGGTAGAATTGTGGAGGCTTTCAACAACGCATCAACAACACAATCTGAGGGAACACCTATTTCTCGGGCAGTAACAGGCGCACCAATTTTTTTTAAAGTGTCTCTAACCAATTTCCATTCCATGCCATGAAGCTTAGCCATCATGATTGCTCCTAAACCACACTGTTCACCGTGCAATGCACTGTTCGGATACAAAAAGTCTAAGGCGTGGCTGAATAGATGTTCGGAGCCGCTGCAAGGTTTACTTGTACCCGCTATGCACATGGCTACACCGCAGCTAACAAGGGCTTCAAGCAACACTCTTAATCCTTCTACAGATCCAGGCTTGATGAGGTTAACGTTCTCAACTATGTGCTGTGCGCTCATTAAAGCTAGGCTCGCTGCGTATTGTGCGTAGTACTCGTTCTTCTTTTCGTGAGCCAGTTTCCAGTCGCGGGTTGAAACAAACTTCGATATTACGTCCCCACATCCGCTTGCGATAAAACGGTAAGGGACATTAATTATTACCGACGTGTCGGCGACAACTGCTATTGGAGATTGTGCCAAAATTGATGAAGGCCTTTCTAGCCCTTTAATCGAGGCGAACGGGCTTGCCATTCCGTCATGCGAGGCTGATGTTGGAACACTTATGAAAAGTACTCCTTTGTGTGCGGAGCTTAGTTTTGCAATGTCTATTTTTGTTCCGCCTCCCACTCCAAAAACAACTTGAGGTTTTGAGGCTTCAATGGCTTTTTCAGCTTTTTTAACATCGTCTAATGTGGGAACATCTGATGAAACAACATGACAATCGACCCTTAATCCTTCATCTTCAAGTATTTCACTGACCTTTTGCGCTGCGATTTGGTTTGTAATTCTGCCCGTAATAATCAAAGCTTTTCGGTCGAACCCCAAGTTTTTGCAAACATCGCCAATTAACTGAAGACTGCCGTTGCCAACGATTACCTCTCGTGGAAGCTGCATACGATGAAGGTTTAGACTCAATAGGTGTCCTTCCGTTTAAGTATTTAAGAGATACAACCTATTTAATTTAAGTCTTCTTAATTTAAAAGACATAACAAAAACTCTGGGGGCGAATCTAAAATCCGAACGATTTAAATTCAACCATAACATTATTATGATTACTTCAAGCGTTTACTCCTCTCTTATCAGATTGACTATCGAGAATCTTGCATTAACATGTTTTCGGAGAACCATAAAAATGCATATATTGAATGATGGAATGGCATTAAAGGGAACAACGACCGTTGGAGCCATAAGCACAGACGGCGTTGTGCTTGCTTCAGACACGCGGGTGACAGCCGGCTCTCTTGTTGTCCACAAAAGAGGAAAAAAGGTTTACAAGATAGACAACCACTTAGCCATGACAATTTCAGGCTTAGTCGCAGATGCGCAACGGACGGTTGAAGTCCTAAAAGCAAACGCAATAATGTATCGTCTTCAAAGAAAGTCTCCTATTCCGGTTGGTGCAGCAGCGCGTCTTGTGGCGAACATGTTTTTCTCAAACCGTCTATCTCCTTTTTTAGCGCAAATAATTATAGGTGGAGTTGACAGGTCTGGGTCTCATTTGTTCATGATAGATCCGTTTGGTAGTATAACTGAGGAAAAATACGTTGCAACAGGATCTGGTTCACCAGTAGCTTACGGCGTTCTAGAAGAAAGGTTCAGGGAAGGTTTGCCTCTAAAAGAGATTTTAGAGATCGTTGTTAAGTCAATAAATTCAGCAATGAAACGGGATGTTGCAAGTGGAGATAGCTTTGATGTCTCTATAATCGACGCGAATGGTTACCGTGAATTGAGTGATGAAGAAAAAAGAATGATTTTAAAACAAAATTGATGCACTGCAAAGAGGAGATGGAGAAGTGGCCTCAACAGAAAAGGACAAGGAAATGATACGAAAAACTATCTTTGAGCATCTTCCGAAAGAAGCAGAACTTACACGTATTGAATTTGAGGGTCCATCATTAGCCATTTACACTAAAAAACCCGAAATACGAATAACCCAAAGTAAGGCTATCACGGAAATTGTCAACCTAATCAAAAAAAGAATAGTCATCCGTTCCGACCCTTCTGTAAGGATGGCTGAACCTGAAGCCCAAAAAACTATTATAGAAATAGTTACGCGAGAAGCTGAAATCACAAATGTTTTGTTTGACCCAACTGTTGGAGAAGTTATCATTGAAGCTAAGAAGCCTGGTCTTGTGATTGGTAAGGACGGCGCAACACTTAACGAAATCGTGGTTAAGACACGTTGGATTCCTCGAGTTCTGAGAAGCCCACCGAAACCGTCAAAAATAATTGCTCACGTAAGGCATTCGCTTTATTCAGGAAGTAAGGAAAGAGAGAGGATCCTTCGAAACGTCGGTGAAAGAATCTACAGACCATTATTACACGAGGTTGGAGACGTCAGAATCACGATGTTGGGTGCTGCCAGAGAAGTTGGCCGTTCAGCCGTTCTTGTGGAGACAAGAGAAAGCCAAGTTCTGATTGATTGCGGCATAAACCCTGGTTCTACTAAGCCTTTCGAGGTTTTTCCAAGGTTTGACGTTGCACAGTTTGACCCTTCAAACTTAGACGCAGTTGTCATAAGCCACGCTCATCTAGACCACTGCGGTTTCTTGCCTTTCCTTTTCAAGTATGGATTTGATGGACCAGTGTATTGTTCTGTGCCGAATTTGAGTCTCATGACGCTTCTTCAGCTTGACTATCTTGATGTCATGTCAAAACAAGGTATGCCATTGTTTTACGACCAAAAGGACGTGCGTGAAAGTGTGTTACACACTGTTCCTTTGCGGTTTGGCGTGGTTACAGATATCGCTCCCGACATTAGACTAACCTTGCATAATGCTGGGCACATTCTTGGTTCTTCTGTAGTTCACCTTCACGTAGGCGAGGGCTACCATAATATAGTTTACACTGGCGACTTTAAGTACGGCAAGACAATGTTGCTAGAGGCTGCTGCCAGAGATTTTCCTAGGGTTGAAACAATAATCACCGAAGCAACTTACAGTGGACCAACCGACATCATGCCGGCGAGGGAAGAGGCTGAGCAGAAGCTTACGCAAATAATTAACGAAACTCTCACTCGTGGTGGAAAGGTTCTAATTCCAGTTCCCGCTGTAGGTAGGGCTCAAGAGATCATGCTTGTTTTAGACGAGTACATGAAAAGAGGAATGATGAAGGAAGCACCAGTCTTCATAGAAGGGATGATTTCTGAGGCGACGGCCATTCACACCGCACATCCTGAATATTTGTCCAGAGAGGTCAGAAACAGCATACTTAACGAAGGTATAAACCCATTTGAGTCTGACTACTTCACCGTTGTTGAACATCCAAGTGCAAGACAAGACATAGTTAATGGTGAACCCAGCATTATCGTTGCAACAGCAGGAATGCTTGAAGGCGGACCTATAATCGACTATTTCCAACAGTTAGCTGAGGACAGTAGGAACACAATAATCTTTGTCAGCTACCAAATCGAAGGAACACTCGGCAGACGAGTACAGAAAAAGGTGCCCGAAGTCTCAGTTTTTAACTCAGAAGGAAAAATCAAGGTTATCAAGTGCAATCTCGAAGTTCAAACCGTCGACGGGTTTTCCGGGCACTCTGACAGAAGACAAATAATCGGGTACATCCGTAAACTGGCATCAAAACCTGAGAACGTCATTGTCTGCCATGGAGAAAGATCAAAATGCATTGGGCTGGCTGATTACTTGCGCACAAGATACAAAATTAACGCCATAGCACCAGATGTTCTGGAAACTATTAGGCTTCACTAAGTTTTCCCGTCTAGGCTTGTTATCTTTTTTCTCTCCACACTTTTATGTTTGTTGGAGTTACGATAATGCGGTCTTCGCCTAAGCTGGCAATGTCGCCGTCTATTCTTTGGGAAACTTTTTTTAATTTTCTAACAGCACGTCTGACGTCATCAAGATCCACATCAAAAAGAGGCGTTAACCGAACTATGACGATATTACCAGATTCAAGTTCAGCTACAATATTCTCAAGTTCTTCTAGCGAGTTCAAAACTGTGGATTTAATGTAAACCGGTTTGGCCTCTAACGCTGTTTGAAAAGGAACACGTTCTTGCATTAGGTCAGCCACGTTTTCGGGCGTCGGTTCTTCTTGAGGCGGTTCTTCTTTTTTAACTCTGCCTACTATTTTTTCTATGACCTTGCCTAAATTCGCACTGGCCAAAATCCACCCCTCAAAACTCTTCTTAATTTATAAGGGTAAGATAGCATAGAAGTGTCTTAACTCTTTCGTCTGTCCTCAATTTCTTTGATGACTGTCCAACTTTCGTCTCCTACGCAATGTAGGTTTTCAAATAACTTGCCCTTTTTAATTGTTAACGTCGTGTTTGAATCAAATATGGACTTCGCAATAGCTATAGGCTTCTTGTTTTTAACATCTACAACTGCAACTATACTTTTCGGTTTGAAGTCTCCTTGAATGTCAACGATGCCAGGTCCCATCACGTCGGCACCGTTGCAGATGTATGGCACTGCACCCATGTCTACAACAACTTTTGATAGGCGTGAAACGCATTGTTCAAAAGATAGTGTGGGAAACAAGTCGCTTTTGAATTCAATAAAAATGGGACGTCCATTAACAACATAAATCTTGCCTTTTAGTGTTTCCGTCACCTCAATTTGGGGTTTTGAGCCGAATATGGATTCGATGTTTAGCCCAAAATTTTTGGAAACTTTTTCTAGGAACTGTTTTCGGTCGTCCTTTCTTAATGGGATCCTACGTATTGATGTGGACATAATCTTAGAATTTTAACAGCAACACATATAAATCTGCAAGCCTTCATACACAAACGAAATAATGGAAAGCTTCAAGGAACGTCGATAATAATGGCGGAAAAAATGCAGATGACGGATAAGATTCTTGAGGAGAACCTCGGCAAAACCGTTTTAATTATGCTTAGGGGAGGTAAAAGAATAAGGGGGCTACTTCGAGGATTCGACCAACACCTTAACCTTGTATTGGAAAAAGCTGAGGACGTAACTGACAAGGACAAAACCGACGAGCTAGGCCTAATAATAGTCAGAGGAGACAACGTCGTCATGATATCTCCGCCTCCAAGGTGAAATGGTCTATGGGTAAAGGCACACCTTCTTTTGGAAAGCGAATGGGCAAAACCGTTCACATTCACTGCAGGCGTTGTGGTAGAAGATCATATCATGTTAGGCAAAAAAGATGCTCAGCCTGTGGATTCGGCGAGTCGCCCAGGTTACGTAGTTACTCGTGGCAGACTAAAAGATTGAGCCGTGAAAGGCGAGTTTAACTATTTTTTGGCTACTGAAAGAAAAGCGTTTAAATAATACTGTTTGGAAAGTTACCAAAATCGACGTGAACTGGGCATGGTAAGAAAAGCTAGGATAAAACTTACAAGTACAGACTACAAGAAACTTGAAAGTGTATGCGAAGAACTAAAAACCATAGCCCAGAAAAGCGGCGTGAAATCTAATGGACCTATCGCGTTGCCAACAAAAAGGCTTCGTGTGCCAGTTATGAAAAGCCCTTGTGGCGAAGGAACCAAAACATGGGACAAGTGGGAACTGCGCATCCATAAACGCTTGATGGATATCGACGCGGAAGAAAGAGTTATGCGTCGAGTCATGAGAATGCGGGTTCCAGAAGAAGTCTTCATAAGTATTGAACTGATCTAGCATCATTTTTTATGAGTTCAATTGCTAAGAAAACAGAAAGAGATCTTTACAGCGTTTTGGTTTAAGCCTTAATCTAAATTAATAAAGTAAAAAGCATCAAAACAACAGCGACTGTAAAGCTTGTTGCCCAAACAGCTTTGTTCCACCAGAAAACTTTTGCTCCATCAAAAATTCCAAAGGGAACAAGATTGAGAACAGCTATCCAGATAGAAAGGGCGGCGCTGTTCAAAAGCAAAGTGTTTAGGCTACCATGAAAAAGAAACACAAAAAACAGGAATACTCCAGTAAGACCTATGCTTGTTAAAGGCCCCGCAAGCGCTGACACGCCGATGACCTTTTTGTTTGCTGCGCCTGCGATAACTACGGCTCCTGGCGAAATGATTTTAATTAAAGGCACGGCTATCGTCATTACGGTGAACGCTGCTCCAATAGGGTTAATGCGGAACTCAGCCCAAAGCCCATACTGTTTGGCAACGGCTTTGTGTGCGAGTTCATGAGACAGAAAGATAAATGTGAAAATCGCAGCGGAAATAAAAGTGCTGATTGGGTCTGAGAAAATTTTGAAAACCCATTCTAATCCGACGCTGTCCCAAGCAAGCCCCACCGCCATCACGATCAACGCTCCGATTGTTAAGTGAGCTAACTCTGTAGTGCTGATCCAACCTTCTCTTTTTATTTTAAACGGGTACTGAAACGTTGGTTGGCTTAGACTTTCAAAAGGACGCTCTTCACGGAGTCCACTGATTTTTTCTTTTTCGCTTGGCTTAATAAGTGCCGCTTTCCAAAGTTCTGGGCAGTGATGGTTTTCTGGAAGTCTGTGTTCTTCGCAGTGGTACATGCCGCAGAATGAGCATCTGAAAGGAAGGTCAACGTTTTTGCCGCAGTATTGGCACTTCAATGCCGGTTCATCTCTTTTTTCTTGATATTGCTCGTAAAAAGGTTTAGTGTCGTGGCTTAAACTTGTTTCGTTAAGAAGGATTAAAAGACAGAAAGATTCTAAATTTTAACAACACAAAGGCTGGAATTGAAATGAAGGACAATACAGTAAATAAGAATATAATTAAATGCGCAGTGATAGGGTATGGTCCTGCTTTCAATATGGGTAAAGCCCACTGTGACCAGATAAAGGCAACAGAAGGGCTTAAGCTTGTCGCCGTCTGCGATGCTGATCCAAAAAGAACTGAGGCTGCAAGAAAGGATTTTCCAGAAATTAAGACCTACGAAGATTTGGGTAAGATGCTTGACGACGCGGAGTTCGACCTTGTAACCGTAGTTACGCCGCATAATACTCACGCCAAATTAGCTCTGCAATGTTTGAAGGCTGGAAAACACGTTATTGTCGAGAAACCAATGTGTATAACAACCTCTGAAGCCACTGCGATGATTGATGAGGCGAAAAAAAGGAGGTTAATGCTTACAGTTTATCATAACCGAAGGCTCGACGGCGACTTTCTTGCGTTAAAGGAAACGATACACCAGGGCCTGATAGGACAAGTTTTTCACGTGGAATCCTTTATGGGAGGATACGGGCATCCTGGAACATGGTGGCGTTCAAACAAGAAAATTTCGGGTGGAGCCTTCTACGATTGGGGGGCGCATTTGCTGGACTGGATTCTCAACATAGTTCCAAGCAGAATCGTCGGAGTCACAGGCTGCTTCCATAAACTTGTTTGGATGGACGTTACAAACGAAGACCAAGTCGAAGCCTTAATCCGCTTTGAAAATGGTGCTGTTGCGGATGTTCAGCTTTCAAGCTTAGCCAGCATAGGAAAGCCTCGTTGGAGAATTTTAGGCACTAAGGGCGGGATCACGTCTGTGCATGACCAGCAATACTTTCGCATGGTTACTTACAGCGACAATAAACCTGTTGAAACAAAAATCCAATTTTGGAAAGGTGAGCACTCAGCGTATTATAGAAACATTGCTGACCACCTGTTACGTGGCGCAGAATTATTGGTTAAGCCTGAAGAAGCAAGACGGGTCATCGCCATCATGGAGGCGGCTGAAGAATCGTCAAAAACTTGCAAAACCGTTAAACCTGCATACCCATAAAGTTTTTTTTTAAAAAAAAAATACAGATAATAAATGGCTGGTAGGGGTTCCGCAGCGTGAAGCACGGCTACGGAAAAAGGGTTCCCGTCATCTTAGATACCGACATTGGAGGCGACATAGATGACACTTGGGCGCTGGCGATGCTGCTGAAGTCTCCTGAGCTCGACGTTAAGCTTGTTGTTTCCGACACTGCTAACACGACTTACAGAGCTAAGATCATCGCGAAGATGCTTGAAACCGCTGGAAGAACCGATGTTCCCGTTGGAGTTGGAATTCACCTAAGCGACGATATTGGTCCCCAACAGGAATGGGTTGAAGACTACCAACTGGCATCTTATAAAGGCAAAGTCTACCAAGATGGCGTAAAAGCCATAATTGACACAATAATGAACTCGCCTAGACCAGTAACGTTGGTGTGCATCGGCCCGGTTCCCAACATCGCAGCGGCTCTTGAAAGAGAGCCTAGAATAGCTCAAAAAGCAAGATTTGTCGGAATGCATGGGTGCCTCCGCAAAAGTCCTTGGGGATACAACGGAAAAGAAGGAGGCTTAGTAGCTGAATACAATGTCTACGCAAACCCGAAGGCTTTGCAAAAGGTTTTTGAGGCCTCTTGGCCGATAACGATTACTCCGCTTGACACATGTGGCTTCGTTAGGCTTAAGGGCGAAAAATATTGTGCTGTCAGGGATTGCAATGACCCGGTTGTTCAGGCTTTAATGGAGAATTACAAGGTTTGGCTGAAAAAACGTGGAGACACACAGCAATTTGAGACTCAAAGCACGATTCTTTTCGACACGGTTGCGGTTTACCTAGCCTTTTCCGAAGAACTACTTGTGATGCAGGAACTCGGCATCCGCGTAACCGACGATGGCTACACCTTAATAGATGATAAAGCTAGACGTGTAAACTGCGCTGTCGAGTGGAGAGACCTTTCCGCGTACGAAGACTTTCTAGTGGCAAGGTTAACTGGCAAAAAACTTGTATAAACGCAGTTGCCCTTATTTGCAGCGTTTAAGATCTGGGTATGTGCTGCGGATTTTTTCGTCCGCAATCTTTGCAATCAAGGAGTTCGAGATCAACACGCACTTCACGTTCAAAAGGTCAGCAAGGTCAGCTGACTTCTGGTCCTGAGTGACAAGCAAAAGATTATTTTTTCTAGCGAAGTTCACCACATCCCTGTCTTTAGCTCCCTGAAGCCCCACGTCTTGGACTGTTACAACCTCCCATCCTAAGGTTTCAAAGTATTCCTTAAGCCCAGCGTACATCTCGTCAAGCAAAAGCTTCAACCAGAAGGCCTCCGCAAACAGACATATATGGCAATTACCACAACGAAAAAATATTTTAACCTTTCCAGCAGCAAAAAGGTTCAAATAAACCGAAAACCCGAATAATCTACAAACAAACATGGAACGCCTAATAAAGCCGGGGTGGCTGAGTGGATATAGCGCAGGCCTTGAGAGCCTGTGGCCCCCGCGGGCCGCATGGGTTCGAATCCCATCCCCGGCGCTAATAAATTTTTTAGGGAGACTCAAGCGTACGTCCATTAATTACATGGGTGATCTATGGCTGAATAATGTAAGAAGAAAACTGTGTCACTTCTTAGCTGTTTGTGGAAATTGAAAATCGTTGCAGTGACTTTTGTTATTTCATCCATTCACGCATTTTCTGGACGTATTGTGGGAAGACGGTTTCTGGTTCTGCAAGTTCAGGTATCCACCTTTTTTCCCATTCTAGCGTTGCGTAGCCTCGGTATCCGCCTTGGACGAGGAGTTCAAGCATCCGTTTTATCGGCACAGTGCCTTCGCCAAGAAGCGTGTAGCGGGGTTTCCCGTTTTTGTCAAGAACTGAGTCTTTAACGTGTGTGGCTACGGTGTATTGCCCAATGTTTGCAAACGTGACTTCAGGTTGTTCGCCGTTGACCCGGTATGGATGATGAAGGTCCCACAAGACCCGCACATAGGGATGATTGGTCAACGAAATTACTTGCGCGAGGGTCTCTGAGTTTGTCCACGCGTCATGAGTTTCCAAAGCTAAAGTGACATCGTATTCTTCTGCTGTGTCTCCGATTCTGCGCAGGTTTTTAACAAGAATGGGCATTATGGTCTTCACGGTGTAACCCTCAGGGATTTGTCCACCGTAAATCCGCAGTATGTGGGCGTCCAGTTTGTGTGCCACTTCGAGGTTTCTTTTTGCTTCGTCGAACTGTTTTTCTTTTTTCACCTCGTCAACGACTGCGAAGCTTGCGGAAACCGAAACCGCTGAGACCGCTACACCATGATCCCTTAGCAGCTTTTGGGTCTTTTTTATGTCTGTTGTGAATTCAGGTCTGCGGCTGATGTCTATGTCTTCAAGTAAGCCTCGGAAGTCAACTGCGTCATACCCCATCTTAGCCGCGTTTTCCACTATCTGCTTAAGCGTCCACCTTGGGCACCCAAGCGTCGTGAAAGACAGCTTCATAAATATGTTCCTCCAAATTGTCTCAATTGGTAAATTGTCTACACACGCTTATGTGGCTGTCGGTTCAGAAAAAACAGGTGAGTTTAAGGCTTTCTTATTTTAAGTTTTTTAAAGGATATTCTGGCTGTTACGATTTTTTCTGTTGTGAAGATCCTTGCCGCTATGTACAGCACGGCGATGGTGAACGCTGAAACGTAGGCGATGCTTATCAGCATTGTGAAGTAGTCGCCTAAGAACGCAGCTTTGGTGGCTATGATCGAATGCGTGTACGGAATGGCGTACAACACTATCTGAATCGGATACGGAAGCATCTGAATGTCTGTAAACATCAGAATCAATGAGGGAAAAATGAAGATGAAGTTTAACGGTCCAACAAGCGCTTGGGCGCTTCTCACGTTTTCTGAAAATGCAGCTACGATGATTGCGAGAGCTAAGGCTGAAACGATTGTGACGAAAATCATCACGCCTAGGAGACCGTAAGAAAGAGGGGTCATGGACAACCCTAAATCCTCGAGGCTTATGTTCTGAGTTGGAATCATCTGATTAAAAGAATTAATGTAATAGTTAACTCCAATAATCGAGGCTATTGCTCCTGCAGCTGCGACGACAACTGAGCCTGCTAGTTTTCCCGTTAGTATGCCAAGTCTGCTAATTGGAACCGTCAACAAGGTTTCAAGGGTTTTTTCCTCTTTTTCGATGGAAATCGAGGTAGCCGCTATCTGCATTGCAGAAACGAGAAGCAACATTATGACCAATGGGAACCCAAGCGACTGAGACATGAAGAGGCTTCTGAGAATGTCTGACGAAACGTTAACTATTTTTCCCTTGACAACTGCAACGTTGCTGATTGAAATTGGGTCGAGAACGGCTAACGGGTCTCTGTCTGGAAAGGCTTGCCTAATTGCTTGAGTAACAAGAGCATTTTTGTACAGATTAATCGGCACCTCAACTGCGGACGACCTGATTCCCTCAGCGAGGCTTAAACTTTCAAAAACGGAGTAAACAATTATTTTTGCTCTGAGACCAAGGGTGAGGTTTTGACTGAAGCCTTGAGGGATAACGACCAGAGTTGTCGTGTTGCTTTGTGAAAGGTCAACCAAAGCATCCTCAACCGTGGAAGAGCCAGTTTCAATTATGGTGACATTCATGCTTTGAAGCATAAGCAAAAGGCTTTCAGCCAGCGGTCCTTTGTCAAGGTTCATAATCATAACTGAAACGTTCCTCGTTGATTCTTCGAGGGTGCTTGTTGAAATGTTCATAGCTGCGCCCATCAAAGGAAATGTAATAAGCGGCATCAAGACCATGCCTAGCATGATTTTTGGGTCTCGAAGAAGCTCCTTTATCTCCTTGCTAATAAGGTTGCTTAGTCCTTTAACCAAGTTTCGTCGCCTCCATAAATACGTCTTCAAGGTTGTTGACGCCGTAATATGATTTTAGCTCATGTGGGCTACCTTGTCCAATGACTTTTCCCTCGTTTATCAAAGCCACTTGGTTGCAGAGAAACTCAACCTCCAGCATGTTGTGGCTTGAGAGAAGGACGGTTACGCCATGAGTCTTCGCGTATTCCTGAATGATGCGTCTGACGTGAAAGGCGTGAACAACGTCTAAGCCGCTTGTCGGCTCATCCAGAATCGCGAGCTTAGGCTTCATCATCAAAGCCCTAGCCAGCAACAACCTTCGGTTCATTCCCTTACTGTAAGTTTTAACCCTGTCTTTCAATCTTTCGCCTAGCCCTGAAATCTTCGCAGCTTCCTCAACGGCTGCTCTGCCCTCTTGAGGGCTTTGGTGATAAAAGTTCGCCATGAACTCGAGGTACTCGAACCCTGAAAGGTTTTTGTAGGCACCAGCCTCTTCTGGAAGGTAACTAATTATCCTTCGAACTTCAGATGGGTTCTTCTCCACGTCGTAACCGAAAATTTTGGCAGAACCCGAAGAAGGCTTAATAAGCGTGGCTAAAATTCTTAAAGTTGTTGTTTTCCCCGCGCCGTTGGGACCTATTAACCCAAAAATTTCGCCACGCGTAACCGTGAAGCTTAATCCATTAAGAGCCTTTATGTCTCCAAATGTCTTAACAAGGTTTTTTGTTTCAACAGCGACGTTGTTCATCTTTTCCCCACTCTTAAGATTCAGCTATCAAAACTTTATGACGATATTTAAATGTAGTCTTAACTCGTTCATTTCTGTTGTAAAGAGACCCGCCTGCGAACAAACGTCCAATAGGAATAGAACCTAAGCCAAAGGGTTGACAGAACAAACACCCTGAGAGAAATATGGTAATAAACCAGAAAGATTTTTTACAGCGTCCGCCTTGAAGGCTGGAAGCCTTGTTTTTGTCCTCTTTATCTGCATAACCTTGGTTGTCTCTGTTGTTACGCCAGTTGTGAACTTTTTAGGCATTGAAAGCACAGACTTGTCTTCTTCATATCAGGCTCAGATTATGGCTTACAATTTCGTAAAAGGCAGCCTTGTTCCATTTTATGGTGGTTACGCTTACATGTTTGAGGCGGGTCTGATTTTTGTTCTTTCACTCTTAATTTTATTTTTCATAACATTATTTTTGCATGTTGTCTACAGGATAATAGGTGGTTCCGGGCCAGTTCTTTACGCTTCGAACCACAGCGGGTTTTTAGGAAACTAAAAAGCTTTTACACAAAGCAAAACATAAAAAGCGTTTAGTAACAATCATTGAAAAAAATCAGTTATGTAAGGCGTCCAGAATTGAAAAGTCTTGTTATTGGAGACTTAAATGTTGACATAATTGTTTCAGGCGCTCCACAACTGCCTGTTTTAGGTCACGAGATTCCATGTGAAGACATCCAAACCGTTATGGGCGGAGCAGCCTCCATCTTTGCTTGCAGACTTGCGCAGCTAGGCGGAAACGTAGATATTTTTGGTAAACTTGGAAACGACGTGAACGGCAGCATAGTGCTAAAAAATTTCAGGTCAAGCGGCGTCGGCGTGGACAAGGTTAAAGTGCTTGTAGGCTTCAAAACTGGCATAACGATTTCTTTAACTTACCCAAAGAACAGAGCCCTCATAACGTACGTTGCTGGGATCGATAATCTGACCAAGTTTGACGTTGACCCAGAGATTTTTCTTGGGTACAACCATCTTCATGTCTCTTCGATTTACATTTTAAGAAAAATGCTTAGCTCGTTTTCATGGTTATTTTCTGAAGCCAAAAAGCTCGGGTTAACAACTTCTTTGGATACGAACGATGATCCCCTGAATAAATACGAGTACATAGACGAAATCTTAAGGCATGTTGATATTTTCCTTCCAAACGACAAAGAAGCCAAAGCCATCACGGGCAAAAACAGCGTACGTGCCGCGCTTGAAAAGCTAAACGAAAAGGTTCCAGTAGTCGTCATAAAACAGGGCAGAAAAGGAGCAATTGGAAACGACGGCAAAAGAACGTTTAAAGTTAAGCCACTACACATTAAGCCTGTTGACACAACAGGGGCAGGAGACTCGTTTGACGCAGGCTTCATTTATTACTATTTACATAAAAACCAAGACTTCAAGGCTTCCTTGGAGTTTGCTAACGCTTTAGGCGCCCTTTCATGCCTATACGTAGGAGGCGCTGAAGAAAGGATAACCGAGTTCGACGTAATTAAATTCATGGCGCAGCAGAAAGGGATGGAAAAGACAAGATGAATGCGCTTTATGAGATTATTAACTTGCCAAAAGACAAACGGGCAGAAATGGGAGTCGAGTACACGCCTTCAGAAATTGCGGCTCAGCCTCGGTTGTGGGTAGAGAACTTCGAAACCCTGAAAAAACAGAAAAACGAAATACTTGATTTTTTGGCTAAAAATGTTTTTTCGAAGCTAAACGCAAGGGTTATTCTTACAGGTGCAGGCTCATCCGCGCACGTAGGGCTGTCAGTTCAAAACCTGCTAAGGTTCATGTGGCAGCTAGACGTGGACACCCGACCAACAACGGACATCGTTACGCATTGGGACTCGATCTTTCTCAAAAACGCCGATAACGTACTGGTTTCATTCGCAAGGTCAGGAAATAGCCCTGAAAGTATGGCAGCGATTGAGATTGCTGAAATGTTTTGCCCAAAAATATCTCATATAGTAGTTACCTGCAACAAGGACGGAGCAACTGCCCAGTTCAGTAGAAAAAGAAGAAACGCTCTTCTCATCTTGCTTTCTGAGGAAACTAACGATAAGGGACTGGCGATGACAGCTTCGTTTACCACAATGTTGATGACCGCTCAGTTTCTGGCATACATAAAAAACCTGAACGAATATGAAAAAATAATAAAGAGCATTTCTGAAATAACCCAAACGCTGTTTGACAACTACTCGAGCCTAATAAAAGACATCGCAAACACAGAGTTTGAAAGAGCAGTTTTCTTAGGAAGCGGATGCTTGTATGGCTGCGCAGTTGAGTCAGCCCTGAAACTGCAGGAGATGACAGACGGCAAAATAATCTGTAAAGCCGACACATTTCTGGGAGTTAGGCATGGACCAGAAGCCGTAGTAAACGATAAAACCTTGGTTGTTTACTTCCTCTCTTCAGATCCGTTTGTCAGAAAATATGAATTAGACTTGATGAAAGAAATCAAGGACAAGGACCTTGGCATGACTAAACTGGTGGTATGCGACAAATTAGGCAATGAGGCAGCTGAAAACGTGGATCAAAGCCTAGAATTTGATAGAGAAGGCAAGTTCAAAGTTCCAGACCCGTGTAGACCCCTCGTAGACGTTACAGTTGGTCAGATGCTTGGACTCTTCAAATCCCTAGCCATCGGACTGAAGCCAGACAACCCAAGCGTAAAAGGCGTAATCAACAGAGTCGTAAAAGGAGTAAAAATATACCACCACAAAACACTAACAAAAACCACATGCAAAAAAGCACTTTCACCGTAGGTGCGAAACCCACAATTCCACAGCGTTTCCACAGAGCCTATATAAAGAAAAAATTCCGCGCATCCACGGAACAACAGCAAAACAGGACAGGATAGCCAAAAAAACTGACCCGACTATATACTTCCCTCCTTCCTCACCACCGTGAACAGACAACAATAAACGTGCAACCAATAATCCTAGACAACCCTTATTTTGAACAATAGGCAAAAATAAAGATAGGAACAAACCTCAAAAAACAGTTTTACCGAGAACCAAAAAATGTCAAAAGAACTATTCGACCTCGAAATTGAACAAATCCAAAAAACAGTCCAACAACACAACGCCAAAAAGGTCTTAATTCAATTACCTGAAGGACTGAAACCTCAAGCTCCTAAACTAGCTGAAGCCATAGAAAAAGCCGGAGCCCAAGCCATCATTTCAGGAGACCCATGCTACGGAGCCTGCGACCTTATGATTTGCGAAGCTGAAAACCTAGGCGTCGACCTCGTTATTCACTGCGGACATTCAGAATTGATTAAACCAAAAACCCGCGTCCCAATAGTGTACTTTCACGCAAAAGCCAATCTTGACATAAAACCAGCAGTAAAAAAGGCAGTGCAGCTCCTAAAACCGTGGACAAAAATTGGGTTGGCAACAACCATCCATCACGTAGACCAACTTGAACAAGCTAGGAAAATCCTCGAAAAAGCCCAAAAAACGGTGTTCATCGGAGACACCGGGCACGGCAAAAGCCCGGGACAAATACTTGGGTGCGACTACACAAACGCCAAGGCCATCTCAGACAAGGTTGAAGCATACCTCTTCATAGGCGGAGGGCAATTCCACCCGCTCGGACTGTCCCTTGCAACAATGAAGCCCACAGTGGTCGCCGATCCATTCGGGAACGCAGCCTACACAATCGAAGTGGAGGCGCAGAGAACCCTGCAGAAAAGGTATGCAAGCATCAAAGAATCTCAAAAAGCACAAAACTTTGGCATAATCATAGGGCTGAAACCAGGCCAAACCAACATTCAAGCGGCAACAAATATTAAAACGGAACTTGAATCAAACGGAAAAAAGGCAACATTACTGGCTTTACGCGAAATCACACCTGACGCTCTCATGCAGTTCCCAACCATAGAGGCATACGTCAACACATCTTGCCCAAGAATCGCACTGGACGGATCTTCAGTCTTCAAAAAACCCGTTCTCACAATAGCCGAGACTCACGTAGCTCTCGGAAAGACAAAGTGGGAAGACCTACTGGAGAAAGGACTGTTATAAAAAGGGCTTAAACAAGCGAGCGGAAAACTCATGATAAAAAAGAAGCACCTCTCAATTCTTTTGTCCAAGCTTTCTCCAAGCCCAAGCCCCAAACTAAAATGGGAAGGATACACACTTGACCCCGAATCTGCGTCTGAGATGATTCATGTTGCCTCATGGATAAACAATGACATCAAAGGAAAAACCGTGATAGACCTAGGCTGCGGGTCAGGCATCTTAGCAATCGGAGCTGCATTAGCCGGAGCAAAAGACGTTTACGGCGTAGACATTGACAAAGAAGCAGTCAAAGCTGCCAAGAAAAACGCGGAAAAAACGGGTGTGAGAACGGAATTAATCGCAGGAGACATCGATTGTGTGAGGGGATGCTTTGATACAACGTTAATGAATCCGCCGTTCGGAACCCGAAAACGGGGAGCCGACATATTATTCCTAAGAAAGGCGCTTGAAATCTCAGATGTCGTTTATTCTCTTCATAAAAAGGGCAGCTCAACCAGCGAATTTCTAAGGCAAAAGATTCCTGAAATTGGGGGAAAAATCGACCAAGTTCGAGAAATGGAAATTGCAATCCGTCGCACCTACAGCTTCCACAGAAAACGAAACTACAAGGTTAAAGTCAACCTTTACAGAATCATAAAAATGGGCTAAACTCAGTTTTCTGTTTCACACAAATGACAGCAAAGCTAATATGTGAGCTTCTAATGGTTTCTTTAAGGGCCAATCCGAGAACAGAGAAAAGATGAACCAGTTATGAGCAAAGAAAGACAAAGCGGACAGTTCGTGGTTCCAGGACAAAAACTCGGCGTCATAGAAGAGTTCATAGCGAACCAAGGTACATACGTTGAAGACGGCGTAATATATTCAAAAAATGTTGGACACGTCCTCATGGACCTCGTGAACAAAAAGGTCTCAGTCTACCCTGCAGCTCGAAACTACAACGTTCCATACGTTGGAGCCACAGTAGTCGGAGACGTTACTGGCGTCCAAAGCTCAATGGTAAATGTCCGCATAACAAAGGTTGGATCAAGGTTCATATCTGGACATTTTTCAGGCATCATCCATATTTCAGATGTTAGCTTTAATTACACCGATAATATTTTTGATGCTTACAGAGCTGGTGACCTAGTTCGAGCCAAAGTCATAAGTGACAAAAACCAGATTTATCATCTTTCAACAAAAGGCGAAAACCTCGGCGTTCTCTTAGCCTACTGTTCACACTGCGGAGCCATCTTAGCCCTAAGACAGAATGAGCTGAAATGCGAAGAATGTGGACACGTTGAAAGACGAAAGATAGCCCAAGACTACGGAAAAGGAACAATTTAAACAAAGTATAGAGGAAAAGGCGATGCAAGTAAAAGTTGTAAAAAAGACAGAAAACGAATTAACAATTGAGGTTGAAGGCGAAGGACACACCCTGTTCAACCTGTTAGAATCCGTTCTTCTCGAAGATGAAAAAGTAGAGTTTGCAAGCTACAAAATGCCACATCCACTAATATCAAACACTGTCGTAACCATTCGAACAACAAAAGGCAAAACACCCGAAGAAGCCGTAAAAGACGCTTGTGAAAAAATCCTTCAAAGAGGCAAAGAACTCAACGCAGCCTTCACCGATGCGCTTCAACAGAAAACAAAAGAATGACCACAACCAACTCCAATTTTTCCCAGTTTAAGAAAAACCATTTCTTATCCAAGTTTTACGCCTACAGCCACACCTGCGATGAAGCTTCCAGCAAAAGGAAGATTCGCAACCATCGGCGTTAAAGCAGCGGAGGCTGAACCAGCCTTGCCCATGATGTTCTCAATAATCTGAGCTAGCTTGTCATAATTTATGCTGATGACACCCTCGTAGCCTAAGTAGATAAGAATAAGGGCGCCTACGCCAATAAGAACAGCAACAATCTTTGTGATTTTCTTCACAGCGTACCCTACGAAGAACCCTAAGAACCCGCCAATTCCCAGCTGGTAAACAATTGGAGTAAGAACCTCACTCAAACCATTAGCCTTCTGGAATCCTTTCCCTAATAAATATAATTATTAATTCTCTTAATCAATATTAAGCCTTCTCCATTTTTAGCTTTTCAACGATTACCTGCAACAAACTGCAGAAGGCATCCTCCAAACTTTCTTCTTTCATTATTATGTAGACCGCTTCTTCTAACGAGACAACCTTATTTAGCCAAGCGTAGACAATCAAAGCTTCAGCTGCATCCGCCTGCTTATGTCGGTCTGTCCTTGAAGGCAAAAGCGAACGCAACCCTGAATTTCGAACCGCCATGGCTAAAACAGAGCTTTTCAGCTTTCTACCAACAGGCTTATGTTGTTTTTCTGAAAGCGCCAACGAATATACGAAATTCACGTAGGCGTCTCCCAACATGGCCAAATCGCGGTCTAAAAGTACATCTTGCAAGCTAATGTGTTTTGAAGCGAAACTAAAATGTTTCAAAAAGCCTTGACAATCACAAATCCGCATACCAAACCCTTCAACAGAAGGTTTTTAAGATGTTTCCAAAGGATAAAGGTTTACTGAACCCAAGAATAATAGTGTAGAACAACCATAAGATTCATGAAAAAATCGTCTTTTCAACCTTCGGAAGCTTGAAAAACCTTGATCCGCACAGTCATATTGAAAGTAAACTGCGAGAAACCTGAAAAGCCAAAAATCAAAGCAGCAGCAGACGTGATTCGAAAAGGAGGGCTTGTTGCCTTTCCAACTGAAACAGTTTACGGTCTCGGAGCAGATGCCTTAAACGCTAAGGCGGTCAAGCGAATTTACGAAGCGAAGAAAAGACCATTGGATAACCCTATAATCGTTCACGTGGCAACTAAACAAGAAATTTTACAGTTAACTGAAAATATTCCATTAAAGGCGAATAAACTCATGAGTATCTTCTGGCCTGGACCACTGACCTTAGTTTTGAAAGCGTCTGACAAAGTGCCTAAAGCTATCACGGGTGGATTGGACACAGTTGCCGTTAGAATGCCTAGACACAATGTTGCCTTGGCGCTGATAAAGGAGTCAGGCGTGCCAATAGCAGCTCCAAGCGCAAACCTTTCTGGAAGACCCAGCCCAACTACAGCTGAACATGTGAACCAGGACTTGGATGGCAGAATAGAGATGATTCTCGACGGTGGACCCACAAATATAGGTGTCGAATCAACAGTACTTGACGTTACAGTGGATCCTCCTATAATTTTGAGGCCGGGTGGAACATCGTACGAGGAACTGGTAAAGGCGCTTGGCCAAGTGAATATTCATCCAGCTGCTTTAGCAGAAAAAAGTGTTCGTATAGCGAAGGTTCCCTCTCCAGGCATGAAACATAGACATTACGCTCCAAGAGCTGAACTTGTGCTGATCGAAGGAAACATCAAGCCTACAGCAAAAAAGATTCAACAGATCATTGATCAGAACAAAAAGAATGGAAAAAAGGTCGGCGTTCTGGCTACAGACGAAACAAAAAGCATGTACACGGCAGATACGGTGAAATCGCTCGGTTCAAGAGCGGACTTGTCGTCTGCGGCAAGAAGCCTCTTTAGGTTGCTTAGGGAATTCGACGAGGAAAAAGTGGACATAATAGTAGCTGAAGGCGTGCCACTTGAGGGTTTAGGCCTTGCAGTTATGAACAGGCTTAGGAAGGCGTCAAACTACAGAATCGTTAAAGTAGACTAGACGATGTCGCTTTCCTGATCTAGATCGTCGCCACCTTCCTCGGTATCTTCCAAGCCTTTTTCAGAGATTTTAAAGCGAACAGGAACTTCCGGAAGGTATGGGCTGTCAATTACTCGAGCAACTCTTATACCTTTGCTTCCCTTGCGAAGGTAAATTCTGTGAGTGCAAGCGTGCGCCATAATGTTTCCACCAGCTGGCCTGTTAGGATCTCCGAAGAACGCTGTTGGGTTAGCCTGAACCTGGTTTGTGACCACAACCGCCAAGTTGTACGCTTCTGACAGCCTTATAAGTTTGTGGAGGTACTGGTTTAGTTTTTGTTGACGTTCAGCCAGAGTTTCACGGCCGACATATTCTCCTCTGAAGTGGCTTATCATGCTGTCCACGACAACGAGTTTAATGTTGTTATCTGGGCAAAGGGTGAACAACCTGTCGATCAAGAGACACTGGTGACTACTGTTGTAGGCTCTTGCCACGAAAATGTTGCCTGCGATATTCTGAGGGTCAAGACCGTTTAAGGTTGCAATTTGATAAACCCGTTCAGGCATAAATGTTCCCTCCGTGTCGATGAAGGCAACTTTTCCCCCTAACCCTCCTTGTTCAGGCGGCAGCTGGGCCATAACAGAAAGCATAAGGCAAAGCTGTGTTTTTCCCGAGCCGAATTCTCCAATCAGCTCGGTTAGTGCCTGGGTTTCTATTCCTCCACCAAGCGCTTCATCGAGCTTTCTACTTCCTGTAGTACACTTCTTCATTGTTTGCCTTTTCTCGTAAAACTCCTGTGCCGTTTTGAAGTCGGTTGCAACCATCTGCCGAGCGGCTTCTTGAATCTTTAGAATCGTGTTGAAGCCTATGTTTGTTTTTTCCATAATTTCTCGAGGCGGAGTAACAGCGATTGCCTCTATAGTCGTGAATCCTGAGGCTCTCAACTTAGCCGCCGTGGTTGAGCCTACGCCATTTAGGGACTCAAGATCGTCTGACATCAATCATACACCCACTCAACATCGTTAGACGAGATAATTTCCCAGCATTTACGGCAAATCGGAAGACAGTTACCCTTGTACATAATATACAACGAAATATCCGTGTTTAAACACTTACCATTCCACGGGTTCAAACAAGTTTCCACAGAAAAGCCTTGCTTTCCAGAAGGAGCCATTTTAATCGTGGAATGCTGCACTGAATCAAGTTTCTTCATCAATACAATTTTCACCCTTATCCACCCTAGAGTTTCCGTTAGTTAATATTTAAGTTCTCAGTGAAAACAGAGGGGGAGGGGGTATATAAAGGGCAACGTCAATTTATGTAAATATTGATGCCACTTAGTCAAACGATTTAATAATAGACACAAAAATGGTCTTTGAGACAGAAACGCGTGCTTTAATATCATATCTTAATGTTTCATTCTTTTCCAGAATAATTTTAATAAATCCAAAAAAGAATTTGAGAACAGAGGTTATTTACCTCCTTTAATAATATAATTTATTGTAACTCAAGTGAAACCAAAAATGCTCGAAAAGATACTTGGAAAGATGGAAACTTCAAAAGGATTTATCCATATACCAGTGAGAGAACGCAAGGATCTAATTGGAGACATATCTGTGCCTTGTAAGACTTTGCTGAATACGGAAATAGCAAGAATTGACAGTTACGGAAGACTTTGGTCCTCATTTCTGAAAGGTAAGTTTTCAGCCGGTAGCAAAGTGCGATTAACTAGAAAAGAGGACGGCTTTCAGGTAGAACTAATCGGAAATGGCTATGAAAATTATGAGAAGATAAAAAAGAAAGATGCTGCTTTTATAAATTCATGGGATTCCTCAAAACAGAGAACACAAATTCGTAAAAAAGGAACTTGCACTAGTTCCTTCGGTTCTCCTGGAAGATTTGGTCATGATTCCTCAAAATTTTATAAAAGTAGGTTATATGAAGGAATACCATCAGAAATAAAAGAAACCGTTTATGTTGAAAACGAAATTCCTCAAGATTATTTGAATAGAATTTTCTGTAAAAGTAGCGAAAGAATGGATGAGTTACCTGAAAATAGTATTCATCTAATGGTGACCTCTCCTCCTTATAATGTTGGCAAAGATTATGATAAGAACTTTTCCTTAGAAGAGTACAGAAATCTGTTAAGGCAAGTTTTCAAAGAAGTATACAGAGTACTAGTAACAGGCGGAAGAGCTTGTGTTAATATTGCAAATTTAGGAAGAAAACCCTATATTCCATTGCATACATGGATCATTCAAGACATGTTAGATATAGGGTTTTTAATGAGGGGAGAAATCATTTGGGACAAAGGTTCAAGCGCCGCAGCCTCTACAGCATGGGGTAGTTGGTGTTCAGCTACCAATCCAACACTTAGAGATGTTCATGAGTATATCCTAGTTTTTTCTAAAGATACCTTCTCTAGACCAAACTTAAAGGATAAAAAAAACACCATAACGAGAGAAGAATTTCTAGAATGGAGTAAAAGCGTTTGGAGTTTTCCAGCAGAATCCGCCTCAAAAATTGGTCACCCAGCGCCATTTCCAATTGAATTACCTCTTAGGCTCATAAAATTGTACACTTTTGAAAAGGATGTTGTACTAGACCCTTTTATGGGAAGTGGGACAACAGCAATAGCAGCATTACAAACTAATAGGCATTACATTGGTTATGAAATAATCAAGGAGTATGTTGGAATAGCAGAGAAAAGAATTAAAGAGTTTCAAAGCGCCCAGTCTCAGATGAAACTATCTAATTTTTCGGTTTGATAGAAACTCTTTTTTCAAGTATCTTCTTTCCAATATTCAACCCATCTTTTGTAAATATCAAATTTAATTTTTGAACGGCTCCAAAAAACATCAATGGATTTTGTATCTTTGTTAGTTAAAAGCATTTGTAATGCTTCTTTGCTGATTTCGACGCCTCTTGGATTAGTTCCAATCTTTGGAAGCTTGAGGTATCTTTCTCTACCTATCTCCTGGAGAACCTTTTCTTGAACCTCTTTAGGTATGTAAGAAAAATTTCCTTCTTTTCCCCAGTTAATTAAGGTAAATAACCAATCACATTTTGGAGCATATTTTGCACAAAACTCGCGAGCTTTTTGAGCGTCAACAGTCCACACAATTTTTACACCGCCCATTCCCGTAATTGTTTTAATAGAAATTGGGTAGCCAAATAATCTTATATCAACCTCAGGTTCTGTTATGGGAATTTCGGTTTCAACGTTATCTTCACCAAACTTGTAAAGCAATAATGCAATAAGAATCTTCTCGCGGAGCGAACCAACCTCCATTCCAATCTTTCCAGCTCTAGAGCTTTCGAGGTCAGCTAGCTGGAAAAGGTAAGGTAGACGTTTCTTTATCCTGTCAACCAACTGTTTATCTTCAAAAATCTCAATTAACCGGCTAGTCAAATCAGATCACGCTCATTTCATATAAGTCTCAACATTTATTATTCTTACTCAAGATGACTGAAAATATTAGTTTCAATTAATACGTATTAAGCAAAACAGAAATTTCTAAATAAAAACTAGAAAAAAAGGATTCTTAATCAAAAGCACTGAAGATCCACAAAGAAATAAAAAATTACAGTAATGTCTTTTTAGTGAGTTTGATTTTTTGGAAGAGTTCTACGATTTGTTTTACTACCTCGTTTTCAAGGTTAATTTGGTAGGTTTTCGGTGTATAACTGTACTCCTTTATCCATCCAATCTTGACTAGGACCTTAAGCTGGCTTTCCACAGATGGGGTTCGGATTCCCGTTGCCTTAACCAAAGCATATTTTGTGAAGGCCTCGTTTGGGTTCAGCACCATCTGTAATAGAATGCGGAATTTGGTGCCGCCGCCGAAGCCTTTTTCTAGCTCTTCCCAGATGGTTCGCTGTGCGTCTTTCATCTTTTCTCCCGTTTTAGCCGCTGAGTTAGGCTGTTAAGGAACTTTTCGAGGTCAGTAGCTGAGGCGCCTGTGATTCCTAGCTCGGTTAGGGATTTCATTTCGATGATTCCGCGGTAGACGAGGTCTTGTACGGTTTCTTCAAACCTTTCAGCTGGCTCGATGTCTAGCTCTTCGCAGGCTAGCTCGTAAGTCTTCCTTACGTCTCTAAGCCCAGCATAGGCTGATTTGCCCGCTCGGAGGCTTCGAACCAATGCTAAGAGAACAAGCCGCCCGTTCTCGTTGAGGTTCATAATGTCCTCAGAAGTTATCGTGGGATTCATTTCGCCGTAAACCTTTCTAACATGATCGGGAAGAACCCGGTTAAGCCCTTGGTTTTCAGCCAAGCTGCCAGAGTAATAAAGCAAGTCAAGTCCGACGCGTATGTCGCCATTCACAGGTGAGTTAGCGGTGATGTCACTTACGAGGTCTAAGGTTTCCTCATCCACAGCGCCATGGTGAAATGCTTCTTCAATACGGTTTTCAAGTATCTCTCTGACCTGTATGTTTGTATATCTTGGAAACTCGATGACTCCTACTCCGAGTGTGGATTTTTCTCCAGGTTCGAGGCGTTCATGCCATTTCAGCGACCTTGCGATGAAAATTTCCCCGATAATGTGGGAAGGTTCACCTGGGCTTAACTCAGTTGTCCGCGTAAGATCGTAGATCACGTGCTCCTTCGGGTTGATTTGGATGAAGTAGTCGATCTCGTCGAAGATCGCGAGGAGAAACATGTTTTCAGCTCTAAGGTATTCAACAAGCTGTCTAATCATCTCTTCAGGGCTTAGGCTTCTCGTTGAAATCTTAGGAGTTACCTTTCTGACGAGGTTGCTGAAAAGAACGTACCTCGTTGCTCCGTCGACCTTACAGTTTATGTAAACATGCCTCAGGTTGATTCCTTCGCTCTTCGCCTTTTCAGAAAGCTGTTCACCGAACCTCACCGCTGTGCAAGTTTTGCCTGTTCCAGTATCGCCGATTATTTGGATGAACCGCGGATAGGCGTTCTTTATGTTTTTTAACATGGAACCGTACACGCTGTCTAAAAGGCTTATCTGTTGGTCGCGGTGAGGAAGCCTTTTAGGAATATAGTACGGCGAAAGCTTGTTTCTGTCCTTAAACACTAACCCGCCTGACAAAGAAACCAACCTGATCTAGCTTAATATATTTGAAAATTAAGCGTATAAAGATAACAATTACTACTTAACTAAAGGCAAAAGATATTGTCTTCCTTGAAGGATTCGTTGACAAGTTTAGAAAAAAAATTATTGGAGTTTCTCGAGCGGTTTGACATTTGGAGCTCCTACAATTGTTGGGGGTCTAGGCCCATCCACTGGAGCTGCCCAGCGTGCGGCGTTTTCGATAACTTTGAGAACGATGGGATGATGGAAAATTGGGAATGACTCGTGTCCTGGTCTAAAGTAGAAGATTTTTCCTCTGCCCCTGTGGAAGCAGCAGCCGCTTCTGAAGACTTCGCCCCCTTGGAACCAGCTTATGAAAACCAGCTGATCGGGAGTTGGGATGTCGAAATATTCACCGTACATTTCAGTGTGTTCAATCTCGAAATATTCGCTAAGACCCGCAGTAATTGGGTGCCCTGGAGAAACGACCCACAACCGCTCTTTTTCGCCTGCTTCACGCCACCGCAGTCCGCAGCTTGTGCCCATCAACCGTCTAAAAATTTTTGAGTAATGACCCGAATGGAGAACGATAAGTCCCATTCCACCGTCCGTTATGCGGCGGTAAATTTTGTCAACCACTGCGTCGCTGACCCTGTCGTGGGCCATGTGTCCCCACCAAATCAGCACGTCGGTGTTGTTAAGAACCTCGTCTGTTAAGCCGTGTTCAGGCATCTCCAGAGTTGCTGTCTTAACTTTGAATTCAGGTTTACTGCCTAAGTATTTGGCTATGGCGCCATGAATTCCTTCAGGATAAATTTTGGCTATTTCAGGATTTTGTTTTTCGTGGAGAAACTCGTTCCAAACAGTGACTCGAATTGTTTTGTTCATTTTTCTCACTTAACAATCAATATCATCTAGCGCAAAAATAACGTTTTCCATACGCTGGGTTTTTTGAAAACATGCAGAAAGCTTAAAGAATAAAGTTGCAGAGTGAAATTAGATATTAAGCGCAGACGGGGACAAAACAAAGATGGACGCTAAGGAAAACTTGTTAAGGGCCATTTACTTTGAGGATCCCGAGTATGTTCCAAGAACGAATGAAGGTGTTTGCGTAAGCTTTCAGTTTGAAGGTAATTTCAAAAATGAGACGTGGACCGACAAATGGGGTGTTCACTGGGTAACCACGAGGTCAGATATGGTTCCGTTTCCAAAGGGAAACCCGTTAACAAGTTTAGAACACATTGACAATTTTGTTATCCCAGACCCGGACAGTTTGCAGCTCACTAAGGAAATCAAAGGTTTTTTAACCCAAGTTGACAGGGACAAACATCTGGTTTTTGGCAGTTTAACATATTTCATGTTTGAAAGGGCGTGGGCATTGATGGGCATGGACAATTTTTTGAGATCCTTTTTCACCCACCCTAATGAGATGAAGCAGTTACTACATAGAATTGCGGATTTCAACATAAGAGTTTTTGAGCGGTATCTTGAACTCGACGTTGACGGGGTGAATTTCTCCGAGGACCTTGGGCATCAAAGGGGGCTGATGATTTCTCCAAAATTTTTCAGGGATTTTTTTGTTCCAGAATATCGCCGGTGTTTTAGGCCTTTAGTCAAAGAAAGGAAGATAATTGACTTTCATTCGTGCGGTCGAGTTCAAGACGTAGTTGAAGACTTGATAAACATTGGAGTGACGGTCCTCAATCCTGTTCAGGCAAGAGCCAACGACACAAGTTTATTAAAACGAAAATGCAATGGCAAAATGGCTCTAAAAGGAGGCGTAGACTCGCACCTTCTAATGTTAGGGCCAGTTACAGAAATAGAGAAAGAGGTAGAAAAGGCAATAGCAACTCTTGCTCCAGGAGGAGGCTATATAATAGGCCCAGACCAAACAATGCCATTTCCACAAGAAAACGTCGAAGCACTTTGGAGAAAGGCCATCTCATACGGCAAATACCCAATTAAGGCGAATAACCCCAGTCTTGGATAATACGGAAGGTATAAATTAGAGATTTTCGTAGCATTGCCGTACATTGGAGCGTTGCATCAAAGTGGCTTACAAGTACATGGCTGAGGCTTGGAGGAAGCCTAAATCCTCGTACGTTGAAGAGGTTATGAAAGAAAGGATTGTCTTCTGGCGTAAGGAGCCCTCGATTACGAGAGTTGACAAGCCTACGCGTATAGACAGAGCTCGCAGGCTGGGATACAAGGACAAGGCAGGCTTCGTTGTCGTGCGTGTCCGTGTGAGAAAGAGCGGCTACCGAAAGCTGAGACCAAAAATGGGCCGAAGACAAAAGAAGATGGGTGTAACCAAGATTAAAACTCCCAAAAACATGAGGCTTATCGCAGAGGAAAGAGCTGGGAAAAAGTTTCCAAACCTAGAAGTTCTCAACTCTTATTGGGTTTGGCAGGACGGCCTTTACAAGTGGTACGAGGTTATTCTCGTCGACCGAACACTGGTACCTGAACTAAACCTTGGAAAAGGCAGAGGAAGAGTCTATAGGGGCTTAACAAGCGCAGGGAGAAAAGTTCGCGGACTGTTAGCCTAGAATCAGAAGATGTAAACCAAGGCGGCGACAACGCAGCCGTAGCTGCCAGGTGGCACCTTAAGCGTCTCAATTCTGAATTTTATGTCGCCAAGTTTTAAGCCTCTGATTTTTGCCATTTCCCGAATTTTTTTGTCTAGCTTCGCTTTAACTGTTGCTTTGTCCATATTTCCGCTGGCTTCAGCCACTATGCCATAACCGGTTTCAACGTCTTTAGCCCATGTAAGGCCTGCACTGATCGTTTTTCCTTTTCCTTCAGCTCTCGATAGTACAACGTAGGTGATGGCGCCAACAGGCAGTTTTGTTGGTTCAGTTTCCTCGCAGTTTGGCGGAATAATGGAACTTACAGTGACCAAATTGCATTGTTCTATGCCTGCTTCCTTAAGTGCCATGTCAAACGAGTTTAAGCTTGAAACCTTGCCAACTGCTTTGCCGCTGGTTACGAAGAAGGCTTTAGCGATCATCTATATCACCACCTAAAGCGCATTTATAGAGGCTTCTAACGCTAGCGTCCTAAAGCGCGATGTTCTGTCATCCTTTTGTTCATATTTCCTAATAAGCTTCTTGGCTGCGTTGGACGCATGCTGAAGTTCGTCTTTGGCGGATGGAACATCCATTTCTGAAAGCGCCAGCAACGTGTAATAAAAGGAATATCCGTGCCATCTGCCATTAGAAGTCCGTTCTTTTCTTAATTTGCCAATTCCTTTGTCTAAAGTCTCAGACCAGTTGCCAACCTTCGCAGCTACTAATGTTCTAAGAAAGGCAGTTGCGCAGTTGTAGCAACAGAAGGTTCCGTCTACACTAAGGTTCACAATTTTTTCATAGGCCTTCAGCGCCTTAACAGCAGCTGGATCTGAACTGCGGTTCCACAATATTACGGCTCTTAGGGTTTCCTCTCCTAGAATGCGTCTACTGAGAGCGTTTCTGCCAAGAAACTGTTCTCCTGTTAATGTTTGAAAGCCTTCAGTCATGTCCTTCTCTGTGGGTGCAAACAAGCCTCTATATGAGTATTTCAGCCCCTGCTTTCCCAATATCCACTTAAGCGCTTTTTGGGTTTCCTCCGAAGAGCTTTTTCTGAACCCCAGCCTCGTTTCCTCTAAACGGTAAACTGTTTCCTGAAGGGACTCCTGAACAAGCAGCGACGCATCTTCTTTCATTTGTGACAATGTGCGCACCGTTTTATCCTATCCTTTATGTGCCAGCTTTATTAATTGTTTGCTTTTAGAACCGCCTTTGCTTTTATTGAAAAAATGGTTCAAATTGGTTACGCTTAAATTCTTTATGAAAAGTATATTTGAAAGTGTGAAAAGTGTCTTCTTTGAAGATGTGTGAAATCATTGGCGAAAAACGAAATAGTTTATGTTGAGATTAGCTTCCTTTCTCACGCGACAGAAGACCCTGCGAAGGTCTTAGCAGCTGCACATAACATCATCCCGTTAGAGCATATTAAAGACGTAGCTATAAGCAAAAAAACTCTTAAAGGAGAATACGGGAACCCCATCGTTTTTTACGAGGCTAAAATTAAAGATCCCGAGGTCGCTGAGGCTCTTCTTCGCAATGTTGGGATAAGCCTTTCGCCTTTTGATAGGGAAACCTTGCTTAGGGAGCTTAGGCTTCGGTTGACAAAAGGAAACCTTTACCTTAGACTCGATAAACAGGCGGCTTGCAAAGGTATTATGAGGCTTTGTCTTGCTGACCCAATTCGGCTTCGAGTCAAGTTTCGAACATCAAAAATCGAGGAAATCACGGAGATAACTCGAAGGCTGGGAATGGTTCCATGAAGTTCTACGTGGATCTGCATCTTTGTCCGCAGGCAAACAATTTTTCTTATGTTAACGAAATGGTGGAAAAAGCCGCTGCATTTGGATACAAAGCAGTAGGAATTACAATGTCATCCAACACGACCACGGAGGAAATCCAGAAAATAAAGGAATTATGCAGCAAATTCGAAGTGGATTTTGTGTCAAGAATAGATTTAGCTCCGAAAAGTGCCGGAGAGCTGCTGAAGAATTTACGGGATCTTAGGAGAAAAGTTGAGATCATCGCTGTTGAGTGCACGTCAAAACAGGTTGCTAGGCAAGCTGCTAAGGACAGAAGGGTTGACCTAATTAAATTTCCCTTTGTCAACCCCAAGAAACGGTTTTTCGACGCGGCGGAGGCTGAGCTTGCTTCTGGATCTTCAGCTTCGCTTGAGATTGACATGGCGTCACTGTTGACACTTCAAGGGTTCAGAAGGGTTGTCTTACTTTCTTCACTACGTAGGGAGGTTCAGATCGCGAACAAGGCTCACGTGCCCGTGGTTTTGTCAAGTGGTGCTGATGATCCAATTTTGTTACGAACAGCTGATGACTATTGTTCACTTGCCTACCTTTTCGGGATGGAACACTCCGAGGCGAGGCAGGCTTTTTCAAAGAACCCTAAAGCCATTATTGAACGAAACAGAATGAAACTTAGCTCAGAATTCGTTGCCCCAGGAGTCTATGTTGTCAGGAGAGGAAAAAGTTGACTAGGTATGTTAGACGCCGCTACATCGCTGTAAAGGTTGATGGTAACAAAGAGTTCGATGGAAAAGAAGCTTTCGACGCTGTTTGGAATAGCCTAACAAAGCTTTTCGGCGAGCACGGAGCCAGCCTAGCAGAGTTATTTCTTATTGAGTATAACCAAGAAAAAAGGCAGGCTGTTTTCCGTTGTTCGCATAAAGCCTTGGATTTGGTTAAGGCATCAATAGTTGCTGTGACAGAGGTTGCTAACGAAAAGGCTTGTCTCCAAATTATCAAGGTTTCAGGAACTCTAAAGTCTCTTAGAACAAAAACAGCAAACCTGCCATAAAGATTTTAGCTTGCCTAATTCTGTTTTTACAGAAAAATTCACATAGGTTGGTTAACCTTATATTATGTGCACGTTTTGTTTGGGGGCGCCATTAGTGAAGTACCGTAAATTTGGCAAACTCGGCTTTAAAGTTTCAGTCTTAGGGTTTGGAGCAATGAGGCTTCCCGTCGTTGGTTCAGACCATTCTAACATTGACGAACCGAAAGCAATTGAAATGATGAGGTACGCCATCGATCACGGCGTGAACTACATTGACACAGCCTATGGCTATCACGGTGGAAAAAGTGAAGTTGTCGTAGGCAAAGCTCTTATGGATGGCTACCGCGAGAGAGTTAAACTTGCAACCAAGATGCCTACGTGGGCTGTTAATTCCCAAGACGACATGGACAGAATTCTCAACGAACAGCTAACCAGGTTGCAGACCGACCACGTGGACATCTATCTTCTACATGGTCTTGGAAAAGAGAGATGGGAAAAAATGAAAAACCTAAACGTGCTTGAGTGGGCTGAGAAAGCTGTTGCAGACGGCAGGATTAGAGGTTTGGGATTCAGCTTCCACGACGAATTCGAGGTTCTCAAGGAAATCATAGACAGCTACGATAAATGGGTAATGTGCCAAATTCTGTACAACTATATTGATCAAGACAGGCAAGCAGGAACCAGAGGCCTAAAATACGCAGCTTCCAAAGGCCTAGCGGTTGTCATCATGGAGCCAATAGGGGGAGGAACATTAGCCGTCACTCCGCCAAAAGAAATCCAAGCCATCTGGGATGAAGCGAAAACAAAACGGTCACAAGTAGAATGGGCTCTCCAATGGGTTTGGAACCACCCTGAAGTCACCGTCGCCCTAAGCGGGATGAGTACAATGCAACAGGTTGTCGAAAACATAAAAAGTGCTAACCGTTCAGGCCCTGGAAAACTAACCAAACAGGAGCTGCAGATAATTGAAAGAGTCCGGCAGAAATACGCGGAGTACGGTTTTATAGGATGCACAAGCTGCAGGTATTGTATGCCTTGCCCGAACGGCGTGGCTATACCTGAAATCTTCGCACTATTCAATCTTCATTTCACGAAACGAGGAGACAGAAACGCAGAGCGAGAAGTCGCAAGCAAATACATGGAAACAGTAGGCAAAGAGAAAGGTGTAAAAAACTGCAAAAAATGCGGAAGATGCGAAGAGCTTTGCCCCCAGCACCTTCCAATCCGAAACCTGCTTGCAAGAGCAGAATGGACCTTCGAAAGACCACCTCAATAATCCACAGTGTTTCCACAGAGCCTATATAAAGAAAAAAATCTTCAACACGCACTGAAGCTAAAGAAAACCACGATTTCTCAAAAAGGCATAAATAGAATCTTGTCTCTTTGGGTTAACGGTTAAATTTTTCTGCTCATTATGTATGCGTCTTCGCCATCTGAGTAGTATCCTTTGATTGTTCGTTCAATCTCGAACCCAGTTCTCTTGTAAAGGTTCAGAGCCACAGTGTTGCTTACTCTTACCTCGAGAAAACAGCTTTTAACATCATAAAATGTGGACATGGCTTTCAAAGCCTCCTGTATTAAGGCTTGTCCAATGCCGAGATTTCTACTCTCAGGAAGTACAGCTATTGAGATTATGTGCCCCTTTTTAACGATGCCAAGCGGTCGGAGGCTCATGCCAGATAAGCCGCTTTCAATTCTGCACATGATGTAGCCAACAACTACGCCGTCTTTTTCAGCCACTATGAATGTTTCAGGATACCTCTCATAAAGGTCAATAAAGAACCCGTTAGAATAATTTTCAGGTAAACAAACTTGGTTAATATAAACAACCTGATGCAAGTCTTTAGGCTCAAACTTTCGAAGCACAAACTGAGATGTCAAACAGACCCAGCTTCAACAAGTTATTTTCCGAAAAAAGGGGAACCAGGAAAGATTTATCCTTTTCTCAACCCTCTTCAATTCGCAGTCTTAATTTGAGGCACAGTCAAGGTTCCATTCGGAACAAACAGCACTTTTCCGTTTTTCCCAGCAATGTCAGAAGCGTAACGGTAAGCCTCGTTAGCCGTCCTTGCGCTTTTGATGCTATGAACCTCAGCGAAAAGGTAGTCAGGTACAACCGAGACAAGGAACAATTTAGTGGTTTGAAAACCTGATAGTAAATAGTAAGCCATTAACTTGCCTAAGCTGAAGTTTCTTTTTAAATCCTTCTCCAAGACCTTAGGATCGTTGTACCTCGATAAAGCTGCAACGAAATCAGCGTTTCCAAGCCCATAAGTACACTCAGCTACCAAAACTACAGACTTTCCTCTCTTACATAAATTCGAGGCTACATCTAAACATCTGCAAGCCTCAAAAAAGCTAGCGTCAAAAGGAAACCCGCCTGGACTTAAAAAAACAACGTCAGCCTTATTGTCAATGGAAACTCTGCAAATTGTGTCAGCAATCTTAACAGCTTCTCTAAATGAATCTTCAATACCTCCAGCGAAGGCTTTAACAACCTCAAACCCACCGTTTCTAACAATGTTCAAGCCGAAGTCTACTCTGGCAAGCCTTGCAGCCTCAACAGCTTCCTCATAAACAGGGTTACCATCCACAGTTCCACGTTCAGCCTTGCCATCCAAAGCGAAAATGAAACTGCTTCGAACTGTTTCAAGGTTTGACACGCCAGGTAAGACTAGGTCTGCGCCGCCGCTGTAACCAACGAATGGATGAGGCTCAACAACTCCCGCAACAACCTTTACATCAGCCTCAGCGAAGGCCTTGTTTACGAGAACCTCTGTTCCTCTGGAGGTGCGGCCAAAATTCGTGTACTCAGTCTTCTCTGGATCGTGACTAACAATCTTAACTCTTGACGAAAGACTGTCTCCAAGAGTTGGCATTTGCTGCCAAGATGGAAAATCGTGAAAAGGGTCATACGCAAGAATTACCGTAATGTTTTCGTCTTTCACCCCGGCAGAGCACAGTTCATTCAGCAAAGATGAAATCATCATCTGATTAATTGAGGTGTCAGAGTCTTTAAGGACCAAAGCCACCTTGCTTTCAGGCTTAGCAATCTCGGCTAGACGCTTAGTTCCCAAGGGGTTAGCCAAAGACAAATCGATTTCCGACTTGGGATTCTTAGCTGGTTCTGCGTCGTTTGGTTCCACGATTTTAAGCAAATTCTGTGTCGGAACTCTTACGCACACCTCAGTTTTCCCATAGGGCAGCCAAACCTCAACCAAAACTCGCCCGCTCCTGCTGATGGCTATGTGTTCTACTAGAACCAATTTAAACATAACGAACGACTGCCAAAAAGAATAGGCATTTTATTGATATTCCTTGAAAAACCGACCTATTTTCTCAGCTAGTAAAACCGAAGCGGTCTTCTGCGCCTCCTCTGTCTGAGCTCCAATGTGCGGCGTACACACAACATTTGGCAACCGCACAAGTTCTAGGTTCACAGGCGGCTCAGAACAGAAAACGTCTAAGCCTGCGCCGCCAAGTTTTCCAGACTTTAAAGCTTCCAACAGCGCATTTTCATCTATGACGTTTCCCCTTGAAGTGTTGATTAGAATTGCACCTTTTTTCATGAGTTTAAATTCTTCTGCGCCAATCATGTTCGACGTTTGCTCAGTAAGTGGAACATGAACTGAAATTATGTCGCTTCTCATAAGCAGCTCTTTTAACGGAACAAACTTGGCATCAAGCAAGTCAAGTAGTTCTCGGCTTGGAGGAGTACGTTTCGTAACAAGAATCTTCATCCCTAATGCTTTAGCAATCTTTGCAACCCTAGTTCCAATGTTTCCAAGACCAATTAAGCCCAAGGTTTTGCCCTTAAGCAATGTACCCTCAATCTCTTTCTTCGCCCATTTACCTTCTTTTAAGCAATGGTCAGCGTACGAAATTTTCCTTACGAGATTCAACATTAACCCGATGGTCAATTCAGCTACAGAGTCAGCTGGAGCTTCAGGAGTGTTCAAAACCGCTATGCTGCGCTTCTTTGCGGCTTCCAAGTCTATGTTGTCAATGCCCGCTCCAACTCGACCAATGACCTTTAATCGGCTTCCTTTTTCTATTAGCCGCGCTGTCACTTTGGTTCGGCTTCTAACTATAAGTGCATCGTAGTCTTTGATGACTCTTTCCAGCTCAGACTGCTCAATCGAGGGTAGGACATCAACCAAAAACCCGTACTGCCTGAGCCTCTCAACACCCTCAACATCGACGGGGTCGCAGACAAGTATCTTGACAGGCATTTTTTTTCTCTCAATCTCGACGTTTCCAAATCATCTATTAATTTTCTCTTATAGCCTTTATTGTTCAATTCGCCGTAATCAATGCATCAACACATAGGCAGAGATTGAGAAATAATATATTCTGGCTTAGTGATAACTTTTTTATTGAGACCAGAAATGTTAAGGTTCGGAGTAGACCTAACTATATGGCCTTGGGAATACCAGACTTTCGACGAAATTTTAGAGTTTGCTCAGCTCGCTGAAAAATTCGGCCTTGACTCTGTATGGATGTCAGACCACCTCATGTACACGGTTCCAAACAAAGGTTCACTGGAAACATTCTCTTCTCTGGCAGCTGTTGCTGCAAGAACCAAAAAAATTACGATAGGAACAAAGGTCGTCTGTGCGCCTTTTCGGCATCCCGCACTACTCGCAAAAGCAAGCGTAACCCTAGACATAATTTCCAACGGCCGCTTTGTGCTAGGAATCGGCGCAGGCTGGTTTAAAACCGAGTTCGATGCCTACGGCTTTCCGTTTGATAAAAAAGTAAGCGTAACACGTGAAACTGTTGAGATAGTCAAGATGCTTTGGGAAAGGGACATTGTGAACTACGAGGGCGAATTCTTCAAGATAAAGGACGCCTCTTGTCTGCCTAAGCCAGTGCAGAAGCCTCACCCACCAATATGGATTGGCAGCTCAGGTCCACGCATGCTTAGATTAACTGCTAAGCTTGGAGACGGATGGGTAATACCGAATCCTACTGTAGAGGAGTTTAGGCAAAAGCTAAAAACGATAAAAAAGCACGCACACAAGATGGGCAGAAACAGTGAGGCCATCGAGGCTGCATGCTATGTCTATGCAAGTTTGTCAACTAACTCTGAAGAGGCTTGGAAAACCGCTGAAGAACAAATTTTGCCTGAAAGAAAACGAGCAATCGGGCCTAACTTGACTTTGGAACGCCTTGGAGAAATCTGTTTTATTGGAAACCCAGATGAATGGATAGACCGAATCGAGGAATACGCTAAAGCAGGAGCGGACCACATAATTGTGAAAATCGTCCCAACAAACCACGAAAAATTAAGACTCTACGCAGAAAAGGTAGCACCATACTTCAAAGAATGAATTGTTTAGATCTGAAAAGTTATAGTATTCACTTCGTTATCGTCTTTTTTAAGCATCAATTTGTCAAATTTATAATATCAAAACAAAGTTTGCCGGTGCATCTTTAATCTTTATTTCCCGTGTTCCTGTGGAGCGGCAAGCTTGACAAAGAAATTGGCTTGTGCGGTCAGTGTTTCATAAGATGCTACACCCGTATACTTTCCTGGAAGGCAATCAGCCGGTATTACGCAGGAGTAGCTATAGAAACCGTCATTATTTGTGGTTGCATTGAAAGTTTTTATTACTGCTCCGCTGGGATTCGTCACATGCAACAATATTGTCTTATTAGCTATATCTTCTCCGCCTAGAGCTCCTGCGAAGGTTACGGTTTGGCCTCTTACTTGCGATTCTGGAACGGCAGATACTGTCAAGCTTGTTTTCGCCCAGGAACACGGGAAAAAGTAACAACGAGAAAACCAACCTATAAGGAACCCTATTATGAAGATAAAAACAACTAATAATACAAGCTTCTTTCTAGTCCATTTTTCTTCATTATTTGAAACGGCTGTTAGATGCCTAATCATCTTGACAAGTTGATAATAAGATATTTTGGATATAATCTGATCAGGCGTCAATCCAGCCTGCATCTATTTTTTCACCAAAAACATCATCAAAATGATATTGATTGTGTCCTTATATTATTTTCCATCAACTTGCCATGACGGATCCAGAAATTGTATGTGGAGCCTCGGGCGGGATTTGAACCCGCGATCCACGGCTTACGAGGCCGTTGCTCTAGCCGCTGAGCCACCGAGGCAAACAGGCAAATAGTTAATGATTTCAGGGTCCAAATGAACCTTTTGTCGCCTTCATATTTAACAGTTTTTTATGTAAAATTCAATTTACTCGGTATGAAGATTCTTTAATGACGGAAACCACTAATCAATAAACTGAGGAGTATTTATGAGAAAGGTTAGCGAGCTCGGAGAAAGAAAAGTAATCCAAGCCATCATCAACTGTTTAGACAAGATGCCTGAGATGCCTATTCCATTCGGAGACGACTTGTCAGCAGTTAAAATAGGCAAAAACGCATTAGCCGTTGTGAAGACGGACATGCTTGTCGGAAAAACAGACGTTCCACCAGGTATGAGCTTAAGGCAGGCAGCGCGGAAAGCTGTTGTCATGAACGTAAGCGATTTTGCAGCTAAAGGCGTTAAACCCTTAGCAGCGTTAGTTTCTCTTGGTTTGCCCAAAAATTTCGACGAAGAAAACATAAGGCAGATTGGTTTGGGCTTAAACGAAGGTGCAAGGGAGTACGAAGCCTACATTATCGGCGGAGACACAGGCGAAGCCTCAGACCTCGTAATAAGCTGTTCGCTTTTCGGGCTTTGCGAAAAACAGATTTTGGTTAAAAGAAGCACAGCCAAACCAGGAGACATAGTTGCAGTCACAGGAGAATTCGGAAAAACAGCTGCAGGCCTGAAGATCCTTCTTGAAAAATTGGATGTTCCAGAAGGAATTCGAAGACCTTTAACTGAGGCTGTTTTCTGGCCTAAGGCGCGGCTTAAGGAGGGCATAACGCTGGCAGAAGCAGGATTTTTGTCGTCTTCAATCGATTCCAGCGACGGCTTAGCGTGGAGCCTTCATGAACTTTCAGTTGCCAGCAACGTCGGGTTCAAAATTGACTTTGTGCCCTTAGCATCAGAAGCCTTAGAGTTAGCCAGATTATTTAATCTTAATCCGCTTGACCTTGGACTTTACGGCGGCGAAGAATACGAGCTAGTTGTCACGGTTAAACGTGAGCTTTGGGATAAGGCGAAAAAGGCGATGGAGAGCCTCGGAGGTAAACTAATAAGAATCGGAGAAGTTGTTGGAGAGAAAAAGCTGATTGTCAAAATCGACGGAGAAACCACGCCGATAGAGCCTAAGGGCTGGGAACACTTCAAAAGTTAAGTTTTTTGATCAAAAAATTTGTAATATAAAGATTTGTGGTTCACTCAGCCGCTTTTACGATTACTTCTGCAGTTCCTTCAAGGTTTCAATTATCTCTGAAAGTCGTGTTATCTCGTACATTGCCTTTGCCCCCGGCTTTACCGGCTCTTCAAGAGCTGAGTCTCCCTGTCTTATTCTAACCGTGATGATTCCAGCTTCGTTGGCATACTGGATTTCTTTATTCGGCCGGCTGCTTACATAGACAGCTTCCTGCGGTTTTACAACCAAGTTTTCAAGACATTTCGCGAAATGTTCCACGCCGAGAACATTTGTTTCAAGGTCTTCAGCTATAATTACGGTGTGAAACAGGTGATGAACACCGAGCTGTATGAGTTTCTGCCACTGTTTAACTGATCTTCCGTCTGAAACTATGCCTAGCTTGTATTTTTGGTCTCTGAGCTTAACCAAAGTTGGAATTGTGTCTGGGAATGGTTTCAAGTAAACATCACTTGTTTCTCGGTAAGCAACGACTCCTGCGGCTATGACTGCTGGGTTCCACCTTAACCCTAATCGGTCAAGCAAGCTGTCGAAATGTTTAGTGTAGTGCGGTCCATACTTAGCCACAATCTCTTCGAGAGTCTTGTAACCTGTCTCCAAATCTATGGGAAGACCCGCCTCAATCATGGCTCTAACAGCATTTAGCCTCGTCATTCTCATCTGCAGAGATGAATCGTACAATGTGTCCTCAATATCGAAAATTACAGCTTTTATTTTCATTGTTTTATCTTACCACCTTTGTTAGTTTTTCAGGTTTATCAGGATTTAACCCCCTCAAAACGGAATTGTAATACGCAAATAATTGGATAGGAACCACATACAAAAGTGGTGAAAAAACTTCAGGCAACCCGCTTGGCACCAAAATAACGTCGTCTGCCGCCTCAAAAAGACCGGCACAACTAACATCTTTTTCTGTTATTAAAACAACTGGGGCGCCGAAGCTTCTGAGACTTCTACAAAGTTCAAGTTCAGTTTCCAGTTCATTTGGAGAAACAAACATAATTACCAAGGTTCTTTCATCAACCAACCTCATCGGACCATGCAGAAACTCTCTTGTCGCAAACCCTTCTGCGAACACCATGCATGTTTCCTTAAGCTTCAACGCCGCCTCCAACGCTGTCGCATAGTTAGGTCCGCTGCCTAAGATGAAAATAACGTTCTTCTGTTTATACTTTTCAGCCAATTTTTGGATTTGAAGACTCAAAGACTCTAATGTTTGGTTAACGAGTTGGGGAGCAGAAAACAACTCCCTTCTTGTTTGGCTAAGCATTTCCGTGCTGAGATTTTCCTCAGCAAGCTCCACGGCTAACATAAAAATCGACATGAGCTGCGTAACATAAGTTTTTGTGGCTGGAACGGCCTTCTCTTTGCCAGACCTCGGAATAATCTGATACTTCGACATTTTCGCAAGCCTACTTCCTCTAGTGTTCGTTATAGCCAGTAGCGTCATTCCACGGCTAACAGCAGCCTTGGCAGCTTCAATGATGTCTGAGCTTTCACCTGACTGCGAGATAGCAATCAACAAAATCTTCCTTGGCACTTTAAGGGGAACCCAACGCTGAAACTCTGAAGCTGGAAGAATACTTATTGAGAAATTTGTAAGCTTCAACAAAGCATACTGGCTAGCAAGCCCAGCGTGGTAGCTGGTGCCGCTACCGGTAATATAGAACATTTCGTATCGTTCTGATCTAACAGCTTTAGCGATTTTTTGAACTGTCTTCGCCTCGGCTTTTATAGTGGCTTCTAAGACAGATGGCTCCTCAAGTATCTCTCTTAGCATGTGATGTTGCGGTTTTTTCACAGGTGCAACCGATTTTGTTGAGACATGCAAATCAGAAACACTACGCGTAGTAAATTAGTTCTTCCCGTTCCAGCCGCCTATGTAGCTTGTCTACGGCTTTGTAGACGTCCTCCTCTTTTTTGGCGCCTGTGCAAACCAGTTTGCCGCTGGCGAAAAGCAGAATCACAACCTTCGGTTCGTCCATTCGGAAAATTAAGCCTGGAAACTGTTCAGGCTCGTACATAGTTTTCCCAAGCGTGAACGCTGATTTCTCAAGGTCAATCATGCCTCCAAGGTTTGCGGAAGCAACTATGTTTTGGATCTTAAGCTCGGGCTTGCTGATAATGACGATCCCATTCTTCTTAAGTTCCCTAATAACCTTCATCACTGCTCCTCTCGCTTCCTTTTCAGACTTTGCTCCAGTACAAACCATCTTGCCCGAGTTGAAAATGAGTGTGGCCGTTTTTGGTCTCTTAAGCCTGAAAACTAGGCCTGGGAACTGTTCAGGTCGATACTCAACACCTGGATAACTTTTTACAACTGCTTTTAAATCAATTTTCTGGTTAAGGGTTGCGGAGGCAACCACGTTTTCAATCTTCACTTTAGCTTGAATTTGTGGCATTTCGTCACCTTCAAATATAAAAGCTTTGCTATTTCAACTGGTTCTTTATAAAGGAATTTATTAAGAGCCATTTATACTTAATGGTCAATCAGTCGTTTCCACACATTTTTCAGGCTTTTCTGGCCTTGAAGTTTCTTTTATTTCTTCTTTTGAACCTGCAAGCTCAAGATAAGCCAACAGCATAAGCAGAATTATGATGAGAAAATGTCTAAGAGAAAGGACGAATATGCCTAAATTTACCATAGGTTCGTCAAATTTACTTAAGATTCCCCCCAAGTATGGGAGCGAAAAAATCACTTTACCTATCACGTAACTTTCTGGACAACCTCCAACATTGTAGGTTCCTCCTCTGGGGAATCCGTACCACGACCAGTCGTCCACAAAGGAATTGGCGTCTCCCTTGGTCACGATATACCATGTGCCGTTAACTTGGTATTTGTCTACTGCTCTGTGAACAATAGGTATGCCGTCGTAGTCTCTGGGGTCATGGTAAATGATTATGTCGCCGTCGCCAGCATGGGCGTACAATGATTCTCCAGTTACTCCGCCTTGAATGATTAAAAGGTCTCCAACATTCAATGTTGGCTCCATGCTTCCCGATATAGGAGTGTGAAGAGGAGTTGAAGTCTTCAGAACCAACATCAAAATGCCTTGTAAGACGAAGTTAATAACTAAAAGAAGGGTAAGAAGCAAAAGTAAAGCGACTAAACCGTTTTTCCTTAGATCCTTAATTTTCTGAAACAGACCAGTTTTTTCTGAGTGTGCCTTCAATCAGCCATAACTCCAATGTGTTTTTTGTCCAATGCTTAACCAAAACGTTAGGGAATTAAAGTTCACTCTTTCTTAAACGTCTTACGTAGAAAAGGTATTTGATTCTAAATTCATTTTTTGGCCTCATTTTCAGTTGATATTGGCTCTGGCAGTGCTGCCTTTCGAGCGTATGTGACATAGCCCGTATGTCCAGTCATTAGGGTTTCAGGTCTTGTTTTACCTCTAATTGCCTGTATTCCCCTAAGAAGACACTCAACGGTCTCAATATCTACAAACCCAGTTTCTTCAAGCGCCTCAACTGTTTTAACCACCTGATCCATTGTTGGACTGAAGGAGACAAGCGAACCGCTTCCCTTCAATGCGCTGTATGCGTGTGGAATAACAAGCCAAGGTGTTGCAAGGTCTAAAACAACAGAGTCTATGCCTTTTTCTTGTATTCCCTGAGTTATGTCTTGGTTCCTGATTTCTACGTATTCAGCCACGCCTGCTTTTTCCAGGTTCTTTTTCGCTGTTTGGATGAATTCAGGTCTGATTTCGTAACTATACACGCGTCCTGAAGGTTTCACGTAGCTTGCCAACGCGGTTGTTAAGGCTCCTGTTCCTGTTCCAGCTTCCACAACTTGGCTTCCTGGTTGAATGCCGCTGAACATTACGATTAATGCGATGTCTTTTGGGTAAATTATCTGTGTTTTTCGCGCCATCTTGAAGACGTAGTCTCTAATGCTTGGCTTGAGTGCGACGAATTCTGTGCCTAAGCTGCTCTTAATCCGCGCGCCGTATTCTTTACCAATAAGGTCTTTAAGGCGAATGAAACCCTTATGCGTATGAAGGTCTTTGTCCTTCTCAACCTTAACCAAGTAGCTTCTTCGCCTATCCAAAAAAATGAGGACATTACTTTCCTCTTGAATTGTTTCTTCCAAAGATAACTCCTGCGCAAACCTACGCCTAACTAATGTTGAACACAAGCCATTTGTTAAGGGTTATGGTTCCAAAAAAATGACCAGTTTCCCTAAATTACGATTTTACATTAAGGAATCATATCTTGTACGCTTTTCCTTTTTCAATAACAACCGTTTTCTTTTTGGTTTTCCTGAAAAATGCGGGGTTTTCCGTGTGGACTGGAAAAACAATCTTGGGATTAATCTGTTCAATCATTTCTAATAACTCGTTTCTGTGCATATGCCCAGATGCGTGGAGCTGATGAAACTTAATTTTGAAATGGTTAAGCCAGTTGTGCATGACTTGATCCTCTATGTCTTCCTCGCTGAAGGGTTCGCTCATGCTGTGTATGAAGTGGCTTCCCTCGTCAGGCTTAATGTCTATGAGTTCACAGAACTGGTAGAAATCGAGATCCATCACTAAATCGCCCTGGTTTTCGTGAACATCGTCCGCTGTAACCATCTTATTCATGAAGGGTCTTTCCCAAACGAAGTAGTCCTCCTCGCAGTAGGTCCCAGTCTTCTTTCTCTTAAAATACACAAGAATGTCTCTGTCTCGTAGAGGATTGGGAAAACTCAAGTGTTCATCCTCAACAAGCTTAGTCAGCAAATAGGCAAGCCGTGGAAAAATAACGATTTTCCTGCCATTCTGTTTTGCAACCTCGTATATGGTTCTGAACCTGTCCATGTCTCTTCCGTGGTGTGCTACGAAAACAATCTTGTTTGTGCTTGAAACGATTTCGTTACCTTTTTCTTTGACTTCGGATTCTGAATAGTTAAGTCTCGTTTTTTTCTCAACAGTCCTTGTTCCCTCGGTTATCAAAGCAACCGGCCTACTTTCAGAAGCTTTTTCCACAAACTCTTCGGTCATCTCCCTTTTTGGACCGTGAGCTCTTAAGTCTCCAGTATAAACGATTTTTCCTTTTGAAGTGTTAATAATGAAGCCGTACGCTCCTGGCACTGAGTGATCAACGTGGATTGGCTCAATCTCTAGTTGATCTACCTTCAGCGTGTCTCCTGTCCTAAATGTCGTGTAAGGATGTATCCCAAGAGACATGGAAGTGGTATCCTCCATAGTTTCAAGAAATAATTTTGTTCCTGAACCGCAAAAAACTGGAATTTTCTCGTCTACAAACACGATGTGCGCCACATGGTCAAAATGTGCGTGCGAAAGGAAAACTGCGTCAAACTTTGGTTCAGAATACCTAAGGTCAGTGTATTCCAATTGGCTCTTGCCGTAAAGCCCTTTGATTTTAGGTAAAAGGTCAAATTCAAAGTAGTCCTTTAAACCACAAATCCATCTTGGCACTAGCAAACCTGTAAAATAATCCTTCCCCATAGTGAAGGACTGCCCAAAATCGAAGAACACCTTTGCTTTTCCATCTTCTAAAAGAATCTTGTTTCCACCTATCTCGTTTACTCCGCCGTAAAAGGTTAAGGTTGTGTTTTTCAATTTTTCTTACCTTTATGCAGCACTGATTCTTGAATTGTATATAGTTCTTATTTACTATTAGCCTATTACTTAATTAGCCCATTACTTAACGTTCATCAAGTTTTCCACAAACACTGGAAATTGCCAAAAGAATGTGGGGGGGAGTAAAGAAACTGAAAACCTTAATGTACCGCGGAGACCTTGCCTTTTCCACATTTTCAACGTTTCCACCAGCCTCTAAATATCCGTCAATAAATGCCTTAGTCACTTTCTGGGCAACATCAGCTGACGAAAGAAACCCATAATGCCCTGAGTAAAAAAGAAACTCAGCTAGATCCCAAGCTTGGTCTCCACCTCTTTCAGCTTGCTCCAGATCCAAAAACCAGACTCTGTTATCCTGACTTACTATTATGTTTTCTGGCTTACAATCTCCTAGAGCTAGATTGAGCTTATGAACCTTCGCAATTTCGCTTCCGACATTCTTAACAGTTTCTATGAGACAGGGGTCTAGCTGTTTCGACGAGTATATTCTTTTTATTATATTAGAGAGGCTTTCGCCACCGATGAATTCTTGAAAGATCAACCTCTCCTTTGGGCTAACGTGAATAATCAAAGGCACATTGCAGCCATTTTTAGACAGATAAAGGTTATTTGCATATTCACTTTCCAGTCTTGACTTACCCAGAACGGAAAATCCTCGAGTGCCAAATGCCCAGAGTTTAAGTGGAAACCACTTCCACCCGTACCAGTCTTTGAAGACTTTTACGACAATTTTTTGTTCTTTACCAAATCTATGAATTTTCAATGAATATACAGCGTTCAAAACCCCTCCTAGCCTCTCAAGGTCAACTTTTGAACCACAAGTGTCAGGGAAAACTTTTCTCACAAAATCTTCGATTGTAGTCTTATCAGAAAACGACACAAGACCAAGAGAAGTTGGAATGAAAATATGTTTTTTTATTTCTTCAAGTTCTGGCAAACGAATCATTTTTAGACTTTCTGGGTCTCTGAAGTATTCAACGTAGCGTCCATAATCTTCCAACATGGAACGCACCATCTTTGGAAAAACCTCTAAACTGTGGCGAAGAAAGATGTCGCGCGCACTTTTGAGAATAAAAAGCGTACGTTTTTTTCTTCTCTGAAAAGAGTCAATGTGTCTCGCCGCAACCTTGACAAATCCGTCTGATTGCTTGATGTGCCCTTCTCTAGCCAACAATTTCAATGCAGCATCAAACCCATTCATCATCCTATTCAAATTTTCAGTTTTAGAGTCTGTTTCTAGGATTTTAAGAAACTTGTACATTATCGGTGGGTAGAGCGACGCTTTACGTGTCATTGCTTCGAACATAAAATACTCAGGCTTGATAAGGAGTTCTTGAGACATTTGAGGATACTCAAGCACAAGGTTATCAAGAGCTTCGGTTATCAGCCTCTTTTTCGCATGAACCTCTTTCTCCCATAAAAACGATGGGTTGATTATAGGCTCGTAAGGTGTAAGCAAGTTTTCAACAAGAAGTCCTCCTAGCCAGTCGCTGGCAACATCTTTTTCGAAGGTTTTTCTGTCGGCTATAAGAAATGAAACTTCTCCGTCTTTGAATGGTCTTGTACGATACCTAAGAATTGTCTTAAGTGAATCAAGTATCATTAGTACACTAAAACGAGGTTTTTCATTTTGAATATACATGAAAAGGTCATAACATAAAGCTGCGGTAATGTTAAAAGATGAGGCTTCTTCTTTGCACAGAGCTAGAATCTCGCTTCGTGTTAAGTCGTCCAAAACTTGTCTAGTCATGTTCAGTATTCCCAGGCCGCTATAGAAGATAGAATGTTCTTGGATTATTAATTCATTCGGTTAGCCTAAAAATACGTCTCGTAAAATAGTAAATCAAAAACTCGAACCCCCTACATTTGTTATTGCACAATTTTAACCTTTATCATATTTAAGCAGAGTTGTCTTCTTTAATTTAGAAAATGAATAAATCCACAATTAAAGCAACGGCAATTAGAACAGATTATTGGATGCCTGGAAGTGATTACCTAGAAATTTTAGCTAAGGCTCTAAACGGGAAAATTGACGACGGAGACATTATTGCAGTCTCGGAAAAAGCTTTGTCAACAGCAAAAAGACGCATTATTGACGAGTGCTACGTGCAGCCAGGAAGACTAGCCCGTTTACTTGCGCGATTTTGGATGAGGTTTATTTGGGGGCTCTTTCTAGGTCGAATCTGTAATTTAAAAGAGAAAAACGTCAGACAGCTTAGAGCTTATCCGCTAAAGGAAGGAAGCAAACATAAGCAAGTAACCCTTTGGTACGCGGGATTTTTAGAAAGCTTGCTTTGGGGTTCCGAGGGCGGCATAGATGCCAGTAACCTTCCATACTCGTTTGTCAGTCTGCCACTCGACGACCCTTTTGCTGTTGCTGAGGAAATCCGTCTGTTCTTAGAGGAAAGGTTGGGGAAAAAAGTCGCTGTGATGATTGTGGACACGGATAAAACATATTCATTAGGCAGATTCCACTTTACGCATCGACCAAAAACATTAAAGGGCATCTACACGTTTAGCTTCTTTGCTTACGTCATCGGAAGAATGTTTCATTTAAAACGCAGGTCAACACCTTTAGCTTTTTCAGGCTTCGCCATTGAGGTTAATACTGCTTTGGATTTAGCTGAAGCTGCGCACAGAAGCCGAGGATCAGGTGGTGGAAGGACCGTGTGGGAAATGGCGGAAAGGCTTGGAGTTGGAGTGACAGAAGTGACTTGGAGCATGTTGAAAAACATGAAGCACAAACCCATCGTCATATTTAAACGCAGAATTGTTGAAAGAAATCGAGACTTTAAGAAAAGTTTTTAGGAAAAGGTTAGTATTGCCCTAAGGAACCATCTCTTCGAGCAGCATCGTATCCTAATTTGAAAACATAAACAGCGATTGGTGTGGCTGCAACTGTGAAAATCAAAAGATTAATCACGTTATTCATGACAGCTGGCGAAGCGAGGCTTTGTCCTCCCTGCAGACACAGCCTAATTCCATCTAAGGAATAGGTCAACGGAAAGAGCTTGCCTATCCATTCGAGGTACCATGGGAGAAGCTTCAACGGGTAAAAAACTCCTGAAACGAGCTGAGTTAACCATGAAAACACCCACGTTAACGGGTTTCCCTGTTTAGTCTTCATTATTACACCTGCGCTTAGCACTCCTATGGCCATGTGGCTTGCTATTAGCAGGGCTGAAAGCACGATGACTGAAAGAAGCGATTCGAGGCTTAGGGTAAAGGTTGCGCCGAGAAGGTACCCAACGAAGAAGGAGATGAAAAGAAAGGCTGAACAGATTATGAAGAAAAAGCAGGTTTCGCCGAGTAGAAACACTTTGAAGTCGGTTGCGGATGAAAGCACGGTTTCCATTGTGCCGTTAACTTGTTCTTCCCTGACGCTTTGGTTTATGCTTTGTACAGCGAAGAAAACATATTGTTGAAACGCTATTCCAATCAGGGCGAACGTGAAGTAGCCGCCGGTAACGTATCCTGCTTCATGTATTTGCTGAGGTGAAGTAATCAACGAAAACAAATAGTAGGTTGCCACGAACAGAATATTGCCTGAAATGTCAAGGGTAAGCCAAAATTTGTAGGTCCACCAGATCAAGAAGTCTCTGATGATGAACGAGATGACCACCTGGTAAGTTGGAAGCTTTTTACGCGGAGTTTCTGCCGACATAAGTTCCACTATTTTTCCATGGTCCACCGCTCATTTCTCCTAATATGTTGCTACGGTTCCTTCTCTTCTAATTCGGTCCATCCCCCACTTGAAGGTTCGTAAGCCAATAGGCATGAAAACTAATGTAAAGAGAACAAGAACGGCAAAGTTGTAAAGGACCAGCGGCGAAGCCAATGTCGCTCCTGTGAGAAGGACTCTTCGCGCCGCGTCTAAGGCGTATGTATAGGGCATAACCCATGCGAGCCCATAGAGAATTGGGTAGCTCTGTAGATAGTTAAGTGGGAAAAGTACACCTCCGAGAAATTCTGTTATGCTTGCCAATAGAAATGTCATGGGATCTCCTTTTTTATATACGAGGATTATTCCAGCCGCCATTATGCCGATGCCTGCGTAGCTGACAATCATCATGACAAGTATGACGATGAAGGAAAGAAGGGTTTCAACCGTTACGATCAAAGGCGCCTTTAGAACTAATATTCCGATCAGCATTGTGCCGACCATAAAGTAGGAGCTTACAATGAAGCCTCGAATAGACTGCCCAATAATATAGGATCTTAACTTTATCATGGATGAAACTATGGGTTCAAGGGTTCCTTCCGAAACCTCATGCTGCAAAGAGTGGCTTATACGGCTGATGCACATCCAAAGATAGTTTGCGGTTGAAACACCCACTATGGCGAACGCCAGCCATGTGACGTCTCCGTACCCAGCTGAAATGAACCTGTTTGCGTCAACCTGTAGGCCCATGAAAAAATACATTGCTATAGAGGCTACTGTGCTCAGAGTTTCAGTGATCACCCAAGTCCTGTAGGAAAGGAAGATTTTGAAGTTCGCCCAGAAGACGGCCCACGTGTGTTTCAGTTCAGACGAGCTACGCGGAAACTCTTCTCTGAAAAGATCAATTAATTGGTCAACCTTCACGGCTGTTCTTCTCCTCTTGCCAGTTTTACGAATATGTCTTCAAACGAAGGTTCGGACTGTCTGATTGCTGAAACTTTTATCCCTAACGACTTGATTTTTTCCGCAATTTCTGGGATGGCTTCGTACTCGTTTTCAACTTGAAGCCTTATGATGTGCGTGTGAGCGTTGTTTGTTGTGTCCAGGATTTTTTTGACTGCTGGCGTGTTCGCCAGTTTTTCCGCGATTTTCTGTAGGTCTGAGCTTTCTTTGACTTCAACTTCGACCGCTCTTATGTCTCTAAGCATTTCTCTGAGTTGAGAAGGCGAGGAATCCGCGATTATTTTGCCTTTTCTCATTATTGCCACTCTGTCGCAGAGCTGTTCAACCTCGAACATGTTGTGGCTTGTAAAAATTATCGTCTTTCCAAGTTGAGTGTTAAGTGCCTGCAACAGTTTTCTTGTGTCCACAGCGCTTATTGTGTCCAACCCGATTGTAGGTTCGTCCATGAACAAAATTGGCGGGTTATGAAGCAGAGCCCTCGCAAGCATGACTCTAACCTTCATGCCTGTTGAGTATTCTTTAACCAGCTTTTTCCTATCCTCAGATAAATCGAAGAACTCTAGCAGCGCTTTGATTCTTTTTTCAGCGATGTCCTTCGGAACATTCTGCAGATAGGCATAGAACCTTAGATTGTCTTCGGCGTTAAGTCTCCAGTAAAGGGATCTGCCTCCAGTTTCGCCGTGGAACCATCCGAAGCTGTTTCTAGCTTCGTACGGCTGCTTCAGAATGTCGTATCCGTTGATTTTTGCTGTTCCTTGGTCTGGGAGAATTATGGTGCAGAGGATTTTGATCAGCGTGGTTTTTCCTGCGCCGTTTGGACCTAGCAGTCCGAAGAATTCTCCTTTTTTTACTTTGATGTCCACTTGGTCAACTGCCCTGACTACTCGTTTTTGGCCTTTTTCCTTCGACTCAAAGGTTTTTGTTAACTGGAAAGTTTCCACGGCGTATTCCAAGGTTAACTCGTCCAATAGAATAGGTTCAAAATGCCTACAGCCAGCTTGTTTCTTTCAAATATTTAGAACTTTAGTTTATGTTTAAAGTTGGCTCTTGGGGAGCATCGCTTTTCACCGCGTTATCGTAGGCGAATAAAGGTTTTTTGCTAGCGTATTTAAGTTTTTCTAGCTTCTTATATAATCTGCTTTTTCTTGTCTTAAGAGTGTTGCGTGTTCCAAGTGGTATACATATTAACGAATTTGGGGCAAACTATTAAGATAGCATTGCTGTATTCAATATTTAGGGTTTCAAAGACTTCGCCTGCGGAGGATTGGATAACATATGAAAAGAAAGTTGCTCGCCGCAAGATTAGATTTGGCTGACAAGATTTCAGAGATTTCATCCAGAAAGGGAACATTGTATGACTATGTGAATGACATTCTTGAGCAGGCCATAAGGGCTGAGGAAATAGGCTTGTCACTTAAAACCGTGCTTGATGACAGATGGACAGTTAAAGCGATGAAGGACGCTGGATTCATTCTTGTTCCTGAAAAACTCCTGTACGACTTAGCTGAAGTCGCATATAAGAGAGTTGGCAGGGAAAAGACAACTATGCTTTGGTATGAAACTGGACAGTGGTACGGGCACTACTATGGTGATTTGAGAAAATTCGAAGCCGCTATTAAAAATTGTTTCTGGGACGTTTCAGAATTCAAGATTCTTGAAGAAAAAGAGACAGCGGTTCTCACATGTCTAAGCTCGAAGTTCTCAGCTACGTACACGGAGCTCTTCAGCAAGTTCCTTGAAGGCGCCTTAAACGCTCTTGGGCTAAGCCTAAGCCAATGCGAAGTTTCGAAAGGCATAATTAACTTAAAATTTGTGAAGCCGTTGGATAAGTGATGTCCGGCAAAAGCTCGAGAAATCAAAAGCTCATAAGGGCGCCAAGTGACCTAGTTTCTAAACTAAGCCAAGAGGCAGCCTGCCAAGGAAAAACGTTGTACAGTTACGTGACTGAGATTTTTGAGCAGGCGACTCGAGCCTATGAGATGAAACGAAGCTTAAAAGAGATCTTGGACACTTTTGAGATTCTCGACGTGCCTAAAGAGGCGGGCACAATCTACACGCCTAGAGACGTTCTGGATTATTTAATACAAAAGACCTACGGAGAGAATGGCGAAGAGCTGCAGCGGATGTGGTACCACGCGGGGAAATGGTACGGAACCTACCTGAAGGAAAAGTTTGAGCAGCCGTTTGATAGTTTTCTGCGGCTGCTTCGAGAAGGTAGATGGGACTTGAACGAGGTGGCAGTGAACAAAAGCAATGGAAGAATTGTGTTAAAATGCGTCTCAGCCTTAACTCCTCAGGAAAGGTCTCTTCTTTTGCAGAACTTCATTGAAGGAGCTGCCCACTCATTAGGATACAAGACGCAGGAAAAAAACTGTTTCAAAGGCATCATATGTCTTACACTCTTTAAACATGAACTGCGACAGCCAGAAGAAGATTCGGTTTGAAGGTTGTCATTTTCTAATGCATGTGTGAGTCTTTCCCCGCATCATAAATTTCTTGTTCGGGCAACTTTGTCATGTGGACGTGTGATTAAAGATGCGTCGGGCGCTCTCTTTTTGGTCGTTTCTATATCCGCATGTTATATCTGTATAGTTTTCGACACTAGCATGTTGTCAATGCATGCTTTTTTGTAGACAAAACGTAGCAGATTGTTAACACAAGATATAAATACTCTGATAATGAGACTTTTAACCACTAACATTTAAAGGAGAAAAAGGAAAATGCAGAAATCATCGTATAGAAGGATACTGACGACACTGCCTATAATACTTCTAACAGTCTCGATGCTTGCAACAATACGACCTGTTTATGCGTCAACTGGACATCCGAAGCTCGCTAAAGTCGACAGTCAAGCCGCTCCTACGGCCATTGATATAGCTGTAACCGAAATTTCAGTGGCTGCAGGGTCCCAGAGTGTATATGCTCTAGATGGTAATGCAACAACAGGATACTTTGCAATCGTCTTCTACGAGAACACTTGGCTTGTTACCTTCTCAGGTGCTCAATTCGACTTGTACATGAGCAAGGACGGGTATTCGCAGCTAAGCTCTAATGATAAAGCGTATGCTGTAGGATTCTTAGTAGCTGACCTAGAATCTACTCCTCTGAAGAAAGTATCCGTTACTCACTCTGCCTTGAAGGGTGGAAAAGCAGATTTCTACATAGGCAAAGTTACTATTGCAGGCGTAACCTACAAGATTCTTGTGGGTCCAATAATTTTCGACGACGTGACAGTAGAGTACAAGTACGTGAAGATTTACGATGGTACGGTTACAGCCGTTGCTGTTGCTACCCAAGTAGTGAAAATCCTTCCATCTTTAGAGCTAACACCGACCGAGGGACCGGGAGGAGCAACAGTCACATTGAAGGGTGTCGCTCTTGAGCCGAGCAAATTAGTGAACTTGACATATGGTGCTGGCCCAAATACACAGGTGTTTGCGCAAGTAACAACAGACAGTGTTGGCAAATTGACATATTCATGGGCAATCAAGGACTTGAAACAAGAATTTGAAAATCCACTTGCAGCTGAGGCTTCAATACCTTCCACTGTTGTCAATGTCTACGCGTGGTATAATAAAACGGGCGATCCAGTTGCTCCTTACAACTTACATATAGTGACTTACACAGAATATGCAAGGGCGTTCCGACAATTCAAAAGCGTGAAAGGTGGTACAGTCATAGGTCCATCAACAGATAAGTATAAGGGATGGGGCAACGCTACAACCACCGTGTATATAATAGTCCAAGCTTACGTGTTCGACACCCTTATTATAGCTGGGGTATGGTGGAACCCAACATCATCAGTAACATTCCAAGTAGACGGCACATATTGGGGCAGCATCACACCAGATGCTGCAGGAGCCTTCAACATCACATTGACAGTCGGCGAGTTATCTATGGGAGAGCACATAGTTAAAGTTTCCAACGGTGGTGTGACGTATCTCTTCAAACTAAAAGTTCTACCAACTTTGATACTCACACCTAAGGAAGGCATAGTTGACACAACCGTTGACGTAAAAGTCTATGGATTCCCAGAGAAAACCCTAATCGGCATATGGTGGTTCGAGAAATCATTAGGAGAAAATAAGTGGCACAACTTGGTGAATGGTACAACTGGTGCTGACGGCAAATTCAACGTGACCGTAACATTCAAGGTTCCACACGCCTATGGAGGCACTCACACAGTTGCTGGAGACGATGATTGGCCATGGGACAACGTTCCGCTGGCTACCGACACGTTCAAGGTTAAACCAAACATCAGCGTAAGCCCAAGCACGGTTGCAAACAATGGAACCAAAGTAACCGTTACAGGAACAGGCTTAACCCCGAATGTATACTATGACTTGGACATAGCAAACCAAAAGAACTTTATAAATGTGTACTCAAAAGTAAACGGTGACGGATCTTGGAACTTCTACACGGG
>JAGTRI010000020.1 GCA_018397065.1 Candidatus Bathyarchaeota archaeon
GCGGCAATTTATCAGCGCAGACATGAAAGTTTACGGACCATTTAAACCAGAGGATATAACAGTGCTTCCAGAGGAGAATGCAAAGGCTCTGATAAAGCAGGGCGCAGCTAAAGAAATAGAAGCAAAATAAACAGTTCAGAGCACCATGCATAGATCCATTTTTTCGTCCGGGCGCTAAACCTTTTTCAGCCCGACACCTCGGGCGATTGGGAACCGCGGGCTGAACCGGTCGGCCGAAGCCTTCCGGCGTACACCCCGGCTCCATCAACCCCGTCTTCTACGGGAGCCCTCGTCCTTGGCCGAGGCCCGTTGCCGGGTCTCACGCCAAGGAATGGCCGCCTCTTCTCGGGAGCGGCTTCGAGCTTAGATGCTTTCAGCTCTTATCCGCAGCGGCGTGGCTGCCCGGCGGTGCCCTATCGGACAACCGGTAAACTAGAGGCCACAGCGTCCCGTTCCTCTCGTACTGGGGACGCTTTCCCCTCAGGCGGCCACCGCTCCCAGCAGATAAAGTCCGACCTGTCTCACGACGGTCTAAACCCAGCTCACGTTCCCCTTTAATAGGCGAGCAGCCTCACCCTTGGCCCCTAATGCGGAGCCAGGATGGGAAGAGCCGACATCGAGGTACCAAGCCGCGGGGTCGATGGGAACTCTCGCCCGCGACGAGCCTGTTATCCCCGGGGTAACTTTTCTGTCGCCGCCAGCCCCCACCAATGGGGACATGACGGCTCGCTAAGCCCGGCTTTCGCCTCTGGATCCCTTACTTTGGAGGATCCAGTCAGGCCGGCTTTTGCCTTTGCACTCTGCGGCGGGTTTCTGTCCCGCCTGAGCCGACCTTAGGGCCCCCTCGATATTTTTTCAAGGGGGTGCCGCCCCAGCCGAACTGCCCACCTACCGTTGTCCCAGCGCCTTCGCGCCGGTAAGGGATACAGCTGCGAGTGGGGGGTGTTCCATTGTCGCCTACCTTGACCCCCGGAGAGGTCGAGATCAAACGGCTCCCACCTACACTCTGCAATCGCAACCGTATCCCAGCGACAGGCTGCAGTAAAGCTCCACGGGGTCTTCTTTTCCCGCTGGGAGTTCGTGGACTGTTCGTCCACGTTACGTGGGTTCACCGGGTACCAAGCGGGGACAGCGGGGTCCTCGTTGTTCCATTCATGCACGTCGGAACTTACCCGACAAGGCATTTGGCTACCTTGAGAGAGTCAGAGTTACTCCCGGCGTTTGCAGGCCCTTAGCCCGGTTGAACCCGGGTTTCAGGTACCTGTACTGGACAGGATTCAGAAGCCGTACACACCCTTTCGGGCTTGCGGCTTCCTGTGTTTTTATTAAACAGTCGAGACCCCCTTGTCACTGCGACCTGTGGTTCAGGCTTACGCCCAAACCGCAGGCACCCCTTATCCCGAAGTTACGGGGCTAATTTGCCGAGTTCCCTCGCTTGGCGTACACCCGACACGCCTTAGGTTGCTAGCCAAGGGACACCTGTGTCGGTTCTTGGTACGGTCACAGAGGATCCTTCATGATGCCCTTTTCATTGGCCCCAGGAATCAGCCGAACCATCCTAAAACGGACGGCTATTCCCGCCTTCACCTGGTTCTCGCCATTACGGCCTCCCCAGGCATATACGGTTAAACAGGGCGACGACCCCGCTCAGCCTATCCCGAAGCGTCAGGCACCATGCCTTGCGTCACCGCAATCGTACCTCTGTGGCACCGGAATTTTAACCGGTTTCCCATTCGGCCTACCCAGGTAAGGTCGACCTTAGGACCGGCTTCCCCCCCGCTAATGACGTGTTGCGGGGGAACCCTTGCCCCTTCGGCGGAGAGGATTCTCACCTCTCTTTGCTGTTACTACCGCCGGGATCTGCAATCCTGATCGGTCCACTGGATCTCACGACCCAGCTTCCGCCCAACCAGGACGCCCTCCTACCTGACCGCAGCAAAAGCTGCGCCCCGAGGTATCGGCAGCTGGCTTAGCCCCGTCCATTTTCAGGGCCATGAGCCTCGGCGGGTGAGCTGTTACGCACTCTTTAAAGGATGGCTGCTACTAAGCCTACCTTCCCGCTGTCTAGGGCTGATGACTCCCTTCAGTTTGACACTTAGCCAGCATTTAGGGGCCTTAACCTCGGTCTGGGTTGTTCCCCTCTCGGACTGGGAGCTTACCCCCCAGAACCCGCCTCCCAAGGTCTACGGCGCCTACGGATTCGGAGTTTGATAAGAAAGCGAGGCCTTTCGACCCCTTACTTTCTAGTCAGTGCTCTACCCCGTAGGCAACCTCGCTTGAGGCTGGGCTGCGACCCACTTCGGAGGGAACTAGCTATCTCTGGGCTAGATTGGTCTTTAGCCCCTAGCCCCAGGTCTGAGGAACGAATTGAACATCAGAACCCTTGCGGACCTCCACCAAGCTTTCGCTTGGCTTCATCCTGCCCAGGGCTAGATCGCCCAGCTTCTAGTGTTACAGCTGTGACTCCGAGCCCTTTCAGACTCAGCACCTTACCAGATAAATCTGGCTGCGTGCTTTTGGTTTCCCTACGCTTACGGGTTTATGCCCTTAAGCTCGCCACAACTGTAAACTCCCCGGCCCGTGTTTCTAGACGGAACGTGCGACCCTGGTCCTCCTCCCTCGTATTTCTGCGTCACCGCAGATTCCTTTGGGAGGAATCTGCCCTTTCAGGCCGCACACGTCTGTAACCGTCTGGTTTCAAGCGCTTTTCACCCCCCTTCCGGGGCACTTTTCATCTTTCCGTCACCGTACTTGTTCGCTATCGGTCTAGGAACGTGTTTAGTCTTGGAAGTTGATGGCTCCCAATTTCCTTCACCCAAGTCAGGGTAAAGTACTCTGGGACTCCAGCTCAACTCTGCTTGGTTTACGCTTACGGGGCTTTCACCCTCTTTGGCAGGCCATTCCAGACCACTTCAGCTTAGCCAAGTGAGAGGCAGCCGGGCCCATAACGCCACATCCCCTATAGGTTTCCCTACAAGGTTCGGTTTGGACTGTTCCCGTTTCGCTCGCCGCTACTTAGGGAATCCCAGTTGGTTTCTCTTCCTCCTCCTACTGAGATGTTTCCTTTCGGAGGGTTCCCGCTCCCATGCAGGAGCATCATGAAGGCCTTGCGGTCCTCATGATAGGAAGTCCCATTAGGGAATCCTCGGGTCGAAGGCTACATGCGCCTAGCCGAGGCTTATCGCAGCTTGTTGCGCCCTTCTTCAGCGTCCTAGCCGAGCTATCCTCCAGACGGCGTGGCATGTCGAGTTTACTCGGTTCCAGCGTCTGTTTGACGTTTTGGCCTATGCATGGTGTTCATTGTGGATTGTTACTTCCACTTTCACCCTTCGCTCCTCACTGTTGCTGATGAGGAGGTGCATCTTAGTTAATTTGCTGTGCAAAATTTTGGAGTGCACAACTCGAGATATAAATTTTGCTATCGTAGAATATAAATTTAGTGAAATCCCAACCCTAAACTTAACTGAGGTTTCGCTGAGACTTTTTATATTGTTTCCAGCTTGTATGTGACTTTCAATCCTTTAAGGGTTTGATGAACTGCGTCGCTTAGCTGCAAGACATCATCTATTGTAACCTTCTTCTTCCAGTCATAGACATGGTCATAATATCCTTGCATCGGCTCAAATCCCATAGCGCGTAACCTTTGAACAACTTCGGAGGGAGATGCTCCTTCGCTGTTAAACCATATAGTTAGATATGTCTTCATACTAAAACTTCCTCAACGAGACACAATTAATTTATATTTTGATGTAATGAATAAAACTTTCTAGCTTTGATCACTTATGTTAGGCTGATGAACAGTAATCTCACAATCTTAATATCTTTGGGAACGTAATTTTTACTATTCATATGGTCGTCGCTGAAATAATGTTGAAGGCTGAAAGAACACCATGAGATTCAAACCACGCTCACTTAACGCCTTTAAGGAGCTCCTTGTTTTTACACTATTTTTCCTATTTCTTTCAACGGTTCCTTTGTCAACAACAAAGGTTTATGCTTCCACATCTGGATTGTATCATTATGAGTTTCTCGTGGATAAAAATGGCTTTACAATCGTTAACATTACGTATACCATTCAAGAAGCAAGCGGGTCATCATGGGTTTTCGTCCCACGGTTTTCAGAATGGACGAACAATACCATAAAAGGTACAATCACCGATTGGTCGATACGCGACTCGGCGAATGTAACAGAGAATTCGTTCTATTTTTATGAAGTGTTTTTTTACTCATATGTCTCTGATTCCATGGAATTTCAGTTGAATATACTATACAATATTTCCACTGCAGCGATGATAATCGAGCCGGACGGCATATTTTTTTCGCCTCAAATCGGATTCGAACCAGGCAACAGATTTGAGGCTGTTGTGATTTTCCCACAGCAATTTAAAGTAAATCGGAATAAGGCATTGGCTTATGGAAAAACTTATTCATACACCCCAAGCTCTTTTTCTTCTGGACGCGTATTTTTCAGCGGTATTTCAGAGACTGAAAACCTACTTCGCATAGAGATAGGATTCACAACACCGGAACAAAAACCTGACCTAGTGGAGCTTACGAACGGTGTTTTCACTTTCAAAACAGTTTCAAGATACACTGAGTACGCAACATCAATCCTTGACCTTTATAACAGAACGTACAGCGATCTTGTTGATCTGTTCAATGTCACATTGGAAAAAGCTAATGTAAAATTCTTTATTCCTGACTTTGAATCGCTACTTTTGATAGGTGGTTATGTTCCCTTCACCTCAAACAGAATGGGAGACATCAACATTAACTTCGTTTTCACAAGATACGTGGAAGGATACATTGAAGTTATTGCTCTTCACGAGTTAGTTCATCATTTCTTGTGGAAAGCAGGCATCTCACCTAAGTCTCTATTGTGGTTTCACGAGGGCATGGCACAGTACGTGAGCATGGAAATCGGAAAACAAATAGGCTACGAGGGAATGGGAGAAATAAGTAGACAAATGGAGGAGTCAGTTGCATACCTTAAAGAGTTGGCTGGAGAAAATTTTGGGTTTATCCAAGACTGGTCGATGAACCGTCAACCTGAAAACATTGGATACTACTACACGGCTGCGTATCATGTTGTAAGGTCATTAGCAGAGAAAGATGGTGAATTGAGATATTATGCTCGGTTCTTCAAAATAATAAAAGGACGACCTATATCAAGCAACGCTGAGCTTGTTTATTATTTAAGCATTGCATCGAACAAGTCAATTGCTGAACTCTTAAATAACTGGGGTTTCAACATTCCCGATTTGTATTTGTATTCGCCTTTGCTTGAAGAAGCCATAAAGGTTCTTGATGGAATTAACCCAGTTTATCAGCCTTACAAATACCTTGCTAGACTTATTTATGAACAGGCCTTGTCAAAAGCAAAAAAAGACACTGTGGGTGAAATGCGGATTTATCTTTCAGCAGCAATTATTATTGCGAAGCTTGCACCGTTACTCACTATAATTACCATTTCTGGAGTTCTGTTTGCAGCAATATTGTTGCTCCTTAAAAAGGAAGGCGTATTTTGGAACTATTAAGGTTCCAAGTTTTAAAGTATTTTGGCTTTGTTGTTCTTCGCTTCGGTTTGAACTTTAGTATATAGGTTGTTTCCGTATGAGTCAATGCAAATAATTAATGGTCCGAATTTTTCAACTTCAAGCATCCAGATGGCTTCAGGTTCTCCAAGATCTAACCATTGAACATCCGCGACGTTTTTCACACATTTGGAGGCCAAAACAGCTGCTCCTCCCGTGAATGAACCATAAACTGCGCCAAATTCTTTCATAGCCCTCACCGTTTTTTCGCCCATTCCGCCTTTGCCAATGATTAGCCGAACACAAAGATTTTTGATGACATCTTCTTCATAGGCTTCCATCCTCATGCTGGTAGTTGGTCCTGCTGCTACAACAATCCATCCCATACTAGTTTGTCTAACCAGAGGTCCACAGTGATACAAGGGAGCTCCATTAACCTTAAATGGGAGTTCCTTCCTGTTTTGTAGGTATTGCAATATTCTCTTATGAGCCGCATCTCGGGCTGTAAACAAGGTTCCCGTAAAATATATGATGTTTCCGACTTTAAGTTTCCTTATGTCTTCTTCCAGAATAGGCGTTTTAAGTTCAATTGTCTTCATTTAAATCCTTTCCAAAATTTTCATATGCTTTCAGTGATGTATTCAATTTTTCCTTTTCCATCTATGATAGCTGTTGCTCTTCTAGCTGCCCAGCATTGAAATGCCACTGCAACTGGGTAAGAAGCAGGATGTCTATGTGCATACTCAACCTTAACAGCAAGTGTTGTTGTGTCACCACCTAAACCCATGGGTCCAATGCCAGTCTTGTTGACAGCTTCATAAAGTTCTCGTTCAAACCTAGCGATTCTTACATCTGGATTCATTTGGTCTAAAGGTCTTAGAAGAGCTTGTTTTGCAAGTTCCATCGCGATGTTTGATCCACCTCCTATTCCAACCCCAATGATTGTCGGTGGACATGGCATACCGCCAGCTTCTATGACTCTGTCTATGATGAACTCTTTAACTGTCTTTAATCCGTCACTTGGCATCATCATCCTTAATGTACACATGTTCTCTGAGCCGCATCCCTTTGGGAAGACGGTAATTTTTAAAAAATTGCCTTCCAGGATTCTCCAATGTATGTATGGAATATGCCTGCCGATATTGTCCGCTGTGTTTTCCTCTGTAAATGGGTCAACCGCGTTTGGACGTAACGGTATTTCCCTGGTGGCTCTTCTAACTGCTTTACGGATAACGTCCTCAATTCTATGTAGGTCCTTGAATTTAGAACCAGCTTCAAGATAGAAAGAGATTATGCCTGTATCTTGGCACATAGGCGTACTTGTTTTTTCAGCCATCTCTATGTTTTCCAATATTGCTTTAAGCTGCGTTTTCCCAATTATGCTTCTTTCATTGTTGTATGCGTTTTTCAACGCCTTCTTCACGTCTTCTGGTAGTCTTATGACAGATTGCCTTAGAAGATTAACAACAACTTCTTCGATTAAAATGTTAGTAACCAACTATGTCATCCTCTCGAAAAGCCAAGTGAAATTTCTGCTCTATTTTCTTTCTTCGTCTAATTTAAATATCTTCATGTTCTAGAATAAGGTAGAGATGCAAATGGAAAGTGAGGAATCAAGTAAAAAAAAGTTTGCCAGCATAGATGATATTCCTGGGTTAGGCCAATCAACCGCAAATAGGTTACGTGAACTTGGCTTTAACACTGTTGAATCCTTAGCCATGGCAACTGTGAGGGAATTGGTGCAAGCAGGCATAGGAGAGAGGAAAGCCTTTGAGATAATTAACGCTGCGCGTTCATCAACTTCTTTATCTTTTATAAGGGTTGATGAACTTGTTGAAAAAAGGCAGAACGTCATGCGGCTAACAACTGGCAGTAAAAAGCTTGATGCACTTTTAGGAGGGGGAATAGAAACTCAGTCAATTACTGAGTTTTACGGAGAATATGGGTCAGGAAAAAGCCAAATTGCTCATCAATTATGTGTGAACGTTCAGCTTTCCACCGAAAAAGGAGGATTGAACGGTGGAGCTCTTTACGTTGACACTGAAAATACTTTTAGAACTGAACGCATAACTCCAATGGCCAGGCATGTAGGTTTAGATCCTGATGAAGCCTTTAAGCACATTATATTAGCTGAAGCTTACACGTCAGACCACCAAATTTTCTTGTTGGAGAACGCAGATAAAATTGTAAAAGAAAATAACATTCGGCTAATCATTGTAGACTCTTTGACTGCGCATTTCAGAAGTGAATATATTGGTAGAGAAAGTCTGGCGGAGAGACAGCAAAAACTAAATCAACATATGCATAAACTTATCAGGCTTGCTAGAGCATTCAATGCTGTCGCTTTTGTGACAAACCAGGTGATGGCTAGTCCAGATGTGTTTTTCGAGGAACCTGTCCGTCCTGTTGGCGGGCATATTGTTGCACATACGAGCCACACGCGGATTTTTCTTCGTAAAGCGAAGCGTGGGCCAGTAAGGATTGCTCGACTTGTCTCCAGTCCTTATCTTCCAGAAGGTGAATGCCTTTTTATGATTACCGAAAACGGTATCGAGGATGTTGGTGAGGAACATAGTGTGGAGTAACATGAGCGTTCCTTTAGTGCATTTAACACGCTTGTTTCAGCTTCTTTCAGAAAGGAAATTTGCTGAGGCTGAAAGAATTCTTGAACGCATAACAGAAAGAATGAAGAGGAGTGGACTACAGGAATTTAACAGAGGTTATTTGGAAGCTTTAAGTGGGATAGTCTTAACTTATCGGTCAGGTGGAGAGTCTTACGAGTTTTTCAGCAACCTTGACCTAAATGATACTGAGGCGTTAAAGAGGCATTATTTGGATTTTAAACAGAACAGTGAAAACCCTCTTCACGCTGATTACGACAGGGGATACTTTACAGCTTTGGCTGATTATATGCGCGTGGTCTTAAGAACGGTAAAAGGTAAAAATGAAGATGAGGGTTAACCGCGTTTAAAGACTGTTTTGTATGGTATAGAGTAGAATCCACATGAAAATCCATGTTATAACGTATATGCCTACTCCTGTTTTCGTTATTATTGTTAGATTTTCGACTTTTTCGATGAATATGCGCCTTAAAAGCCGGTCTGCACTGAAATAGACCATAAGGCTTACGCCTATACCTGCTATAATGTTGTTTACACCCAGTGCTAGGCATAGGACAGCCGTGAGTATTCCAAGCGCAATCTTAATTGTGTAGATAATGCTTAATGTTTCCAATTACTTATCTTCCTCAGGTGTCTGTATTGAAGGAGGGTATGAACAGCTTCGACATTGCAGCGATCACCGCCGAATTAAGCCGTAAGCTCATAGACTTCAGAGTTGATAACATTTACCAAATAAATCTTAAAACCTTACTTTTAAACCTTCATGGAAAAGAAGGTGCACGTATTAGCCTGCTGATAGAAGCGGGGAAAAGGGTTCACATTACTTTTTACGAAATGAAGAAACCCTCAAAGCCTACGGGGTTCTGCATGGTTCTTAGGAAATACCTACGAAACGGTGTGGTTGAAAAGGTTGAACAGCGCGGGTTTGAACGCATTATTGAGTTGAGCATTTTAAGTAGGGGTGAACGGTATCGTCTAGTAGTTGAGGTTTTTGGTGACGGAAACATTATTCTTGTGAATTCAGATGGAAGGATAATACAAGCCTTAAGTTACAAGAGAATGCGGGATAGAAACATTCTTCGCGGTGAAAAATTTCTTTACCCGCCACAGTTTGGTTTAGACCCAAGAACTCTTGACCGCCAAAAAATGGATGATTTAAAAAGTTTCGGATCGACTGAGGTTGTTAAGGCGCTTGCAAAGTTTTTAGGTATCGGCGGAATTTATGCTGAAGAAATTCTTCTACGTTCTGGATTACCTAAGAATAAACTGTGTGATTCACTTAGCATTGATGAACTTGACTCTCTTTTTAAGAGTCTGCTAAGCCTTTTTTCGTTAGTTCAAGCCGAGCATTTTGAACCGCACGTTTATCTTGATGAAAACGGAAATATGATTGATGTTGCTCCATTTCCTTTAAGGAGATACGTGAATTTTAAGTGTGTTCGGTTCAACGAGTTTAACAAAGCTTTGGACGAGTTTTATTCAAAAACCTCTTTTGAAACACAACTTCAGGTTGCTAGAGACTCCGTTAATCAAGAGATAGCGAGGATTAAGAGAATTTTAAGAGACCAAGAGGAAACGCTGCGTGAATCTAAACAAAAGGCTGAAACTTACAGAAAAATAGGCGATTTGATATACCAGCATCTTGGGGATTTTCAGCTTCTTCTCGAAAGGGTAATGGCGGAAAAACGAAGCGGTAAAAACTGGAAAGAAATATCTGAGGCTTTAATGAAGGAGAAAAGCGAATTAAGGGTGCCAGCTATTTATTTTAAGGATCTGAACCCGAAGACTCTGGAGCTTCAGGTTTCGGTTGACTCTCAGTCTTTTAGCTTGAATCTTAGGCTTTCAGCGCAAAAAAATGCTGCTGAATATTATGAGTTGGCGAAGAAGGCGGAAAAGAAAGCTATGGGCGCCAATAAAGCTATTGAAGCAACGAGGGAACAAATAGAAAAAGCTAGGCATCTTGGATCAGAAAAGATTGAGAAGGCTTCTATTTTGTCTCATGTTGGTAAGAAAAGGGAGTGGTTTGAGAAGTTTCGTTGGTTTTACTCGTCAGAGGGGCTTCTTGTGATTGGAGGTAGGGATGCAACAACAAACGAAATTATTGTCAAAAAACATGTTGAGCCTGGTGACATGGTTTTTCACGCCGAGATTCAAGGAGCGCCATTTGTCGTGATAAAAACTAAAGGGGCAACGCCGTCGGAGCAAACTATTAGTGAAGCAGCTAAGTTTGCAGGTTCGTATTCAAGCGCTTGGAAGGCTGGCATGGCATCTGTTGATGTGTACTGGGTTCGGCCTGAACAGGTTAGTAAAACTCCGCCTTCAGGTGAATTTTTGCCGAAAGGCGCCTTCATGATTTACGGGACTAAGAACTACGTTAAAGGTGTAGTTCTAGAGGTTGCGATAGGCTTGATTAGGGACGCCCAAAACCTCAGAGTCATAGGTGGACCGCCAGAAGCTGTTGCTCATTACACCGAAAACTTTGTTCAACTAGTTCCAGGAAGAGAAACCAGTGGGAAACTTGCAAAACAAATACGTGAGAGGCTTGCGAGTTTTTCAGCCGACAAAATTAGGCAAGAGGTTCAAAAGTTGCCTTTGGAGGATATTCAATGGTTTATCCCGCCAGGAGGAGGGGCTATAAAATAGGCATAATTAAGAATTACGTTTTTTCTTGTTCTGTGCGTGACAGAGTGGGAGGGGATATATAGCAAGGTCAGATTCTTTGACTATTCTGAATCCTGTTTTGTGGTTGTTCCGTGCACCTTGAAGAATTTTTTCTTTATATAGGCTCTGTGGAATCAATGTGGTACTATGGTTTCCTTGACTTTGGCTGGAATTTTTCTTTATGTATGTTGTTGCTGTTTCTATCCTGGTTTTTTGTGTTCTTTTTTATATTTAGGTTCTTCAGTACCTTTGTTTTTCGTATAAGCGGTTTTTGTTGGATTGTTACATTAGGTTTCCGTATTTTGCGTTGTTTATTGATATAGCTATGTTTTCTACGCCTGCGAGTTTTCCGTATTCGTTTCCTATGTTGTTTTGTATTGTTACGTAGTACGTTGGGAAGCTTTCGCGGGTGAAGACTTTTAGGCTTTCGTTGTATGCCTCTATCGCTTTCTCTGAATACTTGTTTCTATCTTGTTCTTCGAGGTTTGCCAGCTTGCTATATGTATTGCCTAGATTGTATTGGATTATGGCGTACTCAACAGGAAATTGGTTTACAGAATTCGACTTTAAAGCCTCGTTACAGGTTTCTATGGCCTTTTTATAATTTTCTGTTTTGTCTTTTATATCGCCCAATTTTACGTATATGTTTGCTAAGTTGCTTTGAATTGTAGCGTACAATTTTGGCGAACGCTCTATGTCGCAGGACTTCAGAGACTGTGTGTATGCTTCTATAGCTTTTTCGCAGTATCTCATGACGTCTTTCTGGTCTCTCTCCATATTGTTACCCTCAACCAACAAATTTGTCACATATTCCCCTGAAACATTCTTTATTCATATTTTGTCTGTAGAAATAACAAATATTAACAATATGAACTGCCCGTTCAGACTACTAGTCATTACCCTAACTTTGGGTTGAATGAAAAATTATAAAAGGACTTTTAGTGTAATCTGAAATCGGTTGTCGCTTTGAGCAGTAAAAGTCAAAGGGTAATAGCACTAAGTTTTGCCGCCCTATGCGTTTGTCTTTCTTTCTCTGTTCTGATGTACATTATATTGTTCATTAATCAGCAGGAAATCATGAACATCGAGGTCAATGTTGAGAGACAATTGCTTGAAAGCCTCATAAGCTGGGAATTAACAAGACAAGTTCTTTGGGCAGCTTTAATTATTCCATGTCTGGTTGGCATTTTTTTCACCGTGAATCGGTTGAAAGAAAAAAATTCTACCTACAATATTTATCTTCTATATATTTTGTATTTTGGGTTCATTTTAGCCTTTGAATATTGCATCTTGAGGTTAATTTGGTCCTATCAAGTTACTCGAGTGTATGAAATTTTATTAGGGATGTCCTCTGCTGGAATAGATGCTATCCAAAGCTTCCTATTCACTGCATCTGGAACTATGAGCGATTACGGAATAGTCATTATCTCAATGCTACTTGGAATCACAGCAGCGCTTTTCTTCTTGCTTGTGCAAATTGGGGGTCATCGGAAAGAAACACTGGAAGAAAAGATAGAGAGAAGCAAAGCAGCACATGAACTTACTAAAAAGAAACCAGACATCAGTGAAGATTTAGAAAAAATTAAGGGCGTTGGACCGATAATGGCTGAAAAACTCCTCAAAGCAGGCATTAAGAGCCTAAAAGACTTGGCTAATTCCGATCCTCAAAAGGTGGCAGACGCGTTGAACATCTCAACAGAGAGCGCCAGCGTCTTTATTAACGCCGCAAGTTCTTTGGTAAAAGCGCAAAAACCCTCAGAAAAAACTTGAACACTAAAAATTTTGGTTTTTACACGACGTGTCTCAATGGTCACGCTGAATAATTTTATTTGGAAAGTATTTTATGCAAAGTTTAAATTCTATTGAAACATATGTTGAGTCAGAGTTCTATTGGAGCGAAGAATCTTGTCACAAACCCTCTCTGAAAACACGAGTGAAGAAGTCCCATACATTGAAGAGTTTGAATCACAAGTTATTGGCATTCTTAGAAAAAATGCTGAAAACAAGGAAAAGATTAAGGAGATATTAGAAAAATATGCAGCAAGATACTCGGCTGAGCTTAATTCTTAAGTTAGAAAACATTGGTCCGCTAAAACAGTTTCAGATTGAAATTAAGCCGGGAATAAACATCATCAAGGCGCCAAACGCGTCGGGAAAAACTAGCCTTGTTCGCGGCTTGGCATCTATGTTTAGTAACCAGATTCCTCCATCTCATCTTCTTTCCTTAGATGAAGTTCAAGGAAAAATTGTGGTCATATATGGCGATAAAACTTATGTGAAAAAGCTTAGGAGAACATCTTTAGGTTCTGTTACAGCCTCAGGAACGACGCTTCCGTTTTCTGACTCCAGAGCTTTTGATGCATGTGTGGCAATGGCTGAAACAAGCGTTGTTCACAAAATAACTGGAGGTGGAACGGTTTTCCGAGAGTACCTAGAAGTTTTATCGTACGGCAAATACTACAGCACCATTATATCTGCAGCTCAAGAGCTTATAAACGATATTAGTAGGGAGCTGGCTGGCCCAAGCTTCGAGAGGTTCGAGTCTATTCCCCTTTTAGTGACAGAACTGACCAACCTATACTTGAGACGTGAACAGGTTGAAACCAAAATTGCCAACCTCAAAGCTGGCCGTGAGGACAATGCTAAGGATGTCATAAAGAAAAAACAGGAAACAGAGGCTGATCTCTTAAAAGAGGAAAATGGTTTGTCTATTCTTAAGGCCGAGTTGCATCGTGAAGAAGAAAAAATCAAGCAGCTAAAGGAGTTTCTTGAACTCACCGACGATTCTGCAAAGGTTACAGCTCGACTTAGAGAAAGTATCGCAAGTTCTAAGAAAAAACAGAAAGAGATACGTAAAGCGATTATAAAAAAATCGAGGCACATTGCATATCTTAGAGAAGAAGTAGCAAAATTAGAAAAAGAACGCGAGGAAAAACTTTCCCTTAAGTCAGATGAGTTAAAGTCCTTAGAAGATGAGGTTCAACGTTTAAATGAAGCCATAAATCTTAAGGAAGAAGCGATTCAGCAGGCTGAGAAAATTCCAGATGATGACCCTAGGTATGGTGGACGACTTGTTATTGAGGTTCGTAAAGACTTGGCTAATAGAATAGAGTGGCTAAACAAAGTCGTCGAGTACTATCAAGACAAGTACATGAGACGTATGGCTTCGGCTAAACTTAGATTCAACAGAAATATCAACAGAGCTTTCAAGGAACTTATGTTAAAAGGGTTTGAGAACATTTTTCTGGATCAAGACTTTAGACTTAACATTATTCGAGAAAACGGTGTCCACCAACCCGTTGAAACCCTTAGTGCGTCTGAGAAACTTACAGTAAGTCTGATGTTGATGCTTGCTGCCAAGGAAACTTTTCTCCCTGATTTTCCGTTCTTCATTCTTGATGAGTTAACGTTAAGTTACGATTCTGCTAGGTTTAAGCAAATTCTGAATTATGTTAAAAGACATGTACCTTACGTTGTAGTAACAGCTTTGACTTCAGAAGAAAGAGGAGAACCAACCATTACATATGAAGCTTAATATTATATTAAATTGAGAGTATATGAAAGCTTATTGTCATGTTAAAAAATTGATGGAAAGTGATGATGTTGAGTTCGTGGAAAACTTCGTTTGAAAAGATCCGTTCGGAACTTGAATTAGCTAAAAGGAAAAAACAGGCACTGGATGAATTGTTAGCTAAGAACCGAATGTCGAGACCAACTTATGAGCATCTTGTTAGAAGCCTAAACGAAAACATTGCGGAGTTCGAGTCTCACAAAAAAACCTTGCAGCGTAAAATGAGCGAAAGAGCTGAAGAGCTTAAGAACCAAGCTGAACTTTTAAAGATGTTTATTGCAACTTTAGAAATGAAGAACATAGCAAAAGAGGTAAAATCTGAAACCTATGAAAAAAATAGGCAGGTGCTTGAGCTCGGACTTGAGGCAACAGAAAACGAGCTGGCAGAAATCAATAATGCCCTAACAAAAATATCCTAAAATACTAAGCGAATACTTGAATTCACCACACAAAAATTTTGGAGCCAAAGTTGCTTGGAAAAACTAGCAATTGACGGTGGCAACCCTGTTTCTGAAAAAGAAATTCCAATAGCGAAACCCTTGTTTATTGAGGAAACTGTTCAGGACATAATCGAAGTCTGGACACCTGACACAAGGCCCAAAAACAGCGGAGTTCGAGAAAAAATTCAGTGAAAAAGTCGGCGCAAAATACGCTTACGCTGTTAATTCAGGAACCGCAGCATTGAACGCTGCGTACGCTACAATTATAAAGCCTAGGGAAGAAGTTATTGTTCCAAATTTTACATTCATTGCAACCGCCAGCACAGTAGTGTTCGCTGGAGGAAAACCGGTTTTCGCGGACATTGATGAGGAGACATTAACAGTTGATCCAGAGGACGTTATAGAAAAAATCACACCAAAAACCAGAGTCATATCTCCAGTGCACATTTTTGGGAACGCTGCAAACATGAAGGCTCTAGCTGAAATTGCGGAAGACCATGACCTATACTTGGTTAACGATGCAGCGCAGGCTCATGGAACAAAGATTAACGAAAAGGACGTAGGAGCCTTCGACGATTTGAATTGTTATAGTTTTTATCCGACGAAGACCTTGACAACGAGTGAAGGCGGGCTAGTTACAACAAACTCCAGGGAACTTTATGACAAAGGGTTGCTTTTCCGCAACCATGGTCAACAAACAAGGTACCTTTCTGTATCGCTGGGCCTTAACTATCGAATGACTGAAATAGCAGCGGTCATAGGGCTTAATCAGCTTAGGAAGTTCGACGAATTCTTAACTTTAAGAAAAAGAAACGCAAAAGTTCTGACCGAGGGCATAAAACGAATCGGCGGTTTCATTCCTCAGAAGCCAGGAGAAGGCGTGGATCACTCTTATAGTTACTATACGGTCCTTATGGATCTAGATCAATTCAAGTGTTCCAGAGACGAGTTCGTAAACGCTTTGAAAGCAGAGAACGTAGGCTGCATGGTGTACTACCCAATTCCATTATCGAAACAACCAGCCCTCAAGAAGTACGGCAACAAAGCCAAGTGCCCAGTAACAGAGGATGTCACAAAAAGAGTCTTCTCAATCCCAGTCCACCCAAGCCTCAGCGAAGAAGACCTAAAAAAGATCCTTGAAGCTCTAGAAAAAGTTTCCAGCCACTTCCAAAAGTAGTCAACAACCGCGTCTGCTTCGTTGTGCTCTCATTTTTCGAATGCATAACTCTATATACGAATTATGATGAATCCAATTTAGGGAAGGGTGAACGTTAAATGTTGTATGAACACATGACAAGTCCAGACGTGAAGGAAGCTGCTGAAAAAGGCTTAGTTGCAATCTTGCCCATCGGCTCGGTTGAAGTCCACGGTCCACACATGCCTCTAGGGACAGATTCGATTACCGCCTTCGAGATTGCCAAAAGAGCAGCTGAAAAAGAAGAAGCCGTAGTGTTGCCTCCTCTATGCTATGCATACGTTTTAGAAAACAGACATTTTCTTGGAACAGTTTCCTTAACAGCAAAGACCATATTGGCTATTCTAGAAGAAGTATGTGACGAGGTTGCGAGAAACGGGTTCAAGAAAATCCTAATCGTGAACGGACACGGCGGAAACAACGCCTTGTTGAAGGTTTTCCTAAGAGACAGCCAAGCTAAGAAAAAAGATTATGTAGTTTACGCCATGATTGAACCTTGGGCTCCACTGAACGAGTTGGCTAACAATCTAAGTGAAGGAAGAACGTACGGTCACGCCTGCGAAATTGAAACAAGCATTGGATTATATCTCTTCGGAGACCACATAAGAATGGGTAACGTCAAAAGAGAGTCTAAACTTGGAAAAACTGGGCTGCCTAAAGGAATCGAGACAGCCTTTGACTGGCAAGCATACGCAATTGATTTGTACATCGGCGACCCAAGACACGCAACGAAAGAGAAGGGCAAAATGCTTGTTGAAAAAATGGTCGAGTACGTAGCAGACGCAATAAGGATTGTTAGAAAAGAAACTGAGGTACCAAGGCTACTCGACGAATACTATAAAAAAACGTACGGCTAAAAACATCAATCATTACAGCAACCGTTTAATGGTAAAATATTTGAACTTGTTAAGCAATGGTAAATTACGCACAAAACAAGAACCTTGGCATAAACAAAAAACAACAAAGGGCCGGTCGTCTAGCATGGTTAGGACATCCACAAGTGGACCTAAAGCAGCCCTTACAAACCAAAAACAGGGTTAAGAAAGGCTGAGGCCGCCGGTTCAAGTCCGGCCCGGCCCACCATCATTTTGCATAAATGAAGATGCTGGATACCCAAATATTCATTTATGACCCACCAAGACCATTCGGCGTCGCTAAGTTACCCCAAATGTGTCTTCCGTCAACTGTGCCTTGATCCATTATTACTTCGAACTACCCCCAGACTGGGCAGCTCTCCTTCACGCCAGTACGGAGTATTTTCGAGTTCCGGACCGACTCAAACTATTTTGTAATGCCAAATTTCGCCTGAGCCACCTTTTAAGGCTTCGTTCCACCCGTTTGTACACCAAGCTTCAGGAGCCTATCAGTACGCTTACATTGTGAGTTTTTCCGTCGTTGAATATTGGCAGTTTGTTTCCTTTAATTGGCTTGCCGTCAACTGTTACTTGTTTCACGCCGTGGCTAACATGGCTTGGGTTCTTTACTTCAATAACGTATGTTGCGCCTCTGAACCGCCTTGTAACCTTGAACTCGCTCCAATCTTTGGGAATGCACGGGTCAACAATCAAGCCGTCGTGGTCAGCTCGCACCCCTAAAATCCACTGTGTGATGGCAACCATGTTCCACGCAGCGGTACCTGTAAGCCAAGAATTTTTTGCTTCACCAAAGGTGGGAGCTGATGGACCTGCAATTGTCTGGGCGTAAACGTATGGCTCGCAACGGTGGATGTTGCTGATTGGCTCTCGTGCAGAAGGGCAGATGCGTTTGTAGTAGTCGAAGGCTTTGTCTCCGTGCCCAAGCATAGCTTCCGCAATCATTATCCACGGGTTTGTGTGACAGAAGACACTTGCGTTTTCTTTATAGCCAGGTGGATAACTTGAAATTTCTCCCAAGTTGATGTAGTATCGCGTGTAGGCGGGCATGTGCAAGGCGATGCCATGTTCTGTTGCTAAAAATTTTTCCACGGACTCTAAAGCCTTGGCAGCTCGTCCATCATCTAATCCGATACCCGCCATTACACATATTCCTTGGGGTTCAATGAAGATGCGTCCTTCCTCGCACTCGTGTGAGCCGACCTTGGCGCCAAAATGGTCGTAGGCACGTAGAAACCATTCGCCGTCCCAGCCATGTTGCAACACTGTCTGAGCCATTTGAGCAGCTAATTTACGATAATAAGCTGCGTCATCCAAGCGTCCGATGTGCTCAGCAATGGCAGCCATCTCCTTTGCTGCCAAAGTGAAGAGGCCGCCTATGAAAACCGACTCTGCAGTTGTTCCAGCTGTTGTGTCAACGTGGGTTTGGAAAGATTCGCCTGGAGTGTCAGAGAAACAGTTCAAGTTTAGACAGTCGTTCCAGTCTGCATGCCCAATTAATGGCAGCTTGTGCGGTCCAAGCCTTTCCACAGTGTACTGCAAAGCGCGTTTTAGGTGATCGTAAATTGGTTGTTCCGTTCCAGGCTTGTTATCATAAACCACGGGCTCATCAAGAATGGAGTAGTCGCCTGTTTCCTTAAGGTAAGCTGCTACCGACAGCACAAGCCACTGTGGATCGTCATTAAAACCGCTGCCAATGTCAGTGTTTCCCCTTTTAGTAAGCACTTCATATTGATGGTAGGCTCCACCGTTGGGCAACTGCGTGGCTGCTAAATCAAGTATTCGTTCTCGAGCGCGAGAAGGTAACATGTGAACGTAGCCCAGCAAGTCTTGGTTTGTGTCGCGAAACCCTATTCCTCGACTGATGCCAGACTCATAGAACGACGCGCTTCGTGACAGGTTAAAGGTAACCGTACATTGATATGGATTCCACATGTTAACCATCCGGTTTACGTCCCGATCGGGAGTCTGAACAACAAATGTGGAAAACATCTTGTTCCAATATCGACGTAAGTCATTGAAGGCATCTTCAACATTCGCTGGATCAAGGAATTGCTTTATCGTCTTCTTAACGTTAGATTTGTTTATCACACCTGTAGACGAAAATTTTTGGTTAGGCGGGTTTTCTGCGTAACCAAGAATGAAGATTACCTCATGCGACTCTTCGGGTTTCAGTCTAAGCTTTATTTGATGTGAGCCGATAGGTGCCCATCCGTGAGCAATTGAGTTTGTTGATTTTCCTTCCTGGACAACAATTGGCCTATCGAAGCCACGGTATGGCCCTAGAAAGGCGTCACGGGAAGTGTCAAAGCCTACTATTGGTTCTGAACATGCGAAATAGGCAAAATGGTTCCGACGTTCTCTATATTCGGTTTTATGGTAAATTACACCGTCCTCAACCTCAACTTCGCCCGTGTTGTAGTTACGTTGAAAGTTAGTCATGTCGTCCAAGGCGTTCCACAAACAAAACTCAACCAAAGAAAAAAGCTGCAACTCCAATGGTGACTTAGAAACGTTGCGAAGAACAACCCGCCAAATCTCCAATGTTTGCTCTAGAGGCACAAAATAGGTTACTTCAGCCTTAACGCTACGATACAATGAGCTAATACGCGTGTAACCTGCTCCGTGACGGCACTCATAAAACTCAAGTTTCTTTTGAGCTGGCTGCCACGTAGGCGACCAGTAGTCTCCATCATTAAGCCGAAGGTAAAGCGCCCGTCCACCATTATCAGTTGGCACAGCATTGTAACGGTAACGGATTATTCTGCGGTGACGAGGATCCCGGTAAAAACTGTAACCTCCCCCTGTGTTAGAAATCATAGCTAGATAATCTTTTTCTCCAAGATAGTTAATCCACGGAGTTGGAGTGTCAGGCTGTGTAATCACGTATTCTTTAGCATCGTCATCGAAGTAGCCGTATGATTTTCCGCCAATTCTTTGCAGAACACCTTGACTCAATAAAACTCACCCAAACACAAGTATGCTTACGTTAATAATAGGATTTTTTAGTATCTATAAGTTTCCACAGAAATTGTTTATAAACCATGACGGAGAAAATGAGTATTAAATATTCAGCCCAGCAATACATCATAAATTTCCAAGATGCTGTTGCCTCTACATAGAACTGTTCGACCATCGATTCTAACTGCTCCACGACGTTTACTAACAGATTCAGCGCGGTCACTGTTATGATACTGAACCTTAAGTTCCATAGGAACATCTGGCTTAAGTGGCTTAAACTCGTTACCTCTCTTAACTGCTCTTTCAGCAGCTAAGCGTATCATGCTCCACGAAACTTGAGGGTGAAGGCACTTTGCAGCAAATCGACTAGTAGCCTCTTTCACGGCGACTGTTTCAATATTGCCCAGAAGAGCCTTTGCTTCTCGGATCGCAGACGCTTCGCCTGTGACAAGTCCTATTGGCACATTATAATGTCCAGCTAAGGCAGCCCACAATCCTATTTCTCCAATTGGCTTACTATTCAACCATATGTTGTCTATTTCGGTATGCGAGAGAGTATGTGTCAAAAGCCCATCTGGCGTCCCTGCCATGGAATGAGCACCAACACAAAGCATCAGATTAAAAGAAGCATCTAATCCCTCAAGCTCGGTTGCTCTTCTACCTCGAATGAGCTGTGCCCTAGAATCGAAGGCCTCTAAAAGTATGCTGAACGCTGCTCCGTGGCCGTCGAGAACCACAACTTCGCTGGCGCCGCCATCATATGCGCCTTGTATGGCTGCGTTAACATCGCCAGTCAAAAGTCTTCTTGCAGAATCGTGTTCTCGGCCTCCAGGATTAAAGTCGCTCCAGTCTCCTGCAACACCAGTTGCTCCTTCCAGATCTGTCATAATAAAAACTTTCATTTCTTTCACTCCTTGAATGGAAAGTCAACACGGCTATTTGTTAAACTAGATTTATAAATGGCTTTCACCAGCTCCAATGACTTTCTACCTTCTTCGCCGTCCACGTAAGGAGACCTGTCCTCCAAAATAGCTTGAGCAAAATCCATAATCAAAGAAGCATGATTAACAGCAGGCATCAACTCTGGGCGAGACCAAGACTGTAAACCTTCTTTTACCTGTTCAGTCGACTCTTCTTCCTGTCCAACAATTACCCATTTCTTCAACATTTCGCCTTCTACAACCGCTGTGCCAGCTGTGCCGTGAATCTCCAATCTCGTTGGAAAACCAGGATAAATCGCTGTGCTTCCTTGGACCACCCCTAAAGCATTGTTGCTGAACCTTATAGATGCAATTGCCAGGTCTTCAACATCGATCTTGTGAGCCACCGTGTCCATTTGTGCCCACAAACATTTAGGAGAACCCATAATCCAAACAAGTAGATCCACCGTGTGTATCGCCTGGTTAATGAGGGCTCCTCCTCCCTCTGTTGCCCAGCACCCTCTCCATGGATTTTTTTCGTAATATTCTTGTGTTCGATACCATTTCACGATGGCGTCTCCCAGGATTAGGCGTCCAAATATACCTTGTTCAGCTGCTTTCTTAATCCTTCTGTAAATCGGGTCGAATCTGGACTGTAAGATGACGCCTAGCTTGACGCCTCTTCTTTTAGCAGCCTCAATCATTGTGTCTGCTTCTTTCAGGTTGATCGCAATCGGCTTGTCAACTAGAACGTTCTTTCCTAACTCAA
>JAGTRI010000021.1 GCA_018397065.1 Candidatus Bathyarchaeota archaeon
CCAGTCGAAAAATCATTGCTTCATGAGCTGCAACATATTAGGCAACTAGTTAAAGGATTGCCCCTATCTGAGTGTGAGGCAATAAAGAAATCTAAAGAACTCTTATCAGTATTTCGTGAGAAGTCAAGACAAGAGCAAGCTTCGAAGATCTAATTTTGATGACTTCTTTTCCATTATATCCTCAATAATATCGTTAATTTTTGAAGAGTATGATTGAGCTTTGTGTGTGCTGATGTTATTTCTAAAGAGAACGCTGACGAGTCTTCGGTTAAAGATGGCTCTTCATTGCAACCCCCTGCAGATTTTGCTGATAGGGGAAGAATTACACTTTGTTTCTTCATGGCTGAAAAAGAAATTGTTCCCGTCAAAAAAGTACCATTCAACAATTGCTGAACTTCAATAAATTTAGCGTTTCTATTTACCTTCAAACGATCTCTGTATTCGGTTTTTTATACCTCTCTAAATATATCAGTTTGTCCGAAGTGAGATGCTGAGCCAGCCCCATCCGTAATGCTTTTGTTTGAAGATTGAGATTTAACTTTACAGGAATTGAGAAATGGATTTTAATAGTATCCTTAAAAAGGCTTATGAAAATACTGTCAAAGACTATCAGAAACACCATTCATCAGTGTTTATTTGTGGCAAATAAGTCTGTCCAGATGTGTTGTTATTTGGATTGCGTGCTACGAATGGTTATTACTAACCATGATAGATCATTACCTCATGGTTTATATTACTTTATGATCTGCAAACTTGAACCCATTTGGGTTTAGGTGCGGGCGACCCCATTTTTTGAAAAGTTTTATTGAAATGTCTGTTTCTTTTTAAGCAAATGTATTATTTTGTTCACAAAAGATATAAATAAGGCATACATGCCTTAATTAGGCGTTTCGGAGGTTCGCATAGTGAGGGATAAAGTTTGGAGTCAGCTCTGTCCTAGCGAAAGCTGGGTCTACTTCAGAATTAAAGGTTAAGAAGGTTTCGATGAACTGTTCGCCTTCTGATCTTTTTCTAAGGATTCACGATTGTTGCGAGTATGCGTTCCTCTTGGAGTCAATGAATGGACCGGAGAGACTGGCGGATTTTTCTTTCGTCGGGTTCATGCCCACGAAAGTATTGACCATAAAGAACGGTGTAATTACCATAGAGGACATGGAATCCAATGAGAAGACTACTGTTACCATGTCTGATCCTCTCGTTTTTTTGCGTAAACTTCTCGTGGCTAGGATTGGCAGTGGAAGATTTAGGTTCGTCGGCGGCGCAGTTGGATACGTCTCCTATGATGCGGTACGCTACTGGGAAAGGATTCCAGAAGTTTCTGTCGACGACTTGAATTTCCCTGACTTTCACATGGGAATATATGACGATGGAATAATATTTGACCACATCTCTGGAGAGAAATTCTATTTCTATCACAATGAGAATCGCTTGTCAGAAATCGTTGGTTTTGCAGGTGAAATAGAGACACCTAAACGTCTAACCTTTACTACGCCTAGAGTGAACATCAAGAAAGACCGATATGAAGAGTTGGTTCAAAAAGCTAAGGCGTACGTATCCTCTGGAGACATCCTTCAGGTCGTCCTTTCGAAAAGGTACGACTTCGAGATTAAGGGAGACATGATCAGATTCTATTTGTCTCTTCGCAAAATCAACCCCTCGCCTTACATGTATTTTTTGAAGATGGGAAAAAAGAGAATCGTTGGATCAAGCCCTGAGATGCTTGTAAGGGTTGACGGAAACCATGTGGAGACTTTTCCCATTGCAGGCACGAGACCAAGGCTACAGGATGGTGCTGCCAATGCGGCTTTGGCAAAAGATCTTCTCTGCGACCCCAAGGAACGTGCTGAACACGTTATGCTTGTCGACCTCGCTCGGAACGATATAGGCAGAGTTTCAAAGTTTGGAACTGTGGACATTCCAGAATTCATGAAGGTCCATGAGTATAGCCACGTTCAACACATCGTTTCCAACGTTAGAGGCGTCCTTAGAGGCGACTGTGACTGTTTCGATGCGTTGAGGGCCGTTTTTCCTGCTGGAACAGTTTCAGGCGCTCCAAAGGTTAGGGCGATGGAGATTATTGAAGAATCCGAGCCGACGAGGAGAGGACCTTATGCAGGCGCGGTTGGTTATTTCTCATATAACGGCAACGCCGACTTTGCCATTACAATAAGAACACTTGTGGCTGACGGAACCAGATGTTCAATCCAGGCAGGAGGAGGCATAGTTGCAGACTCAGTGCCAGAGAAGGAATGGTTTGAAACCGAGTACAAGGCTAAAGCCCTAATGAAGGCACTGGAGATTGCGGAGGATTCGGAATGAGGGTCCTTGTGATAGATAACTATGACTCTTTTGTTTATAACCTAATTCAATGTATAGGGGAGTACGGAGCCAACCCAATCGTTTACAGAAACGACAAAATAACTTTGGAACAGGCGGTGAATCTACATCCAGAAAGAATTGTGATCTCACCAGGTCCAGGCACGCCTGAAGATAGACGATATTTCGGAGTTTGTTCCGAGATCCTAAAGGTCCTAGGGCCGAAAATACCAGTTCTAGGCGTCTGCTTGGGGCATCAAGGGATCATTTCCACTTTTGGCGGAAAAATAATTCGTGCTAAGAAATTGATGCATGGCAAGACAAGTTTGGTGAGGCACGATGGCGAAGGTGTATTTCGGGGATTAGAAAATCCTCTGGTTGCTGCACGCTATCACTCTTTGGTTGGAGACATGGATTCTTTGCCTTCATGTTTGAAGATAACATCTGAGACTATTGACGATGGAGAGATTATGGGTGTTAGGCACGTGAAGTATCCAATTGAAGGCGTGCAATTTCACCCAGAATCCATACTTACAACCAGTGGAAAGATGATTATAAAAAATTTTCTTAGGGGCGAATGAGATCATGATCAGGGAAGGCATCGACAAACTTGTTAGGAACATCGACCTAACTTATTACGAATCAAAAGAAATAATGAAGGAAATTATGTCTGGCGTTGCAACTGACGCTCAGATTGGAGCGTTCATCACCGCCCTAAGAATGAAGGGTGAAACGGTACAGGAGATTTCAGCATTCGCAGAGACGATGAGAGAATTTTGCTTTAGAATTAGCCCAAGAGTTTCAGGGCGTCTTGTAGATACTTGTGGAACTGGCGGAGACAGAATTAAGACTTTCAACGTGAGCAGTGTCTCAGCATTCGTTGCTTCAGGCGCAGGAGTTACCGTAGCAAAACACGGCAATAGATCCTTTACCAGCAAGTGCGGAAGCGCTGATCTGCTAGAGAAGCTTGGTCTAAACTTAGATCTTGAACCTGAAAAAATTGAAAAGGTCATTGAAGAAGTCGGCGTCGGCTTCATGTTTGCGCCAAAGTTCCATCCCGCCATGAAATTTGCTGTTGGACCGCGAAGAGAAATTGGGATCCGAACAGTCTTCAACCTCTTGGGGACACTTACTAATCCTGCTAGCGCCGACGCCCAAGTTCTCGGAGTCTACAGTAAAGAGTGGGTTCAACCGATGGCTTATGTTCTAAAAGAACTTGGCTGCGAAGAAGCTATGGTTGTCCACGGTTTAGAGGGGCTGGATGAAGTTTCACCCACTGGCAAGACATTGCTAGCATGGCTAAAGAACGGCCAAGTTTCCGTAAAAGAGATAGAGCCAAAGGATTTTGGTTTAAAGCCAGTAGAACTCAGGAGTACAAGCGAAACCACACCTGAAGAAAGTGCAGAAATTGCGTTTAAACTGCTTAATGATTCTTTGGACGCTCAAGATTCGAGAAGAATCATGGTGCTTCTTAATGCAGCTGCGGCTATTGCGGTAAGCGGCTTGGCAGACAATCTAGCCTACGGAGCTAAGTTAGCCTCCGAGTCAATAGAGAGTGGATCTGCTTACAAAAAGTTGAAAATGATGATAAAAACGTCAGATGGAGACCTATCTGTTCTGGAGGAGTTGGAGAAAAAATATGCTTGATTTTCTTGATATTTTAGCTCAAGACGCAATAAAGACAATTAGAGAGGGATACTATGAAACTCTTGCGGAGGAAAGAAACCTACATTTAAGCTTGAGAAAAGCAATCCTCCGGTGTAAAAAGGCGGCGATTATTTCTGAAATAAAGTTTTTTTCGCCGTCTCTTGGCGTGTTAAGAGAAAACGGTAGCGTAAAGCAGATTGCTAGAGAAATGGAGGAGGGAGGAGCTGTTGGGCTCTCTATATTAACTGAGCCGAAACACTTCAGAGGCAAGCTAAAACACGTCGCGGAAGCTAGGAAAGAAGTGAATATCCCAATTCTTATGAAAGATATCATATTGAGTCATGTGCAGATTGAGGCGGCTTACCGATTTGGTGCAGACATTATACTGCTAATTCAGACACTTTTCCACAGGGGATATTGCGAGGAAAGTGTTCAAGATTTGATTGATTTTTCTCATTCAAAGGGTCTAGAGGTGCTTTTAGAAGTTCATACAAGAGACGAATTTCTTTCTGCATTAGAAACATCCACTGACTTGATTGGAGTGAACAATCGTGACTTAAGGACACTTAAGTTGGATCTTAACACAATCAAATATGTTCAGTTGGACTCTTATGCCGTTGATAGGGTAATAATTGCTGAAAGTGGCATCAGCAGCGCTGACGATATTCGTTTGATGCGAGGATTTGGTGTCAAAGCCTTTCTTGTAGGAACGACCGTGATGAGGGCGGAATGCATAAAAACAAAAGTTAGCGAGCTGGTGGAAGCGGTTTGAGTCGAGTTAGGGTTAAGGTATGTGGAATAACCTCTTTTAAAGACTTAAACATGGTTGTAGAATCTGGAGCAGACGCCGTAGGCTTTGTGGTAGGTGTTCCCCAGTCACCCAGAAACCTCTCTTTTGATGAGGCTAAGAGACTGATTAAGGCTACACCTGTGTTCGTTGAGTCAGTTGCGGTGACGGTTTTTACAAACTTAAGGAGTCTAAAGAGAATTTATGAAAAACTTAATCCCGACATAGTTCAAGTTCACGGCCTCAGATTTGATGAGAAAATACGTGAGGCCCTTCCAAATACACGTTTAATAGGCGCTGTTCAGGCTGAATCTGAAAGTGCTTTTTCTGCTGCTCTTAAGATGTCTAAAAAGTTTGATGCAGTTTTGGTTGACTCTCATGTTCACGGAGCTTACGGGGGCACTGGGAAGACTCATGATTGGAATCTAAGTAGGCAAATAAGGGACATTATTCAGCCAAAGCCGTTAATCCTTGCAGGCGGCTTGTCTCCTGGAAACGTGGAGGAGGCTATACGGGTTGTTAAGCCATATGCTGTGGATGTTTCAAGCGGCATCGAGTCTCGCTCAGGGGCTAAGGACAGACGCAGAGTGCTTGAGTTCATAAAACGAGCAAAGGAAGTAGATGTTTGTTGAGGCTGCAAAAGTATCCCGTGTGCGGAAAGTACGGGAAATATGGAGGGCAGTTCGTACCCGAAACCTTAATGACGGCAATTAAGGAATTGGAATTGGCGTACTTACAGGCTAAAGAAGACCCTGAGTTTCAAAGGCAACTTAACTATTGCCTCAAAGATTATGCTGGAAGACCCACGCCGTTGTATTTTGCTGAAAACTTAACAAAAACATTAGGAGGAGCAAAAGTTTACTTGAAACGTGAAGATTTAGCACACGGTGGGGCTCACAAAATAAATAATACTTTAGGACAGGCTTTGTTGGCGAAAAGGATGGGTAAAAGAAGAGTTATTGCTGAAACTGGCGCTGGGCAACATGGTGTAGCAACGGCAATGGCTTGTGCGGCTCTTGGTCTGCGTTCGGAGATTTACATGGGTGCTGACGACATGAAAAGGCAAAGGCTTAACGTTTTTAGGATGAAAATGTTAGGTGCCGACGTTCACTGCGTTGATTCTGGGTCGAGAACCCTTAAGGACGCTATCAACGAAGCCTTAAGGGATTGGGTGGCGAACGTTCAGGACACTTATTATCTTATAGGCTCCGCGGTTGGTCCACACCCTTATCCTATGATGGTTAGGGATTTTCAAAGTGTCATTGGAAATGAAATAAGAAGTCAGTTTTACGAGAAAGAAGGCAGGCTTCCAGACGCTCTTGTTGCTTGTGTGGGCGGCGGAAGCAACGCGATTGGTACGTTTTACCCTTTTTTGGATGACGCTGAAGTTGAACTGTACGGTGTAGAAGCTGGTGGAGAAGAGCTTAGCTCAGGAAAGCACGCTGCCTCGATATGCGGGGGAGTTGAAGGTGTATTTCACGGAATGCTTACGTACATTATTCAAGACGAAGAAGGCCAAATACTTAACACGCACAGCATCTCAGCTGGGCTTGACTATCCAGGGGTTGGACCGGAGCACTCATTTCTTAAAAGTCTTGGAAGGTCACAATTTGTTGCAGTCACAGACAAAGAAGCCGTAGATTCTTTTCTTAAATTGTCAAGAAGCGAGGGAATTGTTCCTGCGTTGGAGCCTTCTCACGCATTGGCGTTTGCCATGAAGCTAGCTGAGACTTTGAGAAAAGACAAAGCGATTGTTATTACGCTTTCTGGGAGAGGAGACAAGGATGTGGAAGTAGTAGCTAAATATCTCGGTGAATCAATATGAAGAGGATAGTAGAAACATTTTTGAAACTGAGAAGACAGAACGAAGGAGGCTTAATAGCCTATATCACCGCAGGCGATCCTGATCCAGCGTATACTGCCAAGATTGCTCATGTTCTCGTTAAGGGAGGAGCCGACATTGTTGAGCTTGGAATCCCTTTTTCAGATCCGATTGCAGATGGACCTGTTATTCAAGCAGCAACAGCAAGATCTCTGAAGGCTGGAACAACAGTTAGGAAGGTTTTCAGGATGTCTGAGGAAATCAGAAAAGAGAACAATGTTCCCTTGGTCGTCTTGTCATACTTTAACCTGATCTACAGGATGGGTATAAAGAATTTTTTCGATTTAGCTAAGGCTTCGGGGATAGATGGAGTTGTTGTTCCCGACCTTCCCATCGAGGAGGCAGATGAATACAAGAAGATTGCTGAAGCTTATGAGATAGACACAATTTTTCTTGCTGCTCCTTCGACCTCTATTGAAAGGCTAAGAAATATTATTGAGTACACCTCGGGGTTTCTTTATCTTGTTTCTGTCTTCGGAGTTACTGGTATAAGAGAAAAAATTCATGATTCTACGATTAAGCTGATTAGAATGGCGCATCAAGTTACATGTGGCAGTGTTCCTCTCGCAGTTGGATTTGGGATATCACAACCTGAGCATGTTAAAACAGTGCTCCAGAACGGTGCTGATGCTGTGATAGTGGGAAGCGGTTTTGTTAAGATAATCGAGGCAAACCAAGACAGAAACAGAATGCTTGAAGCATTATACGTCTACGCTAGACAATTAAAGACTGCTACGGTGAAGAAGTGAGTCTCTGACAGTGCTCCTATAGAATTTCGTCCATTTTTCGGCCTTACCTCTTATTTAACTCCCGCGAAAATTGGTATTAATGTATTTTTAGCGTTCAATAAATGATTTAGTCTTCGTGGAGGACTTCTAGTCTTAGGACTGAGCTCAGGTTTATGAATACTTCGCTTCTGTCTTCGCGGCTTACGACTTGTGGTATTGGTTGTGCGATTGTTGAACGGAGAACTGTTGCTTTTCCTTCTGAGAGCCATAGGCCTGGTGGTTCTCTTGACACAGCCATTAGGATGCCTTCGTACCCGTAGGATTGGTCTAGTATAACGTGGACTTTCCGCCCCAAGTGACGTTCAAGTATCTGCAAAACGGTGGGCGGAGGCGTATTATTTGACATTATCCTTCATCAGAAAAGTACGATAATAAATAGATAAATCTTTCTATCCATTTTAACACTTAGATTAAAGAGCGCTCACCATAATTCAGACCTTTGATCCATTTGTTTTTTCAATTTTTTAATTAAAATTCTTCGGTTCATTCTCTGGAATAGGCATAGTAATGTAAATACCTTAACATTTTTGAATATGTTTATATCACTATGATTATGGTTTCACGGAGACTTTGCCTTGCATAGAGAAAACATGGACAAAGCTATTAACCGGTACTCGCTGCTTTTCACTTTTCCATCATATAAGAAAATTGTTGCATACTTGTTTTTTCAGTGCCTTGCAACAGGCATAATCGTGCAACTCTCGCTTTCAGCCACTGTTACAGGATTTGGCTTAGGAATTTGTTTTGGCGGGTTACTTTTTATTACATCTTTGTTGGCAAACCAAGTTGTGAGTAAAATTGTTTTGAGAAATGACCCTATATTGGGTCTGAGAAGATGCACGTCGTTTTCACTTGTTTCGAACCTAGTTATTACTCTTTTCGTTTGCATAGCAACCATATTATCATCTTGCTTTGGCAGCAGCGCTTTCTGGTCAAAAATTGCAGCAATAGGTTTTTTTGTTTCTATATCCTTAAGTTTCCTTGTTTTCGAAGTTTTATCATTCAAAAGTTTTCCAAGAACTCTACTTGCATCGGTTTTGCAGCCTCTGCTTTTTGTCATTTTAATTTTGTTTGCTTATTTTGGATTCGAAAATCTGCAGTTTTCACTGATCTACATTGTTCTAGCTATCATTACCGCCTTCATAAGTGTCCAAGGTTTTTTAGCAGACCAAAATTCCGTAGGCATAAAAACGCTGAGAATTCCGTCAATTAAACTGGTGAAAGCGTTTCTTGTAAACTGGACTGAGGGTGCAGAGAAGCCCTTTGAAGAAATTCTTGAACAGCTCAGCGAAGAACGTGAAATCTCAGTTTCACTTATAACATTCAAAACACAAGATAAACTCAAAACAGTCATAGTTGTTCCTATGCTTCACGCAGGACCATTCAAAAACATCGGAAGCAGCGCAATCCCCAGCCTGATCCAAAGTTATCTTGAAAAAAATCTAAAGTGCATCGTTTCTGTTCCACATGGAATCTCAGGTCACGAAGTGGATTTGGCATCCCAAATTCAAAATCAAAAATTTCTTGAACAATTGGGGAAAAACGTAAAATTTGACGTTTTTGGAACCAAGGCAACACCGTTTGTGACTGTTAATCTTGATGGGGCAACAGCGGGGTGTCAGATTTTTGGAGACTGCGCCTTTGTTACCTTGACGCTTGCGCCTAAGACAATGGAGGATCTGCCATTAGAGTTATACGAGGCTATTTTATCAGAGGCTCAAAAAAGTGGGCTTTCTTATGCAATAGCTGTTGATGCTCACAACAGTATCGAAGGTCCCTTTGAAGTTGAGAAGGCCATCGAACCTTTGAAGAAAGCATCCAAAACAGCTATTGAACTTGCTTGTAAAACCAAAAAAACACCGTTCGAGGTTGGAGTTGCAAAAGTTGTTCCTTCCGAGTTTTCAGTAAACGAAGGGTTTGGGCCAGGTGGAATAACAGTGACATTGATTAAGACAGGAAACGAGGTGACCGCGTATGTCACCATCGACGGAAACAACATGGTATCTGGGTTAAGAGAAAAAATACTTTCGAACCTTTATGAACTTGGCATAACCAATGGAGAAATTTTCACAACAGACACTCACATGGTCAACGCCGTCGTACTAAATAAGCGTGGATACAATCCCGTAGGCGAAGCTGTCAGCCACGAAAAGCTTATGGAAGAAATCAAAAAGGCAGCAACAAAAGCTTCTGAAAACCTTGAATCCGCGGAAGTTTCTTGGCAACGCGTGACTGTTCAAGGAGTTAAGGTTATCGGTGAACAGCAAATTGATAAACTTTCATTGATTGTTGTGGAAGGAGCAAAAAGAGCGAAGAAAACAGCGACATTGATTTTTCCTGCAGCAGGATTTCTCCTAACGATTCTGCTTCAATATTTTGTATGATAGCAAATCTGGGCTTCATAGAAAGATATAAAAACACCAACGAACCTCATTATGCTATTCAACCCAAAACTGATGATGTCAACCAATTCAATAGGAGGAAAACCGTATGGCTGAGAAATCCGCAAAGAAACCTGAAAAGAAGATTGTAAAGAAAACGGTGGAAAAAACCGAGCAAAAAACTGAATTGAAAACAGAAGAAAAAATAGAACCGAAGACCGTGGGAAAATCTGAAGAAAACCACATCTTAATAGGACAAAAGCCAGTGATGAAGTACGTTATTGCTTGCCTAACATCATTTAATGTTGGTTCTAAAAGAGTGGTCGTTAAAGCCCGAGGGAGAGCCATTAGCAGAGCAGTAGACACAGCGGAACTTCTACGACGAGTGTTCATGAAAGACGTGGTAGTCGAAAAAATCGAGATAGGCACACAAGAACTTTCAAGCCCCGATAAACCGAAATCCAATGTTTCAACAATGGAAATAGTACTAACAAAAAAGTAAACAAGGTTTAGACACAAGTCTAAAAGGTTTTGATTCAGAACAGATGCTTAGATCCGATCTAGGTTTGTCCCTAAACTTGAGGATAAAATGAGCCTTCCAAAGGAACCATAATCCACATAGACTCGTCTAAGCCTTATTTTTGTATTCACCGAAAGCCCTTCAGCTAAGGCTGCGCAGTCTCTCCACAAAAACACAGATATTTTTCCTGTTTTATCTTCTAACTCAAAAGAAGCCAACCTAACCTTTTCGTTCTTCGAAGTTGTTACATCTCGAAACAGGGGTTGAGATGCAACTTTTCCCTCAACCGTGACCTTCAAACCAGGCTTAAGGTTCCTTATTTCTATAGGTTTTACCGAGAATCCTTCGTATCCCAAAGGCAAAAAGTTCAAAACAGAGATGTTAGTCGACGAATCCACATGGAGCTCAATGCCCCCGTTATATGCCTCTTTCACTTTCGCTCCAAAAACTTGAATTAAACTTCCAACTTTGACATCTGCTAATTCCTGAACCTTTGTGTTCCAAAAAACAACGGAGACCGAGCCCGTTTCATCCTCAATCTCAATTTTTTGAAGTTGCCCTGAACCACCATCTTCTCGGCTAAAGGTTGAAACAGCTGAGATTTCAGCAACAGCGCCGATAACGTTAACTGTTTTTGTTTGCGTTGACATCTCTTTGATTTTTTTATGAAAAAACGTCAAAGTTGGAATCGCGGTTTCATGCAAGTCGTTTGATATGAGCTTAAGACTTCCTTTTGAGCCAATGATCAATTCAAGGTTATTGTTCAAACCTAAACGCACATATCCATGCGAAAATTGTGCAAGGCGACCAAGTATATTAGGCGGATCAGTAGTGTCCGCGTTACTGTCCCACAGGACAACCATCAGTTCTCCAGTCTTGTCTGCAACCACGAGGTGCCTCATACTTCCATTCCTACCATCTGGGTTAGTAAATTTTTGTAGAGGGCCAACGAAAATGACACGGGCAACTATTGTTACATCTCCAAGTCCAGAAACTAAATCCTTAATCGACGTTTTCTGCTCAAACGAAATGCCAGTTGGTTCAATCCCTAAGTCTGTTGCAACCGCCCGTACAGCGCTTTCAAACGTCAAAAAACCTTTAGCTTCCTCCATTTTCGCCCTAATCATCTCGTCTATTTTATCCTTTGTCAGATCAGGGCGGAATTCAAGAATTTTCTGAATAAGATCCTTCATTGTCATCTTTGACACATCAACTACTTGGAAATCAACAAAAAAGAATTAAAAATTATTTGAACAGACCTCCAAACGTAAGTTGTTTAAAAGAAATTTAAGTTATGAACGTTTTTACGAGTCCAACCTTTAAAGTCCATTTCCTTCAAAAACATTGGAGCATCATTGTGATTTGGATTATTTTGCCTGAAACTTTTATGGCTTTCGTTGGGCTTTCTGATTGGGTTGTTTCTTCTCCTTCGCCGTAGATCATGTATAGGAATATAAGTGAAATTGCGATGAATGCTAATCCCATCAAGATCCAGATGATTGTACTGAAGTATTCTTCAATTGTCATGTGATTTCCAGCCTCCAACTAATGTGTAAATGCAAATATTTAAGTTGTTACTTCCTTCCATTCTTTCATTAATACTTCATATAATTCGTCGTCTTCCTCTATTAAATCATACCGACCTAAGGCTTCAGCAAGCTTCTGAGCAATAAGATGGTAACAAAGAAAAGACCTCCCTTCCATAACACCAAAATAAAAATCGTCGCAAGAACAAAAACCAGCATTAGGCAAAATGAGGTAATCACGTTTCTTTCCAACAACAATCCAAACCACGCGGTCGCTTGGCTTAAAAATGTATCTCTTAACCCTTGAATCTTCAATAGCTTCCCACGCATTACAAAAACGTTGACCGAAAATGGTTTTTAGCATAGAAAAATGGTTTTCAGTTAAAGATTTGTTAGCCTTAGCAAAAAGACAAATTTCTTGAAGAGTTTGAGTTTCCGTTTTATTTTTTTCCATCTGTGGTTCCTTTTCTTAATCTGCTTATAAAGCAACATCGCTATTTTAACTTAGTTTTCTCAGATGCTTAATTGACCCAAGAAAGGTTCCATCTAAAAGGTATGTTTCAGCCTCGTCAAGATTTACACTTCCAGAACGGAGAACAGGACCAATGAACCCCTCAAACTTTTTATTTCTAGAGATAGATGAAACATTTACAGCTTGGCCACCTAAATAGTCGTTGAAAGATGGCATAATAAGAAAAGACTCAGCTTTAAGGTCACTGCCAAACTTCGTTCTCAAAACATCCTGTGGATTCTCATCCTTTTTCAGGCTAACGTTGTTGCCTTTAAGAACGCGCTTTGCTAAAAGCATCTTGTTGCACGATGCCAGAATCCACACCTGCTTTGTTATGCGAAAACCTATTGGATCAGAAAAAACGACTACCGGATGAACATGACCAGCAACAAGCATAGTGCAACCAAGCATTTGGGTATCTGGCCAACTGTGACCGTGGAAAAGCCCCACGTCGCCTAACACGAGGCCTCTTGGAGAAAGGAGCTCCACAGATTCCGGCAACAAAGCCTCTAAGTCTCCATCGTGATTACCGGGAACAACTTGTACTCTTGGCACAACCTTACATGTTTCCTCAAAGAACCATGGGACATCCCTCCACTCCTCAAAGTCGATTTTTGAAACAGTATGCTTAATATCGCCTAAAATTACTAGCCGATCGGGTTTTTGGGAGAAGAGAAGCCCTTTAAGCTTTTCAAAAAGCCTTTTTGTCTGCGAAGGCACATGGACGCCTTCTTCAGCTAAGGCAACCTCCCACCCTATGTGAAGGTCAGAGATGACCATGATTCGTTCTGAACCGCTGCTAAGCAAAAAAGCACCCTCTGGACTTAGTAGCGAAAGTTGGTTAACCATTTGTGGCATGAGCACTCACACTAATGATTATGATTTAGCTAAAAATGTAAAGATATCTCGGTGTAAAGTTTTGTTGGCTGCGGCTATGACTGAAAAACGGTTCATTTCAGTTAGAAGATAACCATTAAATCCTGCACCGTTATGCTGGGTCATGGTTCCTCCCGCCTCTTTTACGATCAGCAAAGCAGCAGCAATATCTAAGGTTCGAAGCGCGCCTCTTAAGTCAACGTATGCGTCGAGAAAACCTGAAGCCACATGACAAATCTCGAGAGACGCTGAACCGAAAGCTCTTACGCATCTAGCTTTTTTCATGAGTGGAACTGCGAGCTCCACGGTGTTTGGTGCACGTGAAACATCAATTCCCAAAATCGCATCTTTAAGATAAAGAGTCTCAGAAGTCTTGATTTCTTTACCTTGAAACTTGGCTCCCTCTCCTTTTTTAGCTTCAAACGTTTCGCCTGAGCATAGATTCATGACCAAGGCAACCTCGATGCTGCCTAAATCGTTGGTTGGCGACACAGCGAGAGAAGTTGAAACAAAGCTTACGCCTCTTGTCGCGTTGGTTGTTCCGTCTACAGCGTCAACAATCATGTATTGCGTTGGTTTTTCTCCAAATTTTTTGACTCCCCGTTCCTCTCCTATAAAGATGCAGGAAAGGCCGTTTTCTTCGAGGAATTTTGTTATTGAGTTTTCAGCAACTTCGTCGATGAGCAACGTTCGGTCTCCGCCGAATCCTCTTCCAAGAACTTTCCTTGACTCAAATGTTCCAATGAGAGGCATTACAGCTAAACGAACATTGTTCGCGATTTCTTTTAGGCAACTCAAGTCGTTGATGTTCAAACATTACACCTTTTACGTTAGCCCTAAGAAAGCGGAATCAACTAGGCGATGAACAAAATTCGGTTTCCTAAGTTGTGCCAGCTTCCCAGCTCGAAACGTATTTCCTCTGTTCCTCGGTCATTTCGTCTATTTTGACGCCCATTCCAGAAAGCTTCAAACGTGCAACAAGCTCATCAATTTCTTTAGGAACACCGTAGACTCCAACCTTCAACTGGGGATTCTTCGCCAAATACTCCACGCACAATGCTTGGTTAGAGAAAGACATGTCCATGACTTCCGAAGGGTGGCCTTCAGCTGAAGCCAAGTTTACAAGTCTACCCTCAGCAAGCAAGTACAATTTTCGACCGTTCTTTAACGTGTATTCCTCAAGGTTTGGCCTCATTATCCTTTTTGAAACCGAGATTTGCTCAAGGTCAGGAAGGCTTATTTCAACGTTGAAGTGTCCACTGTTTGCCAACAATGCGCCGTCGCGCATTTTAAGCAGGTGCTCTTTTCTTATCACATTCAGGTTTCCAGTGGCGGTGACAAAAATGTCCCCTTGTTCCGCAGCATCTGAGATAGGCATAACTTGGAATCCGTCCATTACGGCTTCGAGTGCCCGTAGCGGATTGACTTCAGTCACAATGACGTTTGCACCTAAGCCTTTGGCTCTTAGCGCGATGCCACGGGCGCACCAGCCGTAACCGCAGACGACAAACCTTTTTCCGGCAATCAGGACATTGGTGGCTCTTAATATTCCGTCAATTGTGCTTTGGCCTGTGCCGTATCGGTTGTCGAAAAGATATTTTGTGTACGCGTCATTCACGGCAATTATTGGGTACTTCAAGTTTCCCTTTTGGTTCATCGCTCTGAGTCTAATTACGCCAGTTGTGGTTTCCTCTGTTCCACCCTTGACAGCGTCCAAGAGTTCCCTTCTAGAAGTATGTATGGTACTTACGAGATCTGCGCCGTCGTCCAATGTTATCGTGGGTTTTTGATCAATTACTTTGTTTAGACACCAATAGTACTCGTCGGTTGTTTCACCACGCCAAGCATAGACGCTGACCCCAGACTTTGCCAGGAAAGCAGCAACCTCGTCTTGAGTGGAAAGCGGATTAGAGCCGCACACCGCTACCTTCGCGCCGCCAGCTCTTAAAACATCAACAAGCACAGCTGTTTCTTTGGTTACGTGGAGACATGCGCCAATCATTAAGTCTTTAAGAGGCTTTTCGTCTATGAACCTCTGCTTTATTTGGCTTAATACAGGCATGTGTTTTGATGCCCAGTCTACGAGAAGACTGCCTTCGTTTGCTAACTTTATGTCTTTGACTTTATGATCTGACATCTAAACCCCATTCCATTACTGTTCACTGAGCGATTCTTTCATTTAAAGCTATAACCTTATATGCATATTTTTAATGAGTAAGAAAACAGCTGGGGCACAGACGAGGTTCAGAAATCTGTCTTAATATCGTTGCCGTCAATCCTACATTTTTAAACTGCTTAGTTGATTATTTTATGTAAGTGTATCTATGTTATTCTTTTCTTCGACTTCTTATCAGAAGCAGTGCGATAACTCCTGCTGCCGCAGCTGCAGCTCCAATTATGATGTACATTATTGGAAAACCAGCTTCTTCGATTGGGGTCAACTTGACTTCTGGAATTACGTCTGTAGTCTGTATGCACGGTATCGCTGTTCCACTGTACTGCAGCCCTTGATACTCAGGAGTATAAGGCCAATTTAATGTTTCTACGATCACTTTTTTGTTGGCTCTAATTATGTGTGTTCCAGGTGTGGTTATCACATAATGAGAGTCAGCTTCAATCGAATACACATTGTCGTCTACGGTGATCTCTGTATCTTCAAAAGCAAAAACGTAAGCCTCAACATAAGACTCTACTGGCAGAAAGAACGGCGTGTCCTCGTTTGGTCTAACTCCGAAAAACCCTATTCCCGACCCGTATGCGCCGTAGATTCCGCTTGCAGACCTCATGATTGAACCATTGTGGATACATTCAAGTGTAATTGGCTGGTTGCTGTGAACAAAAATAGCTGGCGCTTTAGGTTTGAAACCCAGTCCACTGTTTGCCTTGACGTTTGCTGTTAAAATTTTTTCTTTAGTTTCTAAACTCCAAACTGTAACCGTCGTGTCCTGTGTGGCTGAGATTCTGTATCCGTAGCTTTCTGTTGCATCCCAGTTGGTGTTCGATAATGAATAGAAGTTTCTTCCTACGAATCCTCCTTCAGCGGACGGCACGAAAAACGTGGTTCCGTCGATGTTTCCTGAGTGTATCATAATGTTCCCTGTAGACTCGACTTTGTACACCGTGAAGGGTTCCCATATCAGCCTTTTGTAGCCGTTGGCCTTAAGTGAGAAAGTCTGAACGTTGTTGTCTTCTCTTGTTACAGTTACCTTAGAGTCTTCAAGGGCAAAAACCGTGTATTGAAGATAAATATTAAATTGGACTGCCATGAAAACAAACTCTTTACCAACGTAGGCTCCGTTTACGTCCTGGTGAAACGTGAAAGGCAAAGGATAAGCGGTTACACTTTTAGCATCAAGGGGAACTTCTTCATAATTCAAAAGCAGGACATTTGCTAGCTTGCTTGTCTCTACCTTGAAGAAGGTGTCGTTCCTAAAAACAACGTAGTGTGTCTGCATGCTGTCTATTATAGCTTCTGAAACTAGAGAACCATTATCCAAGCAGTAAACCCAAATATGCGTATCGTCCTTCGTAGCTGTGATTGCAACTAAAGCAGCTTCAGCCACTGAGCCTGTGTCAAGCCTCCAGCCTGAATTTAAATCATCGTTGTCTGTAAGATTGTAATTGTAGATTTTGGCTGGAACGTAGCCGTAATACGTGTATTTCTCCTGACCGTAACTTTCATGGACATTTGATAGCGAGAGAAGTATAAGGAAATTGCATGATAAAAGCAAAAAAGTCGTTATTATGACCAAATTTGGTTTTGCACTGAATTTTAATGACAACATTAATCACTGCAAGTAAGTAAATTGATTGTTCTTATAATGGTTTCCAAAAACCAGCGTGGTTGAAATTGGCAAATATAGTACTATTTTTTGCTGCGGCTTTTCACAAAAAGAAACATTATAATTGCAGCTGCTGCAGTTGCGACTCCCATCAAAATGTACATTATGGGTATTCCGGCCTCTAAAGGCGTGATTTTTACATTTGAAACTGTGCTAACCGTTTGTATGCTGGGTATCTGAACTCCATCATACTGAAGGCCCTGATATTCTGGTGTAGAAGGCCAATTTAGAACTTCAACAACCACATTTTTGTTAGAGCGAATTAGGTGCGTTCCGGGTTGTGTTAGTAGATGGTACGAGTCAGCGCCTATTGTATAGACTTCGCTGTCTAAGGTGATTTCTGTTTCTTCATTTGAGAAAATGTAAGCCTCAACGAATGAGTCTACGGGAAGATAAATTGACGTTTCTTCACTTGGCTTCACACCGAAATATGAAACGCCTGACCCGTATGCGCTGTACATTCCTCGTCCGTTAATGTTTTCAAGCGAGCCATTATGAAGATAGGCAAGCGTGATTGGTCTGTCGCTTTGTACAACGATTGCTGGCGCTTTGGGTTTGAAGCCTAATCCGCTGTTCGCTTTAACTTCTGCTTTTAAGATTATTTCTTTGGTTTCAAGGTTCCATACCGTAACAGTTGTGTCTTCTGCAGCTGAAACTCTGAACCCGTAACTTTCCGTAGCATCCCAGCTAGTTGTTGACCAAGAATAGAAAGTTTTTCCAACAAATCCTCCTTCAACTGAGGGCACAAAAAAAGTTTGCGGTTCTCCCCAAGCATCCGGCAGACTGCCTGATTGAATCATAATGTTACCAGTAGACTCGACTTTGAAAGCAGCTAAAGGCGGCAGCAACATCAACGTTTTCCAAGAATTAGCTTTCAACGTGTATTCCCATTTTTGACCGTCCTCTCTTGTCACCGTGATTTCAGCATCCTCCAAAGCAAAAATTGTGTACTGAGCGCTTATGAAATCGCCTGCTGTGGCTAATAGAATAAATTCTTTATCAGCATACGTTCCGCTTGTAGACTGATAGAACGTCTTAGGCGTAGGCATGTTCGACTCGTTGCCAAAGGGAACTGAACCATAATCTAAGAGCAAAACGCATGCAAGCTGGTCGGTTACTACCTTAAAGAAACTTCCGTTTCTAAAAACGGTGTAATGCTTCTCCAAACCATTAATAACAGCCTCAGAAACCAAAGAACCATTGTCTAAGCTGTAAACCTTAACATGGGTATTGTCACGCATTCCTACAGCAACAACCAGCCCAGCGCTTGATGCTGAACCCGATTCAAATGTCCAACCTGAATTAAGGTCGTTATCGTCAACAAGATTATACTGCCACATCTTTGCTGGAACATAGCCGTAGTACGTGTATTCCTGCTGAGCAAGCGACTTAGAAACATTTGAGTACCATACAAATGAAAAAGAGCAAAACACCAAAAAAACTGGGGCGGTGAATTCCAAAAGATTCTTGACGTTTTGGCGAATTTGCAACATTGCACATTCGCTTTATAAAGGCGATACTTGAGGATAAAATTTTTACCTAATAATCGCTGAATAACGTAGTATTTGTCTATGTTACTTTTTGCTGCGTCCTCTCACAACAATTAATCCTATTACAACGCCTACAACGATCACCGCAGCTCCCACAATAATATACAATATTGGGAGTCCGCCTAAAGGAGTCAACTGTACGTTTACTTTAACATCAACTGTTTGCACAGCCGGTATCTGAACCCCATTATATATAAGACCTTGATACTCAGGAGTGTTAGGCCAGTTCAAAGTTTCAACAATCACATTCTTATTAGAGCTTATTACGTGAGACCCAGGAGTTGTAATCAAATAGTATGAATCTGCTTTAATAGAATAGACATCGCCGTCCACAGTTATCTCAGTGTCCTCAGAAGCAAAGATGTAAGCTTCAACGTATGAATCTATAGAAAGGAAGAAAGAAGTCTCCTCACCCGGCCTAACACCAAAGTACCCAACTCCTGAACCGTAAGCCCCGTAAATTCCTTCGTTTCCAACTGAACTCTGAATTGAGCCATTATGGAAGTACGCAAGCGTAATTGGTTTGTCACTTTGCACAAAAATAGCAGGTGCTTGTGGTTTAAAGCCACGCCCAACGCCTCCTAGAATATTTGCGGATAATATTTTTTCTTTTGTTTCAAGATTCCAAATAGTGATTGAGGCATCTTTCACACATGATACTCGAAATCCATAGCTTTCAGTCCAGTCCCAATCGGAGTTTGCCCAAGAATAGAAGGCTGTACCGACAAAACCACCATGAACACTCGGGACATAAAAGGTTCTTGCATTGCCCCACCTATCTACAGGTCTCCCCGACTGAACTATGATGTAGCCAGTGGACTTAATTTTGAAGGCTTTAAATGGATACAACAATAGTTCTTTCCATGCGTTGGCGTCCAGCGAAAAACTTCTCTCTTGCCCATCTTCTCTAGTAACAGTCACCACAGACTTCTCTAGTGCTATAACCGCGTACCCTATACTATAATCGGATCCTAATCCTAAAATGTAAAATTCTTTACCCACGTAGGCTCCGTTAACATCCTGATAAAACGTGTCAGGCAATGGACCAGACGTTGCATTACTTAGCGGTATTGACCCATAATTGAGTAAATAAACGCATGCAAGCTGGTCGGTTACTACCTTAAAGAAACTTCCGTTTCTAAAAACGGTGTAATGCTTCTCCAAACCATTAATAACAGCCTCAGAAACCAAAGAACCATTGT